>CAWHBI010000043.1:0-45000 GCA_963827545.1 uncultured Alphaproteobacteria bacterium
CGGCGTTGCCCGCCCCACGCTCTGCTCGCTCTTGAACGAGAGCGCTGCGCTAACCTGGCCTCTTGGGCGAGCCCGCTTTGCAAGGCCGGCGGGCTGGCCTACGCTGCAACTTGAAGCCCGAGCCGCAGAAAGGATGCCGGCCCGAACGGAGGAGATGCTTCCATGCCTGTGACCATCCGCCAGATCGGCACCGTTTTCGCCGGTGAAGTCTCTGGCATCGACATCACCAGGCCCGTGACACCGGAGGACGTGGCGGCGATCGAGGCCGGCATGGACAAGTACGCCGTGCTGGTGTTCCGCGACCAGAAGCTCACCGACGAGCAGCAGATGGTCTTCAGCCGCAATTTCGGCTCGCTCGAGCACGCGCAGGGCGGCAACATCACCAAGCCGGAGGACAAGCGCCTCGCCACCGGCATGAACGACGTGTCCAACCTCGGCAAGGACGGCAAGCCGCTCGCCCTCGACAGCCGCCAGCGCATGTTCAACCTCGGCAACATGCTGTGGCACTCGGACAGCTCGTTCCGGGCCATCCCGGCCAAGTACTCGCTGCTCTCCGCGCGCGTCGTGAACCCCAAGGGCGGGGATACCGAGTTCGCCGACATGCGGGCGGCCTTCGATGCGCTGGACGACGAGACCAGGCGCGACATCGAGGGCCTCGTTTGCGAGCACTCCCTGATGTATTCGCGCGGCTCGCTGGGCTTCCTGGACTACACCGACGAGGAGAAGGTGATGTTCAAGCCGGTGCACCAGCGCCTGGTGCGCACGCACCCGGTGACGGGACGCAAGTCGCTCTATCTCTCCTCGCATGCCGGCACCATCCTCGGCATGCCGATGCCCGCGGCGCGCATCCTGCTCAGGGACCTCACCGAGCACGCCACCCAGCCGCGCTTCGTCTACGTGCACAAGTGGAAGGCCGACGACCTCGTCATTTGGGACAACCGCCAGACCATGCATCGCGGCCGGCGCTACGATGAGACGCAGCCGCGCGACGTGCGCCGCACCACCGTTGCTGGCGACGCCCAAACCGTGGCGCAGGCGGCCGAGTAGGTGAGGCAGGAGCTTGCAGCGCACTGGCTCCGCGGCGTCGCGCGTGATGACGCGAGGCCGAACGCATTGGGGATCGCTATGCTCACCCGCCGCAAAACTCTGCTTGGACTGGCTGGACTTGGATTGGCGCCGCTCCCGCGCGCGGCGTCCGCTCAACAGAGCCGCAATGTCCGCCTTGTCGTCCCGGCCGCGCCCGGCGGCAACATCGATGTCATTGGCCGGCTTTTTGCGGACCGCCTCAAGGATACGCTGGGCCAGACTTGGGTGATTGAAAACCGCGCGGGCGCCAACAACACGCTGGGCGCCGCCGAAGTGGCGCGTGCCGCACCCGATGGCACGACGCTCTTGACCAATGCCGACATCCATCTCATGGCCAAGCACGTCATGAAACAGGTGCCTTATGACCCGGTCGCAGACTTCTCGCCCATTTCGCGGCTGGCCACCTCCCCTATGGTGTTCGTCGGCCACCCCGGAAGGACCCCGACTGACCTCGAGGCTCTCGCCGCCGAAATGAAGGCGGCCCCCGACAAGCACACGTACTCGAATTCCGGGCTTGGCGCGATGGGGCACCTCGCCAGCGCGAGTTTCAACAACCGCATTGGCGTCAAGACGGCTATCGTCACCTACCGTGGCACGGCGCCTGCCCTCACCGATGTCATCGGCGGACAGACGACCCTTATGGTCGCCCCACTCGGCAGCGCCTTGCAGCAGATTCAGGCAGGCGGCCTGCGCGCCTTCGCGGTCATGTCCGAGCAGCGCGCGCCGCAGTTGCCGTCCGTGCCGACAGTCTCTGAGGCAGGGTTCCCAGGACTGAGCTTTGTGCTCTGGTACGGTTTGTGGGGCCCGAAGGGCATGCCGCCCGACCTGGTGACACAACTCAATGCCGCCGTGCAGGCAGCCTCGAAGCATCCCGAACTCGTCCAGAAGCTGACTGCGCTCGGTGCTGAACCGGTGGCCGAAACTGCCGCCGCTTTCGCGAGCTTCCTCGCCGCGGAATCGACCCGCAGCGCCGACATCGCCAAAGTCGCCGGTATCACGCCGCCGGAGAATTGAGAGCCCTCCATGACCGCCAACCCCACGACAAAGTCGGGCTCCGGACGCATCTCGCTCACCGTGTGATACCTGTTGGCGTTGGCCGGATTGCCGCCGGAACTCTCGATGTCGACGAAGGCAAACCCGCCCGTGACGTAGGCAGCAGGTGCCCGAACGAATACCCGAGGCGGGCGCGGACGGTGCCGAACAGACCAGCTGAGCGGGTGCTCACAAACTTGGGCTGGACCAGGTTGCCCCGAATCATATGTCCGACAGAAGATAGTGAGCCGCCCGTGGCACGAGCCTTCGCCGGAGCGGCGCTTCCTCGAGCAACCTTGGCATAGCTCCAGCAAGAGTGTTTACTCCGGCCTCTGGCCAATCCGGCCGGCAGTAGCGCTGTCATTGGTCAACCAGGTCAGTCGTTCTTTCTCAGCAGCGGGGTGGCGCTGATGAACCGGCTGGACGTCAAGCGAGACCTGACGCAAACGCTCCGCCGGGTGCTGGGGGCCGCGGCCGGCATCGCCGGATATCTGTCGACGCGCCTCACCGCGGCAATGGTGACGCTGGTCCTGCATCACCGCAACGACCGTCGGGCTGCTTACCTATCGCAATGTCGAGGCGCTGGTCCTGCCGCGAGCCCTGGATCGGATCGATACGCACGCACGTCTGCTGGCCGCCGAGCTCGAGGCTTCGGTTCGCGGCGCGCGGGCCGACGTGATCGGGTTCCGATCGGCCGTGGCGGTCGATGGGATCGTGCGCGCGAGCCTCGCTGGAGGCGTGGATTCGCGCGATGGCATGAGTGTGAAGCAATGGCGCGACCGCCTGGCATTGCGGTTCGTGGCCGAACTGGAGGTCAAACCCAACTACCTGCAGTTCCGCATCATCGGGCTTGCCGACGGAGGACGCGAAATCCTCAGGGTGGACCGCGCGACGCCCGATGGCGCTATCCGCATCGTTCCCGATGCTGAGCTGCAGCGCAGGGGCGAGCGAGACTATTTCGCGCGGACGATTGCACTGCCCGTCGGCGGCGTCGACGTCTCGCAGGTCGAGCTCAATCAGGAGCACGGTGCCATCGACGGGCCACGCGTGCCCGTCGTGCGGGCAGCAACGCCGATCCACACACAGGATGGCCGTCCGTTCGGCATAGTGATCATCAATGTTGATTTGAGTGCCGCCTTCGCGCGCATCCGCTCGGCGGCGCGGCCCCAGGAGCGGGTGTTCGTGGTGAACGAACGGGGAGACTATCTCGTTCATCCCGACCCGGAGCGCGAGTTCGGCTTCGACCTCGGCAAGCCGGCCCGCGTTCAGGACGACTTCCCCGAGCTCGCCGGCGCGCTGGCCAACAGCGAAATCGAGCCGCGCGTCGTCCAGGATGCCTCCGGGCGGCGGTTCGGCGTGGCCTTGGCATCTGCGCGGCTGGCAGGCGGGCCGCGGGTGACCGTCATCGAGGCTGTGCCGCACTCACAGATCATGGTCGCCGCAACCGCGGCTCGCGATGCAAGCCTGCTCGCCGGCTTCCTCGCCGTGCTGGGTGCCATGGCGTTGGCATTGCTCCTCGCCCGCTCGCTGGCGAGACCACTCGTACAAATGGCCAGAGCCGTGGAGAGCTTCGGTCGCAACGGGTGGCCATTGATGGTACCGGCCAAGGCGGGAGGCGAGATTGGCGTGCTGGCCGGCGCGTTCAGACGCATGGCGGGCGAGGTGCGCGAGCAGGCCACGGCGCTCCAGCAAGAGATCGAAGAGCGCAGTCGCCTCTTCGACATGTCGCCGGACCTGATCTTGGTGACGGACCGCCAAGGCAACTTCATCCGCGTCAACCCGGCCAGCAAGGCGATCCTGGGCTACGCCCCCAGGGAGATGATCGGCCACAGCGCCGTCAGGTTCATTCACCCCGAAGACCTGGAGTCTACGCGTGCGGAGATGCGCGCCGCGCGCCGCGGCCGGCTTACCCGCAACTTTGAAACACGGTACTTCCACAAGGACGGCCGAGCCGTCACGCTGGCGTGGTCGGGTGTGTGGTCAGAGGTCGAGCAGAAGCATTTCTTCATCGGCCGCGACAGGACCGAGCAGACGCTCGCCGAGGAGGCGCTGAGGGAGAGCGAGGCGAGGTTGGCCGCGGCCCAGCGCATCGCGTCCGTCGGGCACTGGGAGCGCGATCTCGAGACCGATCAAATCACCTGGTCTGATGAGACCTACCGCATCTTCGGCCTGCGGCGAGAGGAACGCTTCCTCAGCATCGCCCAGTTCGCGCAACTCCTCCACCCGGAGGATCGGCAGTTCGTGCTGGAAGCCCAGGCGCAGGCACGGCGCGGCGGCACGCGCTACGAAGTGGAGTACCGGGTGGTCCGCCCCGGCGGCGAGGTGCGGTTCGTCCACAGCCAGGCGGACGTGATCACGGATGAATCGGGGCGGCCGCGCCGCATGTTCGGGGCGGTGCAGGATATCACCGAGCGTAAGCGGGCGGAGGAGGCGCTGCTCGAGAGCGAGCGCATGGCGCACGACATCATCGCGACGGCGCTCGACGCGTTCGTCCAGATGGACGAGGCCGGAACCATCGTGGAATGGAACCCGCAGGCCGAGGCCATCTTCGGCTGGTCACGGGTGGAGGCGGTCGGGCAACCGCTCGCATCGCTGATCGTGCCGCCCGCCCATCGGGAGCAGCACAGGGCAGGCTTGTCACGGTTCCTGCGCACCGGCGAGAGCGGCATTCTCGGCAAGCGCTTCGAGATCGAGGCGCTGCGACGGGACGGCAAGCAGATCGAGGTCGAGCTGACTATCACCGCCCTTCGCCGCCGCCACGGCCACGTGTTCAATGGCTTCATCAGGGACGTGACCCAGCGCATCAAGCTGGAGCAGCAGTTGCGCCAGTCGCAGAAGATGGAAGCGGTCGGTCAGCTCACCGGCGGCATCGCCCACGATTTCAACAATCTTCTGACGGTCATTCTCGGCAACCTGGAGCTGCTCGATCGCAAGCTGACGGACGATACAGCCCGGTCGCTCTCGAGCGAGACCCGTGATGCCGCCGAGATGGGCGCACGCCTCACCGATCGCTTGCTGACGATTGCCCGGCAGCAGCGACTCGAGACCCGCAGGATCAACCTCAATGACTTCATCCTCAACCTGTCGGAGTTTCTGCGCCGTACCATCGGCCCAACAATTGGCCTATCGACATCCCTGTCGACCAGTCTTTGGCCCACGATGGCAGACCCCGGGCAGATCGAGAGCGCCGTACTGAACCTGGCGATCAACGCGCGCGATGCCATGCCCAAAGGCGGCAAGCTTGCGATCCAAACCATGAATGTCACCCTGGATGCGGAAGCCGTGGCGAATATTCCCGGGCTTGCGCAGGGCGACTATGTCGTGTTGTCGGTGTCCGATACCGGCCACGGCATGACCGCCGAGGTGAAGGCGCGCGCCTTCGAGCCATTCTTCACCACCAAGGGAATGGAGAAGGGAAGCGGGCTTGGCCTGGCGACGATCTACGGTTTCGCCCGGCAGTCCGGCGGCAACGTGACGATCTACAGCGAACTTGGCCAGGGCACGACGGTAAAGCTGTATCTGCCGCGGGCAACCGACGGACAGATCGAGGTCAACGCTGCCACGGCAACGGCGACGGAACATCTGGGGCGGGGCGAGACCGTGCTGGTGGTCGAGGACGACGAGCACGTGCGCCGGTTGACGGTGATGCGGCTCGTGGACCTGGGCTATCGTGTGCTCGACGTCGCGGATGGCAACAGTGCATTGGAGGTTCTGAGCAGCCGTCCCGATGTCGATATGGTCTTTTCCGATCTTGTCATGCCCGGCGGGCTATCCGGGCTGGACCTCGCGAGGCGGGTAAAGGAACTCCATCCGAAGGCAAAGATCGTGCTGACGTCGGGCTATTCCGCCGCGCTCATGCACGACGAAGCCATTGAGCTGCTGGAGCTGCAGATCCTGAGGAAGCCCTACCGTCAATCGGAGCTTGCACGGATATTCAGAGAGGTCCTCAACGCACCCTAGAGCAGGATCGCTTCGGACCGGGAGACACTTTCTTACAAGTCGATACAAATCATTGAAAACGGCGTTACAGCGGAGGGGTCTAAAAGGCGGCCTGCGACGCGAGCGCGTGCTTGCACCACCGTCGGAGGGGGCGGCAGGGTGGTCTCTCTTCGCGGGGTGGCAACACGGGGTGTGGGGTCCTTGCGCAGGTGCGGCAGAGGATGCGCGAAGATGCACCCTCTGCCGCTCGTTTTTCGTCGCAGCCCTGAAATGACCGTAGCGCGAAATCAATCAGGCCCCGGCAAGCGTCGAGCTGCCAGGGCCTGCTCCCAATTTGTCGAGGGCGGAGTCGTCGCTCAGGAGCGATGGCGATTGATGGCGGGGCGTGCGAAGAAAGCTTTCCGCGCGATCCGACATAGATCACGTCCACGCAAGCTCTCGGAGAGGGAGAACGCACGAAAAGGCAGGTGCGCCCCGGCGAACGCTGCATCGCGCGCTCAGCGCAACAGGATCGGGTCGTCCGGCCGCAGCGGAGTGTCGAACTTGATGCCGGCATTTGCGCCCTTTGCCCAAACCACCACGCCCGCAAAGCAACGTCCATCTTCGAACTCGACCAAAGCGACCTTCTGCGGTGTCATGGGCGGCGCGCGCTCGAGCCCCAGTCCGCTCGAGGAGATGTCCTTGACGACCGCACGCGCGGTCTTGCCCAGATGCTCGACGATGCAGGGCGTGTTCGCCTCGCGCCGCGCCGCCGGGCGCCGCTGCGGCAGCTCGGGAAGGAAGGGCAGACCGTTTGCGTCGAGGCAAGGTTGTCCCCCGCGCAAGACCTCCGCCAGCAGCTTCTTGAGAACGGCCGTGTTCTGACCATAGCGTGAGGGAAGACAGCGTTCGACCTCGGGATCGAGGGTCGCGACAGCGTTGAGAGCAAGATGGCTCACGCGCCGCCACACCATGGAGAGGTTCTTCAGGTGCAGGAAGACGGCCTGCTCGGCTCCCCACTGCTCTGCGTCATCGCAAAAGGTCGCAATGCCGGCTTGCGCATAGCCCAGACTGACAAAGAACTTCATCAACACGGGCGGTGTATTGATCTGCAGTCCCAGTTCCTTCTGGCAGCGCGGCAGCGCCTCCAGCAAGCTCGGCTGCTGCGGCAGCATGCCCTTCACAATCTGCAGCGCCCGAAATTGCCGTCCGCTTGCCAGCGCGTTCACGCAGCTCGCCACGGCGGCAGTCCGCAGGACTGCCGCATGGGTCTCGCTCACGAGCGCCTCGAAAAGCTGAATGCCCTCGAGGCTGGCGGGGTCCTTCACGGTGTCCTGCCGGGCACCGACCGGCAGGTCTGGACCGAACTTGGACCGTAACAATTGAAGCATGGCACCCTGGGACCTGATTCCGCGAATTAGGGCGTCCAATGAGTTAATTTTCTAGCTTTATCTTCACGACTATTGTCGGCAAGCGCGGACTTTTCCTGCCAACCCCTGCGCAGGTCGCCCTCAGTCGCGCAGCTCCACCACGTCGCCCGCAAAACAATATCCGGCACCGTGGACGGTCTTGATGAGGGTGGGCTTGGCCGCATCGGGCTCGACCTTCCGCCGTAGCCGCGCCACCAGATTGTCGATGCTGCGATCGGTGGGATTCCAGTCGTGTCCCCGCAGCGCATCCATGATCTGGTCTCTGGAAAGCACATGATGAGGATGTGTCGCAAATACGGTCAAAAGGTTGAACTCGCTGGTGGTGAGTTCGCAAACATTGCCAGACTTCGACCTCAACTCCCGTCTGGCCGTGTCGAGAGTCCAGTCCCCGAACGTGAAGCCGCCCTTCTTGGCGCCCTTTACCGTCGCCAAAGACTCATCTGTTGCTGTGCTGCGCCGCAGCACGGTTCGCACACGGGCAAGCACCTCGCGCAGATTGAAGGGCTTGGTAATGTAGTCGTCCGCGCCAAGCTCCAAGCCGACAATCTTGTCGACCGTATCGCCCTTGCCTGTGACGATAATGATGGGCAGCTGCGACTGGGCGCGGATTTGCCGGCTGATGGTCAACCCATCTCCATCAGGCAGGTGCAGGTCAAGGGTGACCAGATCAAAAGCGCCGGCCGCAAGACGCTGCATCGCCTGGGCGCCGGAGGCCGCCTCCGACACCCGGTAGCCCTCCTCCTCGAAGCAGCGCCGCAGCAGGAGGCGGATTTTGGAATCGTCGTCGACGACGAGGATGTGAGGCATGGAGGCCCCCAGCCATGGTCACACAGCCCAGACAGTCCTGCGACAGTCGATACAAATGATTAACATCGGACGATACGCCGGATACGACCAGCTGTTTTTATGCCCAGAAGCGGGAGAGAGCAACCGCAGGCGCGGCATTCGGCTGCCTGTTCGACAATTCACTCCTTTGAGCATGAGTTTCCCGAAACATCGGCCACAGCAGGCCCTATGCCCCGCCAAAGCTCTTGCCGATGGTGCTGCCCACGAGGGTGGTGGACATGGACGCAGGATGGGATTCCTCGTTGGCTGCCCCAACGCGCCCGACCGCAGATGTGGCCCTCGGCGATGAAGAGGGCCTCTTCGAGCTCGTTGCTGAACGCGGCTCACTCACGCGCCTGGCGTGAAACGAACGCGTCTGCGTCGGTCAATGCGAGGTCCGCTACAGCTACTTCGTCCGAAGCGGAAACGTTGCTGTGGAAGCCCAATCAGATGTGAACACTGGCGGATGGATATCGAACCCATCCTCGGGCAGGTTCTCCTGCTCGGTATACCAAGGTGCGACCACAGAAAGGGCGATGGCCGCCTGGTCAGCTTCTGCGTCGAACGCCGCGGTTACCTCGATGGTACGTCCGCTTGGCGTGCTGTTCACCTGCGCAACGCGACGGTCGCAAGCTCGCACCCAGCAATCCGACTAGCCTCTCGCCGCGATGGCATCGCACGTTTGCCGCATGGCACGGTGGCCGCCCGGAAACAGGTCCATGTCCGGGTTGATCGCCGTGGCGAGGCTGAGCATCAGCATGCGCTGCTGGCGGTCGTCAAGATAGCCAAGCGCGGCCGCCATCTGGAGCGCGATGCAAGCCCCTTCCTGGTGAGCAGCCGTGCTCGCCGTCGAGCGACCCACGACCAGTCCCGCGAGCACACTCAGCGCCAGGAAAGCAGTCGCCAGCAGGAAACCACGAGCACCCTCGCGGCCGCGGAGCCAACCCATCGCCTCGCCCCATTGGCGGGCGGCCCACCTGTCGGGCCAAGTCTCTGCGCAATCGCGCGCACCTATTCCTGCCAACCATCGTTTGCCGTTCGGCATGACAGCTGGAACCCGTGCTTTGTTGACCAACAGGGAATTAGGACCTCTTGTGTGAAGCCCGTATGACAGGAGCCGGAGCTTTCGCATCCGGAAGCAGGCGCAAACCACATGAGCGAAGGTCCCATCACCGTCCGGGCTCTGCAATTGGCGGAGCGAATTGAGCTCAAGGGGCTCGAGCGCGCCGACCAGTTCTCGAGCAATCCCCTCGCCTTCTCGTGGTCTGTCTGCTGGTGCTCAACCTGCTGATCACCCAAGAATGGTGATCAGCCGACCAGGGCGCGGCACGCGTCCGTCCGTAGCGAAGCAAGTGGGACAGCCTACGGCGCGGGGCTAGAGCAGGATCGGCTCGGATTGAATCACTTTGCCTCAACTGCAACGTGGCGGCCGAAGCGTGAATCCTGCTCTACTTCATGGACTTGAGAGCAAGCTTCACGTTCCGTGATCGAAGCGAAGCGCTTCGATCAGAAACGATCTTGTCTAGCGGCCGGCCACGGCTCAAACGTGGCCATAGGCATCAGGAAAGTCGGCGATGCTCAGCCTTTGCAGCGTCGGCAATCCGACAAATCGGCTCTCGTGCCGGCCGTCAGGATGCAGCAGATGCTCGACGTAGCCTACCTCCTTGTCGCCATAGCGTGGCTGCCGGGCATCCGGAATGATGAAGCCGGTCGACGGAGCCCACACGCAACAGGTGTCGCGCCAGGCCGTTGTCCGATACTGGTGCACATGGCCCGAAGCCACCAGCGCCGGCAGGCGCTCGCCAAAAGCAGCGAGCAGCTCCCGTCGCGCCTGCGGGTTGACGAAGCGGCCACCGATCACCTCTTCCTCTGGCGAGGCATCGAACAGAGGCTTGTGCACGAACAACGCGATGCGCCGAGCGCCGCTGCCGGCCGCGGCTTCAGCCAGAAACGCCATCTGCGCGCCGGCCGCCTCGAGGCTGCTGCTGCCCAGCAACTGGGTGTTGAGCGCGATGAGGCGCCAGCCCGGGGCATCCATCAGCCAGTAGTCGTCGCCGAAGTGGCGCAGATAGCGCACACGGGTCTCGCTGCTGACCCGCTGCTCGGCTGACTGCGGAAAGTCATGGCTCTCGCCGATGTCGTGGTTGCCCGGAATGAAGCGGGTTGGAAATCCCAGGGCCTCATGCAGCCGTCTCGCTTCAGCCAAATCGCTTTCGGCACCTGCGCCATCCAACGAGACATCGCCCGTATTGACAATGAGGTCCGGCCGGCTGGCGGCCACGCCGGCGGCGGTCGAGACGAAATTGGCAGCGAAGAAGGGCTTGGCGCGGCTGAGATGTGTATCGGAGATCTGCGCAACGCGAAATGTCATGACGCCAGGGTAAGCGCGGAACATGACATTCCACTGACACAAGCCCTGGTCAAAGGATTGACGCAGGGCGGTTCCTCACGACCCCCTCGAGTGGTTCAGGATGCCTCATTCTCTTTTCGAGCCGAGACGAGCTTTCGGCCTCTTTCGATCGTTGCTCTCTGGATGACGGCGAGGCCGTCGTCAGCTGGCGAAGCGACGGTGCAAAGCATCATCCCAGTGCCTCGTGAGGTAGCGAAACAGCCAGTTGCCGCGGGCCTTCAGGCGCTGGTAGCTGGACTTGAGGTCGAGCACCATGGTGATGCGCCGGCTCTTGCAGTTCAGCTCTCCGCGATCGTGGGTCGCAATCGGCAAGAACCCCATGACGCGCGTATGGAAGCCGAAAGGGCTATGCGGATCGTCTTCGAAGACGTCGGTGATGATGTGGGTATAGCCCCGGGACACCAGGTCCTCGGTCGCGGCGCGCATGAGCGCCGCAGCCAGCATGAAATTGCTGCGATGCTCCGCCATGACGGCGAAGCGGCCGATCTCCGCGATCAGGCTGTGTTTCAGGTATCTTTCGACATCGTTGCGGGGCCCAAGGAGCTTGAAGCCGCCGTGCTTGGCGTGCTGCACGAGCGGTGGATCGTAGAGCACCCGCAGAACGCCGACCGGACGCTCATCCAGATGCACGACAAACCAGGCAATATCCGGCCGTGCAACGTCCGCCCGAGGGATCTGCTGCTCGGGGTCGCTCACCCATCCCTTCTCGTTTTGATACGTGGCACGCAGTACCTCCAGCGCCGAGCGCCGCCCGGCTTCGTCCTTGATACGCGCAACTTTCAGCTCGTCATGATCGACCATGGCACGCCTCCTTCGTGGGTGCTGTCCATGCCTTGCCTGAAAGACGGGCAATCTCTGTCATGATGGCTGCGTGCCAGGCCCGTGCCTCGTCCAGCGCGGCGCGCTCGCCGACTGGTGCAGGTGGCACCAGTGGAGCGCCGATATGCAGTTCCATGGCCGCGCGCCCCGGGATCGGGCGTCCCGGCTCGACAGCCGGAAAACGGATGCCCATAGGCACGACCGGGGCGCCGGTTTCCAGCGACAAGCGCGCCGCTCCACCACGGCCGCGCAGCAGCCGGTTCGGATCGTGGTTGACTGCGCCTTCCGGAAAGATGCCGATCGGCCTGCCTGCAATCAGGTGCGCCCGCGCCCGCTCCAGCGCCGGCACGGCATGCTCGTAGAGCGGCTTCAATATGTTGAGGAGGCGTGGTCTTGCCGGCTTGCGCGTGACGGTGACGACCTGGCCGCGGCTGTAGATGAGGCCGACGCCGGGGATGAGGCAGAAGTTCCAGTCAGCGAGGAAATGGATGAGGCGCCCGCCCCGGTGCAGGAACAGCATGGCTGGCACCAGCAACGATTCGCGGCGCGTACCGTGGTTCATGGCCAGGATGAACGGGTCCCTCTCCGGGTGGATGTGCTGGAGACCATGGATCGCCACGATCTGGCGCTGTGCCAACAAGGCAAGCGCACGCAACAGCAGACGATCGCCTAGGCCCGGGAAAGGCAGCGCGCACGCCAGGATCTGCCTTGCTGTCCGGCTCTGCCACGCAAAGCGGCCCGGCCCAAAGGCCATTGGAGGGTTCACGTCGGTAGCGCGCATATCACCCAGCTCCGAACGCTTGGCGGCGAATCGCTCAACTCGGGTCCGCGCCTCGCCCTATCCCTCCGCCTCGCTGCAATAGGATGATGCTCCGGTGTCGGTCCCATGAAGCCTGGCCGGACTGGCTCGTCAGCGGTTGCGGCGTCAGTCAGTTGCGCAAACCACGAAGCCACTCGATCAGCAGGGCTGCCCGCCTCCTGTGGCGTGCCGCCGTTGCCGATGGTTAGATCGACATCCGCGAGGCGGGGCCTCGGTATCAGCCCGCCCGGCAGGTCGTTGTAAGTTGCCGAGATGCGGCGGCGGAATCGCCCATTTGGCTCGTATTCACCGGCTCCGCATGGCCCAACGCGGCAGCGTCGTGCGGTAAGCCCGCAGTAGAAATATTGCCTCGATCAGGTCGGCGTGTGCCTGCTTGACCGCCAGCGCCGCCAGGTCGGGGTCGTAGAGCGAGCCCTCGCACATGCGCTCGGTTGACGGCCGAGCGTCAGCTGTTCTCGGAGGCGGTCCTAGGTCCCACCAGCCGGTCCAGCCGCAGGCGATGGCGCGCGTCGGTCATCAGGACGACGCCACCCAATGCCGCCGCCAACGCCCCAAGACTGGCGGCGGCGGCCAGGACGAGCATGATCATGATCTGGTACCTGGCGGCCTCGGCAGGGTCGACGCCGGCCAGGATCTGTCCGGCCATCATGCCAGGCAGGGTTGCCACACCGGCCACCGCCAGTGTGTTGATCAGCGGTGTGGTAGCGGTTCGGAGCGCGCTTCTAACCACCACGGCAAAGGCGGTAAACCGGGGTGCTCCCAGCGCAATGCGGGCCTCGATGGCTGCACGCTCCCGCTCTGCGCCCTCGGCGAGCGCCTGGAGGGCAAGGCTGATGCTCGTCAAGGTGTTGCCGAGGATCATGCCGAGGATGGGCAGCACATAGCTGGGCGTGTACCACGGTGACGGCCCCACGATTACGGCGGCGGCAGAAAGGGTGGCCAAGCCACCGACCACCATGAGCGTGGCGTTGCCCAGCCCGAAAGCCAGCCAGCCGCCGAGACGGCGGTCGTGGCGCAGCTCGAAACCCGCCACCAGCACCATCACCAGCGCGACGAGAGCGGTCCATGCCGGCGAGGTCTGCGCAAGCACCAACCGCAGCACGAGGCCCACCGCGGCAAGCTGCACGACCATGCGCATGACCGCCAGCGCAAGGCTGCGCGCGAACCGCGGCCCGACCATGATGGCGATGACGCCGTTCATCACCAGCAGCATTGCGGCAAGCACCAGATCGGCAGGTGTCGGCGGCACAGCGCTCATGCGGCAACGCTTTGCGTATGCTGCACCGGCCGTGCGTCGGCGAGCAGCAACCGAGCATGGGCGAGGCGCTCGATCTGCACAGCATCGTGGCTCACGAGCAGCACGATGCGCTCGGCCAGCAGGTGGAACTTGATCAGCTCCTCGGCCAGTGCCGCGCTGGTGGCATCCAGCGCCGAGGTGGGCTCGTCGAGCAGCAGGACGCGCGGCTCGTCGGCAATGGCGCGCAGCAGCCCCAGGCGCTGGCGCTCGCCGGTCGACAGTTCGGCCAGTGGCCGGTCCAGGGTTGACGGCTCGAGTGCCAGCGCGGAGAGGAGCCGGTCGAGCTTGGCGCTGGCAGGAAAATGCTCGCGCGGGGTGCCAGCCCACCACGCCGGCTCGGCCGAGGCATAACGCACCTGACGGCGCCAGGCCGGCCCCGCCATCTCACCCCGCTCCACCCCCTCCAGAAAGACGTATCCCCCAACCGGATCGAGATCGGCGATGGCGCGAAGAAGCCTGGTCTTCCCGGAGCCCGACGGCCCCTCCACAGCCAAGCACTCTCCCGCCGCCACCTCGAAGGTGAGCGTGGGCAGCCCCGGCACTGCCAAGTAGTCGACCCTCAGCACGGTTCAGCGTTCCACGAAACCGCCCGCCCGCGGTCCCTTAGCAAGCGCTGGCGGCAATCTCCAGACCCGCGCGGAGCCGCGCACGCCGTAAGCCCAAGTTGTCAACTGATTCGTCGATCTAGGACCGCACGCCAGGGGCGCAAATCCCCCCAATACCCTTCAAATCTCCTGGCCCTCCACTTCGCGCGATAGCTCCTCGATCGCCTGGCTGGCGCCCGGCCAGTAGGGGTGGACCTCGTAAAGCTGGCGGAAGGCCTCGAGCGCTGCCTTCTTCTGTCCAATCTCGCGCAGCACCTGCGACAACCCTTCCAACGCCTTGAAATGGTTGGGATCGAGCGCCAGCGCCCGGCGCAGATCGCCCAGGGCGCGCCCCACCTCGTTGCGCTGGAAGAAGACGTAGGCGCGCCGGCTCCAGCCTTCGGTGAAATCAGGCGCCTGCTCGACGATAGTATCGAACAGGTCCAGTGCCCGGTCGAATCGCTTCTCCGATACCGCCTGCATGGCCCGCCCGAGCAGGAGATCGACGGTGGGGCTGCCCGAGTGCAGCCAGATGCGCTCGATGCCGTCGGCAACCGCCTTTGCGCTGCTCTCATCGTCGGCCGTGGCAAGCAGCGCATAGAGATCGGAGAGCATCTTTTCGCGCTCGGCCGGCGTCTTCGGCAGGCCGTACGATGGCGGGCCGCGTTTGCCCGCCTTGGGCGCTGACTGGTCCTGCTCTTGCGTCAGTCCGGGAGCCAATGGTCCCAGGAATGCAAATCCAAGGACCGCAGCGATGAGGACGGCAAGCAGCCTGCGATTCGGTATCGATGACATGACGCCAGCATAGCCGGGCAGCCCCGGGCGCGTCAAAAATGCGCAGGCGTCTTGCCCGTTCAACCCTGACGCGCCTTGAACCGGCGGTTGGTCTTGTTGATGACGTAAACCCGGCCCTTGCGGCGCACCACACGGTTGTTGCGGTGGCGCGAGCGCAGCGATTTCAAGGAATTCCTGACCTTCATGGCCTCACGCCTGTCTTGGATTCGGCTGGGTGATCGCCACCAGGCGATCCTCGGCCAGGCAAAAGCCACAAAATGCGTGGGTCTGCAATAACTAAACACGCCTGTCACACCCGCAGCGTGAACCGCCACGCCGCGATTCGAGCCCCAAGCAGCGGGCCAAGGCCAACTGGAGCGTCAAAACCTGTAGTTGAACCCGGCGCTTATCCTATAGTCGTTGCCTTCGTCACGCGCAAAGGTGGACGCGGCATTGACCGTGGCGCTGACGTTCGGCCCGAGCCCGAAGGTGACCCCGCCATCGACCTTGCCATAGGTGCGAGTGTCGAAATTCGGTATCGGCGCCAGGATGGGCACCAGCGGCGCCTGGGTCAGGCTCGCCGCAACGGTTTGGGTGTTGTCGCCAAACTGGTGCTCCAGCGTGACGTTGAGGAAAGGGGCGACAATATTGCCGCCCGACATGAACGGCGCCAGGAAGCGGATGCCCACGCTGCCGGTCAATGTATCCAGTGTCTGCGCCGACACGCTCACGGTGAGGGCGGGGTCGCCTTTTTCGGTGTAGCTGCCAACCCTGGAGTGGATGTAGGTGAGCCCCGCGATCGGACCTGCCCGCAAAATGCCGAGGTCGAACAGATAAGCAGTCCTTGCCGCCAGCGCGATGGTGGTGGCATCCGTGCTGCCGCTGATCGTATCCGTCACCCCTGGCCGGGCGAGGTCCAGCTCATGATGTCCAACCGCCGCCACTGCATCGGCAAACCAGTGTCTGGTCGCATAGGAGAGATAGGCGGCGGCCTGGAGCGCTTCGACATCGGTGGTTGCGCCCCCGTTCAGGTCGGCGCCCGTGGCCGTGTAGTTGCCGGCAAGGCCCATAATGAGCTTGCGATCGACGCTGTACTCCAGTCCGACTGTCCCCGAGGTGCCGTCGTAGCTGAAGCCCGTCTGGCCAGGTGATTCGGAGCGATTGCCGCCGAGGAGCGTGCCCATGCTGTAGACGGTGAGCGCGCTCGCCGGGGCCACCTGCCTCGCCCGCGAGCCTCCGCCATAGCCCAGGCCCATCATATTGTCTCCGCCAGTGCCCGTGCCGGAGGGAGCAGGCGCAGGGCCCTGTTGGTGAATGGCATCGAGGCGGCTGAACAAAACCCCGGCGAAGCCGCTCGACATTGTCACCACGGCTCCGGACCCAACGGCAACAACAGTCTGTAGCTCCTCCTGGATACTGGCACAATTGCGCAGGACACCCAGAACGACCGCGGCACGTTCCGATGCCTGGCATGGGAGCCTTCCGGCTGCGGGCGTGCCTGGGCCCTGGCCCTCCTGGGCCGCCGCGCTCGACGCAACAGCCATCCCGGCAAGCAACGCGCCAGCAAGTACGCTCAGTCGCAAAAACATGGGCGCACACGGGTTACGCATTTACATGCCCCGCACTGAAGCCGACAGCTCTCGGGACATCGCCCGAGACCTGCAAGCTCACTTACCCGCGCACAGAGTGTGCGCTTGGTGGGGGCATCAGCGAAAGGGGGGGCAAGGCGAAGAGTCCAGACCCGTGGCAGGCCCGCCACGGCGTGCAAGGCCTCGTCAATTCGCGTCGTACGGCAATCCCGCGAAGCGTTTGCAGGTCGGGCGCACGTGTCCCATAAGACCCGCGTGAATGCCGATTCCTCAGCCTCGCAAGCCCGGCCGCGCACGGACGCGACGCTTGACGCTGCCCGTGACATCCTGCGCCGCACGTTCGGCCATGCCGACTTTCGCGGTCTGCAGGCCGGCGTGATCGGCGAAGTGCTGGCCGGACGCAGCGCACTCGCGGTGCTGCCGACCGGCGGCGGCAAGAGCCTCTGCTACCAGATTCCATCTCTGGTTCGTCCCGGTCTCGGCCTCGTCGTCTCGCCGCTGATCGCCCTGATGGCGGACCAGGTCGCCGCTCTGCAACAGTCGGGCGTGGCGGCCGAACGGCTGGACTCATCCACCTCCCTCGATTCCCGCGGCGACATCTGGCGTCGCATCGGCGATGGTGCGCTCGACCTGCTCTATCTGTCGCCCGAAGGCCTGATGCAGCCCTCGATGCTGGAGCGCCTCTCCCGCCTGCCGCTCGCCCTTGTCGCCATCGACGAGGCCCACTGCGTCAGCCAGTGGGGCCACGATTTCCGCCCCGAGTATCGTATGCTGGGCAGCCTCGCCGAGATCTTTCCGCAGGTGCCGCGCCTTGCCGTCACCGCCACCGCCGATGCTCGCACCCGTGATGACATCCGCGCCGAGCTGCACCTCGAGGACGCGCGCGAGTTCGTCGACAGCTTCGCGCGGCCCGAGCTGGCCTTGTCGGCCGAGCGCAAGCGCGGGCTGGGGCACGGCCGTGTGCTGGAATTGGTGGCCGAGCGGCCGAACCGCTCCGGCGTCGTCTATGCCGGCTCGCGCGACAGCGTCGACAAGCTGGCCGAAAAACTCGTCGCTGCTGGCGTGAGCGCCCTGGCCTACCACGCCGGCCTGGACAAGGGTCTGCGTGCTGCCCGTCTGGAACAGTTTCTCGAGGCGGATGCGGCCGTCATGGTCGCGACCATTGCGTTCGGCATGGGCGTCGACAAGCCCGACGTGCGCTATGTCATCCACGCCGATCCGCCGGCGGCGATCGAGGCCTACTGGCAGGAGATCGGTCGCGCCGGCCGCGATGGAGCGCCCGCTGAAGGCATCACGCTCTACTCCGCATCCGACCTCGCCTGGGCGATGCGTCGCATCGACAGCCGCGACGTCAACGACACTGTCAAGTCTGTGCAGATGCGCAAACTGCGCCAGTTCTACGCCATGCTCGACGGCGCTGGCTGCCGTCCCGCTGCGGTGCGCCGCTACTTCGGTGAGGCCGGCGTGCAATCGTGCGGCGTGTGCGACCTCTGTCTCAATCCGCCGGAGACCACCGACGTCACCGAGGCGGCGCAGAAGGCGCTCTCGGCCGTGCATCGCCTGGGAGGGCGCTTCGGCCGCGGCCGCATCGTCGACCACCTGCTCGGCAAGACCAAGGACGCGCTCGCCTCCGAAACCGGGATGTCAACCTATGGCATCGGCCGCGAGTTCAGCGCCGGCGGGTGGCGCGACCTGCTCGACCAGCTTCTGTTTGAAGGCCTGCTGCGCGAGGACCCCAACGACGGCCGTCCGTTGATCGGTCTGGGCGAGGCGGACGAGGTCAGGGCCGTCTACCGTGGTGAGCGTCGAGTGTCGGTGCGCAGGATGCCTGCGAGTGAGAGCTCCAATGCGAGCGGACGCTCTGGCCGCTCGCGCAAACGTCGCGGCAGCGACGATCTGGCCGTGGACGTGCCCGACGCCGCCCTGTTCGAAGCGCTGCGCGTCTGGCGCCGTGACCGGGCTGCCGAGCAGCGCGTGCCGCCCTATGTCATCTTCCACGACGCTACGCTGGCTGACATCGCGCGCAGGCGGCCGAAGGATTCAGATGCTCTCAAGGCCGTCAGCGGTGTCGGCCAGAGTAAACTTCAGCGCTATGGCGACGCCGTGCTCGCACTGGTGCGCCAGCACTGAGCATCGCCTTGAATGGGCGTGATGCAGATGATGAGGGACGCGAAAACCTCCCAGATCGGAAGTTCGACGCGCATCGAGGCGAGGCCCGGGGATCTCGCGAACCAAGCTCAGCGTTTACCCCGATTTACCTCTGCGGCGCTGGTCAAATAAGATGGTTAGCCTGCCATCAAGCCGGCGATGCGCCCACGGCCGCGTCATCGATTGCTGCCTAGCCGAGACCAATCCCGTGCGATGTCCTCTTACTGCGCTTGCTGCGCTGGCGATCACGCTCGCAGCAGGGCCAGCTATGTCACAGCATCGGCACCAGCCCCAAGCTGCCAAGACCGATCGTGCACTCATTGGCCTCCCCATCTTCACCTCGGACGACAAGGCAATTGGCACGGTCCTCGCTACAGGTATCGACGAGGATGACCATGCTGTTCTAATTGCCGAGATCGAAGGGCCACTCGGCATCGGAGCTCATGCGGTCGCAATTCCCACCAACATGTTCGTGCGCAAGGCCGATCGCATCGAGCTGACGATAACAGAGGTGGAAGTGCGCAACACGCTCGCTAGAGTGAGGGGCAAGCGATGACGCCACTCACTGATCGGCCGCTCCGCAGAGCCGGGCAGAGCGCTGATCCAGTCGGGATATGCCCAACGGGCGCGTGCCGCCGTTCGCCTTCGGAATATCGAGGAGTGGCAGAGAATAGAATCGGGCGATGGCATCGAAATCCGCCAAGTCGACTGCGACCTGCCGAGACGGTCGTCCGTCCTGGACTCGTGAAATGCTAGCCTAGCTTGCGGCGCGCAACGGCCTTGCCCCGCGTTTTTTCGCATACCGGTCCGCTTGCTCCGGCTTGATATGAGGAAAGGCTGGGGCAAGATCCCGCGCCGTGCCCTTCAAGAGAAGGCGCATGGCCCGTTCCGCTTTGCCCGGCGTGCGCTTTCGAATTGCGTCGGTCACAGCCCAATGCTCTGCGAGTGAGTTCTCGTAAGATTCCCGGGCGTTGGAGGAAACCAGGAATGACGTCCGCAGCGCTGTGCGGATGACGGCCGCAAACCGCGCCAGGAAGACGTTGCCCGCGGCGGCAATGATCCGTTCGTGAAGGTCCAGATCGTGTTGGCAGCAGGCCTCGACATCGTCGGGCAGAGAGGCGGCCATTGCCCGGTAGGACTCCTCGATGTCGAGAACCTGCCGTGGCGACGCGCGCTGCGCCGCAAGCCGTGCGGCTGCAGGCTCGATACTCGTTCTCAGCTCCAAGAGTGCCATCAAGAACTCCTGGTCGGGCGGGGCATTGGCCATCCATGCCAGGACATCAGGGTCGAGGATGTCCCAACATTCCTTGGGCCGCACGATCGTGCCGCGCCGCGTGCGCGTTTCCACGAGCCCTTTTGCAGCAAGCGCGCGTAAGCCCTCGCGCAGGGAGGGCCGGCTGACCCCTAACTCGCCTGCGAGATCAGCTTCAATTGGCAACAGCCCGCCGGGGCGCAGCTTGCCTTCAATGATGTCTCGGCCGACCGCATCGCAAACGGCGTACCATTTGGGCCGGTCACAGCTGGGGACCGCAGGCGGCCTTGCCGAGGCTACGTGGCGCTCTTTCACGAACTTTGTGCTTATTCTTGTCAGACAAATTATCGTATAGATCATGCACAAAGGATCACCAAGCCGGAATTCCGGCAATCATTAGGGAGAGAGGCAGATGCTGGCGGCTAATCGGTTCCGCACGTTATTCGCAGTGGCTTGGCTGTCCCTGGCGGCGTCCATCACGTTCAGCGCTGATGGCGCGGCAGCGGACAAAAAGGCCATTCGCATCAATCACGCCGGCGCCGAGGATATTGTCGGCACCGAGCACCAGATGTTCGCATGGATTTTCGCCAACTACGTCAACAGCAGGTCGCCAACGCTCGACGTCAAAATCTTTCCGAATAGCGGCCTCGGTCAGTCGCGGCAGGTGATCGAAGCGATGCAGCTCGGCTCCGGCGCCAGCATGCACGTTGGCGGCATGGCCGAGTTCGCCAACTTCTGCAAAGCCAAGTGCGGTGTCATCGGCCTTCCCTTCATCTTCACGGGCTACGATCACGTTCAGCGCGTGCTCGACGGTCCGGTCGGTGCCGAACTGTCGCAGGAAATGGAAGCGATTGGCTTCAAGGTGCTCGCATACCTGTATTCCTGGGGCTACCGCAACGTCGTCACGGCAAAGAAGGAAATCAGGACGGTAGCCGATTTGAAGGGTCTGAAGATCCGCACAATACCGACGCCGGTCTTCGTCGGTGCCGTCAATGCCATGGGCGCGTCCGCAACACCGATGAATTTCGGCGAGGTCTATACCTCGATGCAGAGCGGCGTACTCGACGGCTACGAGCACACCGCGACCACGACGGCGTCCTTCAAATTTTACGAGATCGCCAAGTACTATGCGTTGACCCAGCATCTCATTGATCCGACTGTCGTCGCCTTCTCACTGCCGGAGTGGAAGAAGCTCGATGCCAAGGAGCAGGCGGTCGTCACGGAAGGCGCCAAGCTCGCGACCGATATCGCCCGCGCCATGTCGCCCGTGCGCGACGCCGAAGGCATGGCCGAGCTCCAGAAACGCGGCATGACCATCACCCGCCCGGACATGACAGAGGCTCGCAAGGCGGCTGCCGGGTTTCAGCAGGAGATGGCCACCAAGCTCAAGGCCGAGCATCTGCTGAAGCAGATCCTGGCGCAATAAATAGACGCCAGCGCCGCGGGTCCGGCTGGGTGCACCTGCCTGACCGCATTCCTATTGATTCAACGAGCGATTGCGACGCACCGCCGCGGCATGGTGCGCGGCCGACTGCAAAGGGACGATCATGAAAGCGCTATTCGCAGCCATCGATCGGTTCATCGAGCTGTTCGTCGCGGGAATATTCATCGGCATGGTAGCGATCGGTTCCTGCCAGGTCTTCAGCCGCTTCGTGCTGAACTTCACGCCGAGCTGGAGCGAGGAGGTCCAGATCTTCGGGCACATCTGGCTCGTTTTCCTAGCCATTCCGATCGCCTACCGGCGTGGCGCGCACATCACCGTCGAGGCCATCCGGCGCATCATGTCGCCCTGGATGAGCAAGGCGCTCGATCTGCTGATCGAGCTGTTGTGGGTCGGATTCGCCATCGCGACCGCCTACTACAGCTATCGCGTCTCTCTGGTCACAAGGAATTCCGTCTCGCCCGGTCTCGAAATACCGATGAGCTATCCGTACTACGGAATGATCCTGGGCAGTGTGTATCTATTGTTTGTCGTCATCCGGCGGCTCGCCGGCGAGCTTCCAGCTCCCGACCCGGACGAGCTTCCGCCCGAGGTGACCAAGCCATGATCACGTTTCTGCTCACGTCACTACTCGGCGTAATGCTGTCGGGCATCCCGATCCTCATTTCCATTGCGCTGATCGGCTTTGTCGGCATGGCGATGCTGCCCGAAGTCGTCATGCCGCTCTTCGCGCAGAAGATGTTCGGTCAGCTCGATTCCTTCACGCTCTTGGCGATGCCCTATTTCATTCTTGCCGGGTCGATCATGACCGCGGGAGGCATCAGCAAGCAGCTCGTCGAATTCGCGCGCGCGCTGGTAGGGCACTTTCGGGCTGGGCTCGCGCATGCCTCGGTCGTGGGCAGCATGATGATGTCGGGCGTCTCGGGATCGTCCACGGCAGACGCCTCGGCTATCGCGTCGATTCTCATCCCGCCCATGAAGCAATCCGGCTACAAGCCGGGTTTCGCCGCGGCCCTCATCGCGACCGCCGGAACGATGGGAGCGATCATTCCGCCGAGCATGACGATGGTGGTCTATGGCGCCATCGCGCAGGTCTCGATCGGCGGACTTTTCCTCGGGGGGATCATTCCCGGCATCCTGATCGGTCTAGCGCTGATGACGACCATCAAGCTCTACACCTATCATCCTGCCTATCCCGAGCTTCGCCAGGTTACGGCGCGCTTCGACCTGTGCGCGCTGTGGCGTTCGGTGAGCTCGGCTTGGTCCGGATTGCTGGCGCCGCTCATCATTGTTGGCGGCATCCTGTCGGGCGTATTCACCGCGACAGAAGCCGGCGCCGTCGCTTGTGTGTATGCCTTCATCGTCGGCTACTTCGTCGAGAAAAAGATCACTCTGAGCAAGGTGCCCGATATCCTCGTCGATGCCGCGATCACCACCTCGATGGTGTCCGGCATCATCGCGGTGTCGGGTCCGATGGGCTGGATACTCTCATATCTGCAATTCGACGGGATGGTGCTGAACTATGTCTCGACGCTGTCGTCCAGCCCGACAATGATTCTTTTCATCCTTGCGGGCGTGATGATCGTGCTCGGCACATTCGTCGACTCGCTGATCGTGCTCCTGGTTTTCGCGCCCGTTGCGGTCAACGTCACCAAAACTTACGGCCTGGACCCCTTTCAGGTCGGCCTTGTCATGGTGATCTGCAACCAGATTGGAGCCGTTTCCCCGCCAACGGCGCCACTCCTGTTCATCACGACGAGCATCGCCAAGACCCCGATTGACCAGACCAACCGGCATGTCTGGACCTTCATGCTGGCCGAAACCCTGGTGCTGGCGCTCGTCATCCTCATTCCGGGCCTTTCGTCTTGGATTCCAAGCTATTTCTTGAGGTAGAGGCCAGCGCCAATCGCCTCAGCGAAGAGGACGCGATGACTGCCTGAAGCGGGTAAGCATCCTATTGCGGCTGATCACGGCCGTTGCTGGCACTCCGTTGCCGCGGCGGGTCGTCGAGGTCGCCGAAATCCCATCGTGGCCATCAAGGAGCGGCGATCGTCACCGCCGGACCCTGACGGTATTTGGCAACCACGGTCATGTCGGGCTCGACGCCAAGGCCGGGCCCGATCGGCACGGAGACGAGGCCATCCTTGGCCAGCATGGTCTCGCCGTAAGGGCTCGCTTCCAGATTGGCATAGATGTTTTCGAGCAGCGTGTCGGTCGGCAGCGACGCCGTGATGTGGATCGAGGCGAGATTGCCGGGGCCGAAATAGGCGCAGTGCGGGATGAGCTCCACGGAGTGCGCCTCGGCGGCCGCGATGATCTTTTTCATCTCGGTGATGCCGCCGATTTTGGTCACGCTCGGCTGGGCAATGTCGATTGCGCCTTTCTGAAACAGGTCGACGAAGTCGTGCAGGCCGGCCGCGTTCTCGCCGGCGGCGATGCGTGTGGCGCCCGCTGCGCGCACGCGCGCGAGCCCGGCGTGGTCCTCCGGTGGCCACACCGGCTCCTCCAGCCAGGCGAGGTTGTAGGGCCTGAAGGCGCGCTCCATTTCCATTGCCTGAGGGACGTTCCAGGGGCAGTTGACGTCGTTCATGAGGGCGACGCCGGGACCTGCGCCTTCGCGCGCGGCCTTGACCTGGTCGACGCCGATCTCGTGCAGCTTGATGTGCTTGAAGCCGCGGCCCGGCCATCTCGGCGCACATGCGCCCCACAGTGCTCGGCGTGCCGTAGCGCATGAGGCTGGCGTAGGCCCGCACCTGGCGACGGCGGGCGCCGCCGAGGAGATCGCACAGCGGCAGACCGGCGCGCTTGCCCGCGATGTCCCACAGCGCGATGTCGATGGCGGAGTGCGCGTAAACCACCGGACCATTGCGTCCGAAGATGTGGAAGGACTGCGCCGCCTCGCGATGCAGGGCGTTGATGTCGGTCGGGTCCTTACCCACGAACCACGGGGCCACGTAGGCCTCGAGCGCGGTCTTGGTGGCCGGGATGATGGAGTGGCCGAAGCCCTCGCCCCAGCCGGTGATGCCGGCGTCGGTCTCCACCTCGACGAGGAGATGATCCATGGTGGGGAAGCGCAGGCCGGCGAACTCCTGCTTTGGCGCCCCCATGTCGAACGGGATGCGGACGTAGTGGGTGCGGATGGCGGTGATTTTCATTGGGCGTTTCTCCCCTGGCGGCGCCGGTGCGCCGGCTGAACCCGCCGTCAACAGTAAGGCGGGCCGCAAGCGGACGCCAGTCGGCGCCAAACAGGGTCCTGACCGTTAGCAATCCGCTCTAGTCGCGCTTCTCGATGGCAATGACGTGGGGCGGCATTGGCGCGCTGTAGATCTCGGCGACCTCCGTCGCCCGGCACCTGAGCACCGCGCGCTGATTGATCGACCCTTTGTCGGTTATCTCGCCCGCATCGAGTGAGGGTGGCTCGGCGAGCAGGATTGCGGCGGTGATGCGGTTCGAGCTGCCGGTGCTCGCCTTGGCGAGCGTGCCAAGCAGCTCCCAAAACCCGGCGCGCACCCGTGGATCGCTGACGATGTTGGTCGCGCTAGCCCCTGCCGGCAGATCAGGGGCAAGCCGCCGACACGCCTCGAGGTCGGGAAACACCAGCACGCGGATGTCCCCGCGATCGGCTCCCGCGATCACCACATCCTTGGCGTATGGGGCAAAGTGCGACAGGAACCTCGCCCGCAGCGGCCCAACGCTCACCCAGGTGCCGGTTGCCAGCTTGAAGTCCTCGGCGATGCGCCCGTCGAACAGCAGGCCCTTGCGCGCGTCCGCAGGGTCCTCGAATTTCACCGCATCGCCCAGGCAATAGTAGCCCTCATCGTCGAAGACCTTGGCCGTGAGCTCCGGCTGGCGCCAGTAGCCGGGCATGACGTTGGGGCCGCGCACCCGCGCCTCGAGCTTGCCGTCGCTGGGAACGAGCTTCAGCTCCACGCCCGGCACCGGCACGCCCATATTGGTTGAGTCCTCGCTTTGCCACATGCGGGCGATTGCCATCGGCGCCGTCTCGGTCGAGCCGAGGCCGGTCAAAAACATGATGCGCTCCCCGCAGCTTTCCTCGGCCAGCGCCTGCATCTCGTCGAACACCGACTGCGACAGGGCCGCGCCGGCAAACCAGAGCACCTTCAAACGGCTGAAGAACGTCTTGCGCAGCCCCGCGTCGGAGCGGAGGTAGGGGAGAAGAACCTCGTATCCCTTGGGCACCGTGAAGTACCAGGTGGTTGCCACTTCCCGCAGGTTTCTCACGGTGATCTCGATCGCGCCTGGCGCCGGCTTGCCCTCGTCGATGTAGTAGGTGCCCCCGTTGTAAATGACGAAGCCGATGTTGTGATTGCCGCTGGCGGTGTGGTGCCAGGGCGACCAGTCGAGGATGACCGGCGGCTCGTCGCGGAAATAGGCCAGTTGGTTCGTGATCATCTCCTGGTTGGAGCACCACATGCGCTGGGTGTTGATCACGCCCTTGGGCATGCCGGTCGAGCCGGAGGTAAACAGCACCTTGGCGACCGTATCGGGCCCGACCTTGGCATGCGCCGCATCGACCGCGGCGGTCGGCTCGGTTGCCACCAAGTCTGCGAACGCCGTGGTCCTGCGCCTAGAGAACGGGTTGCGGGTGACGATCACTTCCAGCTCCGGCGCGGCGACCGCCTCGACGGCGCGCTCGAAAGCCTGGCCGTCGGCGGCGAACACGAGGTCGGGCGTCAGCAGCTGGAACACGTGGCGCAGCTTGCCGAAGTCCTGCGATATCAGCGAATAGGCCGGCGAGATCGGCACGTATGGCACGCCAACATAGAGCGCGGCGAGGGCCAGAAGGGCGTGCTCGATATCGTTGCCGGACAGAATGGCAATTGGCCGCTCGGGCGAGAGATCGCGCCGCAGCAACGCCTCGCCGATGCGCCGCGCCTTGTCGAGCGTCTCGGCATAGGTGACGCTGCGCCAGCCGCCCTTCTGGTCGCGCTGCGCGAACAGCACCCGCTCGGGAGCTCGCGCGGCCCAGTATTCGAGCCGCTCTGTGAGCTTGGCCGGGTAGGGACCGAGAGCGTGGGGCGAGCGCAGATCCAAGGTGCCGTCGGACCGGCGCTCGACCAGCACGTCGGAGGGGCCCAGCCGAACCGGCCTGAACCGCGACGCCACAAGAGGTAGGTTGCGCGTTGGGTTGGACATTGGTTCCCCGTGATCGCCTGCATTGGCCGCTTGGGACGGAGCGGCCGCCCTGTGTCGATCCTAAGGAGAGTTCTCGCAGGAGACCAGAGCGGTCCCACCGGCGTGCGTGCGGCTGTCGGCGTTGGCGCGAAGTGCGAGCACCTTGTGGTCCCCATGTTTCTGTGCGTCACTCGGCACCACCACGACAGCCGGACCTGCATGCCGCAGCCAAGAGATCCCTCGATGACGAAGTACGTGCCCAAACTCGATCTCGCCCAGATCGTTGCCATCGACGTGCACACGCACGCGGAGATCTCAAGTCGCGCGCCGCGCGATCCCTGCTCCGTCATCTTCGACGAAGCCATGGCGAAGTACTTCAAGGAGGCCGGGCGCCCGACCATCCCGCAGGTCGCGCAGTACTACCGCGAGCGCAAGATGGCAGCCGTCATTTTCACGGTCGACAGCGAGGCCGAGATCGGTACCTGGCGCATTGCCAACGAGGAGGTGGCGGAGGTGGCGGCGGAACACAGCGACGCGCTCATTCCGTTTGCCAGCATCGACCCCGCCAGGGGGAAGATGGGCGCCCGGGAAGCGCGCCGGCTGATCGAGGAGTACGGCGTGCGAGGGTTCAAGTTCCACCCCTCCTCGCAGGGCTTCTATCCCAACGATCGCAAGGCCTACGGCCTCTACGAGGTCATCGCCGGCGCGAAGCTGCCGGCCTTGTTCCACACGGGACAGACCGGGTTCGGCGCCGGCATGCGGGGCGGCGGGGGCGTGCGGCTCAAGTATTCGAACCCTATGTATCTCGACGACGTCGCCGTGGACTTCCCCGACATGCCGATCATCCTGGCGCACCCGTCGTTTCCCTGGCAGGACGAGGCGCTGTCGGTCGCCACGCACAAGCCGCAGGTCTATATCGACCTTTCGGGGTGGTCGCCCAAGTACTTCCCACCGAACCTGGTGCAGTATTCGAACACGATCCTGCGGCGCAAGGTGCTGTTCGGCTCGGATTTCCCCGTGCTCACGCCCGATCGCTGGCTCGCCGATTTCGCCAAGATCGACATCAAGCCCGAGGTGCGGCCGCTCATCCTCAAGGATAACGCCGTCAAGCTCCTGGGGCTCGCCTAGAGCAGGATCGTTTCTGATCGAAGCGCTTCGCTTCGATCATGGAACGTGAATCTTGCTCTCGAGTCCATGAATAGAGCAGGATTCACGCTTCGGCCGCCACGTTGCAGCTGAGGCAAAGTGATTCAATCCGAAGCGATCCTGCTCTAGAGCCGGATACGGCTCCGCTACCCAACGCACACGTCGGCACGCCCTTCTGGCGGTGCCGATGAGCGCGGCGGCTCACTTCATGGCGGCACGCGTCGGGTCCTTGACGTTCTCGATCTTGTCGAACTCGACATTGCGCGTGTCGTTACCGACCTTTTCCACACGCCGAATGTAGACGGTCTGCACGATGTCGCGCGTCTCCGGGTCGATCATTATGGGGCCGCGCGGGCTCTCCCACTTCATACCCTTGGCAGCATTGACGAGGCCTTCAGCGTCCGTCTTGCCGCCGGTCTTTTTGAGCGCTTCGTAGATCAGGTGCATGCCGTCCCAGCCGCCGATCGAATAGATGTTCGGGTTGCGCTTGCCGTACTCCGCGCTGAACGCATTGACGAACTCTTTGTTCATCGCCGAGTCGTGGCTGTGGTCGTAGTGATAGACCGTGATGATGCCCAAGCTGGCGTCGCCCATGTTCTTGCGCGCCTCGTCCTCGGTCAGCTCACCCATGCCGAGGACTCTGATCTTCTTGGGGTCGACGCCGCGCTCTGCCAACGCCTTGCCGATTGCAGCGGGCTGCGCGCCGCCGGGGACAAAGATGAAGATCGATTCCGGGTTCGTATCCTTGGCGCGTTGCACGAAGGCAGAGAAGTCGGGGTTGGCCACGGGGAACCGCACGGAGCCGACGATCTCGCCGCCTGCCGCTTTGAATCCACGATGGAACGCCCCTTCCGCGTCGTGCCCGGGTCCGAAGTCGGAAACCATTGTGTAGGCTTTCCTGATGCCGTCCTTGTAGGTCCACGTCCCGAAGGTTTGGACTAGTTGTGGAATGGTGACCGAGGTGCGCACCATGTAGGGCGACTTGGTGATTATGATGGAGGTGGCCGCGTTCATGACCACCATGAACTTCTTGGCCTCGGCCGACACGTCGGCGGCGGCCAGGGTATTGGGCGTCAGCACGAACCCGGCCAGAATGTCCACCCCGTCGCGTGTGACCAATTCCTGCGCGAGGCGCTTGGCAACGTCGGGTGCAACACCGCCGGTGTCCCTGCGAATGAACTCGAGCTTGTTGCCGGCGACGGTGTCGCCCTTCTGCTTGACGTAGAGCTTGATGGCATTGTCCATCTGGCTCGCGGTGTCAGCGAATTGGCCGGAATACGGCATGATCAGTCCGATCTTGATGGTGCCCTGAGCGTTTGCCTGTGCGGCAAGCGCCGCAGCAACGACGACACCGCAGAACGCGGTCGACAATCTCCGCATGGCTTCCTCCGTGCTCGGCTTTGCGCAGCCTGCGCAGCACCGTAGAGTTGAGCATGGGGCGGGTCAATTTGCGGTGCGATAGCTGGCCACCCCGCAAGCGATGCGTGCCGCCCCACGCCAATAGCAATGTCGCCGAGTGGGTCTTTTCCCCCGAGGTTCATCAGCCGAATCGATGCGATTTCCGATCCGGTCCGACCGCTTCTCTAACAAATCGTGGTCTATCCCTCGAGCGAACTCGACGGGAGGATGTAGTCCAAAAGACTGACCAGCGTTCGCGCCACTGTCCGGCCAAAGCGCCGGGGAAACCAAGTGGGGTGTTCCATCTCGATGCGTACTTCGGGCGCTTCGGGTCAATGGGATCTGTCACCGGGACTGCGCTTGGCGTCAGCGTACCCCTCGAGTAGGTCATCATATCGCGTGCAGAGCGTCTCACGCTGCCCTAGTTCCCCACAATTGGCGCGAGGCGATGCGGGCGCCCTCCGCGAGAGAGGCAAGTTTCGCCCACATGATCGAGGGATGAACCCGCCGAGCGAAGGGCCCTTGCGCGAAACCGCAGTCGGTGCTGGCGATCAGGTTGTCCCGGCCAACGAGCTTGGCCAATCGCAAGATCCGTTCCGCCACCAGTTCTGGATGCTCGACGACGTTGGTGGCGTGGCTGATGAGGCCAGGCAGCAGCGTCTTGCCTTCGGGCAGCTTCACCGTCTCCCACACCCGCCACTCGTGCTCGTGGCGTGGATTTGCCATCTCGAGCGAATAGCCGCCGACGTTCACGCGAAGCACCAGGTCGACGATGTCCTTCATCGCGACATCGTTCGTGTGCGGCCCGTTCCAGCTTCCCCAGCAGAGGTGGTAGCGGGTGCGCTCTTCGGGGATCCCCTTCAAGGCGTGATTGAGCGCCTCGACACGAACTTCCGCCCACTTGCGGTAGTCCTCCAGCGTCTTGGGCGGCACCATGACGTCGTACGTGCTGGCCAGGAACGCATCATCGATCTGCGCGATCAGGCCGGCATCGACGATGGTCCTGTATTCCTCGCGCAATGCGTCTGCGATGGCGAACAGCGCCTCTTCCTCCGACTTGTAGAATTCATCCTTGCGCGCAGGCACTACGCTCGCAGGCGCCACCACCGGCAAGAACGCGTTGACTACGTCCACGCCTGCGATTGCCTGCTTCAAGTCCTCGATGTCGCGCCGGATCGCGGCTTGACCGGCGTATTTGATCGGACCCGTCACGACCCACGTCCCGGTCTTGAATGCCTTGCCCATGCCGACAAAGCCGTGGGTGGATTCGTACTCTTCATAGAACTCCGCGAAGTCGCTTCGGTCCTTCCCCGCGACGGCCTTTCGGAAACCTGGAGTATTGTCGTGGCGTTCCTCGAGCCCAGTGAGCCGGTCCAGGATATAGCGCGACCAACTGATGGTTTTTCCGTATTCACCGTCACTGACGATATCAATGCCGGCGTCCGCCTGCCTGCGGACAACATCCACAACCGAGCGTCTCAGGCACTCCTCGAAGGCCGCCGCGTCGTATGGCTCGCCGTCCTGCTGCCTGCGCAAAAAAACAAGCAGATCGTCGGGACGGACGAGGCTGCCGACATGGGTGGTCAGGATGCGGTCAGCTGACTTTGCCATTGCGATCCCCGAGCGAGGCATTGATCACGAATACCCTACCGTTAGAGGCTAGCGTGTCCTTCGCCCATGGTCGACAGAGCGGCCTGCGACCACAGGCTCATTGCTCATGCCGGGCGGGTTCTTTCCCATCTTCGGTTCAGCCGCCCACGGTGGGACGATTATGATAAGCCCGCTTCTCGCCTCGACGAAGCGCCGCGAAAGTGTAAGGCTTCAGATCGAGGACCGCGCGCGGGAGGCGGCTGGGACTCTTCATCCGCTAGAGGATGTTCGTGCCGAGGCTGCCGATACGAAGCAGAACACGGCACGGAGGAGACGTCAGGGAGAACGATCAATGAAGCACGGAACGATATTGCTCGCCGGCGCGCTGGCGCTCCTGTTGGGCGCTCCGGCAGCGCATGCACAGGACAAAGCGTTCAATCTAAAGTTGAGCTACTGGGTGCCGCCGAGCCACCTGCTGACGCCCGGCTACAAGGATTGGGCGGCCGCGCTCGACACGGCGTCGAACGGTACGATCAAGGTCACGCTGTTTCCGTCGAGCCAGCTCGGATCGGGCGCGGATCACTATGACATGGTGAAGCGCGGGGTCGCCGACTTCGGCCTCATCAATCCAGGCTATACGCCCGGCCGTTTCCCGGTGGTTGCGGCCGCCGACCTGCCCTTCATGAGCACCGACAGTTGGAAGGGCGCAGCGGCAACCCATCGCTGGTACAAGAAGTATGCCGACAAGGAGATGCCCGACCACTATGTGTGCCACGTGTTTTCGCACGAGAAGGCCACGTTCCACTCCAAGAAGGAGGTCAAGGTACCGGCCGACGTCAAAGGTTTGAAGGTCCGGACCGCCAACCAGACGATTGCGACGTACGTGACCTCGATGGGCGGCAACTCCGTTCAGGTTCCGATCATGGAGGCGCACGAGACCCTGAAGCGCGGCATCACCGAGGCGATCACGGTGCCGTGGGATGGCCTGAACCATCCGGCGTTCAAGTTCGGCGAGGTGACGACATACACGCTCGACGTGCCGCTCTACGTATCCAACTTCACCCACGGCATCAGCCGCACCTTCTACAACGGCCTGTCGGACGCGCAGAAGAAAGCCATCGATTCGGTCTGCACGCCCGATTGGTCACGACTCGTCTACAAGCATTGGTACGAGGACGGCATCAAGCGCGAGGCCGACATCAGGAAATCCGATCGCAAGCTCACCAAGGTCGGCGCAGACGAAGTGAAGCTTTGGCGCGACGCCGCCAAGCCGGTTGTCGAGGCGTGGGCCGCGGCAGTGAAGCAGGCCGGCTACGATCCCGACCAGGTGCTCAAGGAGCTACAGGACGAGCTCAGGAAGGAAGGGGCCCTCTTCTAGTTCTGTCGTTCGAACCTCGTAGCTGCCGGGCTCGTTGGGCCCGGCGGGCACCGCCCGGCTCCGTTAGAGAATTGCCCGCGTGAACGCCTTCGTCTCTATCGTCGAGAAGACCGCGGGCTACTTCATTGGCATTCTCGCGCTGATTACGGTGGGCGAGGCTACCCTTCGCTATGGCTTCAACAGCCACATCCCCGACGGCTTCATCATCGGGCAGACCCTGCAGGGGATCGCCATCTGTTGGGGCATCGCGACGGCCACCTACGCCGACCGTCAAATCACAGTCGACGTACTGTATGAGCTTGTAGGTGCGCGCACCAGACTGGTGTTCGACATAGTGGCGCACACGATCAATCTCCTTTTCATGTCGCTGTTCGGATACGCCATCACTTTCAAGGTGTACGACATCCTCAAGGCGGGGGAAATTTCCGCCGAGCTTCGAATTCCGATTTGGACCGGTTACACGCTGGCCTCACTGGGTATTCTTGCCGCCGTCGCCACCGCCGCCATCCGTTGGTGGCTAGTCGTCGTCAGGCGGCGTTGAGAGGCGGCGCATGTCCGAGCAAACGATCGTCGCCATCGCGGGCTGCGTCGCGGTGCTCGTGCTCATGTTGATCCGCGTGCCGATCGCCGTGTGCCTGGGTTCGGTGTCCGTGGCCGGCTTCGCCTATCTCGTCGGTCCGGGACCGGCGCTCGGAATCTTGATCGACTCTCCCATCCGCACCGTCACCAATTTCAATTTCAGCGTCATTCCCATGTTCATCTTGATGGGTTCGGTGGTCAGTGTATCCGGGATGAGTCGGGAATTGTTCCGTGCCGCCAATGCCTGGCTCGGACACTTGCCCGGCGGAATGGCGATCGCCACGATTTTTGCGAGTGGCGGCTTTGCCGCCATCAGCGGCTCCTCCATTGCGGCGGCAGCAACAATGACCCGGGTGGCGCTGCCGGAGATGCGGCGCGCGGGCTACAACCCCGGTTTGTCCGCTGGCGTGGTCGCCGCGGGCGGGACGCTCGATATCATGATCCCGCCCTCCGTCATTTTCGTCCTCTATTCGATTCTTACGGATACCGACCTGGTCGCGCTGTTCATCGCCGGCATCATTCCCGGGCTGATAGCGATCGTCCTCTACTGCCTGGTGATTCTCATTCTCTATTGGGCGAAGCCGGAATGGCTGCCGCGCGGGCAGCGCTCCGGTTGGAGAGAGCGGTGGAGCAGCCTCAAGGACGTGTGGGCGACGCTCCTGCTGTTCCTGGTCGTGATCGGCGGGATCTTCGGCGGGTTCGTCACCATTACCGAGGCCGCCGGGCTCGGTGTTTTCGGGGCGCTGGTGATCGGGATCGGGCGCGGCCGCCTGCCGTGGGCACGCATCGTCGACAGCCTCGTCGAAGCGTTGCGCACATCCGCTGCGATCTTCTTCATCGTCATCGCCGCATTCCTGTTTCAATACTTCCTGGCCGTCACGCAGATGTCGCAACTGCTTGCCGACGCGCTCGTCCGCCTGCCGGTCGGCCCGCTGGGGATCGTGATTGCGATCCTGGCCTTCTACATCGTCGCCGGCATGTTCGTGGACGAACTGGCGATGATGCTGCTGACGATCCCGATCGTGTTTCCGATCGTCACCGGCCTCGGCTTCGATCCGGTCTGGTTCGGCATTCTGGTCGTCGTCACCATTCAGATCGGTCTGATCTGCCCCCCGGTGGGGATCATCTGCTTCATTATGAACAACATGGTGCCGGACATCGGGCTGGTGAACATCTACAAAGGCGCGATTCCGTTCATCATCGCGGACCTCGTCTGGCTTGCGCTGCTGGTGGCGTTCCCGTCGATCTCGTTGTTCCTCGTCAAGGTGATCGGCTGAGACCTTTCCGCCGAGAACGAGCCTTGGCCCAATTGAGAAATGTGCTTCGCTGATCCCACACCGACTTGACGTCACCTTGCCCAGGTTCGGTACTTCCCGTATACAAATTTCTGACGTGCCGTCAACGTCGTACCAACTGAGGGTCTAGACAGCCCTCACGAGCCGTAAATCGCCCTGGTCAGTGGTTGGACCCTGACCTTCAGCTGACAGTCATGGATTTCAACAACAAGGTCGGTCGGGGACGTGTAGGCGTGACCAGAAATTTCCATGAGGCTTTTAGGCCCGAGGCCGTCAACCCGCCTTCGGCACGTTCCACCGGATTGGTGTTTGCCGTTGTCGCCGTTATTGTCGCGATCATTTGGCGCAACAACCTCCACTGTCGCGCTGACGGCGTTCGGCGTCGCAACGATCCTCGCGGCCCTGAGCCTGGTAGCGCCGAGTCTTCTCGAGCCCTTGAATTTTCTCTGGTTCCGAATCGGGCTGCTGCTACACCGGATTGTAAACCCGCTCGTGATGCTCACGATGTTTGTGGTCGTTTTCATACCCGCGGGCTTGATCATGCGCATCTGGTACGACCCCCTCCGGCGCCGCCGCGCGAGATTGGGCTCAACCTATTGGATCGAACGGGGGTCGAGCGCGCAGAATGCGGGGTCGATGACGAACCAATTCTGAATTTCAATCTCTTGAAATTGTAGCGCCAATGTGCGCAATACCCGGCTACCTGAAGATCGGAGGGAAGCCCGAATGTTGGCACTGACCAGAGAGCTGTTCGCTTACATGAGCGCGCGGAAGAAGTGGTGGTTGTTGCCGATCCTGCTCGTGGTCTTGATCTTCGGCGGGCTTTTGATCCTGGCGCAAGGAACGGCTGTGGCACCTTTCATTTACACGATCTTTTGAGGCTCGACCGGCACCCATGCGCTTGCTTGGCCTCTCGGCCTTTTATCACGACAGTGCGGCTGCCCTCATCGAGGATGGCCGCATCGTCGCGGCCGCGCAGGAGGAACGGTTCACCCGCAAGCGCCACGATGCCGGCTTTCCAGCAGAGGCCATCCGCTACTGCTTGGAGGCGGGAAACGTCACGCTCGATGATGTCGATCATGTGGTGTTCTTCGAGAAGCCGTTGATCAAGTTCGAGCGCCTGCTGGAGACGTACCTTGCCAACGCGCCGCGCGGCTTTGCCTCATTCCGAATGGCTATTCCCGTTTGGATCAAGGAAAAGTTGTTCCAGAAGCCGAACCTGGAGAAGGCGCTCTCCGCCTTTGCTCCGAGCGGCAAGGCGGCGGGCAAGCTCTTGTTCGCCGAGCACCACCAGAGCCATGCGGCGTCCGCCTTCTTCCCCTCTCCCTTCGAAGAGGCGGTGGTGCTTACCATGGACGGGGTTGGCGAATGGGCCACGACGTCGGTCTCGATCGGCCGGGGCAATACGCTGGAGCCCATGCGTGAGATTCATTGGCCGCATAGCGTCGGGCTGCTCTACTCCGCATTCACCTACTACACCGGCTTCAAGGTCAACTCGGGCGAGTACAAGGTGATGGGTCTTGCGCCCTACGGTGAGCCCAAGTACGCGCAGCTGATCCTCGACAATGTGATCGACCTCAAGGAGGATGGCTCCTTCTGGCTGGACCAGAGCTACTTCAACTACGCGACCGGTCTGACTATGACGTCGCGGAAGTTCCATGATTTGTTCGGTGCGCCGCCGCGCGATCCCGAGACCTGGCTCACCCAGCGGCAGATGGACCTGGCCGCTTCGGTGCAGAAGGTCACCGAGGAGATCATGCTGCGGCTGACGCGCAACCTGGCCAAGACGTACGGTCTAAAGAATTTGTGCCTTGCCGGTGGGGTGGCACTCAATTGCGTCGGCAACGGCAAAGTGCTGCGCGACGGCTCGTTCAAGCGCATCTGGATACAGCCAGCAGCGGGTGATGCCGGCGGCTCGGTCGGCGCGGCGCTGGCCGCCTACCACACGCACTTCGGATACCCGCGCCGCCTCAATGGAGCGCTCGACGGCATGCAGGGCGCTTTGCTGGGGCCGGAATTCTCCCAAGGCGAAATCGAAAAGCGCCTGGCTGCGGCGGGCGCGAAGTTTGTGGTCCTTGCCGAGCCGGACCTCTATGAGGGCACTTGCGATGCGCTCGAGGCAGGGCAGGCTGTGGGCTGGTTCCAGGGCCGCATGGAGTTCGGGCCGCGTGCGCTTGGCGCGCGCTCGATCCTCGGCGATCCGCGCAACCCCGAGATGCAGAAAAACTTGAACCTCAAGATCAAGTATCGCGAGAGCTTCCGCCCGTTCGCCCCGTCGGTCCTGCGCGAGGACGTGGCCGAGTATTTCGAGCTCGACATCGACAGTCCGTACATGCTGCTGGTTGCCGACGTGAAGCGGAACCGGCGCCGAGTGATGAGCGCCGATGAGGAACAACTGTTCGGCATCGATAAGCTCAATGTGATTCGCTCCGAGATACCGGCGGTGACGCACGTCGACTACTCGGCCCGCGTGCAGACGGTGCACACCGAGACCAACCCGCGCTACCACGCACTACTGACCACCTTCAAGCGCCGCACCGGATGCTCGGTGCTCGTCAACACCAGCTTCAACGTACGCGGTGAGCCGATCGTGTGCACGCCTGAGGACGCGTTCCGCTGCTTCATGGGGACGGAGATGGAAACGCTCGTGTGCGGGAACTGCTTTTTGAGCAAGGACGTCCAGCAGCTGGACTTGGCGAAAGACTACAGAGCCCAATTCGAGGCGGATTAGGTTTAAGCGACATCCAGCGCATCCATAGAGCCGTTGGGTGCGACCAGCCCCGCTCCGCTTGACATCGCAGCTGCCCGCTGCAACCTGCGGGCTGATGAAGAAAGCGCCAACTATCCTGTCGCCGAAGCGGATGGTCACCGAGGCCTTCACGGATGCTTCTGCCGCCAGCGACCGGCTCGAACAGATCTACGAGCGCAACACCAGCTTCCTGCGCGATCGCTTCGAAGCTTACGTACAGGGCGAACCTCTCAAGAAGCGCGTCCGCGCGACCTATCCCTTCGTGCGGATCACAACGACCACCCATTCGCGGGTCGACTCGCGCCTGTCCTATGGCTTCGTTTCTGGTCCTGGCGTGCACGAGACATCAATAACACGGCCTGATCTCTTCCGTAGCTATTTGAGAGAGCAGATCGGGCTCTTGATTCAAAACCACGGCGTCCCGGTGGAGATCGGGGAATCAGAAGAGCCTATCCCCATCCATTTTGCCTATCGCCGGAACATCAATCTCGCTGCGAGTTTTCCTGTTCGCGAACAACCGCTCCGCGACCTTTTTGACACCCCGGATTTGGCTCGGATGGACGACGCCATCGTCGATGGCACGATCCTTCGGCACCCCGGAGCGCCGGAGCCGTTGGCTCTGTTTCGAGCCGCTAGGATCGACTACTCGTTGCACCGGCTTTACCACTACACTGGCACTGATCCGGAGTACTTCCAGAACTTCGTCATTTTCACCAATTACCAGTTCTACGTCGATGTCTTCACGCGCATGTGCCGCGAGGGCATGGCCTCAGGCAACACGATCGGCGAAGCCTTCGTCGAGCCAGGCAATATAGTGACGCACAACACACGCCTCGGCAAAGCCGCTCCGGCAGCGGCGTCACCTCAGCGTGCCCCCCAGATGCCAGCGTTCCATCTGGTAGAGCCTGACAGCGGCGGCATCACCATCGTCAATATCGGCACGGGCCCGTCGAATGCTCGCAACATCACCGACCATATCGCCGTGCTCCGGCCTCACGCATGGCTGATGCTTGGGCATTGCGCGGGCCTGCGGAACACCCAAAAGCTCGGCGACTACGTGCTGGCACATGGTTACGTCCGCGAGGACCATGTGCTCGACGATGAGTTGCCGCTGTGGGTGCCGATACCGGCTCTTGCCGAGATGCAGGTGGCGCTCGAACAATCGGTTGGCGAGGTGACCGGGCTGACCGGGTTCGAGCTGAAACGGGTCATGCGCACCGGAACCGTCGCAAGCGTCGACAACCGCAATTGGGAGCTCGGCGATCACGACGCAATCATGCGACGACTGTCGCAGTCACGGGCGATCGCGCTGGACATGGAGTCGGCCGCCATTGCGGCGAACGGCTTCCGCTTTCGGGTGCCTTACGGCACATTGCTGTGCATCTCGGACAAGCCACTGCATGGAGAGATCAAGCTCGCCGGGATGGCCGACGAATTCTACCGCCAGCGCGTCGGTCAACATCTCCAGATTGGCCTCAAGGCGCTCGAGCATCTGAGGGCGCAGGAGCGGGAGCGGTTACACTCGCGTAAGCTCAGGAGCTTTACCGAGGTCGCTTTCCAGTGAACAAATCTTCGGGGCAATTCACCCGATCAGCATTCCGTCGGTTGCGAATGCGGCCGCGTCGCCGGATTGGCCCAAACGATCGTTGATCCGTTAGTCGAGAGGCCATTTACGCCCTCCACATCGTCGATTTCCGTGGCGGCTCACGGCAGGAATTGTTCTGCTCGCATCGAGCCTTTCAGGGCGTGACCGAAACAGTCTCTTGCCATCCCAACCCATCAGGATGCAGACTGCGGGTGTCGATAGGTGTCAATACCTACCGTCATGTGCTTGGACTGGTGTTCACAGTCGCACTGACGAAGTGGAGGATGGCGCCCATGCAGATAACCGAAATCCAGGAATACGCGCGCCAGCTTCTGGAAGCGCACGGCGCCAAGGCCACTGCCGAGGCGGCGCAGAAAGCTGTCGCCTTCGAAAAAGCGGGCAACAAGGAGCAGGCCCAGACCTGGAGACGCGTCGAGGCGGCCCTGCTGCTGATGCGCGGACCGCGCCAGAACTGAGCGATCGGCGGGCCGCCGGCGCGCTTCGGCGTAGGTTGGGTCAAGCGAAGCGCAGACCCAACATCGACGCGTTCGACCTCGGAATTGTTGGGTCATCCCGCGGCCTTCGCCGACCCAACCTACTGCTGCACCAATGGAGAGGTGCTCGACACCGTTCCGGAAGCTGTCCGCAGCACCGCTGCCTGACGTGGGAGGAGCCAATGTTCCTGGATTGCGCCAAAGCCGACGACGTCCTCAAGGCCATCAAGGACAAGAACGTGGCCATGATCGATCTGCGGTTCACGGACTTGCCTGGCATGTGGCAGCATTTCTCCGTTCCGCCCAGCGCCGTCGACGCCGATGTCCTAGCTGAGGGAATCGGCTTCGACGGGTCGTCGATCCGTGGCTTCCAGGAGATCCAGGAAAGCGACATGCTGGTCGTCCCCGACCCGACGACGGCGTTCCTCGATCCATTCACCTCGGCCACCACACTGGTCCTGATCTGCAACATCAAGGACCCGGTCACGGGACAGACTTACAGCCGCGACTCGCGCCACATCGCCCAGAAGGCCGAGACCTACGTGAAGGGCACTGGCAGGGCCGACTCGGCCTACTTCGGCCCGGAGGCGGAGTTCTTCGTCTTCAACGACGTGCGCTACGGCCAGGGCATGAACTACGCCTTCCACGAAATCGATTCGAAGGAAGGCATCTGGAACTCGGGCAAGGAGGAAGGGCCGAACACCGGCCACAAGCCGCGCCAGAAGGAGGGCTATTTCCCGGTCCCGCCGACCGACAGCATGCAGGATTTGCGCACCGAGATGGTGCTGACGCTGGAGTCCCTCGGCGTCAAGGTGGAAGCCCACCACCACGAGGTGGCAACCGCCGGCCAGGCCGAGATCGACATGCGGTTCACAACGCTGACGCGCATGGCAGACCACCTGATGCTCTACAAGTACGTGGTCAAGAATGTCGCCCGCAAGCACGGCATGACCGCGACATTCATGCCCAAGCCGCTGTTTGAGGACAACGCCTCGGGCATGCACGTTCACCAGAGCCTGTGGAAGGGCAATACCAACCTGTTCTACGGCGAGGCCCACTATGCGGGCTTGAGCGAACTCGGCCGCTTCTACATCGGCGGCCTGCTGAAGCACGCATGGGCCTTGTGCGGGTTGTGCGCGCCGACGACCAACTCCTACCGCCGCCTGGTGCCGGGATACGAGGCGCCCATCAACCTGGTCTATTCCCAGCGCAACCGCTCCGCCTGCTGTCGCATTCCGATGTATTCCCCGAACCCACGGGCAAAACGCGTCGAATTCCGCACGCCCGACCCCTCCTGCAACGGCTACCTGGCATTCGCGGCCATGCTGATGGCCGGCCTCGACGGGATCGAGAACCGCATCGATCCGGGACAGCCCATCGACAAGAACCTTTACGACCTGTCGCCGGAGGAGGCCGAGGGTGTGCGGTCGACGCCGGGCTCGCTGCACCAGGCTCTCGATGCGCTCGAAGCCGATCACGCGTTCCTGCTCAAGGGCGACGTCTTCACCAGGGACGTGATCGAAACCTGGCTTGGCTACAAGCGGGAAAAGGAGGTCGATGCCATCGCGCTGCGTCCGCATCCCTACGAGTTCCATCTCTACTACGACATCTAGAGCAGGATCGCTTCGGATTTAATCGCTTTGCCTCAAGCTGCAACGTGGCGGCCGAAGCGTGAATCCTGCTCTAATTATGGAGGCAAGATTACGTCCATGATCGAAGCGCGCTTCGATCAGAAACGATCTTGCTCTAGGCCGCAGCCGCGGGACAACAACTTGAGGTCACGTCATGGACGCACCAGAGACCGTCGACACGGCTTACGGTACGGTCGATGCCGCGGTGCTGAGAAACCTGAAGGGCAGCTTGCCTACGTCAGACCTTCTGAAGGCGGCCGATAGCATCGAGGCGCGGCGCCTGTGGCTGCGCTCGAGCCTCCTGCGCCTGCATGGCATGGCGCGTCATCTAATCGATGGTGCTCCCCTCACTGTCACAGCAGTGGAACCCATCTGGCAACTTGCGGATGAAATTGCCGATGAGCTCGACGCCTCCACGGTCGACTTGTCCGGCGTTACCAAACTTGTCGATCGGCTGGGCCGGCTGCGACCGCCCGACCATTGAAATTGTTGGCTTTCGGCTACTTGCCCACGCATGATGCTGCGTGAACGGCCCGTCGCATGCCCTGCGAACGAAATCCCCAGCAAAGGACGTTCCATGATCGAAGCGAAGCGCTTCGATCAGAAACGATCTTGCTCTACGGGAAGCGCCTGCGGGGGGCAGGGGAACCGTTGAACGGTTCCTGGCCCGAGAGTGCGTCGCGGCAGGCCTGGCTCAGCTTGTCGGCGTTCTGCAGAACGCAGGCCAGGCCGCGCCCCATGCCCGGCGGTACGTGGCCGCAAAGCCTGTCGGCGTCGGGAAGGCACGCCTTGAAGGCGTTGGCCGCCGCCAATCCCCACGCCGTCATGGCCTGAAAGCATCGCTGACTGAGCTTGTCCGCGTTCAGGTTCATGCAGATCAGCACGCGGCCCCCGCCCGGCGGCACATCCCGGCAGAACCGGAAATAGTCGGCGGCGCAAGCCGCTCGAACCTCTCCGGTCCGGCCCGGCAGAATGTCCTGCGCCAAGCCCGGTCGCGGCGAGGAGCCGATGAGCAAGCCGGCGCACAGCATGGCAAGCAGGGTGCGCTTCACCGCAGCGGCCCTCCAAAGCGGCCTCCAATCACACCGCGGCAGCATATCACGCGCGCGCGGCGAATGCGGCCGCGGGCAGCGACCCGCCGCTCCAACGAGCCAGTCGAACCTCCGCCCGCGCACCTTCGCCGGATCGTGCAAGGACACGTATCAAGCGATGAAGCAGCCCGGAGCTTCGGCTGCTTCATCTTCGGCGTTCGCAATGGTTTGGTGTCCGAACGCGCCCATCTACCAGCGGCAGCGATGTACGCCCCACGCATCGACCCAGCAACGGTGGGGATGGACGGCCCGCGGGAAGCACGCGATCGGATGGCACCCGGCCCCGTGCCGATGCCAGCGCAACACCGGGCCCCATTCGCAGGAGCGGTGGCAGCCGTGCGCCTTGTATACAAGGTTGTCTGTTGCGCCCGCCCCTTTCAGCGTGCCGCTCGGAACCGCGGCTGCCGCGGAGGCCCCGACTCCCAGGACCAACGCGGACACGGGGATTGCAAGTAGCGTCTTGTAGCTCATGTTGTCAGTTCTCCAATGCGTGCTCGAGACCCCGGCGTGGCCTCCAAGTGTTGCAGGCTCGCGACGCAAACCTCGCCGCGCGTCATTGACCGTAGGTCGCAGTGCCGCTGTAGGTTCCGGTTTTGCCGCCCGGGCCCGTGACGGTGCCGCCGTAGGTGCAGGTGCCGTTGGCGCAGGTGCCCTGGCCGTCGCGCGTCCAGGTGCCGCCCTTGGGACCCGTTACTTTCACGTCGGTCTCCCAGCTGTTGCCGTTGCGAGTGACGCTCTTTTCCCGCGTCCAGGTGCCGCCGTTGGGACCAGTGGCCGTGGTTTGCGACGAGCACGAGCCGTTGGCGCAGCCGCCGCTGCCCTGGTAGGTGGTCTGGCCGCCGCGAGGCCCCGTGACGGTGCCCTGGCCCTGCCAGCTGCCGTTGCCATAGGTACCGGTACCGCTTTGCGTCCACGTGTTGCCGCCTGGCCCCGTGTAGCTGCCTTGGGATGTGCACGACCCGCCCGAGCAGGTGCGGGTCTTCTCCCACGAGCTCGTCCCGCCCCCCGGCCCTGTGGCCGTGCCACTGCGCGTGCACGTGCCGCCTGAGCATTGTCCCGAGCGCTGCCAGGTGGTCGTTCCCCCGCGTGGCCCGGTGACGCTGCCGCCGGCATTCCACGAGCGGCCGCGCGCTTCGGCCTCGACAACCAGCGCCATGCTGAGAAGTGCGGCACAAGCCGCGATCGCTGCGCCTTTCTGCATCGGTCCGTCTCCTTTCGAGAAGAGAAGTGCCCTGAAGGAGGCGAACCTAAAGAGCCCGCTTTGCCCGCCGTTGTCGGGGAGGAAACGTCTCTTGGCGTTTGTTTTCAGGCTCGTAACAAATTGTAACAGCGAGCGGTGTGACTTGCCTCGCGGGCTCGTCCGTCACTATCGTGCCGTCCATGACGGGAGTTTCCGACGCGCTCATCGTCCTCGTCGAGGATGACGAGGACATTCGGCGCCTGGTGCGCAACTTGCTCTCGCGAGAAGGCTTTGCCGTCGAGGTGGCCGACGCCTCGGAGGCGCTCGATCAGATTCTGGCCCGCAAACGCCCGGACCTCGTCATCCTCGATCTGATGCTGCCGGGCGAGGATGGCTTGAGCATCTGCCGCAAGCTGCGCAGCCGAGGCGGCGTGCCGATCCTGATGCTCACCGCCAAGAGCGATCCCGTCGATCGGGTGGTGGGCCTGGAGATGGGGGCCGACGACTATGTCACCAAGCCGTTCGATCCGCGTGAGCTGCTGGCCCGGGTGAGGGCGCTCCTGAGGCGCGCGAGAAACCACGTCGAGCCGGAGCCCAACCGCCGCTACGCCTTCGAGGGGCTGGTCATCGACCTGGATGCGCGCCGGCTGGCGACCGAGACGGGCGAGCCAATCCAATTGACCAGCGCCGAGTTCGAGCTGCTGGCCTGCTTCATCGTGCGTCCGCGGCGCGTGCTTTCGCGTGACCAGCTCCTCGATTGGACCCGCGGCCGCGACGCCGATCCCTTCGACCGCACCATCGACATGACGATCTCGAGGCTGAGAAAGAAAGTCGAAACGGTGGCGCCGGGTCGCCATCTCATCACTACCGTCCGCAACAACGGCTATCTGTTCGTACCAGCTGTGAAGCAGCTACCCTCATGATCCGACTGGGCTTCAGCGCGCGTCTTTTCATCATTTTCGTAACGAGCCTCGTCGCCCTGCAGCTGCTCGCCGTCATGGCGTTCTTTCTCCAGCGCAGCCGCGATACCGACACGGGCCTGCGCATGCCGCTCCCCGACCAGGCCTCGGCCCTTGTCGAACTCCTCGAGGGCATGCCCAAGGAGCAGTGGCCGCTGCTGTTGCGTGCCACCAGCAGCACGGACCTGCGCGTGCACGTTTCCGCCGCTCGGCCCGAGGCTCGCCAGCCGGCCTGGTACGAGGCGCCGGTGGTTGAGCTCATCATGCGCCGCTATCTCGCCGCCCTGGGTGGTCGTGAGGTGCGTGTGCGCGTAGAGCCCTCGTCCGAGCTGTTTGCAGGGCCGATGAAGGCGCTGACGTGGGTGTCGCCCGGTGCTGTCGAGATCGAGGTCGGGCTCAAGACCGGGGAAACTCTCACGGTCGCCACGGGCGGCCTGCTGCACTTGAGCATGCTGGGCTTCCCGCCTGGCTTCTGGGCCGGAATACTGGGCTTTGCCGTGGCCGCGGTGACGGTGCTCGTGGTGCGCCGCGAAGCTAGGCCCCTGCGCGATCTGGCCCATGCCGTCGACCGCATGAACCTCGCGGACAAGGCCGACGCCATTCCCGACGCGCCGCGCAGCGCCCCTGAGATCCGCGCCCTGATCGCGGCCTTCAATCGGCTTTCTCAACGCATTGCTGATCTGCTCAAGGCGCGCATGGCCCTCGTTGGCGGCATCTCGCACGATCTCAGAACCTACGCCACGCGCCTGCGGCTCCGGGCCGAGCTGATTGGCGACAGCGAGGAGCGCGCCAAGGCGGTCCACGACCTCGACGACATGCAGAGGCTGCTCGACGACTCGCTGTTGGCAATCGAGGCGGGTGCGCGGGCTCGCGCAGAAGCGCTCATTGACGTTGTGCCACTGCTCGAGCGCGAAGCCGAAGACCGCCGCCGCGCCGGCGCCGCTGTCTCCCTCGTGGTCTCGCCCACGGCCCGATGCGCCCAGCTGATCGGTGACGACCTGGCGCTGCGGCGCCTCTTCGCCAACGTGACCGACAACGCCCTCGCCTATGGCCGCGAGGCGCTGATCACCGTCGAGATCGAGGGCGAAACCTTGGTCGTAATGGTGGATGACAAGGGCCCTGGCATCAGCCCGGCGCTGCGCGAGATCGTGTTCGAGCCCTTCGTCCGCCTCGAGCAATCTCGCAACCGGCGCACGGGCGGCGCCGGGCTGGGACTCGCCATTGCGCGCAACGCTGCCGAGGCCCACGGCGGGAGGCTTGCGCTCCTAGCAGCGCCGACCGGCGGCACCCGCGCGGTGCTGGAGCTACCCTTGTTCCGAGCCGCCCAGTGCGTGTCTGGGCCAGGGCGCCCGTAGCCGCAAGTC
>CAWHBI010000044.1:0-242627 GCA_963827545.1 uncultured Alphaproteobacteria bacterium
GAATGCCATTCACGCGCTCTCCCAACTGAGCTACGGCCCCAACCTATTGGGAAGCCGGCAGAGGCTGCCGGGCAGGCTTAACTATGCCGGTGTGAACAATTGTGCAAGTGGGCGCCAGCGATCGGAACCCCAGACATCGATGGTCGTCGCAGCCCGCCACAAGGTTCTGCCAAGGGGGGTGCCCACCTATTGCTGCTCGTCGGTTTCCGCCACGGGGCCGCCGATGATGTTGGACATGTCCGAGCCATCCTCCTCCTCGGCCTCCAGGAAGGTCTCGTCCTCCTCCGCGGCCGCCGGCTCCTCGTCGCCCTCAATCGCAGCGAGCGCGTCATCGGCCTCGGCTTCCGGCACCTCATCGGGTTTGACGCTTTCCACGCTGGCAAAGGCCGGTTTCCTGGCCGCTTTGCGGGAGGCGGCCGCATCGGCGGCGGCGGGCGCCGCAGCCGCCAGCGCGGCCGCGGAAGCCTCCAGCCGATACGCCGTTTGGCAGATCGGGCAAACGACAGGGTCGCGATTGAGATCATAGAAGCGCGAGCCGCACTCCGGGTTCTGGCAGGTGCGTTTGGTACCGCGCTCGGCTTTGGTGGACATGGGGACTACCCCTCTCATCGGAATCGGCTGCTCATTGCCACGGGCCCCCGGCGGCTGTCAAAAGCAATTCCGCTGGTCCAGCATCGGCCTTGGCGCTCATATAGTTGCATCCAGGCCTTGTTGACAGGGGCCGGGGCCCTTGCTCTATGGCAGCCGCGCCGAGCCGCGCCGAGAACCGACGGGCCGGCCCCCAATGGTCGAGGCCCGGCCCGACGTGCCGCACGCAGCCCCATCGCCGCTCGCAGCCGCGAGGTCCAAGGCCCTGTCGGGCCGTGTTCGCGTGCCTGGAGACAAGTCGATCTCGCATCGCGCCCTGATGTTCGGTGCGCTCGCCACCGGCCGCACCCGCATCACCGGCCTCCTCGAAGGCGAGGACATCCTGAACACGGCCAGGGCGTTACAGGCGCTGGGCTGTCCCATCGCCAAGGTGCGCACCATCTGGGAGGTGCTGGGCCGCGGCGTGGGCGGGCTCGAGGCACCGGCCTCCGACCTCGACTTCGGCAATGCCGGCACCGGCATACGGCTGATGATGGGTGTGATCGCCGGCCACGACATGGCGGTGCGCTTGACGGGCGATGCCTCGCTGTCGCGGCGGCCGATGGGCAGGGTGCTCAAGCCCCTGCGGCAGATGGGTTTGGAAGTGCAGGACGGGGCCAAGGAGACGCTGCCGCTCACCATCCGCGGCACCCCGGACCTCGTGCCGATCGAGTATCTGCTTCCCGTCGCGTCCGCCCAGATCAAGTCGGCGGTGCTGATCGCCGGCCTGCACGCCGCCGGCGAGACCACGGTGATCGAGCCGGAAGCGACCCGCGACCACACCGAGCGCATGCTCGGCCACTTCGGCGCGCAGCTGACGGCCACCAAGCGCCAGGGGCTGCGCGCCATATCCGTAAAGGGCGATGCGGAGCTGGCGGGGCGGGATGTCAAGGTTCCTGGCGATCCGAGCTCGGCGGCGTTTCTGGCAGCTGCGGCTCTGATCGTGCCGGGCTCGGAGGTGACCATCGACGGGGTGCTGGCCAATCCGACGCGGACCGGCTTCTACGTGACCCTCCGGGAGATGGGCGCCGAAGTGGCATTCCTGAACGAGCGCAACGAGGGGGGCGAGCCTGTTGCCGATCTGCGTGTTCGCCACTCGAGGCTGAAGGGCGTGCGCGTGCCGTCCGCCCGCGCCCCGAGCATGATCGACGAGTATCCCGTGCTCGCCTGCGTTGCCGCCTACGCTGCGGGCGAAACGCGCATGGAGGGGCTCGCCGAGTTGAAGGTGAAGGAAAGCGACCGGCTTGCGGCAACGGCCGTGGGCCTCACGGCCAATGGAGTGGCAGCCAAGGTCGAGGGGGACACGCTGATCGTCGAAGGGGGCAAGGGCGTGCGCGGGGGCGGCACCGTCGCCACCCACCTCGATCACCGCATCGCCATGGCCTTCCTGACGTTCGGCCTCGGCGCGGATCGCCCCGTTTCTGTCGACGACGCCGGCGTCATTGCCACCAGCTTTCCGGAGTTCCGCTCGCTGATGGAGGGACTGGGGGCCAGCTTTGCTGACCCGGAGGCGGCGTGATGATGGTGGCCACCCGTAGCCGCGTGGGAACCCCCTCTCCCCGTTTACGTCATGCCGAAGGCGCGCTTCCAGCACGACGGGAGGGTTGGGGTGAGGGGCGGCCCCAAGGAATGTCGGCGCTTTTGGCCGCCCCTCACCCTGACCCTCTCCCCATGCTGAAGAAGCATGGGGAGAGGGGACGCGAGGGGCGGCCATGATCATCGCCATCGATGGTCCGGCCGCCTCGGGCAAGGGCACGCTGGCCAAGCGGATCGCCGAGCATTTCGGCCTGGCCTACCTGGACACCGGGCTGCTCTACCGGGCTGTAGCGCGGGACGTGCGCAAGCGGGGTGGTGCGCTCGATGATCCCACAAGTGCCGCTGCGGCCGCACGCAGCCTCGATCCAGGCACGCTGGACGACCCGGCCTTGCGCAACCCTGGCGCGGGCGAGGCGGCCTCGGTGGTGGCCCGCATCTCCGAGGTGCGCGCGGCCATATTGGACTACCAGCGCACGTTCGCCCGGCGGCCCGAGGGCGCCGTGCTCGACGGGCGCGACATCGGCACCGTCGTGTGCCCTGACGCTGACGTTAAGATTTATGTCACCGCCACGCCCGAGGTGCGGGCCGAACGCCGCTACCTGGAGACGAAAGCCCGGGGGGAGGCCACCACCTACGAGGCGGTGCTGGCCGACGTCCGCCGGCGCGATGAACGCGATGCCAGCCGCGCGGTGTCGCCCATGCGCCCGGCCCCCGATGCGGTCTTGCTGGATACCAGCGATTTGGATATAGAAGCCGCATTCAATACCGTCGTCGGCGTGATCACGAGGAAGGTTGGCCAACGCGGGCGCAGCTGAGAGGCGCGCTCCAATCCAGTTGGCGAATGGACCCACCGCCGGCGGCACTCAGGACATCATGGGCACGAGCTTGGCCTGGGTCGCATGCTGCCCCGCATGCGCCGCACCCATTTCGAGCTGCCGCCCCGGAGCAAACAGGATCAGTACAGGAGCCATGATGAGCACCACCGCCGCCACCAGCAGCAAGGACCTCACCCCGACGCGCGAGGACTTCGCCGCCCTGCTGGGCGAGACCATGTCGGAGGACGACGTCTTCGAAGGCAGCGTCGTCAAGGGAACGATCACGGCCATCGAGAAGGACCTCGCTGTGATCGACGTCGGCCTCAAGATGGAGGGCCGCGTCCCGCTGCGCGAGTTCACGCTGCCCGGCAAGGCCAACGAGCTCAAGGTCGGCGATACCGTCGAGGTCTACATCGAGCGCACCGAGAACGCGCTGGGCGAGGCGGTGCTGTCGCGCGACAAGGCGCGGCGTGAGGAAAGCTGGGTCCGGCTCGAGCAGAAGTTCAACAGCAAGGAGCAGGTCGAGGGCATCATCTTCAACAAGGTCAAGGGCGGCTTCACGGTCGATCTCGACGGCGCCGTGGCGTTCCTCCCCGGCAGCCAGGTGGACGTGCGGCCCGTGCGTGACATGGGCCCGCTGATGAACTCGCCGCAGCCCTTCAAGATCCTCAAGATGGATCGCCGGCGCGGCAATATCGTCGTCTCGCGCCGCGAGATCCTGGAGGCCACCCGCGCCGAGCAACGCTCCGAGATCGTCGCCAAGCTGGCCGAGGGCCAGGTCATCGACGGCCTCGTCAAGAACATCACCGACTACGGTGCGTTCATCGATCTCGGCGGCATCGACGGCCTGCTGCACGTGACCGACATGGCCTGGCGTCGCGTCAACCACCCGAGCGAGATCGTCAACGTGGGCGACACGGTCAAGGTGCAGATCGTGCGCATCAATCCGGAGACCCAGCGCATCAGCCTCGGCATGAAGCAGCTGCAGGCCGATCCGTGGGCCGGCATCGAGGCCAAGTATCCCGTCGGCGTGCGCTTCAAGGGCACCGTCACCAACATCGCCGACTACGGCGCGTTCGTGGAGCTGGAGCCGGGGGTGGAGGGTCTCATCCACGTGTCGGAGATGAGCTGGACCAAGAAGAACATCCATCCCGGCAAGATCGTGTCCACCAGCCAGCAGGTGGAGGTGCAGATCCTGGAGGTCGACCCGCAGAAGCGGCGCATCTCGCTGGGCCTCAAGCAGACCCAGGACAACCCGTGGGACGTGTTCCTGGCATCCCATACCAAGGGCTCGGTGGTGGAGGGGCCCATCCGCAACATCACCGAGTTCGGCCTGTTCATCGGGCTGGACGGTGGCGTCGACGGCATGGTGCACCTCTCCGACCTCGACTGGAACCGGTCAGGCGACGAGGCCATCAAGGACTACAAGAAGGGCGACACCGTCAAAGCCGTGGTGCTGGATGTCGATCCGACCAAGGAGCGCATCAGCCTCGGCATCAAGCAGGTTGGCGGCGACCCGATGGAGAGCATCGGCACGCTCAGGAAGGGCAGCCAGGTCACCTGCGAGGTGGTGGCGGTGCAGGACAACGGCATCGAGGTGAAGCTGGTCGATACCGATATCACCACTTTCATCAAGCGCTCCGACCTCTCGCGCGACCGCTCCGAGCAGCGCCCGGAGCGCTTCAACGTGGGCAACAAGGTCGATGCGGCGATCACCAACATCGACAAGAACGGCCGCCGCATCTCGGTGTCCATCAAGTCGCTGGAGATCGCGGAGGAGAAGCAGGCCGTGGCCCAATACGGCTCCTCCGACAGCGGCGCCTCGCTGGGCGACATCTTCAAGGCGGCGATCAAGAAGAAGGAAGGCGGCGACGACAAGAAGGATGCCGACAGCGAAGGCTGAGGAGGGCCAAATTCAGCAGAGCCAAATTCAGCAGAGGATGGCGTGCATGGCCCATCGCCTGGGCACACGTCTGGGTTGATGACGCCGTGCGTCCGGCATAAGTTTGCCGCGGGGGCATGCAGCTTAGAGTAGATCGCCGCACATGACGTTCGAGACTGAAACCGTCCTCGACCGCCGCCGTTTGCGCCGGCGCCTGTCGCTGTGGCGCGGTATAGCGGTCATCGCCGGGCTCCTGGCGATGGGGCTTTTGCTCTTCTCCTCGGCCGACAAGGCTGGCCTCCTGGAGCGCCGGCAGATCGCGCGTGTCACGCTCGACCGCATGATCACCGAGGACCACGATCTGCTGCGCCTGCTCCAGAAGATCGGAGAGTCCAAGCATGTCGCGGCCGTGATCCTGGTGGTCAACAGCCCGGGCGGCACCACTGCCGGGGGCGAGGCCCTGTTCGAGGCGCTGCGCACCCTCGCCAAGACCAAACCGGTGGTTGCACAGTTCGGCACGATCGCAACGTCGGCCGCCTATATCGCCGGCCTGGCAACGGATCACATCGTGGCGCGCGGCAATACCATCACCGGCTCGGTGGGCGTGATCTTCCAGTGGCCGGAGTTCGCGCAGCTGCTCGAGCGGCTGGGCATCAAGATCCACGAGATCAAGAGCGGCCCGCTCAAGGCCAACCCATCGCCTTTCCAGCCGCTGGACGAGCCGGGCAGGGCTTCCAGCGAGGAAATGGTGGCCGAGTCGCAGCGCTGGTTCCTGGACCTGGTCAGGACCCGCCGCGGGATCGACACCAAGAGCGTGGCTGGCCTCGAGCAGGGCCGCGTCTTCTCCGGCCGCGATGCGCTCAACCACAAGCTTATCGACCAGATCGGCGGCGAGGGCGAAGCGGTGAAGTATCTCGAGGAGCAGCGCAGCATCGCCAAGGGCCTCAAGATCATCGATTGGAAAGTGACCCGGGACAGCGACTGGAGCTTTGGGCGCATCGCCACGCAGGCCCTTGCCCGGATGATCGGCATCCCGGGGATTGCCGACGTCGCTCGCCTGGTCAGCGATGATCGCTTGGCCAGCTTGCGGCTTGACGGCCTGCTTTCCATTTGGCACGGTGCGGAAAGATAAGGAATTACAATGATTTCGAGGAGCCGGGAGGCCATGGCATGATCAAGTCGGAGCTGATCCAGAAGATTGCGGCGGCCAACCCGCACCTCTACCACCGGGACGTCGAACGCATCGTCAACGTCATCTTCTCCGAGATCGTCGACGCGCTGGCGCGCGGTGATCGTGTCGAGCTCAGAGGCTTCGGGGCCTTCACCGTGAAACATCGCGCGCCGCGCGTGGGACGTAACCCGCGAACAGGCGCCTCCGTCTCCGTGGCCGAGAAGTTCGTGCCGTTCTTCAAGACCGGCAAGGACCTGCGCGAGCGGCTCAACGATCGGAAGCACTGAAATGGGTGAGATGGTGAGTGGTGAGATGGTGAGTAAGGCCGCTGGTCACGACCTCGATCTCACATCTGACTCACCATCTGACCACTCACCATCTCACTCCCTGCACGAGGACCCAAAGGTGCTGCGGCGCATCGTCTGGTTCTTTGTGGCCTTTCCGGCCGCGCTTGTGCTGGTAACGCTGGCCGTCAGCAACCGGCATGGCGTGCGCTTGGTGCTCGACCCCTTCCGCCCAGCCGACCCCGTCATATCGCTTGTGCTGCCGTTCTACGCCTACCTGTTTGGAGCACTCATTCTTGGCGTCGTCATCGGTGGCCTGGCGACGTGGAGGACGCAGGCGCGCTGGCGGCGCAGCGCCCGGCGCCGGTCAGCTGAAGCCCAACGCTGGCAGGCGGAGGCCGATCGCCTCGGTCGTGAGCGTGAACGGGAGCTGGAGGCTTCGCGGCAGCTGGCCCCAGCCAACCGCTAGGGCGAGCCTGTGTCATGCTGCCGGCGGGCCGCTCGTCGCTTCGCTGGGGTGAGGTTCCATCGTGGGGACATGGCGGTGATGCGGTTCGAGAAGAATCGTGTAGCAGCAGCACTGCTGGAGTCCTGGTCGCTGAAGACCAGCGGACAATGGCTTGCCAGCAACCCTGCACGCGGCCAATGCAATGTCACAGCATTGCTGATCAACGACCTCTTCGGCGGTGAGATTTTGAAGACATCCCTTCCCGAGGGGGACCACTTTTACAATCGTATCGATGGTGAGCGCATCGATCTGACGGACAGTCAATTCGAGGCGCCGATAGATTATCTCGACATGGCGTCTGATCGCAGCGAAGCATTTGGTGGCACGTCGGCCTCAAAATACGAGGCTTTGAAAGCGGCGTTTTCTGAGCGCTTCAAATAGTTCCGCATCGAGCCGTCACCCCTTGCCAACTCGCCGATCCGGCTGCAAGACCTCGCCCCAAGCGTTGGCCGGGGCTTGGCAAGTCTGCTTGGGTTTGGTGGAGCTGGTTACCATGCGCTACTTCGATGGCGCCGCGGTCGATGCGGCGCTCGGCTACCCGGGGCTCGTCGATACGCTTGCGGCGGCCTTCACCAAGGGCGCGATCGCCCCGGTGCGGCATCATCATGCCGTGGTGCTCGAAGGGCGACCCGAGGCCACACTTCTGCTGATGCCGGCCTGGGAGGCGCGCGCGCCCGGTTCCGCCTTCGCCGGGCGCTACATGGGGGTCAAGGCCATCACCGTGTTTCCCGACAATGCCGCGCGCGGCAAGCCGGCTGTGTTCGGAACCTATGTGCTGCTCTCGGCCGAGACGGGCGAGACGCTGGCCGTCATGGACGCCACGCGGCTGACGGCCTGGCGCACGGCGGCGGCCTCGGCGCTGGCGAGCCGCTACCTTTCCAGGCCGGATGCGGCCCGGCTGCTCATGGTGGGGGCGGGTGCGCTTGCGCCGTTTTTGATCCGTGCGCACGCCTCGGTGCGGCCCATTGCCGAGGTTGCGATTTGGAACCGCTCGCGCGAGCGCGCGCTGGCGCTGATCGCGGCCCTGGCCCGGGACGGCATCACGGCGAGCCTGGCCGAGGACCTCGGTCGCGCCGCAAGCCAGGCTGACATTGTCTCAACCGCGACGCTCTCCTCCGAACCGCTGATCCACGGCGCAGGGCTGCAGCCAGGCACCCATCTCGATTGCGTCGGTGCGTTCAAGCCGACCATGCGCGAGACCGACGACGAGGTTGCGCGGCGCGCGCGTATCTTCGTCGACACCCGAGCCGGTGCCTTCGCGGAAGCCGGCGACATCCTGCAGCCGCTGCAGGCGGGAGTGATCGGCAAGGACGCCGTGCTGGGTGATCTGTTCGATTTGTGCCGGGGCGCAGTCGCGGGGCGCACGTCGGCCGACGAGATCACGCTGTTCAAGTCGGTCGGAGCGTCGATCGAGGACCTGGCTGCGGCCGTCGCTGTCTATGGAGCATCCACATCGCGCTAGAACCCGAGGGCGCACGGCAACTGATATCGAGCGGCCTATCCTTCCACCCGTCATCCCGGCCCAGCGATCGCGCTAGAAGCGCGAATTGCGCAGAGCCGGGATCTGCGGCGAGCGGTGTCCGTGCGGCAGATCCCGGACAGTCTCGGCTGCGCCTCGGCTTCCGGGATGACGGGTGGATTCCATTGCTCGGCGGTATGAGCCCTTCCTATTCCCGACGCAGGCTGGAGCCGCCGTCCACCGGCAGGGCGACGCCGGTGATGAAATTGGCTTCGTCGGAGGCCAGGAACAGCGCCGCGTTTGCCACATCCCACGCGGTGCCCATCTTGCGGCGCAGCGGCACGCGCGCATCACGGGCGGCGGCCACCTCGGCCCGCGTTTTGCCCCAGGTGCGCGCGCGGGTGTCGACGGCCATCGGCGTGTCCATCAGGCCCGGCAGGATGACGTTGGCGCGAATGCCGTATTCGGCGTTCTGGGTGGCGATCTGCTCGGTGTAGGCGATCATCGCGGCCTTGGTCGCCTTGTAGGCGACGGTGGGATAGTTCGTGGCCAGCGCCGCAACCGAGGAAATATTGATGATCGAGCCCGAGCGCTGCCGGCGCATCACGGGCAGCACGTGCTTGCAGGCCATGATGGTGCCGCGCAGGTTGATGGCGCAGATGCGGTCGAAGGCCGCCTCCGTGATCTCGAGCGGTCCGGCATCGCCGCCGGCAAGGCTGACGCCCACGTTGTTGTGCAGGATGTCGATGCGGCCCCAGCGCTTCTCGGCTTCGGCGACTGCCGCCTGCAGCGTGGCTTCCTTGGTCACGTCGGCCTCGAAGGCGACGCAGTCGCCGCCATCCTCCGCCACGATTGCGGCCGTCTCCTCGGCCGACTTCAGGTTGACATCGACGGCCAGGACCTTGGCGCCGTTGCGCGCGAAGACCAGCGCGGTCGCACGGCCGTTGCCCAGGCCCTCGCCGGGGCCCTGCCCGGCGCCGACGACGATGGCGATCTTGTCCGCGAGGCGCATGGGTTCCTCCGTTCTCCCTCTCCCCATCGCCTTCGATGGGGAGAGGGTCGGGGTGAGGGGCGGCAGCTTGCTCCGGCGTGTGTGGCCGCCCCTCACCCTAACCCTCTCCCCGCAGGCGGGGAGAGGGAATTCGCGCGTTCTTGACAATCAGGGCATCCACCACCGACACGCCCTGACCACGCTCGTGCACGAGCACGGGGTTGAGATCGATCTCGGCAATCTCACCCGCGTGGTCCGCAGCGAGTTGGCCGAGGCGCACCATCAGCTCGACTAGCGCATCGATATCGGCCGCGGGCTGGCCGCGAAAGGCTCCCAGCAGCGGCGCGCCCTCGAGGCGAGCAAGCATCTGGCGGGCATCGCTCTCGCTCAGCGGTACGGGGCCAAGCGCGATATCCTTGTAGACCTCAACCTGCACGCCGCCCAGCCCAACCATCAGCATCGGCCCGAACGTGGCATCCCGCTTGACGCCAACGATCATCTCGCGGCCCGGCCGCGCCATCGGCTGCACCAGGACACCGAGGATGCGTGCTTCCGGCGCGTGGCGTCGGGCGCTGGCCAGGATGCGCTCGTAATTGGAACGCACGGCGTCGGGCGAGGCAAGGTTGAGCGCCACCGCGCCAGCCTCGGTCTTGTGCGCGATCTGCGGCGACTGCACCTTGAGCACGACAGGGCCGCCGATCTGCTTGCGCGGCGGCAACCGCCGCGTCCGCATTACCGGCCAGCACGCCTGCAGCGTTGGCCCCGATGCCATAGGCCGCCAGCAGTGGCCGCGCCTCCCACTCGCACAGCACGTCGCCGGCGGTTGCCAGCTCGGCGCGCAGAGCATTGGCGGCGGCCTGCCGAGGCGCCCCACTGCGCACCTCGGGCGCTCGCAGGAAGCGTTCGCGCAGCGCCCGGTAGTCGGCCATGGCGCGCATGGTGCGCGCGCAGTTCTGGATGTCGGTGAAGAGCGGGTAGCCCACCTCGCTCATGAGCCTCACTGACGCCGGCGCCGGCAGGGTGTAGCTCCACATCAGGATCGGTTTGGCCGTCTCGGCAGCCAGGCGGGCAAGGTCCTCGCGCTGGCGCTCGAGGTTGGCGGCGTTGCGCGCCGTCATGACCACGATGATGCCGTCGACCCGCGGCGATTGGGCCACGAGCCCTGCAAGGCCCGCATAGCCGATCTTGTGCACCGCCTGCGCCGTGGCATCGACAGGGTTCTGCGACGTGCCGTAAGCCGGCAGATGCACGTTGATCTTGGCCCTCGTCTCCGCATCGAGCTCCGGAATGTCGAGACCGGCCGCCGTGCATGCATCGGCCATCCAGCCGCCGCCCCCGCCGGAGGCCGTGCAGATTCCCACCCGCGGGCCCGTCGGCAGTCGTGAGCCGAAAGCGACAAAGCCTGCGGCGATATCCACGATCTCGCCGAGGTCGCGGCCCTCGACCAGGCCGTAGCGCTGAAACATCGCGCGGTAGGCCTCATAGGAGCCGGCCAGTGCCGCCGTGTGCGAGGCGGCGGCGCGCGCACCAGCCTCGGACTTGCCGATCTTGTTGACGATCAGCGGCACGCCGGCTTTCAGCGCCTTCTCGGCCACCCGCCGGAACGTGTCGGGGCTTTTCACGTCCTCCAGCAGCATCAGTATGGCGCTGGTCTTGCCCTCGTCGAGAATAAAGTCGGCGAAGTCGAGCGTCTCCAGGCAGGCCTCGTTGCCCGTGGTCACGACGTAGCGGACGGACAGCTCTTTGGCCCGCCCGTGGTCGAAGAAGGAGAAGCCTATGCCCCCGCTCTGGGCGATCACCGCCACCTGCCCGCGCTCGCGGCCTTCAGGCAACAGCGGCCGCTCGGAAGGCTCCACGGCGGGGCTGAAGGTCGGGCACAACGCCGCCGCGGTGTTGGCGAAGCCTTCCGAGTTCGGCCCCATCACGGCCATGCCGTAGCGCCGCGCGATGGCCCGCATCTCGTCCTGCAGGCCCGCACCATCGCCGCCAGCCGCTTCCGCGAAGCCCGAGCTCAGCACCACGGCCGAGCGCACGCCGGCCTTGCCGCAGCGCTCCAGCTCCCCGGGCACGTGCTTTGCCGGAATGATCAGCACCGCCAGGTCGGCCGGCGTCGGCAGCTCCATCACGGACGGATAGGTCTTCAGCCCCATCACCTCGGGGTGGCTGCGGCTGACGGGATAGAGCGTTCCAGCGAACGGGTGCCCCTTCATCACCTGCAGGATGCGCCCGCGCAGACTTTGCACATCCGGCGATGCGCTCACCAGGGCCACCGTCCGCGGCCACAGCAGCTTGCCGAGGTCCGGCCGCCCAGACTGCTCGCTCATGAGAGGGCCAGCACCCGGGTCGGGCCGCCGGTGGCGCCCTTGAACTTGGGCGCGCCCACCACCAGCGTCGCCCCGCGTGCCGGCACCTTGTCCAGGCTGGCGACGCACTCGAGCCCCCACCGCCCCGAGGGCAGCCAGGCGTAGTGTGTCTTGAAGTCCTTCGAGGCCCCATGGTCGAGCGACAGGGTGTCCACCGCCATGCCAATCACGCGGCGCTCCTTCATCAGCATGTCGGTAGCTTCCGGGTGGAAGCCCGGGAAATGCAGCACGCCCTTGTCGTCCTTGCCGAGGAACTTGGGGTTGCCGACAAGCCGGCCCCAGCCCGCGTGCATGGCAACGCAGCAACTTTGCGGCAGCCGGCCATGACGGCTCTCCCAGGCCCTGATGTCGGCGGGGGTGACCTGATAGTCGGGATTTGCCGCAGCCTTGGCGGTCACATCGATCACGGCCAGCGGCACCACCAGCTGCACGACGGGCAGGGCATCAGGCCCCGGCCCGCTATCGGAAAAGTGGATCGGCGCGTCCATGTGCGTGCCGGAATGCTCCTGCACCGTCCATTCCATCAGGTTGAAGCCGTCCTTCTTGAACTCCTTCACCTGCTTCATGGCGATGCCGGGCGTGCCGAAGAAGGTGGGGAACTCGGGCGAGAACGTGTGCGTCAGGTCGGTCACCCTGTTGAATGCGGGAAACGGCCGCGCCTCTGCCACCGCCGGCGCCAATGACGCCGCAGCCAGTGACATTCCTGCCGCCTTGAAGAAGCCTCGCCGCGACAGCTTGGCTCGCACGTGTTCCATGCAGCCCGGTGCGCACATGAGTGTTCCTCCCTCGAGCCAAGACTGCCGGCTGCCGCCATGCTAATGCAGCCGCGCGCCATGCACTATGGGCCAGGCGTGGCAGCCGCCATCACGTCCGGCAGCACCAGAAAACGTACATCCCGGTGAATGTCAGGGGATTGGCGTCCTCGAACTCCGCCCAGTGCTCCAGCGTGCCGGGCCAGGCTTCCTGGGGGAAGCGCTCCTGCAGGAGGCCGAAGACCTGCCTGTCGAGCTGGAAGCCGCGGAAGCTGAGGCCGTTTTCTTTCAGAAAGTGCGCGATCTCGGGCAGCGTCAGGCAGCGCTCGCTGACGTGCAGGGTGAGGTCGCGGAAGTTGCTCGCCGTGTAGAAGTCGGGGCTGATCTTGAGCTCGCTGCCGAGCTCGCCGTCGGCACGGTCCATCAGCAACTGGCGAAAATTCCTCAGCGCATCTTCGCTGCACCCGGGACCGGGATAGGCGGGATCGCTGCGCAGGGCCGCCAGGTTGCGTCGCGCCGTGGCGCTGTAGAGCCCCAGCAACATGCGGCCGTCCTTGGCGAGGCACTTGATGAGCGTGCGCCAGCCCTCGAAGGGATCGGCCATGTGGTGCAGCACGCCAATGCACTCGATCACGTCGAAGCGCGACAGGAACTTCGGGTCCAAGGTGTCAAGGGCCGTGAGGTCGGCCTGGGCGAATTCGACGTTGCTGGCGCCGAAGCGGTCGGCCATGCGCGCGGCGTAGGCGAGGCTGGTCGCCGACAGATCCAGAGCGAGCACACGCGCGTTAGACCCGTAGGCCAGAGCCGCCTGCACCGCCTGCTGTCCGGTGCCGCAGCCGGCGATCAAGACTTCGAACGGCCGCTCCAGGACAGCAAGTTCGCCGGCCTTGAAATAGGTGCGCAGCCTCCGCTGCATGTTTTCGGGCCGCAGGACGCCGACGCTGGTCCAGCGCGGGTAGGGACTGGATTCGTATTGCGAGGCGACCTTGCGCGAGGTGGCGTCCGTCACCGCGCCGAGCCTGGGTAGGCGCGCTGCGCGCTCGCGCTCGTCCGCGGCCTCTGCCAGGCGCTGGATCGCCGCCTCGCGCAGCGCGCGCGGGCGGATGCTGCCGGCCTGCTGCGGCCCGATCCCTGTTCCAAGCGTCTCGGAGAAAGGTTTGTAAAGCCAAGCGAGCAGGAACTTGCGCCCGGCCGCCACGTCACCGGCGAGCAACTCGCTGGTGGAGAGCGCGAGCGCATCGATGGCGCGCGCCTCCTCGTCCGGCACCGCCCACAGGTACTCGTTGATCCAGCATTGCTGCATGAGCGCGATGGCGAAGCCGACGAGCGCGCGGTCCTGGAAGCGTTCCGGCACCACCTCCAGCAGCAGGACCCGGCGCAGCGCCATCAGCAGCCGCTCGATGTCGGGGTTTCTGAACACGCTGGTGCGCAGAACGTCCAGCAACAGCTCGTCCCTGAGTGCCTGGCCGGTCTTGCTCAGACAAAGACTGCGCGCGGTCTCCAGCCACCCCTCCGATCTGCCTCGTTGCAGCGCGTCGCTCAGAGGCGCCGTGCCTGCGAGATGGCGCATCGCTACCGCGGCGATCAGGTCGCGGTCCACGGAGTTGTGCGCCAGCCCCGCCCTCAGGCCAGCAGGATCGAGCGGAGCGCCCTCGGGAAGGGTGCAGGTGCTCGCGAGCAGGGACAGGCGGCGCGCAGCATCCGCCATCCTGGGATCGAGGCGCAGCGCCTCGGTGAGCCGCGCGCCGGCGGCCCCCAGCTCCCACAGGCCTTCCAGCACGACGGCCAGATGAAACCGGTGCCTGGCATTGCGGCTGTCGGATCGTACGGCCTCGGTGAAGCACTGCTTGGCGGCCTCCAGATCGCCACTGTCGATTGCGGCCGATCCGCGCTCGGACCAGTCGGGCTTGCGTCGCTGCGGTGCAGTGCGTGATGCCATGGGTTCCACGGGGCTCACAGAACGGGAGAGGCAGGCTTCTCGGAGCACTGTGGACACCGGCTGTCAAGGCACTGCCCGCGAAACGCGCGCTCTGATCGGGAAGCTCTCGCGTCGCGATGCCGCCGGGGCTACAACGGACCGGCACAATTCAAGGAGGCGCCCATGAAGCTCGAGATTGCCCAGAGGATCATCGCCGCTGCCTTCGCGTCGGCGCGGTCACGCAACTTCAAGCCGCTGGCCGTGGCCGTGCTCGACGCGCGCGGCGCGCTCAAGGCCCTTGCCGCCGAGGACGGCACGAGCCTGAAGCGCGCGGAGATCGCCATCGGCAAGGCGCACGGCGCACTTGCCATGGGGCTCGGATCGCGCACGCTTGCCAAGATGGCGGCGGAGCGGCCGTTCTTCGTGGCGGCGGTCACGCATGCGGTGGGCGGCTCGCTCATTCCGGTGCCGGGTGGGGTGCTCGTGAAAGACGCGGGCGGAGCGCTGCTGGGTGCCGTGGGCGTCTCGGGCGACACCTCCGACAACGACGAGATCGCCGCCCTGGCCGGCATCGAGGCCGCGGGCTGCAAGGGCGATCCGGGAGCGTAAGAAGGGGGCGCGATGCCCGAGCTGCCCGAGGTCGAGACGGTGCGCGTGGGGCTGGAGCCTGTGCTGCGCGGGCGCCGCTTCGTGCGCGTGGAGCAGCGGCGTGCGAACTTGCGCTTTCCGTTACCAGAGCGGTTCGCCGAGCGGCTGACGGGGCGCAGGGTGAAGCGCCTCGGCCGGCGTGCGAAGTACATTCTCCTGTATCTCGACCGGGGCGAGGTGCTGGCCGTGCATCTCGGCATGACGGGAAGGTTCAGTGTGAGGCTGCCGGGCACTCCCCTCCCCGCCATGCCGGAGGCGTGTCTCCGACACGACGGGGAGAGGGTCACGGCGGAGCCGTGCCTCCGGCACGAGGTGAGGGGCGGAAGCAGCTCGACCTCAGCCTGTTCCGCCCCCACCCTAACCCTCTCCCCACGAAGTGGGGAGAGGGGAATCAGCTCGGCGAGTTCACGCATGAGCATGGACACGACGCCAAGCACGACCACCTGGTGTTCACGATGTCGGGCGGGGCGATCGTCACCTACAACGATGCGCGCCGCTTCGGCTACATGACGCTCGTTGCCGAGAAGGAGCTGGCGCAGAACGCCTTCTTCGAGGGGCTCGGAGCCGAGCCCCTTGGCGACGAGCTGACGCCCGCGTACCTCGCGCAAAAGGCGGTCGGCAAGAAAGTCGATCTCAAGGCGCTGCTGATGGACCAGCGCATCATCGCCGGCCTCGGCAACATCTACGTGTGCGAGGCGCTGTTCCGCGCGGCCTCGATCCTTGGAAGCCCGCATCGCGTCTGGCGACGGCAAGGCCGCGAAGGCCGACGCCCGGCTGCCGCAGCGTCTGGTGCCGCAGATCAAGGCCGTGCTCGCCGATGCCATCCGCGCGGGCGGCTCCACGCTGCGCGACTACAAGCAGGCCAACGGCGAGATCGGGAGCTTCCAGAACGAGTTCGCCGTCTACGGACGCCAGGGCGAGGCTTGCCTCAAGCCCGGCTGTCGGGGCACGGTGCGCCGCAAGACGCAAGGCGGCCGCTCGACCTTCTACTGCCCCGTCTGCCAGCGCTGACCACTCTCAGTCTCGATGGAGCACGTGCAACATGGCTTATGAAACCATCATTGTCGAAACCAAGAGCCGCGTCGGCGTCATCCGCCTCAATCGCCCCAACGCGCTCAACGCTCTCAACGCCCAGCTCATCGACGAGCTGTCGAAAGCGCTCGATGCGTTCGAGGAAGACGAAGGCATCGGCTGCATCGTCATCACCGGCAGCGACAAGGCGTTTGCGGCCGGTGCCGACATCAAGGAAATGCAGTCGAAGTCCTACATGCAAGCCTACAAGGAAGACTTCATCTCCAAGTGGGATCGCGTGGCGCGCGCCCGCAAACCGGTGGTTGCAGCAGTCGCAGGGTTTGCGCTCGGCGGCGGCTGCGAGCTTGCCATGATGTGCGACGTCGCCATCGCTGCGGATACCGCCAAGTTCGGCCAGCCCGAGATCAAGCTGGGCGTCATGCCGGGATCGGGGGGCACGCAGCGGCTGATCCGCCAGGTCGGCAAGGCCAAGGCCATGGAGATGTGCCTTACGGGGCGAATGATGGACGCGGCGGAAGCCGAGCGCGCCAATCTGGTCGCTCGCGTGGTGCCGGCGGCCTCTCTCATGGATGAAGCGATGAAGACAGCCGAGGCGATCGCCTCGATGTCGCTGCCGGTGGCGATGATGACCAAGGAGACCATCAACCGGGCGTACGAGACCTCGCTGGCGGAAGGGATCCGCTTCGAGCGCAGGGTCTTCCATTCCCAGTTCGCGCTCGCCGACCAGAAGGAGGGCATGGCCGCCTTCGTGGAGAAGAGAAAGCCCGACTTCAAGCACAAGTAGCAGACGCCATTGACCCTTTCGGCTGCGGCAGTCTATGGAGAGCGCCAAGTTGGCCGGGCACTCACGACAGCGCCCAATTCTCACCCAGGAGTTCGATTCGATGGCAAATACCTCGTCGGCCAGAAAGGCCGCGCGCCAAGCCGTGCGGCGCACTGAGGTCAACAAGGCTCGCAATTCGCGCATGAAAGCTTACGTGCGCAAAGTAGAGGAGGCGCTGGCCTCGGGCGACAAGGCTGCTGCCAAGGCAGCGCTGGCCGCGGCAGAGCCGATTCTCATGCGCTCGTCGCAGAAGGGCGTCTTCCACAAGAAAACCGCTTCACGAAAAGTTTCGCGCCTCGCAGCCCGCCTGAAAGCCATGGCCTGATGCGGGGCCGTTCACATCTCGTTTCACTCGAGGCTGGGGGCCAAATCCGTGGCTAAAATGCCGCAGCGCAACCCCTGATGCAGTCCGCCGTGATGGCGATGAAACGATGCGATTCCAATGAGTTCTTGACGGATGCGGACATGCCGCCAAGAGCCGAATGGCCCAACCGAGTCTTTATGACAAAACGGATTCTGCTGGCTGAATGGCAGTAATTCGGAGGCTGTCAGTCATTCTTGAGCGAGACCGGTTTTCGACTGAAGAGTCAGTGATTTTCCCCATCTTTTGCGATTTGGTTGGGGTTTTTCCACCGCGGCTCCGGCCAGCAAAGGATGCTTAACGGCATGTTGACCAGCCCGCCTTTTTGGTCCTACAAACTCTGACGGCGGGCAGCACTCTTCTCAAACCCGCCGTATCCAGAAGCAGCCTTTTCTGAGTCAAGGCCAAGTATTCGTAACTCAGCAAGCGCTGCTAAATTTGCGGCAAGCCAGCTCTGTACCGAGTGTTCTTGAGTAGGGCGGAGACTATTCTTCGTTTTTTCGGGGAGCTTTTTGCCGTGCGGGCAAGAAGTAATGCGGTGTGCATAGGGGGTGGATAACAGCGTGGTTGGTGATGTCCATATCGATTCCATCACTGTGGAAGAGACATGGGCGAGGCTGAAGCATGACGCGGGGTCAGCGCTGATCGATGTCAGGACGATAGCCGAGTGGGCCTATGTCGGACTGCCGGATTTGTCCTCGATCAATAAGCGGCCAGTGCTGGTTGAATGGCAAGGGTTCCCAGACGATAGGCTGAACACGGCTTTTGTCGACCGCGTCGCCGAGGCGCTCATTCCCATCGGCGCAAACAAAGACAGCGAACTGTTTTTCATCTGTCGCTCCGGCAGCAGAAGCCTCAAGGCTGCGCGGGCGATGGCTGCGGCCGGCTACTCCCTTTGTCGCAACGTAGCGGATGGTTTCGAGGGGCCACTCGATCCCCATCGTCACAGAGGGCGTCTGGCAGGCTGGAAGGCCAGAGGGCTTCCGTGGGCGCAGGGCTGAGCCACGCCCGCACATAAGAGAAGGTCCCGGGGGCGGACGCGTCCGACACGTACTGCGGACGGACGGGTTGCAGCTCCGGGCAAGAGACGACCGCAGAGGCGGCGGTCGGAAGCGGCAATGTTTAGTTACGGCGGGGTCAAAAATGCACGACGACAGCACGCATGTGCCACACGTTCCGCATGAGGTCGAGGAACTAGCAGGCAAAACCGAAACGGGAGCCAAGACAAACAGTCCGACGAGCAGACCCAGAGGCGAGAAGGTGCGCGCGATGCTGCGCGCAAGGTTCGGCGAAGAGGTCTACGGCTCCTGGTTCCGCACCTTGGAGTTCGACAATTTCGATGGCCGCACGGTGCGGGCTTCCGTCCCGGTAAAGTTTCTGCAGACCTGGATCCAGGCACACTATGCCGATGGGCTTCTGGAGTGCTGCAAGGCCGAATTCTCGGGAGCTGAGCGGCTCGAGGTGGTCGTGCGCGAGTTCGGCACGGCCAACGGGCGCGCGGCGGAAACGGCTGCGATGGCGGCGGGACGCAGCAAGGCGCCGGTTCCGGCCGAAGCCGGCACCGCCGCACCGCGGCGCGTCACGGTAGGCCCGGGACCAGCCCTCACGCGCACCAACGTCAACGGTTTCGAGGGTTCACCTCTCGATCCCAAGTACACCTTCGACAGCTTCGTCGAGGGCAAGGCCAATCGCATCGCACATGCGGTTGCCGCGCAGGTGGCTGCAACGGTGCTGGACGAACAGCGCCAGTTCAACCCGCTCTACCTGCACTCGGCCGTCGGGCTGGGCAAGACGCATCTCCTGCACGCCATCGCCTGGGAGGTGAAGCGGCGCCATCCCAAGGCACAGGTGCTTTATCTGACGGCCGAGCGCTTCCGCTATCAGTTCGTGGAGGCTGTGCGCAGCCAGGATGCAATGGCGTTCAAGGACAAGTTCCGGGCGATCGACATCCTGCTGATCGACGACCTGGAGTTCATGCAGGGCGAGAAGACCGAGCAGGAGTTCGAGCACATCATCAATGCCCTGCTCGACGGCGGCAGGCAGGTGGTGGTTGCCTCTGCCCGGCCTCCGGGACAACTCGACCGCCTCAACGATCGCATGCGCTCGCGCATGCAGCGCGGCCTGATCACCGAGATCGGCGAGTTCGACGAGGAGCTGCGGCTCAAGATTCTCGAGCGGCGCGTGCAGGAGAAGCGCTTGAGCGACCCGTCGTTCGAGCTCTCAGCTCCCGTGCTCAAGCTGCTGGCCGAGCGGCTGACAGAGAATGGACGAGAACTGGAGGGCGCGGTCAACCGCCTCTATCTCACCTGGCAGTTGATGCACACGCCCATCACGCTCGAGCTGGTCGAGACCATCATTCGCGATCTCGTGCTCGGCATCGAGCCTAGGCGCATCAAGGTCGAGGACATCTTGCGCATCGTCTCGCGGCACTTCGCCGTGTCCAGGGCGGACATCCTGTCCGACCGGCGGCATCGCTCCGTGGTACGGCCGAGACAGATCGGGATGTACCTGGCCAAGCAGCTCACGTCGCGCTCTCTGCCTGAGATCGGACGCCGCTTCGGCAATCGCGACCACACCACCGTGCTGCACGCGATTCGCAAGATCGACAAGGAATTGGGCGACAATCCGCGCCTCAAGGACGAGATCGAGGATCTCAAACGGCAGCTCAGCCGGTAGCGGCGGGACGGGGAACTCCGTCCTCCGGGCGACTGGGGGGCGGACACAGCGGGGTGGGGAGCGGCGCTGCGTGGCGCCGCTCCTTACTCCTTTTTGTGGGGTGCCGTCAGAACACGTAGGAGCGGGCCTTGCAAATTGTGGCGACGCGGTCCACGCTTGCACACACAAGCGAATCTTCTCAGCGGATCCTGGGCTTTTGTATTTCCGTGAAGATTTGCAGGCACCTAGCCCCGGGCGAAGGTGGCCTTCGAAACGAGAGAGCGCCTGGTCATGAAGCTGGTGATCGAACGCGGTGAGCTGCTCAGGGCCCTCGGCCACGTGACGAGCGTGGTGGAGCGGCGCACGACCATCCCGATTCTGTCCAACGTCTTGCTGAGGGCCTCGAACTCGGCGTTGCAGTTCAAGGCGACCGACCTGGAGCGCGAGGTGCTGGAGCAGGCCCCTGCCGACGTCTCCCAGTCGGGCGCCGTGACGGTGCCGGCGCACATCCTGCACGACATCGTGCGCAAGCTCCCCGATGGCGCGGAAGTCGAGATCAAGCGCGATGCGGAGAAGGAGCGCCTGACCCTCACGTCCGGCCATTCCCGCTTCGCCCTGCAGACGCTGCCGCCCGAAGACTTCCCTGATCTTGCGGCGGGTGAGCTGAGCCACAAATTCGACATCGCCGCGCACGACCTCAAGCGCCTGATCGACAAGACGCGCTTTGCCATATCGACCGAGGAGACGCGCTACTATCTCAACGGCATTTATTTGCACCCGGCGGCTCAGGGCAAACAGGCGACGCTGCGCGCCGTGGCGACCGACGGCCACCGCCTGGCTCAAGCCGAGCTGCCGCTGCCCAGGGGCGCGAGCGGCATGCCGGGCATCATCCTGCCGCGCAAGACGGTGCACGAGCTGCATCGCCTGATCGAATCGAGCGAGGCCACGGTGAAGGTGGGCGTGTCGGCCTCCAAGGCACGCTTCGAGATCGGCACCATCACGCTCACCACCAAGCTCATCGACGGCACGTTCCCCGACTACGCCCGCGTGATCCCGAAGGGCAACGACAAGGCGCTCAAGGTTTCGAACGCGGAGTTCATCAGTGCCGTCGACCGGGTCTCCACCATCGCCAGTGAGCGCGGCCGGGCAGTCAAGCTCAACATCAACGGCGACAAGCTGGTGCTGTCCGTCAACAACCCCGAGGGCGGGAGCGCGACCGAGGAGATCGGAGTGGACTACGACGCCACGCCCTTGGAAATCGGGTTCAATGCACGCTATCTCCTCGACATCGCTGGCCAGCTCGAAAGCGAGACAGCCCTCTTCCAGCTGGCCGATCCGGGTTCCCCGACGATGGTCAAGGACGGCAGCGACGAAGGCGCGCTCTACGTCCTGATGCCGATGCGCGTCTGACGCGTGCTCTTGCTCTAGCGAGTGCTCCATGCCGCCTGCCGCTGTCCCGGATGCCGCAGCGGCCGTCTCGCCGTCGCGCGAGCCGGCTCGCCGGCGCATGTGGGTCGAACGCCTCCGGCTCACGAACTTCCGCAACTATGCGAGCGTGACGCTCACGGCAGGGCCCGACCCGATCGTTCTCACCGGCCCCAACGGCTCGGGCAAGACCAACCTGCTCGAAGCCATATCGCTGTTGACGGCGGGCCAGGGCCTGCGCCGGTCGCCCTATCCGGAGCTGGCGCGCATCGGGTGTGCGGACTGGGCCGTTGCCGCGACGGTGCGCACGCCGCTGGGCGCCACCGACATCGGCACAGGCCTCAAAGGCCCGGAGGCCGGCACGCGGTCGGGAAGGATCGTGCGCATCGACGGGGAGGAGCAATCCGGGTCCGGCGCGCTGGCCGATCGCATCGACGTGTTCTGGCTGACGCCGGCCATGGATGGGCTGTTCACGGGCCCCGCCTCCGAGCGCCGGCGCTTCCTGGATCGGCTCATTCCCTGCTTCGATCCGGGCTACCGCACGCGCCTTGGCCAGTTCGAGCGGGCGATGCAACAGAGAAACCGGCTGCTGGCCGAGGACGTGCGCGAGCCTGCACGCTTCACCGGGCTGGAGCGCATCATGGCCGAGACGGGCGTCGCCATCGCCGCAGCGCGTGCGGCCGCTGTCGCCGAACTCAAAGCCGCCATCGGCGCGCGGCGGGAGGCGGCGAGGGAGAGTGCCTTCCCCTGGGCGGAGCTGGCAATCGCTGGAAGGCTCGAGACGGACCTGGTGATGCAACCTGCCGTCGATGTGGAAGACGCCTACGTCGAGTCGCTCAGGAGCGGGCGCGAGCGCGACCGAGCAGCCGGGCGCACGCTCGAGGGGCCGCACCGCTCCGACCTCATCGTCGGCCACGGCCCCAAGAGCATGCCGGCCAGCGCGTGCTCCACCGGCGAGCAGAAGGCGTTGTTGATCGGCCTCGTGCTTGCGCACGCGGAGCTCGTGCGCAAGCGTCGCGATGGTGCCGCGCCCATCCTTCTGCTCGATGAAATCGCCGCCCACCTGGACCCGCTGCGGCGCGTCGCGCTGTTCGAAGAAATCGTCGCGCTCGGTAGTCAGACGTGGATGACGGGGACCGACGTGCACGCCTTTGCGGACCTCGCGGAACTGGCGCAATTTCATTGCGTGGACGATGGCCGGATCAGTCAGCTCGGGTGAGGCGGCCGAGGCGCCCGGGCGCCGGCCATAAATGATTGAAAATAAACGCGTTATTCGGCGCAGCCGATCTTTCTTTTCGCGTGCTTTGGCGCCCATTTCGAGGTATTGTGTGGCACTGCAAAATTCCCCCAAAAGGACGTCCCCTGACATGAGCGCAAAGCCCGCGAGGAAGACCAATGGTGCCGAGCGGTACGGCGCCGATGCGATCAAGGTCTTGAAGGGTCTAGACGCGGTGCGCAAGCGGCCCGGCATGTACATCGGCGACACCGACGATGGCTCGGGTCTGCACCACATGGTCTACGAGGTGGTCGACAACGCCATCGACGAGGCGCTCGCCGGCTTTGCCACCGAGGTGGTGGTGTGTCTGAACCCGGACGGCTCCTGCACGGTGCACGACAACGGCCGCGGCATCCCGACCGACATTCACGCCGAGGAGGGCATCTCCGCCGCCGAGGTGGTGATGACGCAGCTGCACGCCGGCGGCAAGTTCAGTGAGGGGGAGGACGACAACCCCTACAAGGTGTCGGGTGGCCTGCACGGCGTCGGCGTGTCGGTGGTGAACGCGCTGTCGACGGTGCTGGAGCTCAAGATCTGGCGCGACGGCAAGGAGCACTTCGTGCGCTTCCGCAACGGCGTGACCGAGGCGCCTCTCAAGGTGACCGGCGATGCCGGCGCCAAGCGCGGCACCGAGGTCACGTTCTGGCCGAGCCTGGAAACCTTTCATAACGTCACCGAGTTCGACTACGCCACGCTCGAGCACCGCCTGCGCGAGCTCGCTTTCCTGAACTCGGGCGTGCGCGTGGTGCTGACGGACGAGCGCCACGCCGACAAGAAATCAGAGGAAATGCGCTACGAGGGCGGCATCGCCGAGTTCGTGCGCTACATCGACCGCTCGAAGACGGCGCTGCTCGACGCGCCCATCATGCTTGGCAGCGACAAGGACGGTACCGGTGTGGAAGTCGCGCTGTGGTGGAACGACGCCTACCACGAGCATGTGCTGTGCTTCACCAACAACATCCCCCAGCGCGACGGCGGCACCCACCTTGCCGGCTTCCGCGCAGCCCTCACGCGTATCGTCAACAAGTATGCGGACGGGAGCGGCATCGCCAAGAGGGAGAAGGTGGCGCTGACCGGCGACGACGCGCGCGAGGGGCTTACAGCCGTTCTCTCGATCAAGGTGCCGGATCCCAAGTTCTCCAGCCAGACCAAGGACAAGCTGGTTTCCTCCGAGGTGAAGCCGGTGGTGGAGGGCATCGTCGGCGACCAGCTGGCGGCTTGGTTCGAGGAGCACCCCAAGGAGGCCAGGATCATCATCACCAAGGTGGTGGAGGCGGCGGCTGCGCGCGAGGCTGCCCGCAAGGCGCGTGAGCTGACGCGGCGCAAGGGCGCGCTCGACATCAACTCGCTGCCCGGCAAGCTCGCCGAATGCCAGGACCGCGACCCGGCCAACACCGAGATGTTCATCGTCGAGGGCGACAGCGCCGGAGGGTCGGCCAAGCAGGGCAGGAACCGCGAGTTCCAGGCGGTGCTGCCGCTGCGCGGCAAGATCCTGAACGTGGAGCGCGCACGCTTCGACAAGATGCTCTCCAGCCAGGAGATCGGCACGCTCATCACCGCGCTCGGCACCGGCATCGGCCGCGACGACTTCGATCTCACAAAGCTGCGCTACCACAAGATCATCATCATGACGGACGCCGACGTCGACGGCGCCCACATCCGCACGCTGCTTCTCACCTTCTTCTACCGGCAAATGCCCGACCTGGTTGAGAAGGGCCACCTCTACATCGCGCAGCCGCCGCTCTACAAGGTGAGCAAGGGCAAGTCGGAGGCGTACCTGAAGGACCAGCGCGCCTTCGAGGACTACCTGATCGACACCGGCCTCGATGAGGCGACGCTGGCGCTGGGCTCGGGCGAGGTGCGGGCGGGGCGCGACCTGCGCGATATCGTCGAGCAGGCGCGCGGCGTCACCAAGGTGATCGACGACGTGCATTCGCGCTACACTCGCTTCGTCGTCGAGCAGGCTGCCATCGGCGGCACCTTCGATCCGAAGCTGCTCCTCTCTGCCGAGCAGGCGAATGCCAAGGCCGCATCAATCGCGGCGCGCCTCGACCAGCTCTCCGACGAGACCGAGCGCGGCTGGACCGGGCGGCTCGGCAACGAGGGCTATATCTTCCGCCGGCTGGTGCGCGGCGTGACGGAGGCGCACACGCTGGATCGCGCGCTGATCGGCTCGCTCGAAGCGCGGCGCCTCAACGAGCGGCTGGCGCACCTGGAGGAGATCTATGGGCTCGCCGGCCAAACTCAAGCGCAAGGACAGCGAGGCGCCGGTGTTCGGGCCGCGCACGCTGCTGGACGCCATCTACGATGCTGGCCGCAAGGGCATCTCCGTGCAGCGCTACAAGGGGTTGGGCGAGATGAACCCAGATCAGCTATGGGAGACCACCCTCAACAGGGACGTGCGCACGCTGCTGCAGGTGAAGATCGGCGACCTCGGCGAGGCGGACGAAATCTTCTCGCGCCTGATGGGCGACATCGTCGAGCCGCGCCGCGAGTTCATCCAGGCCAACGCGCTGGCGGCGAGCGTGGATGTTTGATGCATCGTCGTGTCATCACGCGCATCTGGAAAGGCGGGTGATTGATCGGTCTCTCGATGAGCTCGCGCGTACAATCCTATTCAAGCGCGCGCTTCGCGGCCTACATCGGGCAAAAACGTACCACGGCATAGACTTCGTCCGTCTCTGCTCGTTGGCTTTTTACAATCAGATGTTTGCCCATGCCATAAAGGTGTTGCACCCACGGGAGCAAGCAGGTTTGTGGTATCTGGTCAAGCGGTAGCGCCGAGAGACCTCTCGCATCTGTGCCGAGCAATCCATTCTTCTTGGATATGTGCGCAGTATCGCAAGGGGCCTGTTACTCGTCCGGAACAAGACCCTCTTTCACCTCGACACGGACGGAGTTATTGATCCTTCGGCGGTTTGGAAGAAGGCAAGTATCACCGGAAGCCAGTTCGACGACGCTGTAGATGCCGCCTTCCGGCTCCTTTGCCAATTCCACAAGCTGATCAAGGGCAGCACGTACGAGCTTCCGGAGTATGATGAAAGAGATGTAACGCGGATGCTCCAACTCGCCGATCACGCAGACCTTTTCTCTCATCCTCTCAGCGATGACGCTGCCGTCACGTACCTCACGGAGCATGGCTTTTGGCTGCTCACATCGGACGGCGAGCGCTTCCTGCCGTTTGCCGACTTCCCCTGGTTCCGTGACGCCCCCGTGGGCCACATCCTGAACGTCGAAGAGCCCACGCCTGGCCACTATCACTGGGCCGACCTCGATGTCGACCTCAGCTTGAGGATCATCCGCAACCCGGAGCGCTATCCGCTGGCCGCCCAAGGGTGACGCCAGCGCGCCCTAGTGCCCATTTCGCTGGAGTAGTGTGCCGGCTGCACGTGCTCCCCTCCCCCTTGCGGGGAGGGGTCGGGGGTGGGGGTGAGACGCAGGGGTGACGTTCCCTTGTGGCTTCACCCCACCTCTAACCCTCCCCGTCCAGGGGAGGGGAATCCCGTTGAGCGCGCTTCACGGTTCGCGCTCCACCGATTTCCGGAGACAAGCCCGTTCCACCGCGCCATCAGCGATGAAATTGCTCCTGCTTCGGATTTGCTTGAATTGCTCTGCCCGAGCAGTAAGGAGGGTGAGCCATGGACTTCGGCGTAGCGACGGTGACGCGGGGTGAATGCGCCACGCGCGAGGGCTACATCGCCGTGGCCGAGGCCGCCGAGCGGCTGGGGTTCGGCTTCATCAGCGTCAACGACCACATCGTCGTGCCGGGCGATATCGGCTCGCGCTATCCCTACAGCGAGGACGGGCTGTGGGCAGCCCGCACTGCCGGCGCCTGTCTCGACCAGCTCGCCACCCTTGCCTTCATCGCCGGCCTGACGGAGCGCCTGGGGCTGCTGACCTCGGTGATGGTGGTGCCGCACCGGCAGCCCGTGCTGGCGGCCAAGATGCTCGCCACGGTCGACGTGCTTTCCGGTGGGCGGCTGATCGTGGGCTGCGGGACGGGGTGGATGAAGGAGGAATTCGAGGCCGTCGGGGCGCCGCCCTTTGCCGAGCGCGGACGCGCCACCGACGAGTACATCGACGCCTTCAAGGAGCTTTGGACCAAGGACGCGCCGAGCTTCCGCGGCGCCCATGCAAACTTCGACAACGTCCTGTTCGCGCCCAAGCCGATTGCCAAGCCGCATCCGCCGATCTGGATCGGCGGGGAGAGCCCGGTTGCGTTGAAGCGCGTGGTGCGCGCCGGCGACGGCTGGTATCCGGCCTCCAACAATCCGCAGCATCGCCTGGATACGCCTGCGCGGCTCGGCGCCGCAGTCGATGAGCTGCGGCGCGTTGCGCAAGCCGGCAACCGTGACCCGAGCGGCATCGACATCGCCTACCTCGTGCTGTGGCCCGTGGACTGGACGGCGCAGAAGACAGCCGAGGGCGGGCGTCGTCTGCTCACCGGCTCGTCGGATGAGATGGCAGCCGACGTCGAGGCCCTCGAGCGCGTCGGCGTGCGCCACCTGTGCCTGACGTTCCAGACAGCGACGCTGCCACAGACGCTGGAGCGCATGCAGCGGTTCGCCGAGGAGGTCCTTCCGCTCACGCATTGACCGGGAACTGCGCCCGCGATCCGAGCCAACGCGCTCGCGGCGCGTATGGATTATTGATAAGGTTGGTTGTCGAATTGGGTTCAAACCTGACGAGCCTGAGCAGATGCCCGGCGATTTTCTGCGGCGGACACCGCAGCTCACGATGAAGCAGTTCCACACCTTCCGGGACTCGCGGCCCGAGGAGGAGAAGTGGGAGCTGATCGATGGTGTTCCTGCAATGATGATGCCGCCGCCGACGCTATGCACCAGCGCATCGCCGCGAACTTGCAGCTGCTCCTGAACAGCCGCCTTGAGACCGCGCGGCCGGAGTGGCAAGCCGACCACCGGGTCAACGTCTGGCTCAAGGGTGATGAGAAATACAATCCCGAGCCTGACGTAACAGTCATCGATGGCGCAATCGCGATCGGGCAGATCTATGTCCAGCGCTTCTACTTCGTTGCTGAAGTGCTGTCGGAGAGCGACAAGAAGGACGTCTTGGCGGCTAAGCTGGGCTACTACGAGGGGCACGAGCACAACCACTGTGTCTTGTTCGTGCGCCAGGATCGGGTCGGTGCCGATCAGCACGATCGGAAAGGTGGCGGCTGGCGCCATCGGCGTCTCGAGGATGCGCAAGCGCCGCTGACGTTCCCAGAGATCGGCGCCATCGGCCGCCTCGGCGAGCTCTACAAATTCACGCCGCTCGATCCGTTTGTCGGAAAGAGACCCCTAGCCTCCCAAAAGCGGGCCAGACATTCCCGCGCCTGATGGTGCGCAGCGCTTGCGCGCTGATGACTTCCCATCGTAACACCGGCGTCCGGTCCACGGTTCGCCCCACGAATGTCCCCCCCGCTCATCCAGCTCACCGATATCGCGCTCAGCTTCGGCGGCACGCCGCTGCTGGAGGGCGTGGAGCTTTCGGTTTCGGCGGGCGAGCGAGTCTGCCTGGTCGGCCGCAACGGATCGGGCAAGTCGACCCTGCTCAAGATTGCCGCCGGGCTGATCGAGCCGGACCGGGGAGAGTGCTTCGTGCAGCCGGGTGCCGCCGTTCGCTACCTGCCGCAGGAGCCCGATCTCGCCGGCTTTGCGACGACGCTCGCCTACGCCGAAGCCGGGCTCGGCCCGACCGACGATGCGCATCAGGCCCGCTATCTGCTGGAGCAGCTGGGCCTGAGCGGCAATGAAGAGCCAGCGCAGCTCTCGGGCGGGGAGGCGCGACGTGCGGCCCTCGCGCGCGTGCTGGCGCCTGCCCCCGACATCCTGCTGCTGGATGAGCCGACCAATCACCTGGACCTGCCGACCATCGAATGGCTCGAGGCGATGCTTGCCGGGCAGCGCGCAGCGCTCGTGCTCATCTCGCACGACCGGCGCTTCCTGGAAAATCTCTCGCGCACCACGGTCTGGCTCGATCGCGGCACGACGCGTCGCATCGATCTCGGCTTCCGCGAGTTCGAAGCCTGGCGCGACGCGCGGCTGGAGGAAGAGGAGATCGCCCGGCACAAGCTCGATCGCAAGATCGCCCGCGAGGAGCACTGGATGCGCTACGGCGTGACGGCTCGGCGCAAGCGCAACGTGCGGCGGGTGGCCGGGCTGCAGGCCCTGCGGCGCAGCCGCCGCGACTATCAGGGGGCCGCCGGCAAGGCCGAGATCGCTGCCAGCGAGGCAGAGGCTTCGGGTGCTCTGGTCGTGGAGGCAAAATCGATCAGCAAGGCGTTCGGGGAGCGCGCGATCGTCAAGGATTGCTTCCTGCGCGTCATGCGCGGCGATCGCATCGGCATCATCGGCCCCAACGGCAGCGGCAAGACCACGCTCGTCGGTCTCCTCACCGGCACGCTGGCACCGGACGCCGGCAGCGTGCGGCTCGGCGCCAATCTGCAGATGGCCGCCCTCGACCAGGGCCGCGAAAGCCTCGATCCCAACTGGACCTTGAGCGAGGCGCTGACGGGTGGGCGCGGCGACACGGTGACGATCGGCGGCAAGCCAAGGCACGTGGTCGGGTACATGAGGGATTTCCTGTTTTCGCCGCAGCAGGCGCGCACGCCGCTCAGTGCCCTGTCGGGCGGGGAGCGCGGGCGCCTGATGCTGGCACGCGCGCTGGCCAAGCCTTCCAACCTGCTCGTGCTCGACGAGCCGACCAACGACCTCGACCTGGAAACCCTCGATGTGCTCGAGGAAATGCTCGGCGACTATGCCGGCACGGTCATCCTCATCAGCCACGATCGCGACTTCATCGATCGCGTGGTGAGCGTGGTGCTGGTGCCGGAGGGCGACGGCCGGTGGGTGGAATATGCGGGCGGCTACACGGACATGCTGGCGCAGCGCGGCGCCGACATCGCCGGCAGGCCACCACCGAAGCAGAAGGCGGCACTGGCTGCCAAGGACACGAAGCCCGTAGCGGCGGCGACACCGGCCAAGCGCAAGCTGAGCTTCCATGAGAAGCACGCGCTCGAGACGCTGCCGAAGGAGATAGAGACGCTGCAGGCGCACATTCACAGTCTGCAGGGACGGCTCGACGACGCGACCCTCTACACACGCGATCGCCAGGCATTCACGTCGACATCCGAGGCCCTGGCGGCGGCGCAGGCCGAGTTGGCAGCCACAGAGGAAAAATGGCTGGAGCTCGAAATGCTGCGCGAGGATATCGAAGGTGGCTGACCCAGAGCCCGTTCCACTGGGGTCGACGCCGTATCAGGGTGTCCGTTTCATCGCGGCCACGGACGGTCCTCAGCCCGTAGGCCCCTCTGAATCAGTACCGTTGGCGTTCGATCCTCCTTCGTTCTTCTGTCAGATATCGTTGGTGAGCCTTCTCTCGCTCCATGGCTTCGGACTCTGCTCTCCTTCGTTCGGCTGCCAGGCGGTTCTGGTACGCCATCTCGCGTTCGTAGGCTCTGGTCTCTGCCTTGTGTCGTTCGGCTGCTAGGCGCTCCTGGTACGCCATCTCGCGCTCGTAGGCGCTGTCCTCGTGCCTCAGTCTTTCTCGTCCACCAACTCGTCTACCTGCGTCAGAGTTCTCGCCTGCGTCCTGGCGGGACTGCGGGCGAGCTAGCTTTGTCGCGAGCTCTGCCTTGCCGCTATCGTCCTCTACCACTGCTCCGGCTCTTGGGGGGACGGCGGCCGAGCACGGCCGGCCACTGATCGTGCACCCGATGAAGCTGCTGCCGATGATCTTTCCAGTCTTGGTGGGCGCGCAATTGAAAGTGGTGTCCTTTGCCTTGGACCAGCTCTGCCACTGCTCGCCGAACTTGGCGCTGACGTCTTGTTGCCAGTTTGCAACGGCATCCGCCATGGCGGAGCCGCGGCCCTCCAATTCTTTTGTCTTGGTGAAAGGTCGGAATTTCCCTTTTCCGGCTGCCGTGACGATGTCGGCCTTGCACGCTTCATCCTGCGCGCTCGCGGGCTCCACCAATGCGCCCGCCATCAGGAGCGTCGCGCATGCTGTTGCCAGTCCCAAAAATCGTGCAGCTGAAATCATACTGAACTGTCCCATCCACCCAACACTGTCTGCGGTTCTTCGCCCAGCCGTGTTTCTGGACTTATCACTTCCACGTATGACTTGTCGTCAATCTTTTGGGCGACGGCGTGGCCCAACCCCTCGAGAGTTCAAATCTCGTCCGGGCTCGTTCCGGCGAGCCAGGCCAGCGCGCCATGGCCGGCGGCAGCGCCCGTTGCAAAGCAGGCCTGCAGGAGATAGCCGCCGGTCGGCGCCTCCCAATCCAGCATCTCCCCGGCAACGAAAACGCCGGCGCGCCGGCGCAGCATGAAACTCCCGTCGATCTCGTCGAAGGCGATGCCGCCGGCGGTGGAGATGGCTCGGGCAATCGGGGCCGTGCCGGTCAACCGGATGGGTGCCGCTTTGACGAGCCCTGCGAGCGCAGGCGGTGCCATCGCCGACAGGCGCTGGGAAGACGACACCGCTGTTTCGTGCAGCAGCCCGATCGCCGCCGGAGACAGGTTTGCCGCCTTGCGCAGGAAGGTGGACAGCGATTGTTTGGCGCGAGGCGCAGCGAGACGCTTTTCCAGCTCGGCGCGCGCGACATCGGGACGGAGATCGACGCGCAGAATGGCTTCACCCTTGTCAAGGACGGCCTCGCGCAGCGGCGCGGCCAGCGCGTAGATGCCGCCGCCTTCCAGGCCTGTCTCGGTGATGACGGCTTCGCCACGCACTTTTTGGCCGCCGAAGGAAAGCTCGAGCCGCTTCAGCGGCTGACCGGCGAAGCGCGTGCGGAATATGGACGACCACTGGACGAGAAAGGCGCAGTTGGCGGGTTTCAGTGGCGTCACACGGACGCCGGCGTCGGAAACGATCTGGGTCCAACTGCCATCGGACCCCAGTTGCGGCCAGCTTGCGCCGCCCAGCGCCAGCACCGTCGCATCGGCTTCGACGGCCACGCCGCCTTCCAGCGCAGAGAACATCAGCCGCCCGTCAGCGCTCCAACCTGTCCACCGATGCCGGGGCTTGAACTGGACACCGGTTGCAGCAAGGCGCCGCACCCAGGCGCGCAGGAGTGGCGAGGTTTTCATCCCTTCTGGAAACACCCGCCCGCTCGAGCCCACGAACGTCTGCTGGCCGAGCGCCTCACTCCAAGCACGCAGCGCGCTGGGCGGAAAGGCTTCAATGGCTGCGCGAAGCCGAGGCTCCGCCGCTCCATAGCGTGTCAGAAAGGCTGCCATCTCCTCGCTGTGCGTCAGGTTCAGCCCGCCGCGGCCAGCCAGCAGGAGCTTCCGGCCGACCGTCGGCATTCGCTCATAGACAGTGACGGTTGCGCCGCCATGGGCGACCACTTCAGCCGCCATCAGCCCGGCAGGGCCGCTGCCGAGCACCGCGACGCGCCATTGTTCTGGACTTCCGCGCACGCAGCTACCGATAGTTCAGTCTGAGCCCTGGTCGCTCCCACTCGAAGGCCACCAGCCGGCCCGAGCCCGAGAGCGTGACGTAGGCCGTGCGCAGGTCCGGCCCGCCGAAGCAGATGTTGGTGGTGAGCGGGTCCGGCATGGGGATGTGGCGCACGCTCGCCCCGTCCGGGCTGAACACGGTGATGCCGCCGTTGATGAGGGTGGCGACGCAGATGTTGCCCGCGCTGTCGACGCCCAAGCTGTCGAAGCGCTGATAGCCGCCGGGGCAGCCGATGAGGCGGCCGCCGTTGACCGATGGCCAGCCCTCGCGCTTCACCCTGCCGGGACTGACGATGTCCATGGCCCACAGGCGCGCCAACTCGGTCTCGGCAAAGTAGAGCGTGTCGCCGTCGGGGGAGAGGCCGCAGCCGTTGGGTGTGATGGAGGGAAAGGCGATGGGCCTGATGCTGCTGCCGTCGGCCTTGGCGTAGTAGACGGCGCCGCGGTCCATCTCGCGCGGGCGGGTCTTGCCGAGATCGGTGAAGTAGAAGCCGCCGTGCGCGTCGAACACGATGTCGTTGGGGCCTTTCAGCGGATGGCCGTCGCATTCGGTGTAAAGGGTCTCGATCTTGCCGGTCGCGAGGTCCACGCGCTCGATGCGCCCGCCCGAATAGTCGTCCCCCTGGCCCACGGGGACGAGGCCGACGCCCGGGATCTCGTGCCAGTTGAAGCCGCCGTTGTTGCAGACGTAGGCCTTGCCGTCGGGCCCGATGGCGGCGCCGTTGGGTCCGCCCGTGTGCTGGGCGAGGGTCGCCTTGCTGCCATCGGGCGCAACACGGGTCAGCCGCGCGGCCGCAATCTCAACGAGGAGAACCGAGCCGTCGGGCAGCGCCACTGGGCCTTCGGGAAAGCGCAGGGCGGTCGCTATCTCGCGCAGCTTCGGCGTGGCCATATGCTGTTTTCCTCGTCAGCGAGGTGCCAGATCGATGACTTTCAAGCCTGAAGCCCATGATCTCAAGGCCATCAGGCATGCCTTTTTGCGTTGTTCAACAATAGCGTGCCCCCCATGACACGATAGCCACGGCCCGAAGCGCAAATCGGCAGCCGATCGACATTGGCGGGACCAGCTGGGCGGCAAAGTGCTAAGCTGATGCCAGCCCGCGGCTTGATGATTGCCTTGAAGCTGCTAGCCTGCCGGGATTGGACGATACGGGGAGTGCCGGTCGTGGTCCGTATGCTGCTTGCCGCTGGCAACATGGTCACCGCCTTCATCCTGGCGGCCCTGACCATCATCTTTCTCGCCCTCAACTATCCGGCGGTGATTTCGTCTTCACTGCGCACGGCGCGCACGGTGAAGGACATCATCACCGGCAGCGGTCTCAACCCCTCCTACAATGTCTGGCTCGAGTTCCTGCTCGAGGAGCGGCAGCTGGTGTTCATCGGCTACACGATCATCATGCGCATGGTTCTCGCCATCCTGACCTACATCGGCACGATGCTGTGGCCGCGCGGCGCGTATCGCCGCTGATCCGGCCGCGCGGGGGTTGAGCCCGAAGGCGCACTGTCGTGCGTGAGGTCGTGGGCAAGACGCCGCCAATCGATTTCGCATCGGCTTTCTCGCAAGATTGGTGGCGGCCGGTGGCATTCCTTTGCCTGCCGTGCTGCCCGCACCACACAAATGCTCATATGCGGACAATGCCGGAATGCCGCCAAGCTATTGATATTGGGGACTTTTGTTCTGAAAACGCTCAGTCGTAGGACCAGTCTTGGCTCTCGCGGAGCCTCAGCCAGCGCCCCTGCTTTGTCACATATGGCGCCTACTAGCGGTTCTGAGCGGCGCCAAGTCGCGTTGCTCGGCAAAAGGGGATGGGGAGGGGCACGGACTCAAGATGAGGAGCGTCGAAATGGGAATTTTGCGGAGGGGGGTCATCGCACTGGCCTTGGTAGTAGGCGTCGGTGCGGTGGCGACATCGGCGGCGGCAGACGGGATACCCACCCGCAGCGCGGGCCCCGGGTACGTCGACCGGCCCCCGATCTGGCGCGGCCTGTATGGCGGCCTTCACCTCGGTCACGCAGAGTCGGACTTCGATGACGGCATCGTCGGCGGCGTTCAGCTTGGCTACAACTGGCAGACCAACCAGATCGTCTACGGCCTGGAGGGCGACATCTCCTTGTCGGGAGCCAACTCGATCGACTACCTGGCCTCGTTCCGCGGCCGGTTGGGCTATCTGATCCAACCCAACCTGCTCGTCTACGCCACTGCGGGTCTGGGCCTGGTCGGCGGCGGCGACAGCGACAGCGACGCCGGCTTCGTCTACGGATTGGGCATCGAGGGCATGTTCAGCGACACGATGTCGGCCCGCCTCGAGTATCTGGCCTTCAACAACGATAATGGCCATGGTGACGACAGCGTGGGTGTGATCCGCGCCGGCCTGAACATCAAGCTCGGGCGGTGACGCCGCGCGCCTAGGCCGCAGACTTCGCGGGTTGCGATAGGGATGATCCTGAGCGGCCGCCCGCCGGTTCGTCTGGCGTGGCGGCCGTTCGCAACGAGGCGGCCAAAAGGGCAATTCGCCCACGGCATCGCGGCGTGTGTCAAGGCGACCTCAAGCCCCGTGCCGAATGGCGTGCTCAAGAGCGGTTCGGCATTTCTCCACTGGTGGCACGCCGTCAGCTCGCAGTCTGGGCAGATGACTGCACAACTCATACCGGCGAACTAATCAACATACCCGTCATCCCGGATATCCTCGACTGCGTCTTGGATTCCGGGATGACGGGTGAAACCTTTGGCTGCTTGATATCACAGGCCCAGGTGCTCCACTTGGCCGTTCTCAGCGTGCCCCCGGAAACGGTCCAACCAAGACCCGCAAGTAAGCTTCGCACAAGGTTCGGGTCCAAGCTTTTCACCTCGTGGCCGATAGGGCGACAGAAAGTCCGTCCACGTAGCTCGTGTGTCACGCCTGGCTTCCCCGAATTGAGCTAGGGGATTCCAGCCTCTGTTCGTCAGCGCAAGCCAACACGAAGAGGAGCGCTACATGCGCACGCGGGCATTGCCTCTGCGGGCTCTTTTCGCCGCATGCTCGATGGTTGCAGCCGCTGCACACGCGCAAGCGGCGGAATACGCCTTCTCGACCTACGGGCTTGGCGGCGCCGCGTTCGGGGCCAGCGTCACGCCGCCCCCCGGCATCTATGTGACGACCGTGTCGGCCTTCTACACGGGTGACATCGGCGGCAGCATCAGTTTCGGCGGCGTGGTCGTCAATGCCGGAGCCAAGGTCGAGGCCTACTCCAGCGGCCTCAACGTGTTGTACGTGCCGCAAAGGAAGCTCTTCGGAGGCAATCTGGGGCTGGCGGTGACGGTTCCCGTTGGCCACGTCGACCTCGATGCCAACGTCAGCGTGGGGCCCTTGACCGCCGCGCGCGGGATCGACGGCTGGGGTTTCGGGGACATCGTGTCCAGGGCCCAGCACGGATGGCAGCGCGGCGAGTTCTCCCATACCGCCTATGTGCAGGCCGTCGCTCCCACGGGCCGCTGGGAGCCCGGCTTCTCCCCGATCATCGGCTTCCATCGACCGGGGATCGACACCGGCTGGGCTTTCACCTGGGACAACAAGGCCACCAAACTTCAGTTCAATGGCGCGGCGGGCTTCACATTCAACTTCGAGAACACCGAGACCGACTACAGGACCGGCAACGAAGTTTCATTTCGAATGGGCGATTGGCCGCGAGTTTGCGCCCGGGTTCGTGCTCGGCGTCGTCGGCTACGACTATCGCCAGCTGACGGGAGACTCGGGCACCGGAGCCAGGCTCGGCCCCCAGAAAGGTCGCGTCGACGCGATCGGCCCAGGGCTCAGCTACACCACCGTGTTCGGCACGATGCCGGTCATCTTCAACCTGCGCCATTACCAGGAGTTCAATGTCGAGAAACGGTGGGAGGGCAATTCCACCATCGCCTCGGCACGATCCGCTTCTGATTGCACAGCGAGCTGCGCCGGGGCCGTGAGGGTGCTTTAGGTTAACCGCGCCTTAATGCCTCTCGCCTAGCCTGCGCCACGCGCCGGCGAAGCTGCCCGCGCTGAATGTCTTGCGTGGGACGGCGATGGGGCTGTTCGATCGATCACAGTCTCGGGGTGGCGCACCGCAGCCCGAGCCTAAGCGCGGGCCAACGCGTGTGCCTGGGCGCCGGCTGCCGTGGGAATTCCGCGTCCTTGTGCTGGCCCCCATCTATCTCACCGTGGCCGCCAGCCTCGTCGTGGCCGGCGCCTTCGTCTACTACACGACGACCATTCCTGATCCGATGGCGCTGCGCCACAAGCAGCACGCTCCCGTGGTGCGGATTCTCGCCCGCGATGGCGCGCTGCTGGCCGAGCGCGGCGGGGCTGCGCCCTACATTCCGATCGATCTGCTGCCGCGCCATCTCATCGATGCGGTGCTGGCGACCGAGGACCGGCGGTTTTTCAAGCATCGCGGCGTGGACCCGGCCGGCCTCGGCCGCGCGATTCTCGCCAACGCGCGTGCGCGGCGGCTGGTGCAGGGCGGCTCGACCATCACCCAGCAGCTCGCCAAGAACATCTTCCTCAATTCGGAGCGCACGCTCGCGCGCAAGCTGCAGGAGCTGGTGCTGGCCCTGTGGCTGGAGATGCGACTCGGCAAGCCGGACATCCTGGAGCTGTACCTCAACCGCGTGTACTTCGGCGCCGGCGCCTACGGTGTGGAGGCGGCGGCGCGCCGTTTCTTCGACAAGGGCGCCAAGGACGTGAGCCTGGCGGAGGCGGCAGTGCTGGCGGGCCTGTTGAAGGCGCCCTCCAAATATTCGCCGGCCTCAAATCCGGCGCTAGCGCGCGAGCGGGCCGAGGGCGTGCTGGCCACAATGGTGGAAGCGGGGTTCGCCTCGCCGATCGATCGCGAGCTCAACGCCATCGCTCGCGTGCGCTTCGCCGAGCCTCAGGTGATGCGCGGTGAGACCGGCATGGAATATGCGGTCGATGCGGTGCTGGAGCGGCTGCCCGGGCTGATCGCCGGCAATGACGATGAGGTCATTGTCGAGACCACGATCGACCGCGCCCTGCAGCGGCGGGCGCAGCAGCTGGTGCATGATTTGATCACGACGGAAGGCCGCAGCGTCGACGCCAGCCAGGCGGCGCTGGTGCTGCTCGACCTGGAGGGCGGGATCACGGTGCTGGTGGGCGGGCGCTCCTGGGGCGAGAGCCAGTTCAACCGCGCGCTCAGAGCCAAGCGCCAGCCCGGTTCGGCATTCAAGCCGTTCATCTATCTCGCTGCCCTGGAGAGCGGCCTTACTCCCGACAGCCTGGTGCAGGACCTGCCTATCCTCGGCAAGGGTTGGAGTCCCGGCAACGACGATGGCCGCTATCGCGGCACGGTGAGCCTGCGGGAAGGGCTGTCGCGGTCCATCAACACGGTGGCCGTGCGCCTCACCACGAAGCTCGGGTCGCGCCGGGTCGCGGAAGCGGCTCATCGCGTGGGCATCCGCTCGGACTTGCGGTCCGACGCCACGCTGGCACTCGGTACCTCAGAGGTGACGCTCACGGAGCTGGCCGGTGCCTACGGCACGTTCGCCACCGGCGGACGCCCGATCGAGCCGCACATCGTCAAGCGGGTGCGCACGGGCTCGGGCCGCGTGCTCTACCAGAGGCCGGCCGGGAGTGCTCGCCTGGTGGTCGCGGCCGAGCACGTGGGGGCGCTCAACGACATGCTCAACGCCGTGCTGATATCCGGCACCGGCAAGCGTGCGGCCCTGCCCCTGCATCCCGCGTGCGGCAAGACCGGCACCACGCAGGAGTTCCGCGATGCCTGGTTCGTCGGCTACACCGCCCACTACATCGGCGGCGTGTGGGTCGGCAACGACGACCGCCGCCCGATGAGCCGGGTTATGGGCGGCAGCCTGCCCGCACGGCTATGGCACGACATCATGGTGCTGGCGCACGAAGGCCGCACGCCGGCAGCCCTGCCTGGCACCGTGGCAGCCTCACCGCCAGGTCGCGCGGCCACCCTGTAGCGCTTGCGCGCAGGATAGGGCGCCAACCGCGCAGCTGAACCGCAAGCGCTCACGCGGCCACGCACGCGAGGCGTACGGCACGCCCTGCGCGAGGCTCACGGAAGGCTCGCGGCCCCGCGCCCGCTACAAGGCCTCCACCGCGCTCCGGATGGTCGCGATCAGGTTTGCGTCGCGCAGGGCCTTCTCCTCCGTATCGAGGATAAGGCTGAACGCCATTTTCTTGATCCTGCGGACCTCGGAGGGATCGGGCGGCCGGCCCTGGTAGGCGCAATCGCACATGATGTCGATCAGCCGCTCGGCGCCATCGAGGCGCCCCCAAAGGTAGTCGTGCTCTCTGAGAGAGCGGCTGAGGAACCCCGCAAAGTGTCGGAACTCGGCGCCCTTGAGGGTCGGGCTTTCGGCGCCATCCCTGAGGGAGGCAGCGTCCACCGGACTGATGCGGTCGATGCGGATCTCGTCGTGCTCTCCCAGGTCCCGCCATTGCGGCAGCGGGAACGTCAGCACGTCCCAGAAAGCGAAGCCAACATAGTGCAGCACGACCTCGTGCTGCAGGGTCCGCGGCAGCGACTTGTCGAGGCAGGCCCCGGCGATCTCATCGAGATCGCCGTCGGTGGCTCTGAGGTCGAGCTCTTCCGCCAGCTGGCTCATGATGTCGTTGATCCGCTCGGCCAGCACGCCGTCCCCGAGCGCCGCGGTCGGGTCGCTCCTGCCGCTCGGCCCGTCGAGAACCTCGGCCAGCGCCACCAGGCGGGCCCTGATGCCGGGATACGCGAACTCGCCCGAGCGCAGCATGCGCAGGCGGCTGAGGGGGCGCTGGAAGCGCTGCTTGATCTCGTCGAGCTGCCCTGGCGCCAGGCCGCGGAACTCCGGCTCGGCCAGGCGCGAATAGAGAGCATTGATGCCGCGGATCACGAACGACAGCCGGCGCCGGCGAAAGTCGATGTCGAACCGGACCAGGAAATCGATCCAGGGGTTGGAATGCGATCCGTCGACGATGCTGCTGCCGATCGGCAAGGGCCCCTTGGGCGGCATCACCCCCCGGCGAGCCGCCCAGGCCCGGATCGCCTCTGCCAGCGCGGCGCGGCGCGGGGAATCGCTCTCGAGCTCGGCGAGTTCGCAGGCGAGCTCGGCCAGATGCGACAGCACCGCCTCCATCTTGAGCCTTGCGTAGACCTGATAGGCATAGTTGGCCTGCTTGGCCGCCGAGGCATTGGCGGCCTCGCGCCAGCGCCGGACGGCGCGCGCCCCGTCCGACCTGGGGCCGGCCGTGCCCACGATCTCGGTCACGAGCACATCGATCGCCGGCCGGGCCGCTTCCAGCGCCGCACGCATCTGCCGCACCGAAGCGTTGAAGGCGGCAATCCTTGCGATATCGCCGTAGACCGGCTCGTGCGACGGGATGTCGGATAGCGCCGCCTTCAAGGTGTGCAGGAACCCCGGCGGCCGGCCGTCGGGCGGCGGCGGAGGGCGCTCGGGATCCGGATCGATGTAGACGATGCGCCGGTCGACCTCGCGGAATGCGGGACGCTCGCGGATGGCCGTGATCGCCGCCGAGAACGGCTTGTCGTTGACGATGCTGCCGTCGAGGAACGAGGTCTTGCCTGGATCGATGCCGGCCCGCACGTACTCCTTGAAATTGGCGTTCATGAAGCGGTCCCGGTCGGGCCAGGCGAGCCGCCGCTGCTCCAGCATCCGGTCGACATCGGCGAGCTGTGCCGGCGGAAATGCACCGGGAAACGACGACGTCGCACGCGCCGCCAGCGCCAGTCCCGGCACGTTGTCGTCGTCGAGGTCCGAGTCCTGGCTGCCGTCCGACCAGTGGCAGAACTTGAACGACCACAGCAGGCTCTGCTCGCGCTCGTGGATCTCGGCCGGCGTGTTGATCTCCAGGCGGCGCGGGTAGCCGAAGAAGTCGGTGACGGTGACCGAAAGATCGAGGGCGTGCCCCGGCGGCAGCAGCGAGGAGGTTTTCGGCCCGGCACGCCCCATTCCGATCATGGCGTCGTAGAGCAGCGCGAGGAAGCGGTCGCCGTCGAACGGCGGCTCGAACCAGCGCGAGCGGAAGAACATCGACAGCCGGTTTCGAATTTCGCGGTCCGTCACCGGCCCCAGGATGCGCAGGCGGAACAGCACCCACAGAACGGGATAGAGCAGCACCTTGTTCCACGGCTTGGCCCGCTGCGCCGGCGCCAGCAGATGCAGCACGTCCGCCTCCTCGAGCCACATCTTGCGCATGTGGTCGATCGACAGGTCGTGGGCCAGCGCGCGCGCCAGCATTATGCCGCTGATGCCGCCCGCCGAGGCGCCGGCCACGCTGTCGACGATGACGCGCAGGTCCAGGTCCTTGCCGATCAGCTTGAGGAGCGAGAAATAGGCTTCCTCGGTGTCGCGCTCGCGCTCGTCCGGCCCGTTCAGCGATGCGAATGTCTCGGTCTGGCGGCGCTGCGGGTCGGGCACCGACTGATAACGCATGGACGCGCGCGCCAGCTTCAGCAGCTCCTTGATGACGCCATGCATGTAGAGGACGAGCGACACGCCCCCGTAGCAAACGAGCGCCAGCCGTAGTTCCTTCTCCTTCACGTCGGAGCCCTCGCCTCCGCCGCACCGTCTGCGGCTCCAACAAGCGCGACCCGGGTGTCATACCGGGGTCCCCGGTAGCCAGCCATCCGCGAGCGCTGCAGGCAGGAGGTGCGCCTGTCCCGGCGACGCCGGCTGTTTGCTGGTTGCAGCAAACGGCCGCAAGACCAGGCTTGCACATGCCGCCGACAACAATACGAGGCTAAACATGAAGATCGCTTTATCGCTGCCGAGTTGCCTTGCAAAGGCAGCAGGATCCCAGGAAACTGCCGACTTGCCGTTGTTGCGGTCGTGCCAGGGCCAGCGATTTCTATGCCTGAGCATCTGTCCCGGAGGCTCGCGCGCGGGCATCAGAAGGGCTCAGTAATGCCTGAAGTTCTCCAGCTCGGTGCCAATGGATGGATGCCAAACAATCCGCGTCTGCCGGTGCTGCTCTACCGCGACGCCGTCCCGCTGGAAGGCGCCGACCCTGCTGCCGCCTTCGAGGACCTCTTTCTGCGCAACGGCTGGCCGCCCCAGTGGCGCAACGGCGTCTACCCCTTTCACCACTATCACTCGAACGCGCACGAGGTGCTGGGTTTCGCAGCCGGAGATGCGCGCCTGGTCCTCGGCGGCCCAGGCGGCCATGAGGTTTCCGTCAGGGCGGGAGATGTCGCCGTGCTGCCCGCCGGCACCGGACATTTCCGCCTCGAGGCAACCCGCGACTTCCTGGTCGTCGGTGCCTATCCGCCGGATCAGACGGCAGACCTGTGCCGCGGCGCGCCGACCCCGGAGATGATCGCCCGCATCGCGGGTCTGACCTTCCCGGCAACCGACCCGGTGCGAGGAAAGGGCGGACCCCTCACGTCACTCTGGCGCGCCCGTTGACTGCCTAGTGTCCCGAACCCGAGTTCGCACACACCGTGCGGCAATTGCATTTGCGAACTTCCCTAACGCGCGCGTGCCCGTGCGTGTCCCTCTTTCGCTGGTCGAAAGGGCGCGTCCATATGCGTCGCCGTCGGAATATGTTAGCTTGACCGCGCGGCAATAGCGTCACCAGCGGCGCTCATGACAATGCGAAGGGATGTTCTTTCCATTTTTGCCACTGTGGCGCTGGCTTGCGTCGCGGTATCAGCTGCGGGCGGGGATCGTGCGGTCGCGCAGCCCACGGCCGATCCAGCCGAGAAGATAGCTGTTGGCGACGTTCTGCAGGTCGCGATATTCGAGTCGCCCTTTTATAGCTTGCGGCCGGGCAACTTTGTCACGCTCCCCTCGCAGACGGTCGATTGCGACGGCACCATTTCGGTCCCGTTTGCGGGCCAAATTCATGCTGCAGGGCGCACGCTGGTTGAAATCCGGCGCGAGATCGAAGCGCAACTGGCCAAGCGTGTGGTCGAGCCCCTCATCACGGTCACGCTGCACGAATCAGGACGGCCGATCCTGGGCGGGTGCCGGCCTCTCATCGAGACAAATGGCTAGTCACTTCGCACGCTGCTGCCGCTCGGCGAGTCGGCGGTAGCGCTTGAGGCTTCCCGTCAGGTGATTGCGCATCGCCCTGCGTGCTTCGCCGGGATCGCCGTTGCGAATGGCCTCGTGGATGCGTCCATGCTCCATTTGAATGCGCATCAGATACTGCCGCTGCTCCTCCGGCGTGCTCAACGCGACGCGCACGCTCTGCCGCGGAATGACGTGGCGCCCGAGGAACTCCAGGAACTCGGCGAAGCGCGGATTGCCAGAGGCCTCGGCGATCGCCAGGTGGAAGGCGAAGTCTTCGTTGACGGCGCCCTCGCCCTTGCGGATGGCGGCCTCGATTGCGCGCAAGGCGCCTGCGATCGGGGCGAGACGTCGCGGTGTGACGCGCTCTGCCGCCAGTGCGGCGCCTTCCACCTCGATCGCCTGGCGCAGCTCCATGACCTCCAGAACGTCCTCGATTGAGCTCAGCCCTTGAGGATCGATGCGGAACGGGACACGGCTGACGTCGGCGGCCACGTATGCGCCAGATCCCTGACGGGTCATCACCAGGCCGTCGGCGCGCAATGCGGCCACCGCCTCGCGCACGACCGTGCGGCTCACCCCCATGGCGCTCATCAGCTCCTGCTCGGTGGGAAGACGCGCACCCGGCGCCAGTCGCCCGCTGCTGATCTCCTTCTTGATCCGCTCGATCACCTCGTCCGTGAGGTTTCGCGCAGGCCGCAGCGGCCGCAGCAGGGTGTGCTTGCCAGCCGACGGCAGTGTGACTAAACTTCGCGTTTGTCGGGTCATCGTACAACTTCGTTTACGACCGATCCCGCGCGCGTGCAACAACCGGAGTGTCCGGCGCCTCGAGATTGCTTCGCAAACCCAGGCCCACCTACGGTCCCAGGCGCCGAGACCTACGGCAAGCTCGGCCTGTCGGCGGGCAACTACTATTGGAAGGACAAGGTCTACCGCAGCAAATAGGGTGGGCTGCGTAGGCTGAGTGCACGGCGGGTGTCGGTTGGTTATCCGGCGCCCGCCGTAGTTTGCTGGTAGCAATGAAATGCGCGAGCCCACCGCGTTCTTCATAGAATGGGCACTAGAGCAGGATCGCTCCACATCAACCCTGAGCCTTGCAGCGAGACGAACCGCTTGCAGTACCGCTGCACGCATGGAACATTGGCGCGGTCCACTTTCCTTTACAATCCAGGAAAGGGCCGGTCAGTCCTCCCTTCGATTCCTCTAGTCATCGGCGGATTGACCCAACAAGCGAGAGGAGAGGCCCGGGAAGCCCACGAACCGGCCTCGCGGCCGTGTTCGAAATCGCTGTCGTGCTGGTTCTCATCGCCCTCAACGGGCTCTTCGCCCTTTCCGAGCTTGCGGTCGTATCGTCCAGACGCTCCCGCCTCAGGGCGCTGGCGCAAGAGGGCCGGCGGGGTGCCAACCGGGCGCTGGCGCTGGCCGCCGATCCAAGCCGCTTCCTGTCGACCGTCCAGATCGGCATCACGGCCGTAGGGTTGATCGCCGGCGCCTACTCGGGCGCAACCCTGACGGCCGATCTCACATACATCCTCCTAGAGCGCGGTGTGCCGGATGTCGCGGCCGAATGGCTGGCCTACGTCGGCGTGTTCTCCGTGATCACCTACGTGTCGCTCATCATCGGCGAGCTCGTGCCCAAGAATCTGGCGCTGCGCAATGCCGAGACCATCGCCTGCGCGGTCGCGCCGCTGATGATGGCGCTCTCCCGCATCGCTGCGCCGGCTGTCTGGATCCTCCATATCTCCACCAAACCGGTGTTCTGGCTGCTGCGGCACAAGGCGCACGCACCGAGCACCGTGACTGAGGAGGAGATCAAGACGCTGATCGCCGAAGCGGAGACTGCGGGGGTTCTGGAGAGCGGCGAGCATCGCATGATCTCGGGCGTGCTGCGGCTCGGCGATCGCCCGGTGCGCGGGCTGATGACGCCCCGGACCGAGGTCGACTGGATCGATTTGACGGCGACGCGCGAACAGATCATCGAGCAAATCCTGACCACGCAGCACTCGCGCGTGCCCGTTGGGGAGGGCACGCCCGATGCCTTCATCGGCGTGATGCGAACGCGCGAACCCCTTGCTGCACTGGTCACGGGCAAGGCGCTCGATGTCAGATCGTACGTCCGCTCTGCTCCGGTGATCCCCGACACCACCGACGCCCTGGATGCACTCGAAATGCTGCGCGACGCCGAAGTGCCGATGGCCCTCATCCACGACGAGTACGGCCACTTCGAAGGCATCGTCACGCCGGCCGACATCCTGGAAGCAATTGCCGGCGTGTTCCGCTCTGATGCCCTGGGAGAGGAGCCGCAGGCCATTCCGCGAGACGATGGCTCATGGCTGCTGGCGGGATGGATGCCGGCAGACGAGATGGCGGACCAGCTCGGGATTACGCTCCCGCCCAAGCGCGACTATCAGACGCTCGCCGGCTTCATGCTCGTGCACCTGCAACATCTGCCCTCGACGGGCGAGAGCATCGAGGTCTCCGGCTGGCGCTTCGAGGTTGTCGATCTCGACGGCCGCCGCATCGACAAAGTGCTGGCGAGCCGTGTCCCCGTGACGCGCCGGCAGATATGATCCGTCCTCAGGGCGCAGCGCCGTAGCGGTGCAGGTCCGCCCCGTGATTGCGCAGCCAGCGCTTGGCTTCCTCCAGCCGGGGCATCGAGCGCGCCACCAGCTTCCAGAAGCGCGGGCCGTGGTTCATCTCGATGAGGTGCGCGACCTCGTGCGCGGCCACGTAGTCGAGTACATGGGCAGGCGCCAGGATCAGCCGCCACGAGAACGACAGCAGCCCACCGGCCGTGCACGAACCCCAGCGGCTGGTTTGATCGCGCAACGTGATGCTGCGCGCCTTCACGCCGAGGTTCCTGGCGTGCAGCGAGACGCACCGGTCGAGGTCGGCACGGGCCTGTTCGATCAGCCAGTCGCGCAGCCTCCGCGGCGCATGCTCGCTACGGCCGCAGACGTTGAGGCGAGGTGTCCTGCCGCCTGCGCACTCGATCTCCACCACCGCTCTCGCGCGAAGTGGCCCCGTGAAGCAGACGTGATGCAGATCGCCGCGCAATGGAATCCGTGCCCCGTCCGCGAAGGGAACGGGCTCCGGCACGCTGCCCAATCGCTCGCGCACCCAGTCGATGTTGCTCCTGAGAAACTTGCCGGCCTCTTCCATGCGGCACTGGGCGGGAACGGTGACGATGACGGCCCGCTTCGTCTTGCTCACCCTCAACGTGAGGCGCCGCGCCGCCGGGTGGCGCCGAACCTCGATGGGGGCGCCGATCGCCTCCAGCTCCAGTCCGCTCTTGACAGTTTGCCCGTGCCCTCTGCCCGTCGGCATTCACGCCCCTCCTGAACCCCGCACGGCTACGCGTGATCGTCGCGCAAGCCGCACATCGCGCCGTGATCGGAATGCTGGCCTAGCAAATTTTGCGGGACTCGGTCAGCATCCATCGACCCTTGCTTAGCATACAAGGCAGCCGTGTGGCGGGAGCGCGACAGGCGAGTGAATCAATCTTTGGGGTCAGGCGTAGCGGGGGAAGCTGAACGCGAGCGCCTCGAGCTCCTGCGTTCTGCGAGCGCGGCGCGGCACGGCAACCATATGTTCGAGCTGCGCGATCGAGAGGCTGGTGCTCGCGCATGGATCGTGCGCGCGCATGAATTTGGCCATGCGCGGGGCAATTTCGGAGCGGAAGCGGGCGCCGTTGAAGATGCCGTAGTGTCCGACCTTCGGACATTCGATGTGCACTCTGCGCTCGGCTGCAACATTCACACACAAATCGTGTGCGGCGAAGCACTGCCCGGTGCCGGTGATGTCGTCCCTCTCGCCTTCCACCGTCATCAGGGCTGGCCGCCGAATTGCTGCAAGATCGACACTGCGGCCACGGTGCGTCATGAGACCGCGCGGCAGCAGGTGCTGCACGAACACGGTATCGACCGTCTGCAGGTAGAACTCAGCCGTGAGGTCCATGACGGCCAGATACTCGTCGTAGAACTCGCGGTGCTTCTCCGCCGAGTCGCCGTCGCCGCGCACCAGGTGCAGGAACATTTCCTTGTGCGCCTGCATGTGCCGGTCGAGGTTCATGGTCATGAAGCCCGAGAGCTGCAGGAACCCGGGGTACACCTGGCGGCCGCGGCCGGGGTTCGGCCAGGGCACGTTGGTGATGACGTTGCGGCGGAACCAGTCGGTGCCGCGCTTTTCGGCCAGCGTGTTCACGACCGTGGGGTTGATGCGGGTGTCGACCGGGCCTCCGGCCAGCACCAGCGACAGCGGCACGCTGGGATCGCCGTCGGCCTCCATCAACGCCGTGGCGGCAAGCACGGGTACGGATGGCTGGCACACGGCAAAGACATGCACGTCGCCGCCGAAGAAGCGGAACATGCCGATCATCATGTCGATGTAGTCGTCGAGATCGAAGCGCCCCGCCGACAGCGGCATGTCGAGCGCATCCTGCCAGTCGGTGATGTAGACGTCGTGGTCGGGCAGGAACGTCTCGACGGTGCCGCGCAGCAGCGTCGCGAAGTGGCCCGACATCGGCGCGACCAGCAGCAGGCGCGGATTGCCGGCGCTGCGCGTGGGATCGCTCTCGCGCTTGAAGCGCGTGAGCTTGCAGGCAGGATGTTGCCACACGACCTCCTCGCTGACGCGGACGGGCGTGCGGTCGATCATGGTATGGGCAATGCCGAACGCGGGCTTGGGATAGCGGCGCGTTGCCCGCTCGAATACCTCGCAGGCGGCGATCGCATTGCGGCCAAGGGCGGTGTGCGTCAGCGGGTTGAAGGGATTGAAGAAGAGCCGGCACGAATCGGCGGCCACCCGGGCCGGCCGCACTGCAGCGCGGCCCAGCTCATACCAGTGGTAGAGCACGAAAAGCGTCCCCCGGTTCTATTCCCAAGCCAAGTCGAGCGTACGCATCGTGCATTGCGATGCGGTTATCGACACGACAGGCAAACCAAGTCTCAGCGCCCCTCAAGTCCAATTTGCACTGATTCGTGAGATAGTTAAAGGTCGTGTTTTCTTTACAACAGCTTGCCCAGGGCGGCGGCCAGCGCATCGACATTGGTGCTATGCGGGAAATGCGTGCGATAGGCGCCGTCGGGTCCCATGACGTAGATGATCGAGGAATGGTCGATGGTGTAGCCGGCCGTCGACTTGGGATCGCCCACCTTCCGGACATAGACGCGATAGGCCTTGGCGACGGCCTCGATCTCGGCGGGCGTGCCCGTGAGGCCGACGAGGCGGGGGTGGAAGCTCTGCACGTACATGGCGAGTTGCGCCGGCGTGTCGCGCTCAGGATCGACGGTGATGAGCACGGGCACGACCCGATCGGCTTTCGGTCCCAGCTTGTCGAGGGCCGCCGACATCACCTGCAGCCCCGAGGGGCACACATCGGGGCAGAACGTAAACCCGAAGAACACCACCATGGTACGGCCCCGGAAGTCCTGCTCGGTCACGTGCTTGCCGGTGTGGTCGGTGAGTGTGAACGGGCCGCCGACCAGGGCCTGACCCATGATCCTGATGTTGCCCGCCGGAAGCAGCTTGTCACGCGCCTGGGGGAACAGCGCCAGCGCCGCGGCCCCGCCGACGGCGAGGCCGGCGAGCACGAGCAGCGCAAGTTTCAGGCTGGCCGATTTCACCGTGCGACCTTGCTTCTATTCGCCCATCTGCACCAGCGACCCGTGCACGCGCGCGCTCTGCAGGAAATAGGCGAACGCGGCAAAGCCCAGCGCCAGGTAGACGAGATTGAGCACGAATGCTTTCACCATCAGCTCGGGCTGGAACGCACCGTCGAGCACGATGGCGCGCAGGCCCTCGAACACGTAGGTGGCCGGAAGCGTCAGCGCAACCGGCTGTAGCCAGCCCGGCAAAGTTGTCACGGGGTAGTAGACGCAGCACAGCGGCAGGAACACGAACACGATGAGCCAGGCGAAGCTCTCCGCGCCCAGTCCCCAGCGCAGCACCACGCCGGTCGAGACGAGGCCCAGCGACCAGCTCATGAGGATCAGGTTGGCAAAGAACGCCGCAAACGCCAGCCCCAAGCTCAAGACATTGAAGTTGAAAAAGAAATAGGCAAGAAACGCGACCGGTACCATCGCCACCATCAGCTTGATGAGGCTGACGATCATCAGGGCGGCGACAAGCTCGGTCGGCCGCAGCGGGCTCATCATCAGGTGACCCAGGTTGCGCGACCAGATCTCCTCCAGGAAGGCGACGGCGAAGCCGAGCTGGCTGCGCACCAGGATGTCCCACAGGAGGACGGCGCCGATGAACAGCCCTGCCGCCTTGGCCGCGAAAGTGCTCGTCTGCGCCAGGTAGCTCTGCAGGAATCCCCACATCAGCATCTGCACCAGCGGCCAGTAGATCAGCTCGGCTGTGCGCGGCCACGAGGAGCGGATCACGTACCAGTAGCGCAGCACCATGCCCCAGATGCGCCCAGCCGACGCCGCAAGGCTCGTCTGCGCGCGCAGGCGGGGGGTAGAGGTTGCGCTCATGGCCTCGCCTCCGCATCGTCCGAGCCGCGCCGTGCGATGGCGAGAAACACTTCCTCGAGATTGGTGCGGCCGAAGCGGTCGATCAGCTCCCGGGGGGTCTCGTCGGCAATGATGCGGCCCCTCTCCAGCATGATGACGCGGCCGGCCAGGCGCTCCACTTCGGCCATGTTGTGGGAAGCGAGCACGACGGTGGCCGCCCGCGCCCTGCAATAGTCCTCGAGCTTGGTGCGCACCCAGTCGGCAGTGTCGGGATCGAGCGAGGCGGTGGGCTCGTCGAGCAGCAGGAGCTCAGGCTCGTTGATGAGAGCCTTGGCAAGGCTCACGCGCGTCTTCTGGCCGGCCGACAGCTTGCCGTAGGGCCGATCGAGGAGCTCGCCGAGCCTGAGCTCGCCGGCGACCTCGGCGATGCGGCCCCGAAGGTCGCGCACGCCATAGAGCCTGCCGAACACCTCCAGGTTCTGCCGCACCGTGAGCCGCATGGGCACGTCGACGTAGGGGCTCTCGAAGTTCATGCGATGCAGCACCTTGTGGCGCTCGCGCGCCATGTCGGCGCCGAACACGCGCGCCTCGCCAGAGGTCGGCACCACCAGCCCCATGAGCATGGAAATGGTGGTGGTCTTGCCAGCGCCGTTGCCGCCGAGGAGCGCCGTGATGGAGCCGCTGCCGAGGTTGAAATCAATGCCGGCGACGGCCACCACGTCGCGATAGACCTTGCGCAGCTCCCGCACCTGGACGGCAGGCGGCCGACCGCCGTTCACTGGAGACATCGGCTTCTGCATGGATGGGATCATCCGCGGTAGTTGGCAGCAAACGTCAACGAAACTGGGCATTGCGTCTGGATCAGCTGTCAGCTTGCCGCATTCGGTGCCGCATGGGTGACGCATGAGCAAGGCAAATCCCATCGGGTGCCCATCAGATGCCCATCAGATGCATTGACCACAAGCGGCCAAAATCACCGACGTTGCGGGGAGTGCGCGCGACATAGGGGGGTCGCAGACGCCGGGGCCCTTAGCAGCTGGGCGATTGCCCCCTATTTGGAGTACTAGAGCAGGATCGCTTCGGATTGCATCACTTTGCCTCAACTGCAACGTGGCGGCCGAAGCGTGAATCCTGCTCTAACCATGGACTTGAGAGCAAGATTCACGTTCCATGATCGAAGCGAAGCGCTTCGATCAGAAACGATCTTGCTCTAGGAGGGCTGGAAGCGAGGTGTTCCCCATGTGGGCGAATGCCGGCTTGGTCCATACCAGTGTTGCTGCAAATGCCCCAATCGGAACGGTCCAGGAGAGAGGGTGGCGAAAGCCGGCTGCGACTGCAGACGGCGGTGCGCCTGCGCTGGTTCGGCGTCGCCGGCCAGCTGGCGACGGTCTGCTATGTCTATTTCGGCCTGGGCTTCACATTCGACATCGGAGTGTGTCTGGCCCTCATCGCGTTGACCGCCTGGCTCAACGTCTTCCTGCGCATGCGCTATCCCATGCGCACCAGGCTCAGCACGAGCTTCGCCACCTCGCTGCTGGCCTACGACATCGTGCAGCTCGCGGCCCTTCTCCATCTGACGGGCGGCATCCAGAATCCGTTCGTGTTCCTGATCGTTGCCCCCGTTACGGTCTCGGCCGCCACGCTGCCGCCGCGCAACACGATTGCGCTCGGCGTGCTGGCGGCCAGTGCCACCACGCTGCTGGTCTTCACCTACCGGTCGCTGCCCTGGTACACGCGGGGCGGCTTCGATCTGCCCACGCTTTACAATGTCGGCGTGCTGGCGTCCGTGCTTTCCGGCATGCTGTTCCTGGCTCTCTACGTCTGGCGCCTTGCCAAGGAGGCGCGCCAGATGACCGAGGCGCTCGCCGCCACCGAGATGGTGCTGGCACGCGAGCAGCAGCTGCACGCGCTGGACGGGCTTGCTGCCGCTGCCGCGCACGAGCTCGGCACGCCGCTCTCGACGATTGCCGTGGTGGCCAAGGAGCTGGCCCGCGAGGCTCCGCTGGAGGGCACCTTCGCCGAGGACATCGCCCTGCTGCAGAGCCAGGCGGAGCGCTGCCGCGAAATCCTGCGCAAGCTCACGCGCGCGCCGACGGAGCCTGACCCCCTGCATGCGCGCATCAGCGTCAGGGAGCTGCTCGAGGAGGCCGCGGCGCCCTACCGCGGCTTCAACGCCGAGCTCGTCATCTCTACCACGCCGCAGGCCGGCAGCGACGCCTCCGCAAGCGAGGAGCCCGTTGGTCAGCGCAGGCCCGGCGTGATCTACGGGCTCGCCAATCTCGTCGAGAACGCCGTGGATTTCGCGCGCGAGCGGGTGGAGGTCACGGCCACATGGTCGGCGCGCGATGTCGTCATCACGATAGCGGATGACGGACCGGGAATTCCACATCCCGTGCTCGACGCCCTGGGCGAGCCCTACATCACCACCCGACCGTCGCGGCTCCCCGGGCAGGGCACGGATGGCGAGCCATCGGGCATGGGGCTGGGCTTCTTCATCGCCAAGACCCTGCTGGAGCGCTCGGGCGCCGCCGTCGTGCTGGAGAACCGCCAGGCTCCGGCCAGCGGGGCCATCGCCAGGGTGAGCTGGCGGCGCGAGGTCTTCGAGGCCCGCCCGGTCACCGCGCAGCCCCTGGCCGAAAGGCCCGCGGAGAGCTCCACAGGTACCCAAGCCATTGCTGACGGGCTGGTTGGTTAAGAATAAGCCTGCAGCGAGGCTTGGCTGCGCCACAGCCCGCTATGCTATAGTGTACGGACTGTGGAGGCACTGACGTGGCCGAAGATCTCTCTTTCAAGCCCGATGAGCTCCCCGAGGACCGGTCGCTGATCCTGGTCGACGATGACCGGGCGTTCGTCTTGCGCCTGGCGAAAGCCATGGAGGGGCGTGGCTTCGAGGTGCGCACGGCGCATTCGGTGGCGGAGGGGCTGGCCCTCATTCACACGAAGGCGCCGGCATTCGCCGTGGTCGATATGCGGCTGGAGGATGGCAACGGGCTCGACGTGGTCGCCGAGCTGGCCAAGGTCCGCCCGCAGGCCCGCACCATCGTCCTCACGGGCTACGGCAATATCGCCACGGCGGTGACGGCCGTGAAGCTCGGCGCGGTCGACTACCTCGCCAAGCCCGCCGACGCCGACGACGTGACGGATGCCTTGCTCGCCCCGCACAACGAGAAGGCCCCGCCGCCCGAGAACCCCATGTCAGCCGACCGGGTGCGCTGGGAGCACATTCAGCGCGTGTACGAGCTGTGCAACCGCAACGTCTCGGAAACGGCGCGCCGGCTCAACATGCACCGCCGCACCCTGCAGCGCATCCTCGCCAAGCGCGCCCCGAAGTAGCTCGCCTCCCTCTCCCCGTTTTTACGGGGAGAGGGTCGGGGTGAGGGGCGCCTCAACTGACGTCCGAGCTTTGTGCCGCCCCTCACCCTAGCCCTCTCCCGTCGCCCTGAAAGCGCGCCTTCGGCACGACGCTGAAGGAGCATGGGGAGAGGGAATCTACGGCTCAAGCCCATATTCCGGATCAATGATCGCCTGCAGCCTGTGCGCCGCCGTTTGCACCAGGCGCAGCGTGACGGCCTTGCGCCGCGCCCCGGCAAGCTTGTGCTCGGGCGCGGCCCGCACGATGTCCCCGCCGTATCGGTCGGCGATGATGAGGCCGGTGTCGGGGGGCAGCACCTCGCGGGGGAAACCCGGGCCGACCGCAAAGAACAGCCGGTCGCAGTAGTCGCGGTACTCCGGCCACTTCTGGTCGGAGCGGAAGTCCTCGAGCGAGGACTTGATCTCGACGATCCAGATCTCGCCGCTTTCAGCGGTGGCCGCAATGTCGGCGCGCCGCCCGCTTGCCAGCGTCACCTCGCTCACGGCCGCCATGCCATGGGCTCTGAGCAGCCGGACCACGCCACGGCAGATGTCGAAGGCGGCCGGCGATTGGCGCCCGTCCTGCAGCGTGCCGGTATGGGCCGGACTCAGGGCCATAGCTGCAAAAATCGCACTCCTTCTGAGGCGTCAGCGACCTCGGCACGCTCAGCCGTTTGGGGTAGAGTTGACGCCACTGGGCATCCACGCCTTATCTCTCGCCCACCATGATCGCCTGTTCCGCAGCGCCAGCCATCGGGTAGCTTATCGCATGTTTTTCAAGCGTTCGCAGCCCGGCGCTGAAGCCGGCATCCCGGTCCGCGCCAACGGGGAGGTGACAACGGTGGCGGCGCGGCCGCAGCCGCTGGAGGCCACCGAGTTGCGCCGGGTGGTCAGTCCGGCCTCGCTGGGCTTCAAGACCACTGACGAGCTGCACCCCGTTACCGGGCTGATCGGGCAGGAGCGGGCGCTGAAGGCCATTCAGTTCGGAACCAACATCAAGAGCCACGACTACAACATGTTCGTGCTGGGGCCGCCCGCCTCCGGCAAGACCACTGCCGTCAAAGCGCACCTGGGGCCCAAAGCGGCAGAGTCCGCAACCCCAGCCGACTGGGCCTATGTGCACAATTTCGAGAACCCCAATCGCCCCAAGGCGCTCAAGCTTCCGCATGGACGGGCGAAGGGCCTCGCCAAGGGCATGATTGCAGCGCTCGACGAGCTGCGTGGGGTGCTGCCGGCCCGCTTCGAGAGCGAGGACTACCAGGTGCGCCGGCGCGCCATCGACGAGCAGTTCCGCTCCGGCAACGAGGAGTCGCTGGAGGCGCTGAGCAAGAAAGCGCAGGCCCAGAACATCGCGCTGTTGCGCACTCCCACGGGCTTTGCCATGGCGCCCATGCACGAGGGCAAGGTGGTGAAGCCCGAGGTCTTCAATGCGCTGCCCGAAGCCATGCGACGCGATGTCGAGAACAAGATCTCGGTCTTGGAAAAGGAGCTGGGCGCCATTCTCGAGCGGCTGCCCCAGGCGGACAAGAAACGGCGCTCGCAACTGAGCGAGCTCAACGAGGAGGTGGCCAAGTCGGCCATCCGGGACGCGCTCATCGAGCTGCACGCTTCGTTCAGCGACGTGCCGGGTGCTGCTGCCTACCTCGAGGCTGCCGGCCACGACATGGTGCGCAATGTCGCCCTCTTCCTCGCCACGGGCGAGGAGGAGAACGCCATCGTCAAGCGGCCGATCGACAGCGCCCAGGATCCCCGCTTGCGCCGATACCAGGTCAACGTCATGGCCGCCAACGGCGAAGCGGGAAGCAGCGGCGCCCCCATCGTCGAGGAGGACAATCCCACCTACGGCAACGTGGTCGGACGCGTCGAGCACTTTGCCCAGATGGGCACGCTGGTGACCGACTTCCTGCTGATCAAGCCAGGTGCCCTGCACAAGGCCAACGGCGGCTATCTCCTGCTCGATGCCCGCCGCCTGCTGCTGTCGCCCTTCGCCTGGGAAGCGCTCAAGCGAGCCATCAAGGCGCGCGAGGTCCGCATCGAGCAGCCCATCGAGACGGCCGGCCTCATCTCGACCCAGACCCTCGATCCCGAGCCGATCCCGCTCGAGCTCAAGGTGGTGCTGTTCGGCGATCGCGAGCTCTACTATCTGCTGGCGGCTTACGATCCCGACTTCCCTCGCCTCTTCAAGGTGCAGGCGGATTTCGACGACACCATCAAGCGCTCGTCGGAGAACGACAACGCCTACGCGCGGCTGATTGCGTCGGTGGTGAAGGAGCATGGCCTGAAACCCGTGGATGCCGCGGGCGTCGCCCGCATCATCGACGAGGGGGCCCGGCTGGCCGACGACCGCGAGAAGCTGTCGATCGAGCTCGGCCGCATCTCCGACATCGTGCGCGAGGCCGACTATTGGGCGGAGCAGGCCAAGCGCAAGATCACCACCCGGCAGGACGTGACCCGCGCCATCGACGAGCAGATCCAGCGCGCCGACCGGCTGCGCGATCGGGCGCAGGAGACGATCAACCGCGGCATCGTCCTGGTCGACACCGAGGGCGTCCAGGTCGGCCAGATCAACGGCTTGTCGGTGATCCAGCTCGGCGCCTTCTCCTTCGGTCGGCCCAGCCGCATCACGGCCCGCGTGCGCCTGGGCTCGGGGCGCGTCACCGACATCGAGCGCGAGGCCAAGCTTGGCGGCCCGCTGCACTCCAAGGGCGTGATGATCCTGTGGGGCTTCCTGGCCGGCCGCTACGCCCTCGAGGCGCCGCTGGCGCTGGGCGCGACCCTCGTCTTCGAGCAGTCCTACGGCGGGGTCGACGGCGACAGCGCCTCGAGCGCCGAGCTCTACGCGCTGCTGTCGGCGCTGTCGGAGGTGCCGATCAGGCAGTCGCTCGCCGTCACCGGCTCGGTCAATCAGCAGGGCGAGGTGCAGGCCATCGGCGGCGTCAACGAGAAGATCGAAGGCTTCTTCGACATCTGCCGCGCCAGGGGATTGAACGAGCAGCAGGGCGTGCTGATCCCCAAGTCGAACGTGCAGCATCTGATGCTGCGCGAGGACGTGGTGGAGGCGGTGAAGAACGGCCAGTTCGCCATCTACGCTGTCGGCACCGTCGACGAGGGCATCGAGATATTGACCGGCGTCAAGGCAGGCGAGCGCGGACCCGAAGGACGCTTTCCCGCCGGCACCATCAACCGGCTGGTCGAGGACAAGCTGAAGTCGTTTGCCGAGCGGGCGCGCGGGTTCGCCAGAGCCGCAGCGGACGGCGGCGAGAGCCCCGGGGAAACGCCATGATCGCCCATGTCGCAGAAATGGGAGAGGACCGGGGCAGGGTTGTGCTGCACCTGCGATCCGGACGCCCAAGCACGGTTGCGCTCGAGGCTGCAGTGCGTGTCGCCCGCGCGTTCGGCTCCGAGATCGAGAGCCTGTTCGTCGAGGACGAGCAGCTCTTCGACTGCGCCGCCTACGGCTTCGTGCGCGAGGTCTCGCTTTCCGGTCGCCAGAGCCGGACGTTGTCCCGCGACGCAATGATGCATGACCTGCATCTGGCGGCCCAGGGTGCGCGGCGTCAGATCGAGGCACTGGCGCGCAAGGCAGAAGTGCCGCTGCGCTGTCGGGTGGTGCGCGATGAGCCCTTGCGCGCGCTCTCCATCGCCTGCGCCGAAACCGGCCCCTGGAACGTGGTGGCGCTGGGTGAGCCGTTCACGGGCGGCAACGGTGCCATGCTGAAGCAGCTGCTGGCCGAGGTCGCCGGCTCCACCGGGCTCATCACTGTCGGCCCCAAGGCCAAGCGCGTCACCGGTCCCATTGTCGTGGCGATCGAGGACACGGCTCACCTGCCCGACATGCTGCGCACGGCCGAGCGCCTTGCGGCGCTCGACGGCACCGAGGTCGTGCTGCTGCTCATCGCGCCCGACGAGGAACGGCTCGCGCAGATGGACGGCGAGGCGCGTCTCGTGATCGAGGCCCGCGAGGGCGTACGCATTCAATCTGCGGACGTGGCGCGTGGAGCGGCTGCCGTGATCGCCGAGACGCTGCGCCGCCTGCGCGGCGGCATGGTCATCTGCCGGTTCGGCGGCCTGGTGGTGCCGGACGAGGGCGACCTGCGTCCGCTCGCTTCGGTGTTGGAGTGTCCGCTGTTCCTGGTGCGTTAGCGCGCGGCCGCGCTTGGGGGGAATTGCCCGTGAGAATCCTGGGAAGCTTTCTGGTCGCGCTGGTGGCGGCTCTGCACATTGGCTTCCTGGTGCTCGAGATGTTCTTGTGGACCACGCCCTTCGGCCTCAGGACCTTCAACCTGACGCCGGAGTTCGCGGCGGCGTCGGCAGCGCTCGCCGCCAACCAGGGGCTGTACAACGGGTTTCTTGCTGCTGGCTTGATCTGGGGTCTCCTTGCGCGCGAGAGCGCCTTTGCCATCAAGGTGTTCTTTCTGGTCTGTGTGATCGTTGCCGGCGTGTTTGGTGCCGCGACGGCGAAAGGGACCATTCTTTTCGTGCAGGCGCTTCCAGCGGCCATCGCATTGCTGGTGCTCTTTTTCTCGCGTCGGGCGAAGGGCGCGTAGCTGGCTGTGATATAGTTTCGCCGACTTGCGTCTGAGGAAGGCACCGGCGTTGCAGTTCTACGCCCAACAATTGTGGTTGCGGCTCGGCGAGCGCATGGGGCAGCCGATCGCGCGCCTGTTGGCTCGGCGCATCGAACTGGCCGCTGCCCTGGCGTTGACCGCATTCTTCGTCCTTGCCGGGGGACTGTCGCTGAGGGCGGCATTGGTGGGCGTCGTGGCGATGACGGCGCTGGTGGCGCTTTGGCCCGACCAAGAGAGCGACGCTGTCGGCGGCACCCTGGCGCCGGACCAGCCAGGGGCAGACGGCGACCGTCTGTGGCGCATGGTGGTCGACGCCGTACCCGAGCCCGCCGTCGCTCTCAACGCCAGCGGACAGATCCTGCACGCCAACTCGCGAGCCGAGGAGCAGTTCGGCAGCCGGCGGCGCGGCGGCCACGTCGCCTCCATGAGCCGGGATCCCGGCCTGCTGACCGCCGTCGAGGATGCACTCGCCTCACGCCAGACCCGCGCCGTGGAGCTGCAGGCGCGTGTGCCGGTGGAACGGCGGCTGCTGGCAACTGTCGTGCCCCTGCATCAGCCGAATCCCACGCCGGCCACTCCCGCCCTGCTCATCACTTTTCGCGACCTCTCCGAGCAGGACCGGCTCGCACGTATGCGGGCCGACTTTGTCGCCAATGCCAGCCACGAGCTGCGTACGCCGCTGGCCTCCCTGAAGGGCTACGTTGAGACGCTGCAGGGTAGTGCCAAGGATGATGCAGCCGCGCGCGAACGCTTTCTCAAGACCATGGCAGAGCAGGCCGAGCGCATGTCGCGCCTGGTCGACGATCTTCTCTCGCTCAGCCGCGTCGAGATGCGCGAGTACCTGCCGATTTCCGGCGAGGTGGAGCTTGGGGAGCTGCTGGCCGAGGTGGTGCACACGATGGAACCGCTGGCTAGCAAGGCCGGAGCGAGCCTGTCGCTGTCGTGCGGCGGGGACCCTGCCGTCGTGCGCGGCGACAGCGACGAGCTCACCCAGGTGTTCCAGAACCTGGTGCAGAACGCTGTTAAGTACGGCCGTAGCGGCGGCAAGGTCCACATCAGCGTGCGGCGGGAGCCGCCTGCGTTCGGCCGGCCCGGCGGCTTTCGGGTCGACGTCGTCGACGACGGCCCCGGCATCGCCCCGCAACACCTGCCGCGCCTCACCGAGCGCTTCTACCGCGTCAGCGTGGCGGCAAGCCGGGAGAAGGGCGGCACCGGCCTCGGCCTCGCGATCGTCAAACATATCCTCAATCGTCACCGCGGCGAGCTCGTCATTGCCTCCAAGCTCGGTCAGGGCTCCACGTTCTCCGTCCTGCTGCCGGGGGTGCAGAGCTGACGCCTGCAGGCGGCATGCAGCGCGTCCCGGCGAGCGCCACCGGCCTGGGAGCGTTGAGGCGTTGTCGCGCACGGTCGGGCGTGCAAGATCCTTTGCCGTGCATCAGACGAAGTCACCAGCCGCTCTGCCGATCGGCACCTGAAGGGATCGCTTCATGAACGAGCACATCGTCAAGTCGTTCGACCAGGAGCTGGAGCGGCTCGACAAGAACATCGCCCAGATGGGCGGCCTGGTGGAGCGGTTGCTGGCACAAGGGTTCGACGCCCTGGAGAAGCGCGACCCCAACCTCGCGGAGGCCGCTGCCGCCAGCGATCGTGCCATCGACCTGCTGGAGCGGGATATTCAGGAGCTCACCATCCTGATGATCGCCAAGCGTCAGCCCCTGGCCAACGATCTGCGCCACATCATGACGGTGCTGAAGATCGCCGGCGACCTGGAGCGCATCGGCGACCTCGCCAAGAACATCGCCAAGCGGGCGCTCGCCATTTCCGGCGAGAACCATCCCAAGCCGCTGATGACGGGCCTCAAGCACATGGTCGAGCTGGCGTTCAGCCAGCTCAAGGACGTGCTCGACGCCTACGCTGAGCGCGACTCGGAGAAGGCTGTGGCCGTGTGGCGGCACGACGAGCGCATCGATGCCATGTACAATTCGCTGTTTCGCGAGCTGCTCACCTACATGATGGAGGACCCGCGCAACATCGGGCTGTGCACGCACCTGCTGTTCGCGGCCAAGAACATCGAGCGCATCGGCGATCACACCACCAACATCGCCGAGAACGTGCACTTTCTCGTGCACGGCAAAGCACTCGCCGACGACCGTCCGAAGGGCGACGACACCGCGTCGACGCTCATTCGCAAGGAGTGACTGGTTTTCGACAATGGAGTCTGCGCCGCATATTCTGGTGGTCGAGGACGAGACGGCTCTGGCGGAGCTGATCCGCTACAACCTCGCGGCCCAGGGTTTCCGTACCGCAGTTGCGGCGGATGGCGAGGAGGCGGAGGTGCTCATCGCCGAGGAGCGCTTCGACCTCGTCGTGCTCGACTGGATGCTGCCGGGCATGTCCGGGCTCGAGCTGTGCCGGCGGCTGCGGCGGCGCGAGGGCACAACCACCATACCAGTGCTGATGCTCACCGCCCGCGGCGAGGAGGCCGATCGGATACGCGGGCTTTCCACCGGCGCCGACGACTATGTGGTGAAGCCGTTCTCCGTGCCCGAGATGGTGGCGCGCGTGAAGGCGCTGCTGCGCCGCGCCGTGCCGCAGCGCGTCGCCGACACCCTGCAGTGGGGCGACATCGTCCTCGACCGGGCCGCGCACCGCGTCACGCGCCGGGCCCGGGAAATTCGACTGGGGCCGACGGAGTTCAAGCTGCTGGTATTCTTCATGGAGAACGCCGGACGCGTGCTGTCGCGCCAGCAGCTGCTCGACGGCGTGTGGGGACGCGACGCCTTTATCGATGGCCGCACGGTCGACGTTCATGTCGGCCGTTTGCGCAAGGCGTTGATCCGCGGCACCGACAGCGATCCGATCCGCACCGTGCGCGGCACCGGTTATGTGTTCGGCGGTGACGGCGCTTGAGATTCGGGCGCATGCAACAGGGCGTCCACAAGATTCACAGGTTGCATAGGATTGTGTGGTTCGCGAGTCACAGAGCGATTCTCAATCGTCGCCTGAGGCGTGTCGCGTTCTTGAGGCGCCCGTTAACCTCATAGTAATCTCCCTTCGTCAGCTGCGGCGCCTCGCGTTGTTCGCTTGGAGAGTTCGCCGCCGGTTCGACGCGTAAGGTGCACCGTAGTGCGCCGTCTCAGTCCCGGTTACGCGTCAGTCAGTGCAGTTCCTGTTCCAGTTGCGTTGATCGTCGGCCGGTCTGGCTGCGTTCCGTGTGCTCGTCTTGCGCGCGTCGAATGCTTACCCAGTCCGGTCGGAAGGGCTGGATTCCGCGTGCGTATGTCGCCGGGTCCCGCCGTGTTCAAAGCGGGGAGAACCAGGATATGGCCTGGAACGACGAGCGAGTAGATCTTCTGAAGAAACTGTGGGCCGACGGGCTGAGTGCCAGCCAGATCGCCGGCCGCCTCGGCGGTGTCACGCGCAACGCTGTGATCGGCAAGGTACATCGCCTCGGCCTCTCCGGCCGCGCCACCACCTCGCGCATGAAGTCGCACCGGCCGCGCGTGCGCACGCAAGCGGCCAAGCGGATGATGAAGCCGCGCTTTGCCAACGTCGGCAATCCCGCGCTCAGGAACCTCTATCTCGGCGACACCGAGCCCTACGTGCCGCCGGCCGAAGAGCTCGTCATCCCCATGAACGAGCGCAAGTACATCCAGACGCTCACGGAAAGCTGCTGCCGCTGGCCGATCGGCGATCCGCAGCTGGCCGATTTCCACTTCTGCGGCAAGAACAAGGTCTCGGGCCTTCCCTATTGCGAATTCCACGCCCGGCGCGCCTTCCAGCCGCCGCAGCCGCGCCGCCGCGACCGCGAGGTCGTGCCCATGGTCGTGGTCGCAGGCGCAGCGTCGGCGCCAACGGCGAACCCGGCTGCTGAGCGGCCGGACAAGGCCAGCGAAAAGGCCGTGGCCTGAGACGGTTCACTTTGTCAACGAGGGCGTTGGCAAAGATGCGGGGGGAAGACCGGGAGCGCTGCGGGGTTGCGGCTCCCGGTCTTCTTTTTTCGAGGCAGTGGCGCGCCATTGACACAGCTGGGCGCCAGCCCCATAAATCCGCCCCATGACCTATCGGACCAACAACGAGCGACGTGCCGGTGCACGCATCCTCGCGCGGCTGCGATGACGGACCAATTCCGGTCCTTCTGGTGGCGCCGCGCTCGAGCGCGGCTTTTTTGTTTCCTGGCAGCGAGATAGGTCCCGAGATAGATCCCATGTCTACTTCATCCGCGAAGGCCAAGCCCGTATCCCCATCGAAGCCGAAGCAGCCGGCAGCGAAAGCCGCCTCCTCCGGTCCCTCAGCCGCCGTCATGCCGACCTACGCACGCGCCAGCCTGGTGTTCGAGCGCGGCGAAGGTGCATGGCTCGTATCGACCGCCGGCGACCGCTACCTGGATTTTGCCAGCGGCGTTGCCGTCAACGCTCTCGGACACGCGCATCCCAAGCTGGTCGCAGCGCTCACCGAGCAGGCGCACAAGCTCTGGCACAGCTCCAATCTCTACCGTGTCGCGGCCCAGGAGCGGCTGGCGGAGCGGCTGTGCGAGGTGACGTTCGCCGACCAGGCCTTCTTCTGCAATTCGGGCGCGGAGGCCTGCGAAGGTGCCATCAAGCTCGCGCGGCGCTACCACTACGTGAGCGGGCGGCCCGAACGCTGGCGGCTGATCACGTTCAAAGGCGCCTTCCACGGGCGCACGCTCGCCACCATCGCCTCGGCCGGCAACGCCAAGCATCTGGAGGGTTTCGGCGAGCCCGCCGACGGCTTCGACATCGTCCCCTTCGGCGATCTCGAGGCTGTGGAAAAGACGATCGGCCCGCACACCGCCGGCATCATGGTCGAGCCGGTGCAGGGCGAAGGCGGCGTCAACGTCGCCTCCAACCAATGGCTCAAGTCGCTGCGCGATCTGTGCGACCAGGCACGGCCTGCTGCTGGTGCTCGACGAGGTGCAGACCGGCATGGGACGCACCGGCAAGCTGTTCGCGCACGAGTGGGCCGGCTTCACCCCGGACGTGATGGCGGTGGCCAAGGGGCTCGGCGGCGGCTTCCCGATCGGCGCCGTGCTGGCGACCAACGAGGCCGCCAAGGGCATGGTGGCCGGTACGCACGGCTCCACCTTCGGCGGCAATCCACTGGCCACCGCCGTCGGCAACGCCGTGCTCGAAGCCGTCCTGGAGCCGGGCTTCCTGGACCACGTGCAGGCCATGTCACTGCGCTTGAAGCAGCAGCTGGCCGGTCTCGAGGACGAGTACCCGCACATCATCGAGGAGGTGCGCGGCAGCGGCCTGCTCACCGGCATCAAGGTCAAGCCGCCGATGGCCGATATGGTCAATGCCTGCATCGCCGAGAAGCTCCTGACCGTCGGCGCTGGCGACAACGTGGTGCGGTTGCTGCCGCCACTCAATGTCACCGAAGAGGAGCTGGCGGAGGCCACCCGCCGCCTGGGCAAGGCGCTCGCGCGCCTGCCCAGGCCGGCCTGACATCCTTCGCCGCGAGAGGCTGGCCGCCATGGCGCCCCGGCATTTCCTGGATCTGGATCGCATCGACGCCCGCACCCTGCGACGCATCATCGACATGGCGCGCACCATGAAGAAGGCCGGCAAGCGCGTGCCGGCCAAGCTCCGGCCCGAGGGCATCGCCGACGCTGTCCTGGTGCTGATCTTCGAGAAGCCGTCGACGCGAACGCGCGTGTCGTTCGACGTGGCCATGCGCCAGCTCGGCGGCCAGTCGCTGGCGCTCAACCACACCGACTTGCAGATCGGCCGCGGCGAGCCCATATCCGACACCGCCAAGGTGCTCTCGCGCTACGTCGACGCCATCATGATCCGCGCCAACAAGCACGAGTCGCTGACCGAGTTGGCCGAGCATGCCACGGTGCCGGTGATCAACGGGCTGACCGACCGCACGCATCCCTGCCAGATCGTCGCCGACATCATGACGTTCGAGGAGAGGATGGGCCCGATCAAGGGACGCAAGGTTGCCTGGAGCGGCGACGGCAACAACGTGGCCGCCTCGTGGATCCAGGCGGCCACCCGGCTCGGCTTCAAGCTGGCGCTGGCCTGCCCGCCGCAGCTCAATCCTGAGCGGTCCATCCTCGACTGGGCCAAGCGTCATGGCGGCGACATCGAGCTGACCGACGATCCGGGAGAGGCGGTTGCAAGCGCCGACTGCGTCGTCACCGACACCTGGGTCTCCATGGGCCAGCAGGGCGAGTCGGGGCGCAGAAAGCAGCTGCTCGGGCCCTACGCCGTGGACGGCAAGCTCATGCGCAAGGCATCGCGTGGTGCTGTGTTCATGCACTGTCTGCCGGCCTATCGCGGCAACGAGGTCTCGGCGGCCGTCATCGACGGGCCGCAATCGGCGGTGTGGGACGAGGCGGAGAACAGGCTGCACGCGCAGAAGGCCATTCTGGCGTGGTGTCTGGGAGTGGATTGATGCTCAGCACTGAAAACAGCAGGCACCTCGCGCTTTCCGAGGACAACCTTGTCCTGCCCTTCCGCACCGTAAAGTCGGACGTGATCGGCCGCGTCATCAGGCTGGGCTCCGTGGTCGACAAGATCCTATCGGGGCACAGGTACCCGGAGCCCGTCAGCCACGCGCTCGGCGAGGCGTTGGCGCTCACCGCAATGCTGGGGAGCGCGCTCAAGACCAAGGCCAAATTGATCCTGCAGACCAAGACCGACGGACCGCTTGATTTCCTGGTCTCCGACTTCGAGTCTCCGGGCAAATTGCGTGGCTATGCGAACTTCGACAAGGTGGACCGTGCACTCGCCGAAACGCAGGGTCGGGGCGACCAGGGCGCGCTGCTGGGTACCGGCCATGTCGCCATGACCATCGATCCCGGCGGCGGCCGCGAGAGCTACCAGGGTATCGTCGCGCTCGCGCGCGAGCCGCTGGTGGTGGCGGCACACACATATTTCCGCCAGTCCGAGCAGCTGCCGACCTTCATCCGCCTCGCGGTTGCGCGGCACTACGGACCGGCTGAAGGCGCCGGTGCCCGTGCCTGGCACTGGCGCGCCGGCGGGCTCATGATCCAGCAGCTGCCGCGCGAAGGCGGCAAGCGCGAGCTGGAGGGCGAGGCGCACGATGCGAGCCTCGAGGGCGAGGACGACGAGAACTGGAACCGTGCACGCCACCTCGCCGCCACGGTGGAGGACCACGAGCTGCTCGATCCGATGCTGTCTCCCGAGCGCCTGCTCTACCGCCTGTTCCACGAGGAGGGCGTGCGCGTGGCGCCCGCCACGGCGCTGGCCGAGGCCTGCCGCTGTTCGCGCGAGCGCATCGACATGTACTTGCAGCGCTTCGGTGCGGAGGAGCTCGCCGACCTGCGCGAGCCGGACGGCGGCCTCACCGTCACCTGCGAGTTCTGCTCGCGCCAATACCGCTTCGCCCCCGGCGAGATCGCCTAGCCCTCCCGTTGTACCCCTCTCCCCTCGGGGGAGAGGACGTGAGGCCATGACTTACGGCTGCGTGGCAGCCCCATCGGCACCGCATGACGTTCGTGGCGCAGTCGTAAGTCATTCGGCCGAACTGGTGAGAAGGCCCCTCATCGCACGTGCCGGAGGCGCGTCTTCGACACGACGGCACCTTCTCCCCAAGGGGAGAAGGGCCGCCGGATCGAGGTTGCAGTTTCCCTCCCGCTCGCATGGATGGTTACCCTTTGCTAGGGTGCCCGCGCACAGCAGGAGACGCCCATGCACCGCCAATCGCTGATCGAGTACGGCAAGCCGCTGCAGGCCACCGAGGCCCCGACGCCCAAGCCGCAGGGCGCCGAGGTGCTGCTCCGCGTCTCCCACTGCGGCGTGTGCCATTCCGACATCCACCTGCAGGACGGCTACTTCGATCTGGGCGGTGGGCAGAAGCTCGACGTGCGCGGCAACCGGCCGATGCCCTTCACGTTCGGTCATGAGATCGCAGGCACCGTCGAGGCCGCCGGTCCCGAGGCACAGGGCGCGGCCATCGGCAAACGATATGCTGCCTATCCCTGGATCGGCTGCGGCAAGTGCGGGTTGTGCGCGCGCGGTGACGAGCACATGTGCAATGCGCCCCGCGCTCTGGGTGTCACCGTCGACGGCGGCTATTCCACGCACGTGCTGGTGCCGCACACGCGCTATCTGCTCGACGTGGAAGGCATCGCGCCGGAGATTGCTGGCCCGCTCATGTGCTCCGGCCTCACCGGCTACGGTGCCATCAAGAAGGCCGTGCCCTACCTGCGCTTCGGGCCTCTGCTCATCGTCGGCCTGGGCGGCGTCGGCATGATGGGGCTGCAGTTTGCCCGCGCGCTCACGGACAAGCCCATCTTCGTCGCCGATATCGATGCGGCGAAACGCGAAGCGGCCCTGAAACTGGGCGCCAAGGAGGCTTTCGATCCGGCCGACCCCGGCGCCCGCAAGGCCATAGCCAAGGCCTCCGGCGGCGGTGTGGGCGCCGCGGTGGATTTTGCCGGCTCCGACAAGTCGCTGGCCTTCGCGCAGGCCGCTGTGGCCAAGGGCGGCGCGGCCATCGTGGTGGGGCTGATCGGCGGCAGCTTCACGCTGCCCGTGCCGATGTTTCCCCTGCGCGCGCTCACGGTCATGGGCAGCTACGTCGGCTCCACGGCGGAGGCCCGCGAGATGATCGACCTCGTCAAGGCCGGAAAGGTCTCGCCGATCCCCGTCGAGACGCGTCCGCTGGACCAGACCAGCCGCTCGCTCGACGATCTGCGCGAGGGCAAAGTCGTCGGCCGCGTCGTCATCACGCCGTGAGCACGCGCATGAAGATCACCGTCATGGGGCCCGGGGGCGTCGGCGGCTATTTCGGCGCCCGGCTCGCCGCGGCCGGCAACGACGTGGCGTTCGTCGCGCGCGGTGCGCACCTCGACGCGATGCGCAGGAACGGCCTGCGCCTCGACAGCGAGATCGGCAATCTGCATCTCAACCCGGTCAATGTCGTCGCCGACGCCCGCGAGATCGGCGCGGCCGATGCGATCATCTTCGCCGTGAAGCTGCGCGACACCGAGAGCGCGGCCGAGAGCCTGCGCGCGCTCGCATCAAAGGGCGCCGCCATCTTCACCTTCCAGAACGGGGTGGAGAGCGCGGAGCGCATCGGCAGGATCGTCGGGCCCGGCAGCGTGGTCGAAGGGGCCGCACGCATCGCCTCGCACGTCCCCGAGCCCGGCGTCATCAAGCAGATCGGCAAGTTCGCGATCCTCGAGTTCGGCGAGGGCGACGGCAAGCCCAGCGTGCGCACCTCGGCGTTTCAAGCGGCCTGCGTGGCCGCCGGGATCACGGCCACCCTCTCCAGCAACATCTCGCGCACCATCTGGGCGAAGTTTGCCATGCTGGCGCCGGTGGCCGGCATGACTGCGCTGACACGTGGGCCCATTGGGCCCGTGCGCGCCAATGCGGAAGCTCGGGCGCTGCTGCAGGCTGCTGTGGAGGAGGCCGTGGCGGTCGGTGTCGCGCTGAAGACGGGCCTCGAGCCCGAGGATGCGGCCAAGACCATGAAGCTGATCGACGGCCTGCCCAAGGAGATGACCGCCTCCATGTGCCACGATCTGCTGGCCGGCAAGCCGATCGAGGTCAGCGGCCTGTCGGGCGCGGTGGCGCGCCTGGCGAAGGCACAGGGCGTGCCGGCGCCGACGCACGCCTTCATCGCCGCGGCGCTGGCGCCGTTCGCCGACGGCAAGCCGCAGATTTGATAGCTGTGTCGCGCACGCCACGCTCGCCTCGTCATCCCGGCCTGTTCCCGCTCGCGCCCTGTCGGGCACTCGAGGCGCCGGGATGACGACGAGGGCGGCTGGCGCGGCCGGCCCAAGCGTTGGATGAGCTCGGCAGGCGTGCCGTTAGATCGCGACGTGCCGAAACGTCGGCGCCTCCGCCCAGTAGATGCGCGCCGTGGCGTTGACGCGTGCCGGATCGCCGGTGGTCAGCAGGTCGGGCGATGACGCGCCGGCGGCTGCGCCCTCGACAAAGCGCGGATGGCGCTGGAGGTAGTCCTCCAGGCTGTCGGCGACCACCTCGGGCTGCGACAGGAGCCGCGTGAAGGCCGGCAGGTGGCGGCGAAACAGGTGCTCGACCAGCGGGAAAGTGCGTGCAGCCCAGGATGGCGCGGTGCGGTGGTGTGCCGCCCGTCTGCGCCAACAACGATGCTACACCCCTCTCCGCCATGCCATCGAGCTCGCTCTCAGGCGCACCCCGCTCGATGGCGCCGGCGAGCTCCGGGCAGGTTTGCTGCACGACGGTGACCTTCGGACAGCGCTTGCGGATCTCTTCCGGGTAGGCGTGCGAGGTAATCGTGCGCGTCGTGCCGAACACGGCGATGACGTCGGTATTGTACTTCTGCGGGTACTGCGGCGCCGTCACCGCCCAAGGCGTCTGTGTGGCGGCCTCCACCGTGGGCGCAACGATGCCCAAGATATTGTGGCCGCGCCAGCCGCTCACCGCCAGCCAGTCCTTCTGCAGGGTGCGCGCGGCCACGCAGGTGGCCGTGTTGCAGCCCAGCAGCACCAGCTTGCAGCCGCGCCGGAACAGCGCATCGACCCCCTTGCGGGTGAGCGTCACGATCTCGTCGGAGGGCCGGTCGCCGTAGGGCATGTTGGCGTGATCGCCGAGATAGACGAAGGCGGTGCGCGGAAAGCGCTGAACCAGGGCGCGGAAAACGGTGAGGCCCCCATGGCCTGAATCGAAGACGCCGATCATGGCCTCGCCACTAGCCCCCTTGAGCGGCGGTGTCGAGCAGATACACGGGCTCCGTCTCAGTCGAGCCCGACCGGCGATCGCAACTTGATCTTGCGGCGTGCCGGCACCAGCTCGTCGATCCTGGCCTCGGGGCTTAGCAGCAGCTCTTTTAGCACAACGGCTGCTTCCTGCTCGCGCTTGGCCGCGATGTTGTCACCGGGATCCATCATGCCGCCAGCTCCAGCGCCCGCTGATGGCTGGATCCCGCGCACAAGGCCCGGGATGACGCCACGGAATGGCCTGCGCACGTCGCCCACGCCAGCGAACCTACTCAGCTGCCTGGGACGCAGGCCGGCCGGCGGTCCTGGCGTCCTGCTCCTGCGTCTTGAGGGCCTCGAGGCTCGGCATGGCAACGGCGTTGTAGCCGCAGTCGACGTAGTGCACCTCGCCCGTGACGGCACCTGAGAGCGGGGAGAGCAGGTAGAGGCCGGCGCCGCCAACCTCGTCCAGCGTCGGCGTGCGCTTGAGCGGCGCGTGCTCGCCCTGGAAGTTGAAAATCGAGCGTGCGTCCGAAATGCCGGCGCCGGCCAGTGTGCGCATGGGGCCGGCCGACAGCGCGTTGACGCGGATGCCCTGGGGACCGAAATCGGCGGCAAGGTAGCGCACGCTGGCCTCCAGCGCGGCCTTGGCGACGCCCATCACGTTATAGGACGGAACTACGCGCTGGGAGCCACCATAGGTGAGGGTGAGCATCGAGCCGCCGCTGGGCATCATGCTGGCGGCACGCTTGGCGACCTCGGTGAAGGAGAAGCAGGAGATCACCATGGTGTTGGTGAAGTTGTCGCGCGTGGTGTCGGAGTAGCGGCCCTGCAGCTCGCGCCGGTCGGAGAAGGCGAGCGCATGCACGACGAAGTCGAGGCTGCCCCAGGTCTTCCTGATCTCGGCGAAGGTGCTGTCGACACTCGCAAGATCGCTCACGTCGCAGCTGACGATGATCTCGGAATTCACAGACTTGGCGAGCGGGATGGCGCGCCGGCCGAAGGCTTCGCCCTGGTAGGTGAATGCGAGCTTGGCGCCCTGGCCCGCCAGCACGCGGGCGATGCCCCAGGCGATGGAGCGGTCGTTGGCGACCCCCATGATCAGACCGCGCTTGCCTGCCATCAGCGGGCCCGGCTGGGCAATGTCCGTGTTCGTCATGGCCGTCGTCCACTCGCTCGTCTAGGGGCAACGCGTGCCCGGGTGGCCTTGGCCTTCCCCACCGCGGAAAGCTTCAGCGATTCGTCTCTGGCCCGTCTCTGTCGAAAGCCTCTTCGTCGACAGATTTCGGGCCTGCTTCGTCCCCGCTTCAGGTTTCGCAACGCCTCAATATCAGCGTTGCGTTGGTTCCGCCGAAACCGAAGCTGTTGGACATCACGCAGTCGAGCCCTGCGTTGTCCTTGCGCGTGACCGCGATCGGCACGTCGGCGAAATCCGGATCGAGCTCGTCGATGTTGGCGCTCTCGCAGATGAAGTCGTTGTTGAGCATGAGCAGCGCGTAGATGGCCTCCTGCACCCCGGCGGCGCCGAGGGAATGGCCGGTGAGCGACTTGGTCGATGAGATCGGCGGGATGTCCTTGCCGAACACCTCGCGGACGGCATCGATCTCCACCTTGTCGCCGACTGGCGTCGCCGTGCCGTGCGGGTTGATGTAGCCGATCTTGCCGACGCCCTTGCCATCGTTGCCTTGCATGGCCATGCGCATGCAGCGCACCGCGCCCTCGCCGGAAGGCGCCACCATGTCGTAGCCGTCGGAGGTGGCGCCGTAGCCGACCAGCTCGCCGTAGATCTTGGCGCCGCGGGCCTTGGCGTGCCCGAGCTCCTCGAGCACAACCGTTCCCGCCCCGCCGGCGATGACAAAGCCGTCCCGGTTCTTGTCGTAGGCGCGGCTCGCCTTCGATGGCGTCGCGTTGTACTTCGTCGACATGGCGCCCATGGAATCGAACAGCACGGAAAGCGTCCAGTCGAGCTCCTCGCAGCCGCCTGCGAAAACCACGTCCTGCTTGCCCCACTGGATGAGCTCGGCCCCATTGCCGATGCAGTGGGCCGAAGTGGCGCAAGCCGACGAGATGGAATAGTTCACGCCCTTGATCTGGTAGGCGGTGGCCAGAGCGGCTGACGGGCCCGAACACATGCCCTTCGGCACCTCGAAGGGGCCGACCTTCTTGGGGTCCTTCTCGCGGGTGATATCGGCCGCGCGCACGATGGCGCGCGTGGACGGGCCGCCGGAGCCCATGACGATGCCGGTGCGCTCGTTGACGACGTCGGAGCCTTCGAGGCCCGAGTCGCGAATGGCCTGCTCCATGGCGATGTAGTTCCAGCCGATACCGGCTTCCATGAAGCGGCGCGGCTTGCGGGGAATCATCGGCTCCCATTCGAGGTTGACGGCGCCGTGCACCTGGCAGCGAAACCCAAGCTCGGCGTACTGGTCGGCGCGCACGATGCCGGACTTGGCCTCGCGCAAGGAGGCCAGCACTTCCTGGGTATTGTTCCCGATCGAGGAAACGATCCCCATGCCGGTCACGACCACGCGTCTCATACAAGAACCTCACTTCGCATCGTCGTGCCGTCTTCCCCCTCGATGGGCCGGACTTTGCCCGGCGCCGCCGCACAGCTTCACGCCGAGGCTGGCTGCTCGCCTGCCTCGGACAACCCCACGCGCAGGTTCAAGGCTTGGTAGACCACCTCGCCGTCAGCCTTGATGACGCCGTCGGCGATGGCAAGCTTGAGCTTGCGCAGGATCACACGCTTGATGTCGACCACGTACTGGATGGTCTTGATGGTCGGCACGACCATGCCGATGAGCTTCACCTCGCCAACCCCGAGAGCGCGGCCTTTGCCCGGACGCACCGAGCCAGCCCAGGAAGAAGCCCGTCATCTGCCACAAGGCGTCGAGGCCCAGGCAACCCGGCATGACGGGATCGCCCTTGAAGTGACACGCCCACAGCCAGTCCAGCGCCGGATTGGCGGCGACCTTGAGCTCGGCCACGATCTGGCCCTTGCCGTGCGCGCCCCCGGTCTCACTGATGCTGGAGATGCGCTCGAACATGAGCATGGGTGGCAGCGGCAACTGCGCATTGCCCTGACCGAACAGCTCACCCCGGCCGCAGGTCAGCAGGTCCTCGTATTCATAGCTCGTCGGGCGCTCGGCCATTACCCACCAAGTCCTATCGCCGCACAGGTCCCGGGCACGCCACGGCGCCCCGCCCACCGCGGGTTTTCCTATCACACCCGTTGACCGCTCAAAAGCCCGTGTTCCATGGCGCAGCGAGCCAATTCCGCCAGCGTGCGCTGCCGTTGCAGGCTGCACATCCCCAGCATATACTGATACTAGCGCTCACTTTGAAGATTGTGAGACGAATTGCCGTGCAGTGGCGGCACGTGCGGTAGCATAACCTGTAGCAAATCTTGGGAATGACCTGCCGTGCACCTCAGTGTTGAAACCGATGCCAGCGCGCTGCTTCGGCGCGCAGGGCTGCGCCCGACCAGGCAGCGCGTGTCGCTCGCCGTGCTTCTATTCGGGAATGGCGACCGCCACGTGACGGCCGAAATGCTGCACGAGGAGGCCGTGCGGGCGGGCGGACGGGTGTCGCTGGCGACCGTTTACAACACTCTGCACCAGTTCAAGCGGGCAGGGCTGCTGCGCGAGATCGCGATCGGCGGGCAGCGCGCATATTTCGATACCAACACCTCGAACCACAACCACTACTTTGTCGAGGGCGAGGCGAGGCTGATGGACATCCCAGGCGACTCCATTCGTGTCGATGGGTTGCCGGAGCCTCCCGAGGACCTCAAAATCTCCCATATCGATGTGGTGGTACGGCTGGTCGCCAAGTAGCGCGCTCCGCCGTTTACTTGATCAGCTCGTCGGGATAGGTCCCCCAGAGCTTCTTTTGCTCGATATAGCCCCGGTAGTCGCCGACCGATACGCGGCACCAGCCGTTTCCGCACGTGATGATGCTCGCAAGCACGCCTGCCTCCACCTGTGCAACAGCACGCGCGCTCTCCCGATCGTCCTCGCGCAGCGTGGCCGAGGTCGCCTGGGTTTGTCCGTCCTTCACTTCCCAGGGCAGGATGAGTGCAGTGCGGCGACCACTCAGCAGGCTGCTGTGCACCCAGCCAACGGTGCCGCCAGCGTCGCGCACCTGCCGCCATACCTCGAACTCCTTGATCACCTCGACTGGAAGTCCCGTGCGCTGGAAGACCCAGGCGGTGGGATAGTCGGTGCCGGGCCCCTGGCGCAAATACACCCGATCGGCCTTCAGGCTGACGTAGCGCGGCACCTTCAGCCCGCTGGGACCCGTGTCCGGCGTCTTGCCGTCCTTGCCGGTCTGCGCCCAAGCACCCGCTCCGCTGCCGTGGACGATCGCGAGGCCGAGGAAGAACGCGGCGAGCAGCAGGAAGAGGCTACGGCAACTCGTGCAGGTGTTGCACATCACTCGCCCAAAGCATGATTTGGCTTGGCGGATCAAGCCCCGCGGCCCGTCACCTCTCCACATGGCCGACGGGCTGATCCGTTAAGCAGCGTTTTGTCATCCCTATGGTATCTGTTAGACAGAGCCCATCCGATCGCGCCGTGCGCCTGGGCAGTCTAGTCCAACTCCGACGAGTTCGTGTTGCCATGCCGACACCCCCCAAGAAGCCTTTGGTGATCGTCACGCGCAGACTGCCGGAGGCCGTGGAAACGCGCATGCGGGAGCTGTTCGACGCCAAGCTCAATGTCGACGACAAGCCCCTGAGCCAGGCCGATCTCGCCGAGGCTGTCAAGGTAGCGCATGTGCTCGTTCCCACGGTCACCGACCGCATCGATCGCTCGCTCATCTCGCAGGCCGGGCCCCAACTGAAGCTGATCGCCAATTTCGGCAACGGCGTGGACAACATCGACCTGGATACGGCGCGCGTGCGCAGCATCATCGTCACCAACACGCCGGGCGTCCTGACCGAGGACACCGCCGACATGACCATGGCGCTGATCCTGGCGGTTCCGCGCAGGCTGGCCGAGGGCACGGCACTGCTCAAGGATTCCAGGAGGCACTGGGAAGGCTGGTCGCCCACCTGGATGCTGGGCCACCGCATCTTCGGCAAGCGGCTGGGCATCATCGGCATGGGTCGCATCGGCCAGGCGGTAGCGCGCCGCGCCAAGGCCTTCGGTTTGCAGATCCACTATCACAACCGCCGCCGGGTGGCCGAGGAAGTCGAGCAGGAGCTGGAGGCGACCTACTGGGACAGCCTGGACCAGATGCTGGCGCGCATGGACATCATATCCATCAATTGCCCCCACACCCCCGCCACCTATCACTTGCTGTCGGCGCGGCGGCTGAAACTCCTTAAGCCCACGGCCTATATCGTGAACACCGCGCGTGGGGAGGTGATCGACGAGAACGAGCTGGCGCGGCTGATCGATGCAGAGCAGATCGGTGGCGCGGGCCTCGACGTGTTCGAGCACGAGCCGGCGATCAATCCCAAGCTGCTGGCGAGCGACCGCGTGGTGGCACTGCCGCACATGGGCTCGGCAACGCTGGAAGGCCGCATCGACATGGGCGAGAAGGTGATCATCAACATCAAGACCTTCCTCGACGGCCACAATCCGCCCGACCGCGTGCATCCGGCGATGTTCTGAGGCGAACTGATCTTGTGCTGGCTGCTGCCATTGCCGCACCCAAGCGGCACTCCGGAGCCGGCGACCCAATGTCAAGAGCTGGCCAGGATTGACGCCAGATCATCCGTTCGATGGATGGTGTGACCTGGAACCAACATTGCGGGACACCGGCCTTTGCGCAATGACGGCCTGGTGGTAGCGTCGAGCGTGGGCGAGTGCGATGACGGGGCACGGCTGCCACCCGCTGTGCTTTAGGAGGGAGTCATGACGCGCCTCTTGCCGGCGATATTGGCTGTGGTATCGCTGGTGGCCGCCGTCACACACTCGATACCAGTCCGAGCGGCATTCCCCGACCAACCGATCCGCATCGTCATCCCGTTCGGCCCCGGCGGCCTTGCCGACATCACCATGCGGCTCGTCGGCCAGCAGCTGACCGCGCGCACCGGCCAGCAGGTGGTGATCGAGAACCGGCCGAGCGCCGGCGGCATCCTGGCCGCAGCCGCCGTCACCTCGGCGGCGCCGGACGGATACACGCTGTTTGTGCTGTCGAGCGGCATCGCCATCAGCCGCTCGGTGATGAAGTCGCTCCCGTTCGATCCGGTGGCCGCGTTCACGCCGATCTCCACAGTCGCGTTCTTCGACCTGCTGGTGCTGGTCAAGGGCGAATCCCAGTTGCGCTCGATCGCCGATGCGCTTGCCGCCGCGCGCACCGCGCCGGACAAGTTCAACATCGGCACGATCAGTCGTGGCAGCACGCAGAACACCACTGCAGAGCTGCTGCGCTCGACCACCGGCGTCAACATGACGATCGTGCCGTTCCGCAGCACGGGAGAGGTGGCGACAGCCTTGCTGCGCGGCGACATCACAGTCGCGGTGGAGAGCTATGCGGCTCTCAAGGCCCAGATCGACGAGGGCGCGCTGCGGCCGATCGCTGCCACCGGCGATGTGCGCTCGGGCTACCTGCCCAACGTGCCGACGCTGCGCGAGGGGGCAGTGGCGGCCGACGTGGTCGGCTGGAACGCGTTGGTAGCGCCGGCTGGCACGCCGGAAGAGGCTGTTGCAACGCTCAACCGGCACATCCGCGCCATCGTCGACAGCGCCGAGTTCACGGCGCGGATGCGCGAGCTCGGTACCGAGGCGCGGTCCAGCACGCCGCAGCAGCTCGGCGCGCGGTTCAAGGCCGATATCGAGAAATGGGCGATGGTCGTCAAGCAGGCCGGGATCGAGCCCAAGTAGCCACCCGCGGGCACCGATCGGATCGAGGCAAGGATGAGCGAGCAGCCACTGGTTGACACCCACGTCCATGTGTTCACCCGGGACATGCCGCTCGTGGCCAAGCCGCGCCACCGCCCCGACTACGACTTCACGCACGAGCAGCTGACCGCCACGCTCGACGCCCACGGCGTGACGTTTGCGGTCATCGCGGCGGCGAGCCCGTGGGGCGACTACAACGACTGCATCTTGGCGGCCCTGCGCGCGCATCCGCGCCGGTTGCGGGGTACCGCCATCTTGTCGCCCACGGCCGGTCGCTACGAGCTGGAGGGCATGGCGCGCGACGGCTTCGTTGGCGTGCGACTGCCGTTCATGGGGCTCAGCGAGCCGCCCGACATCACGAGCTTCGACTTCCGCAGGTTCCTGCGCCGCCTCGCCGATCTCGATTGGCACGTCCATCTCCACGTCGAGAGCACACGCATGCCGTCTCTTCTGCCGGTGATCGAAGACGCAGGAGTGAAGCTGGTGATCGACCACATGGGGCGACCTGATCCGCAGACCGGCGTCAGCGGGGCCGGCTTCAAGGCCATGCTGAGCGCGATCGAGCGGGGGCGCACGTGGGTCAAGTTGTCCGCCGCCTATCGCCAGGGGCCCCAGAGCGACGACTACGCGCGCGAGCTTGTTCGCGCCGCCGGGCCGGACCGGCTGATGTGGGCCAGCGATTGCCCCTTCGTCGGCTGCGAGCGCGAGGTCACCTACCAGCAGACGGTGGACTGGCTGATAAGGTGCGTGCCGGACCCGCAAGTCCGCCGCAAAATATTTGGGGAGACGGCGCTCGGCTTCTACTTTGGCGAGAGCGCACCGCGCACACTGCACGGCGGAAAGGCATAGCCACCCATGCTCACGCCGATGCGGCCGCAATGGTTGCATTGCTCATCGGGACCGCCAGCCGCAGGGCGAAGTATTCGCGGGACCATTCGCCGCCGAGAGGGTTTACGATGAAGGTTCGCTGGCTCTGCTTGGTGCTCATATCTCTTCTGCTCCAGACACTCGATGCCGGCGCTCAACAGATCAAGCTCAGGGCCACCCTGCAGGTGCCGGCCACCGACCCTTTCTTCGGCGTGAGCCTTGTGCGCTTCAAGGAGGAGGTCGAGAGGCAGTCCGAGAAGACCATCTCCGTCGAGATTTTCGACAAAGGGCAATTGTACAAGGACGATCAGGTCGTCGACGCCGTCTCATCTGGTGCCATCGAGATGGGCATCGCGGGCTTCAATTGGGTTGCAAACAAGATCCCCGCTGTCGGCATCTTGGAGCAACCGTTCCTCTTCAATTTCGATGCCTTGGTGCGCGCGGCAGCACGCCCCGGCAGCGAGATCAGAAGGCTGATCGACGAGGCTGTCCTGGCCTCGACGGGGGTGCGCATTCTCTGGTGGCAATCGCTCGGCAACACCGTTTTCTTCTCCAAGGGGCGAGATGTCGCCGAGCCACAGCGGATCAAAGATCAAAGGGTGCGTGTGTTCAGCAAGACCCTGGCACAGTTCACCACGCTTTGTGGTGGAACGCCAACCTTGCTCTCCGTTTCGAAGCTCCATGATGCCCTCAAGGACGGCGCTGTCGATATGGCCATGGCTGGCCTCGCTGCTCTCGAACCCCGCGAGCTTTGGAAGGTGACGGATACCATCACGCGATCTGAGCATGCTCCGGTCGAATTCTTCCTCGTCATCAACGAGAGGATTTGGCAGTCACTGGCCCCGAGCCATCAGACCGTCATTGCGGAGGCAGCCAAGAACGTGGAGCAGCAGACCCGCGAGAGCGTTTCCGAAATCGAAGCCAGGGCCTATGCCTTTGCACGCCGCAAAGACATGGCAATCCACCAGCTTGCCCCCGATCAAGTGGCGGAATGGCGCGCCTGCAGCTCCGATGTGCTTGTCGACTACATGGGCAAGAATGGGGAACTCGCGCAGCGGCTCATGGCGGCCTACGGCAAGCTACGGACCGATCCGTGCTGTACGGCGGGACCGAGCCCGGGTCCCTTCAACCGGCGCTGATCCTGGCGGTTCCGCGCCGGCTGGCCGAGGGCACGGCACTGCTCAAGGATTCCAGGAGGCACTGGGAAGGCTGGTCGCTGAGGGCGCCGCCTCCTCGCCGTCGACCGAGGCGAAGGGCATCGCAGCGCATTCGCAGCGGCTCGTTTCCGGCAGCCCTCCGATGCTCTAGACTGACGGCGCGGGATGCATGGCGATGGTTGCGTTTGAAACCGACAACTTTCGCGTGGCCTAGGGAGGTAAGCATGAGAAAAGCCATATTCGCCGTGTCGCTCGCTGCATCGGGCCTGCTGACATTCAATGACGCGCTCGCGCAAGCCGGCTTTCCGCCGCCGCCGCCGAAAGTGAGCCCCGCCGCCGGCGTCATCGACATGCACGTGCACTCGCATCCGGACGTGTTCGGGCGCAACATGGACGACATCGACATCGCCCAGCTCGCCAAGGCGCGCGGCATGCGCGGCATCGTGCTCAAGAACCATGTTGCCGAGACCGCTAGTCGCGCTGCGATCGCCGCCCGAGTGGTGCCGGGTATCGAGGTGTTCGGGGGCGTCGTGCTCAACAAGGCGGTCGGCGGCATCAACCCGGACGCCGTCGAGTGGATGCACCGCACGTACGGCGGCCGCGGCAAGATGGTATGGCTGCCGACGTTCGAGTCCGACAAGCACGTGAAGACCTTGTCCAAGCCCGATGCGGTCGGCCTGGTGGTCGCGCCCAACGGCCAGGTCACGCCGGAGATGGAAGCGATCCTGAAGATCATCGCGCGTGAGAACCTGGTGCTGGGCACCGGCCACGTGCACCCGGAGGAGATCATCGCCGTCGTGAAGCGCGGGCGCGAGCTGGGGGTCAAGAACATCCTGGTCAATCACGGCCTCACCAACGTGCCCGGCCTCACCATGGCGCAAGCCAAGCAGGTCGCGGACATGGGCGCGGTGATCGAGGTCTGCTTCCTGCAGTTCCTGGCCGGCCCCAACGCTCCGCTCCCCTTCCTCACCCACTGGACGCAGGTCAACGCCAAGCACGTTGCCCAGGCGGTGAAGGAGGTGGGCGCCAACAGCGTGCTGATCTCCTCCGATCTCGGCCAGAGCGGCAACATGGTGCATCCGGACGGCCTGGAGACGGCGATCGCGGCCATGAAGCGCGAGGGCATCTCGGATGCCGACATCGACACCATGATGCGCAAGAACCCGGCAAGGCTGCTGGGGCTCTAGGGAGCGCGGCAAGCGTCGGCCCGTTGGCATGACCCAGGTCCACGCCATGTCTGTAAGCGAGGCCGACGCCCGCGCCATGAAGGCGGCGGCGGGGCTCTATCACGCCTACTTCACCGGGCTGATCCTGACGCTGGTCACGCGGCGCAGTGCGGCCGGATGCGGCGGAGTGGGTGTTCCGGGTGTTCCGCCACCAGCACCACGAGAAGTTCCTGGCGAGCTTCGACAAGCTGGGCCTCAGGTCGATGCCTGATGCGGTGGCCTGCGCTGCCTATCATTACCTGTCGAACAGCATCGGCGGCGTGACGGTGGAGTTCATGCGCGAGAGCGACCGCAAGGCGTGGGTCAACTTCGTGCCGCCGCGCTGGATCTATCCGGGCGCCAGCATCTGCGGCGTGCCGAGCGAGGTGTCGCGCGCATTCCTGCGCGGCTGGTACGCGGAAAACGGCGTATCGCTAAGGAACCCGCGGCTCGGCTTCGTATGCACCGCGCAGACGACCGACGGCCAGCATGGGCTCTCCGGCTATTTCCTCGAGCATGATCGCGACCTGCAGCCCGAGGAGCGCTTGCAGTTCCGCCCCGGCGAGCTGCCGCCGCCGTTCGATGCGGCCGCGGCGCCGACGCTGCCTGGGTCCGACTGGCCGCCGGAGCGTCTCGCCAAGGCCCAGCGCAACTATGCGATGGAATACATCCGCTCAGGGCTGCCGCGGCTGGTGGAGATTTTCGGGCCGGCCGAGGCGGCGCACCTGGGACGCGTGACAGGCAAGCTGATCGGCGCACAGCTCTACACGGAGACGGCAGCGCAGCTTGGCGTCAGCGGCGGCGGCACCGATGCGTTCGGCGCGTACATGGTGCGGCTGGCGGCCGGCGAGGGCGATGCAGCCACTGCCGCCAAGGATGGCAGCGCGGTTGTTGTCAGGCGTGCAGCGTGGCGGCTCATGCGCGGACTGGAGCCGTTGTCTCCCGCAGTGTTCGAAGCCTGGAACGGCCTGCTGGAAGGCGCGCTCGCCGTGCACGATCGATTCCTCGTGCTGGAGGTGCTGGCGCGGCGCGACTGGGGCGACGAGGCGTTCGTGTGGCGCATCCGGCGGAAAGCTTAGGCCTCGCCCGTCACTTGCGGCTCAAGACCCTGCCGAGAATGTTGCTGGCGCCCATGAGGATATTCAGGCGGGTCCTCATGAAATGGCTCCTGACCGCCGCCGTCTCGCCCAGGAGCATGGTGTTGTCCCGCCAGCCCCGGTGGTCGGGCCACGCGGGCGCTCCTGGTGCGGCAGGCTTGCCGGTGCGTGCGAAACCGAACCAATAGTCGCTCACGCGGCGAGCAACCTCGCGATCCCTGTCGGTGAAGATGTCCTTCGTCTCCTCGAAAATGTCGCCCGTGTTCAAGACATAGGCGACTTCGCCGCCGTGCGGCGCGCCCTTGGGATGCTTGGCGCGGTCTTTCACCGCGACGTAGTCGAAGTAGTAGCGCCAGGTCGGCGCGCGGTTGGCATGGCGGTCCGCGATCCAGCGCGCGGGCATGGTGAACAAGAGATCGCGCGTCGCCTGGCGCGCCAGCTCGCGGTCGTCCCTGACCCTGGGGTAGAGCACCTTGACGAAAAGGCCCGCAGCCCCGAGGCGCTTGAGAACTGCCGCGGCATCGATGCCGAAGGCCGCGACCACGCTCGCATCGTCACTGGTGTTGCCCACGATCAGTGGCAGCCGCGCTTCCCTGCGCGCCGCAAAAGTGTCCTGAATGGACTGCGGCAGCACCTTGTCGCCACTGATCGGGATCGGCGAGTTGGACAAGCCTTGCCCCTTGAGCTGCGCGAATTTCTCTGCCGGCACTGCGCGCAGTTGCGCGGCCGTCGCCTTGGCTCCCTTCAAGCCCAGCGCGTCGGCCACCCTGACACCGATGTCGAGCGCCTTGGCGCGCGTGTTGTCCGGAACCGCGTAGGAGCTCTGCGCGATGCCGCGGTGAAACAGGCCGCGTGCCAGCGGTGACGCAAACAGGGCAAGCACGCTCTTGCCGCCAGCGGACTGGCCCATGATGGTCACGTTCCTCGGATCGCCGCCGAACTGGGCGATGTTCTGCTGCACCCATTGCAGCGCGGCGATCTGGTCGAGCAGGCCGAAGTTGACGGCACCACCGGGATGGTCCTTCTCCAGCGCGGGATGCGCAAAGAAGCCGAGCTGGGCGAGGCGGTAGTTGATGGTGACGACGACGGCTCCTTTCTTCGCCAGCGGTCCCCCGTTGTAGAGGTTCAGCCCTCCCGAGCCGAACATGAAGGCGCCGCCATGGATCCACACCATCACGGGCAGCCTGGCGGAGCCATCGGGCTTCGGCGTCCACACATTGAGATAGAGGCAGTCCTCGCTGAGCGGCCCGGGATCGCCGCCGTTCTTCAGGGAGAGCCCCGGCACTTGCATGCAGGCGTTGCCGTACGTGTCGGCTTTGCGCACGCCTTGCCACGCGGCGGCGGGCCTGGGTTCGTGCCAGCGCAAGTCGCCGACGGGCGGCGCCGCGTAGGGGATCCCCTTGAAGGCGGCTATACCCCGCTCGGCCACGCCTTGGACCTCGCCTGCCCGGGTCCTGACGACCGGCGCGGTCTGGGCCTGAGCGGCGGGCGCATGGGGGAGGATCACGGCGCCCAGCAGGGCGGCGGCAATGGCGGGTCTGCCGCGCATGATCGATTTCGCGTGCACCATAACCCCTCCTCGCGCCCAGCGCAGGTCCAGCGCCGCATGTCCTACAGCGTGCGCTCTACGGCGCACGCGTGCAATCCGCTGATCGAGGGGATGGCCGGTGGAGCTACGCCTTCGGATCGCGCTTCAGGAGCCGCACCACGAGCCAGATCGGGACGACGACGACAGCGCCGAGCAGGAAATAGTTGAATGCCCAGTGGAACGCGTCGAAGCCGAGGTCGGCGATGCGCCGCACCAGCAGCTGCAGGCGCTCGACTATGTTGAAGAGGTTGATGCCCAGGGCGGAGAACACAATGCCCACCACCACCGATAGCAGGATGAGCCGGATCACTGTGCCGGCGACGCTGTCGCCGAAGAGCTGGCGTCGATCCATGGCGCATCTCCAAATGCCCGATGGCGCATTGGCGCCCGATTTCGGATTAGCATAGCCCCTCCCGCAGCAACAGCCCGAAGCGTCCACGCGTCTCATGCGCAGCAAGAAGACCCCCGCAAGTCTGCTGCGCCAGGCGGAGCCGCGATCGGCCCTGCGCGGCCGAGCCGCCCGCGGTCACCCTGCCGCCCGCCTTCCTCAACTGGTTCGGCGTGCGCGGTTGGACGCCCCGGGATCACCAGCTCAGGCTGGTTCAGCAGGTCGAGGCTCGCCGCTCCACCCTGCTGATCGCGCCCACCGGCTCGGGCAAGACGCTGGCCGGGTTCCTGCCGAGCCTGGTGGCGCTGTCGCAACGCAAACGGCAAGAGAGCGCCGGCATCCATACGCTCTACGTGTCGCCGCTGAAAGCACTGGCCGTCGACGTCGCGCGCAACCTGCTGGTGCCTCTCGATGAGATGGACCTGCCCATCCGCGTAGAGACGCGGTCGGGCGACACCTCGGTTGCCCGCAAGGCGCGCCAGCGCCGGCGCCCGCCCGACATGCTGCTGACCACGCCGGAGCAGGTGACGCTGCTGCTGTCGCATCCGGACGCGGCGTATCTGTTCGGCGACCTCGATACGGTGATCCTCGACGAGCTGCACGCGCTGGCGCCCACCAAGCGCGGCGATCTGCTGGCGCTCGATCTGGCGCGGCTGGCCACCCTGGCGCCCGGACAAGTGCGCATCGGCCTTTCCGCCACGGTGGCGAGGCCGAGCGAGCTATGCGCCTATCTCGTGCCGCAGACAGCCGGAAGCGCCATGCACCTGTCCGACGTCCTCACCGTGCAGGGCGGGGCGCCGCACGACATCGGCATGCTGGAGACGGAGGCGCCGCTGCCGTGGTCCGGCCACAGCTCGCGCTATGCGGTTCCCGAGATCTACGCCGCCATCAAGGCCAACCGCCTCTCGCTGGTGTTCGTCAACACGCGCAGCCAGGCCGAGCTGCTGTTCCAGGAGCTGTGGCGCGCCAACGAGGACAGCCTGCCGATCGCCCTGCACCACGGCTCGCTCGATGCCGCGCGGCGCCGCAAGGTGGAGGCTGCCATGGCGGCCGGCGCGCTCAAGGCAGTGGTGGCGACCTCCACCCTGGATCTGGGCGTCGACTGGGGCGACGTGGACCTCGTCATCAATGTTGGCGCACCCAAGGGGGCGAGCCGCCTGATCCAGCGGGTCGGCCGCGCCAATCACCGTCTCGATGAGGCCTCGCGAGCCCTGCTGGTGCCGAGCAACCGCTTCGAGGTGCTGGAATGCCGCGCCGCCATCGAGGCGGCGGCCGCCGGCGCCCACGACACCCAGTACACCCGCACCGGCGCTCTCGACGTGCTGGCCCAGCACGTCTGGGGCACCGCGTGCGCCGGCCCGTTCCGGCCCGAGGCGCTCTATCGCGAGGTGCGCTCGGCCTTGCCCTATGCGCAGCTCACGCGCCGCCAGTTCGACCGCATCGTCGACTTCGTCTCCACCGGTGGTTACGCCCTGCGCGCCTACGAGCGCTATGCGCGGCTGCGCCCCACCGGCGACGGGCGGCTGCGGCTGTCCCATCCCCGCCTCGCGCAGCAGTATCGGATGAATGCCGGCACCATCGTCGAGGCGCCGATGATCAAGATCCGGCTGGTGGGCCGCCGCGCGGCCAGGCACAGGCCGGGAACCCCGCGTCCGCTGATGGGCGGCCGGGTGCTGGGCGAGCTGGAGGAATACTTCATCGAGCAGCTCAGGGTCGGCGACACGTTCGCCTTCGCCGGCGAGGTGCTGCGCTTCGAAGGCCTGCAGGACACCGATGCGTTCGTCACCCGCACCACCGATCCCGATCCGACCATACCCTCCTACGAGGGCGGCAAGTTCCCGCTCTCCACCCATCTCGCCGAGCGTGTGCGCAAGATGATCGCCAACCCCCGCCACTGGGGCGCGCTGCCCGATCCCGTCAAGGAGTGGCTCAGCATCCAGGCGGAGCGCTCCGCCATTCCCGATCCGGCCGAGGTGCTGGTGGAAATCTTCCCGCGCGGGCAGCGGCATTTCCTGGTCGTCTACCCCTTCGAGGGCCGGCTGGCGCACCAGACACTCGGCATGCTGCTGACCCGGCGGCTCGATCGCATCGGCGCCAAGCCCGTCGGGTTCGTGGCCAACGACTACGCGCTCGCCGTGTGGAGCATCGGCGACATGGCGGCGCTCGTGCGCGTTGAGGCGGCTCGACATGGCCGAGTTGTTCGCGGAGGACATGCTGGGCGACGATCTCGATGCCTGGCTCGCCGAGTCGAGCCTCATGAAGCGCACGTTTCGCATCAATGCCGTCATCTCCGGCCTGATTGAGCGGCGCCACCCTGGCCAAGCCTCAGGCAAGGCCAAGAGCGGGCGGCAAGTCACCATCTCCTCCGACCTCATCTACGACGTGCTGCGCAAGCACGATCCCGGCCACATCCTGCTCGAGGCGGCCTGGGCGGATGCGGCGACAGGCCTGTTGGATATCGGCCGGCTCGGCGATTTCCTCAAGCGAATCAGGGGCAGAATCCGCTACAAGGCGCTCTCCAACGTCTCGCCGCTGGCGGTGCCGGTGCTGCTGGAGATCGGCCGCGAGCTGGTGTATGGGGGCGGACTGGCCGAGGACATCCTGCGCGCAGCCGCCGATGACCTCGTGCGGGAGGCCATGCAGAGAGGATAGGGCATGCTCGAGCTGAAGCCCGAACGCTTTCACCTGCTCGAGACGGTATCGCAGCCGGTGGCGGTCTGCGGCAAGCAGCTGATCGCCGACAACTCCGGCGCGCTCTACTGGCCGGGCGAGCAGACCCTGCTGGTCGCCGACCTGCACCTGGAGAAAGCTTCATCCTATGCCAGGAACGGCACCCTGCTGCCGCCCTACGACACGCGCCAGACCTTGACGCGGCTGGCCGAGGCGATCGACCGCTACGAGCCGGCCCGGGTCATCGCGCTGGGCGACAGCCTGCACGATGTCGGCGCGGCGCAGCGCATGGCGGCGGAGGATCTGGAGGTCCTGCACATCATGCAGGAGGATCGCGAGTGGCTCTGGCTGGCGGGCAACCACGATCCAGATGTCGGGTCGCGGCTTGGCGGCCGCATGTGCGGAAACCTCGAGATTGGCGGCATCGCGCTCAGGCATCAGCCGGCCAACGGCTGCATAACGCACGAGATTGCTGGGCACATGCACCCGGCCGCGCGCCTTTCCATGTACGGCTACTCGATCCGGCGGCCCTGCTTCGTCGGCAATGGACGCCGGCTGGTGATGCCGGCCTTCGGTGCCTTCGCTGGCGGCCTCAACGTGCTCGACGACGCCTTCCAGCCGCTGTTCGGCAACGACGGCATCGCCGTGTGGATGCTGGGGCAGGAGGGGCTCTATCCCGTGGCGACGCGCTTCCTGTGCGGGGACTGAGGCCGCCGTCCCGACAATCCACCCGTCATCCCGGCCCAGCAGTCGCGCCAGAGGCGCGCCTGCGCAGAGCCGGGATCTGCCACGAGACCCATCGCCTGCCGCAGGTCCCGGATAGCCTCGCTGGGCTCGGCTTCCGGGATGACGGGTAGGGCCGTCGGCGCGCCTGTATCTGCCGTTTCCGGCCCGTTGCTAATGCGCGCTCTTGCGGAACACCGTGGATGCGATCAGCCCTGCCGCCACGGCGATTGCCACCGTCATGAAACCGTAGAGCGTCGGCAGGCGGAAAGCGAAGGCGTGCAGGTGCCGCTCCAGCCCCTCCCGCTCCAGCGTGAGGCGGACCTGGAACTTGCTGAGCAGCTTCTCCTCGCGGAAGAGATAGACCCGCGTGTCGAACGGCCCGACCGTGACGTTGGCGGGCAGCACGATGCTGGCGCGGAATATGCTTTTGCCAGTGAAAGTCACGCCGTACTGGCTGTCTTTGTAAAGAAAGCTGTTGCGCTTGAGGCGAATGATGGCGTCGCGGTAATCCTGGAGGTCCTCATTGGAAAGCGGATGGCTCTGGCCGACGGCCGGAGTGAACTTGATGTGCTGCAGCCCGATGCCGTGCAGCGCCCTGAACTCTTCGGGCGCAACCTCGTCGATCGGCCGCGTGGAGGCCACGGCGTAGTAGCTCGGCACATTGTCGAAGGCGACGGAAGCAGTGTTGAGCCACAAGCCGGCCACGTTGTTCTTGCGCCGCACGACCACCCGGCCCGGCACGCCCTCGACCACGATGATGACGTCGTAGTACCCCGACTCCGGGCTCGGCTGCTGGCTACCGTCGATGGCGCCGAAGATGACGATCTCCGTGCCGTTGAAGCTCGCGGTCACGGCAATGTTGCGCGCGGACACGTCGGCCTCGACGGACTCCTTCGCACCGGGTTGCTGCTCGCGCTTGACGTCGGGCTCCCTGGTGCTCGTGGCTTCCTTGGGCACCGGCTGCGGCCCCTTGCGCCGCTGCTGCGCGCTGGCGTCAGTGGCGAGGAGCGCGAGGAGGCCGATAAACAGCGCGGCCATTGCTGCGACAAGGCGATGGCGTTGGTTGCGGTCGACCATCACGCGCCTCCCGCCGCGCCCAGGGAATAGAGGTCCGCCGGCTTCGCAATCAGCTGCCAGGCGAAGCGCGCGCAGACCGCGAGGATGAAGGCTGCGAGCAGGAAGCGCAGCTGCTCGCCTTTGAGCCGCTGGCCGGCAGCTGCCCCAAACTGGGCGCCGACGACGCCGCCGGCCATCAGGAGCACAGCCAGCACGACATCGACGTTCTGGTTCTGGGCAGCGTGCAGCACGGTGGTCGCCGCGGTCAAAAACACGATCTGGAACAGCGAAGTACCAACCACGATGCTGGTGGGCATGCGCAGCAGATAGATCATGGCCGGCACCATGATGAAGCCGCCGCCGACGCCCATGATGGCAGCCAGCAGGCCCACGAAAACGCCGAGCAGCAGGGGCGGGATGGCGCTGATGTAGAGCTTGGAGCGGGTGAACCGCATCTTGAGAGGCAGGCCGTGCACCCAGTTGTGCTGGCCCGAGCGCCGTCCGGAGATGATGCTGCCAGCCCGGGCCTTGCGCATGGTGTTGGTGCTTTCGATCAGCATCAGCATGCCGATCACGCCGAGGAACGTGACGTAGCAGGCGGCCACGAAGAAATCGAACACGCCCTGGCGCCTCAGCGTGGCCACCAGCTGCACCCCGAACACGGAGCCAAAGAGGCCGCCGGCCAGCAGCACCACGCCCATCTTGACGTCGACGTTGCGGCGCCGCCACTGCGCCAGCGCCCCCGACACCGATGCAGCGAGGATCTGCGCAGTCTCGGTGCCGACGGCGACGGCGGCCGGTATGCCGGCGAAGATCAGCAGTGGCGTCATCAGGAAGCCGCCGCCGACGCCGAACATGCCCGAGAGGAAGCCGACCGCTCCGCCCATGGCGAGGAATACGAGGATGTTCGCCGACATTTCGGCGACGGGCAGATAGAAATGCATGCAACCCACGTCGACAAGGCTGCGGCGCACGAAGGCATCTCCGGCTGCCGCACGGCGCGACCCCAATGGCAAGGTTCGTGTCGGCGCGTTCGGCGCGTCTGGCGACGCCGTCAGCTCGATGACGGACCCCGCTCCAACGGCGTCGGCGCCGAACCCCGCGCCGGCCCAGGAGGTTGGTGCTCTTGTCTGCCTGGGGCTTGCCCGGCGACTCCTGGCCCGTGTGGCCGCGAACGTCCCGCAAGGCGATAGGGACACCAAGTGGCTGTGAATTGCAAGCCTGGATGGTTCGAAAAACTGCGGCTTGCCGAGTTCAGACAAGAATTCACGGGGGACATGCGGCGCTGACGCACCGCTGCGTCAGCCCTGGAGCAGGATCGCTTCGGATTGAATGACCTTGCCCAGGTCGAGACGTGGCGGCCGAAGCGTGAATCCTGCTCCAATCATAGACTTGAGAGCAAGATTCACGTTCCATGATCGAAGCGAAGCGCTTCGATCAGAAACGATCTTGCTCTGGAGCGGATCGCTTCGGATTGAATGACCTTGCCCAGATCGAGACGTGGCGGCTGGCTATTGACCGGTGGCCAGGGCGGCGGGTGGCATCTCGTTGATGGTCGCATCGGGCACACTGGGTCTCCAGGCCGCCACCATCTCTTCGGCGGCGCGCAGGTCGACGGCGCCGAGCTGGGCCTTGACCTGGGTGAGGCGGCCAGCCGCCTCGCTATCTCCGCCTCGGGCAGCCAGTGCGAACCACTGGTAGGCCTGTCGCAGGTCTTTCGAGACCCCGATGCCGTTCTGGTGGAGGACAGCAAGATTGAACTGGCTGTCGGTCAGGCCAAAGGCAGCCGCCTGCCCAAACCACTTGGCCGCAGTGGCGAAATCAGGACTGCTGCCCCGTGCGCTGAGAACCGCGAGATTGTGCATGGACTTGACGTGGCCCTGCTCGGCCGCGCGCGCGTACCACACCTTGGCCCGTTCCGGGTCTGCGGCCGTGCCGAGGCCGCGCTCGTGCAGGGCAGCCAGGCGATACTGCGCAGCAGCCAGGCCGCGCATGGCAGCACGCGCGTACCATTGGAAGGCCTGCTGCAGGTCCTGGCCGACGCCTTGCCCCGCGGCGTAGCGTGCCGCGACCTCCTGCTGGGCGATCGGATCGCCGCGCTGCGCCGCCTGTCGCAGCGACGCTGGGCCGATCGCCATCGGCAGCGCTACGGAGCGCAGCGACGCCGGCGGGTCCTGGCCGGGCGCATCGTGCCGTATGATCGCGGCGGTTTCGGCGGGCGGCGGTTTGATTTCGGTCTTGGCGCGGAAGGCCGCAGCGAGCGCGCTTCCCATGCCCGGCACCGCATTGCGGGGCGCGGGGGGCGCATTTTCGGTCAGGTCACCGGTCTCGGGCATGGGCTGGCGATAAGGCGGAGCCGAGGGCGGCCGCCCGGCCTCCTGCTGGGCGTCGGGACGCTGCCAAGCGTTGCTGTCCGTGGCCGGAGATAAATCGACCGCCTGCCCATTGGGCTCGCCCAAGGCCGACTTGGCATCGGGGGAAAGCGCGCCTCGCTCGATCCGGCCGGGCCCGCGGGGGTTCCATCCTGCCGACATGAACGCGTCGACGGCGAGATAGCCGCCCGCGGCGAACAGGACCACGCCCGCAGCCAGCAGCAGGCCCGATCGCGTCGGCCGGGTGGTCGTGCCGGACTTGGCCGCCGCGCCGTCCAGCGCAACCGGCGGGGAACTTGGCAGCTCATCTCCAGCCGCCTCCGCGTCCAGGACTTGGGCCTGCCGGAGCTTGGCACGCAGGGCCAGGGCGCGGAATGCCGGTGGAGCCAGGTCCTGGGCAGCTGGCTTGGCCTGTTGGCCTTCTGTAGAGGGCGCAGGCCGATCCGGCGCGGGGGCCGGCGGTGCCGGTGGCGGCATCCGGGAGGCAGGTCTCGCCGCGTCGGCGTCGTCGGCAGGTGGCGCGCCCCGCTCGCCGGGGACAGCCAGGAGCGCCGACGCGACCGCCTCTTCTGGGGCCGGCGCGGGCTTGGGCGCGTAGTCGGCGGCATCGAGCGTGGAGCGATAGCACCTGGGTGCCAGTGCCCGCTCGCCCTCGGCATAGATCTGGGCAAGCGGATCGCTCTCGCGATGGGGATCGTCGTGGTCGGATCGGCCGAGCATTACCAGCGACAGGTCGGGTGCCGGCTTGGATGCTTCGATCGCGTCGACCGCGTCGCCGATGCGGGTAACGGCATCCTCCAGCGTGCGCAGTGTGCTGGTCGTGCGCTCGTCGCCCCGCCGCCACTCGGCGACGTAATCCTGCAGCAGCTTCTCCAAGGCCTCGAGACGCTGGTTGCCGCCCTCGTCGAGCCGGCTCGCAAGCGCGCGGACATTGTCGTCGATGGCATCGATGCGGTGGAGCCGGCCGCGGGTCTCTTCCACGTGGGCTGCCAGCTCCAGCACCTGCGCCTCGATCAGGCGCAGACCTTCAAGATCGGAGCGTTGCGCCACCTGGCTCAAGGCCTCGCCGAAACGCTCCTCGATGCGGTCGAGCCGGCGGTTGAAGGACGCCAACGACTTGTCCGGATTGAGACCCGCCAGCGAGCCCTGCAGCTTCTGTGCGATATCGGCAAGTCGGGCCTCCAGCCAGACGCGATCGCTCGCCCCGCCTGTACTGGCCCCATCCTGTATTGGCCCCATCTGTATTGGCCGGTGCCGAGGCAGGCGCTTGCCTGTTCGAGGGCTGCCTGCGGTCGCCCTGGTACTGTTTGAGGAGGTTGCCCTCGTCGGATTCGTACAGGCGTGTCAGCGCCTCGGCTGCCTCCGCATCCCAAGGCTGGCTCGGATCGAAGTGCTGGACCCGATGGCCAGCCGCCGCGCCCGCCTTGGGTGCGCCCATCACGTCCGCACCAGCCACGGGTCCGCCGGCACCAGGCTGGTGCTGACGAGGATGTTGCCGTGGCTCGAAGCGATCGGAAGACGGCATGGCATTTCCCTGCAACCGGAAGCGGTGGGCAAATGCGCAGGCCCGGCACGTGTCGACAGAGCATACAAAGCGGCCAGCGGTCCGCCTCGTTCATGCCGGCAAGGGCGCGCGCGATTTGCTCGTGACGCGGCACCAGATCGAAAGCTCGCGTGCCCAAGGTGGCAACCGGCCGTAAAGTTTTAGTTAAGCGGCGGGCGGACTTTGTGCGATAGCGACGGTTGGACAAGTGGGAACAGGTGTGCAGTGTTGATTCGTGCCTGCGCAGGGCGCAGAACGGGTGCCAAGGGCAGTCCCCGATCGGCGTGCCCCAATGGCAGCAACCTGGAGCGTTGCCCCCGTGCTCGAGCAGGCGCATCATCGCATCACGATCGAGACCAAGCGTCCGGGCTTCACCGACGTGACGGCCGCGGTCCAGGGCTGGCTCCACGCCATAGGTGCCCGCGACGGACTGGTTACCCTGTTCATCCGCCACACGTCGGCGTCCCTGACGATCCAGGAGAACGCCGACCCCGACGTTCTGCTCGATCTCATGGATGCGCTGGAGCGCACGGGGCCCCGCAACGCGCGCTACCGCCACGGCATCGAGGGGCCGGACGACATGCCGGCGCACATCAAATCGATGCTGACGTCGACCACGCTCGGCATTCCGGTCATGGCCGGCAAGGCCGTGCTCGGCACCTGGCAGGCCATCTACCTGATCGAGCACCGCGATCGCCCGCATGCTCGCGAGATCGCGTTGCACTACGTGGGCACGCTGGCGAAGGCCGGCTGAGCAGGATTTACGGTTCGGCCGCCACGTTGCAGTCGAGGCAAAGTAGGGTGCAATAAGCGGTAGCGCATTGCACCGATGCGACGTGTTCCACGAGCGGCGGCGTGCTGCGGTTCGCGTAGATCGGCGCAATGCGGCTGTCGCCTTATTGCGCCCTACCTTCGGGGCGCGTTAACGCTGGTTGCAGATGGCGTGAAGGCGATGCGGATAGTGCTTATCCCCGCTCTCACCGCGCCGTGTGATGATGCGCGCGTCGCTTGTTGCGACGGGACGTGAAATGCGCATCCGTCCTTCACGTGCAAGCGACCGGCGCCTGGAAGGAGAGCGAGATGGCTCGAGGTCCAGGAGGCCCGCTGCGACCGTTTCCGGCAGAGCACCAGCAATGGCGCCGAGCCGGCGACCGCCCAAAAGGCTCAAGGCCGACCGTGAAGCTCTTATTGGCGCGAGCGGAACGCCAAAGCTTGCAGCGGGACACAAATCGCCGCACGCGGGTGCCGTAAGGCAACCCCCGGGACCGCGAGGTCCCAGAGGACCCGCAAGGGTCCCGAGGAGGTCTCACGGCCTCCTGGGGCCGCAAGGCCCCGCGGTTGCCGACGAGGCACCCGCGTACCCGTCGCACCCTCGCCGGCGATTGCGGCGGGGCTCGAGGTGCTGCGAGCCGGTAGGGCTTGCCGCATCCAGGCACCATATTCGAGAGTGAGCGAGACCGCAGTACTGGAGGCAGACATGGAGATAGCGCCGTTTGCGCGTGCCGGGCGGTTCTGGCGCGGCAACCTGCACACGCACTCCACGCGCTCGGACGGTAGGCTGCCGCCCGAGGCGGTCGCCGCTTTCTACCGTCACGCCGGCTACGACTTCCTCGCGATCACCGATCATTTCTGGGCGGTCTACGACTATCCCGTCACCGACACGAGGGCCTTTCGATCGAAGAGGTTCACGACGCTGCTGGGCGCCGAGATCCATGCGCCAGTGACCTCGAAGGGCCACGACTGGCACGTCGTCGCCGTCGGCCTGCCGCTCGACTTTGCGCCGTGGACCAGCGGCGAGACGATGCAGGCCATGAGCCGCCGCGCTCACGAGGCGGGCGCGTTCCTCGGCATCGCGCACCCGCAGTGGTACGGCCTCACGCCCGAGGATGCCTTGTCGCTGCCGCTGGCGCACGCGGTCGAGGTCTACAACCACGGCTGCGCCATCGACTGCGACCGCGGCGACGGCTTCGTGGTGCTCGAGGAGATGCTGGCGGCGGGTAAGCGGCTCCATGCCTATGCCGCCGACGATGCGCATTTCGCCACTCCCGACGCCGGCGGCGGCTGGGTGATGGTGAAGGCCGAGGCGCTGGAGCCGGAGCTGCTGCTGGAAGCGCTCAAGCGCGGCGACTTCTATTCGAGCCAGGGCCCGCAGATCGACGACATCACGATCAATGGCAGCGAAGTCATGGTCGCCTGCTCGCCGGCAATCTCGGTGACGGTGGCCGGCTCCGGCACCGGCTCGCGCAGCGTCCACGGCCAGGAACTCACGCGCGCGACGCTTGCGCTCGATCCCTTCGGGGATGACGGCTACTTCCGCATCACGGTGACGGACGACAAAAGCCGCCGCGCCTGGAGCAACCCGATCTGGCGATGCGGACTCAGGAGAGCTACGTGGCAACCGCGGCGCGGTGCGCAACGGTCAGTTCGAAGGCCGCCGCCAGCAGCGCCTTGGTGTAGGCCTCGCGCGGATGGGCGAAGATCTGATCGGACGGGCCTTCCTCGACCACCTTGCCGTTCTTCAACACCACGACGTAATTGGACAGTGCGCGTACCACTTTGAGGTCGTGGCTGATGAACAGGTAGGCAAGGTCGTGCCGCTTCTGCAGGTCGCGCAGCAGGTCGACGATTTGCGCCTGCACCGACATGTCGAGCGCGCTGGTCGGCTCGTCGAGCAGCACGAACTTGGGCTCCAGCACCATTGCACGCGCGATGGCGATGCGCTGGCGCTGGCCGCCCGAGAACTCGTGCGGATAGCGATCCTGGCCGTCGGGGTCGAGGCCGACCTCCTTGAGCGCGGCGCCGACGCGAGCGCGGCGCTCCACCTGGCCCATGGAGGGGCTCTGGATGATCAGGCCCTCCTCGATGATCTGGCTGACGGAGAGGCGCGGCGACAGCGAGCCGTAGGGGTCCTGGAAGACGACCTGCATCTCCTTGCGCAGGGGCCGCATGGCGCTCGAGCCATGGGCGTCGATGCGTTTGCCGACGTAGGCGATGGGCCCCTGCGAGGAGATGAGGCGCAGCAGGGCGAGGCCCAGCGTGGTCTTGCCGGAGCCCGACTCGCCGACCACGCCGATGGTCTCGCCGGCGCGCAGCTTCAAGGAGAGGCCGTCGACCGCCTTCACGTGGTCGACGGTGCGGCGCAGCATGCCCCTCTTGATGGGAAACCAGACCTTGAGGTTGTCGGTCTCGAGCACCACCGGCGAGCCGGGGCTGGGCTGCGGCGGACGGCCCTTGGGCTCCGCCGACATCAGGTGGCGCGTGTAGGCGTGCTGCGGCCGCTCGAAGACGTCCGCCGTGTGCCCTTCCTCGACGATCTTGCCCGCGCTCATAACATAGACGCGGGCGGCCATCTTGCGCACCACGCCGAGGTCGTGCGTGATGAGCAGCATCGCCATGCCGAGCTCTTTCTGCAGCGATTTCAGGAGCTCGAGGATCTGCGCCTGGATGGTGACGTCGAGCGCGGTGGTGGGCTCGTCGGCGATCAGCAGATCGGGCTCGTTGGCGAGCGCCATGGCGATCATCACGCGCTGGCGCTGCCCGCCGGACAGCTGGTAGGGGTAGGCGTCGAGTCGCTTCTCGGGGTCGGTGAGGCCCACTTTGCGCAACAGCTCGAGCACGCGCATGCGCACGGTCGCGTCGTCGAGGCCGTGATGCAGCTTCATGATCTCGCCCACCTGCTTCAGGATCGTGTGCAGGGGATTGAGCGAGGTCATCGGCTCCTGGAAGATGATGGAGATCTTCTCACCACGGATGTCACGCATGACATGGTCGGAGGCCTTCAGCAGGTCCTGGCCGCCGAAGTGGATTTCGCCCGTGGGGTGATGCGCGGCGGGATAGGGCAGCAGCCTCAGGATGGAGAGGGCCGACACGGTCTTGCCGGAGCCGGACTCGCCGACCAGCGCCACGATCTCCCCCTTGTCGACGCGGAACGATACGCCCTTGACGGCCTCGACCACGCTGTCGCCGGAGCGGAACTCCACCGACAGGTTGCGCACGTCGACGAGGTGCTCTTGCATCGACGCCCTCACCGGAAGGTCTTTCTCGGATCGAGGGCGTCGCGCACGCCCTCGCCGACGAAGATGAGCAGGCTCAAGAGCCCGGCGATCGACGCGAAGGCGGCAAGCCCGAGCCACGGCGCCTGCAGGTTGGCTTTGCCCTGTGCCAGCAGCTCGCCCAGCGACGCCGATCCAGGCGGCAGGCCCAGCCCCAGGAAATCCAGCGCGGTGAGCGCCGTGATCGAGCCCGAGAGCTTGAAGGGAAGGAAGGTGAGCGTCGCCACCACGGCGTTCGGCAGCAGGTGCTTGAACATGATCTTCGCGTTGGAGAGGCCGAGCGCGCGCGCCGCCGTGATGTACTCGAAGTTGCGCCCGCGCAGGAACTCTGCCCGCACTACGCCGACGAGATAGACCCAGTGGAAAAGCAGCAGGATGCCGAGCAGCGTCCAGAAGCCCGGGATGAGCACCGAGGAGATGATGATGAGCACGAACAGGGAAGGGATCGACGACCAGACCTCGAGAAAGCGCTGGAAGACCAGATCGATGCGCCCGCCGAAGTAGCCCTGCACGGCGCCCGCCGTCACGCCGATGATGGAGGAGAGGATGGTGAGCAGCAGGCCGAACAGAACCGAGATGCGAAAGCCGTAGATCAGCCGGGCGAGAACATCGCGGCCCTGGTCATCCGTCCCCAGCCAGTTGCGGTTGCCGATCGCCTGGTAGCGCGCGATCTGTGCCGCGGGCACGTCACACGGCTCGGCCCGCGTCGACCATGGCGGCGGTCCTGGAAAACCGAGGCACTGGCCGGCGGCATTCTTGATGCGCGGGTAGTCCTTGTTGATGGAGTGATAGGAATAGCCGATGGGCGGCCAGATGGCCCAGCCGTGCTTCTCGATCTCGTCGAGGATCTCGCTGTCCTTGTAGTCGGTGACGGCGAGAAAGCCGCCGAACTTCGATTCGGGATAGTCGACCAGTACGGGGAACAGCAGCTCGCCCTTGTAGGCGGCGATGATGGGCTTGTCGTTGGCGATGACCTCGGCAAACAAGGTGAACACAAAGAGCGTGAGGAAAATCCGCAGGCTCCAGAGCCCGCGCCGGTTGGACTTGAAGTTGCGCCACCGGCGGCGGTTGAGAGGGGAGAGCGTGAAGCTCGGCCACCACCTGTCATACCTGCCAGCCCGAGCCAACGGTGCAGTGGCCGGTACGGCTGTGGTGTCTTCGACGCGGGTGTCCAAGGCCTAAACCTCTCGCGTCTCGAAGTCGATGCGCGGATCGACCAGCGTATAGACGAAGTCCGAGAGCAGATTGATGGCGAGGCCCAGGAGCGCCAGGATGTAGATGCTCGCAAAGACCACCGGATAGTCGCGGTTGATGACGCTCTCGAAGCTCAACAGGCCGATGCCGTCGAGCGAGAAGATGGTCTCGATGAGCAGGGAGCCCGAAAAGAAAGCGTGGATGAAGGCGCCGGGAAAGCCGGCGATGATCAGGAGCATGGCGTTGCGGAACACGTGGCCGTAGAGCACCTGGCTCTGCCCCAGGCCCTTCGCCTGCGCGGTCATCACGTACTGCTTGCGGACCTCGTCCAGGAACGCGTTGCGCGTGAGGAAGGTCATGGTGGTGAAGGCACCGAGCGACATGGCGATCAGCGGCAGCGTGAGGTGCCAGAAGTAGTCGGTGATCTTGCCGAACAGCGAAAGCTGGTGCCAGTTGTCCGAAATCAGGCCGCGCAACGGGAACCACTGGAAGAACGAGCCGCCGGCGAACACCACCAGCAGGAATACCGCCACCAGGAAGCCCGGAATGGCATAGCCGATCACCAGCACGCCGGAAGTCCAAGTGTCGAACCTTTCGCCGTCGTGCACCGCCTTGCGAATGCCGAGCGGAATGGAGATGAGATAGGTGATGAGCAGCATCCATATGCCGAGCGAGATCGAGACGGGCAGCTTCTCCTTGATGAGCTGCAGCACGCTCACGTCTCGAAAGTAGCTCTTGCCGAAGTCGAACAGCAAATAGCTCTTCATCATCAGCACGAAGCGCTCGTGCGCGGGCTTGTCGAAGCCGAACTGCTTCTCGAGCTGCTTGATGAACTCGGGATCGAGCCCCTGCGCCCCGCGATATTTGGCACTCACCTCGCCCTGACCTGCCTGCGATTGGGATTGGCTGGAGGGCGAGAGGCCGTCGCCTTGCGAGCCGCCGATGCGAGCGGTGGCGGAAACGTCTGTTCCAGAGATCTGCGCGATCACCCGCTCGACCGGTCCTCCGGGGGCGAACTGAATGATGGCGAAGCTGATCAGCATGATACCGAACAGCGTCGGGATGATCAGAAGGAAGCGCTTCAGCAGATAGCTGGCCATCGCCGAACGTGGCTCGCCTCAGTTGTCTTTCAGCGTTGCCGCCTTGGCGGCATCATACCACCAGGTGTGCACCACGCCGCGATCGTAGCGGGGTTTTGTCGCCGGCCGCGAAAACCGGTCCCAGTGGGCGATATGGTGCGCCGCCTTGTACCATTGCGGCACCCAGTAGTGGCCGGCGCGCAGCACGCGGTCGAGGGCGCGGGTCGCCACCGCGAGCTCCTCGCGGCTCTTGGCTTCTATCACCTTGGTGATGAGCGCATCAATGACGGGATGGCTGATGCCGGCCAGGTTCAAGCTCCCGTCGGTCTTGGCGGCGTCGCTGCCCCAGTAGCTCCTGAGCTCCACGCCCGGCGTGGGGCGCAAGCTGTAGCGCGTCGTCACCACGTCGAAGTCGAAGGTCTTGAGCCGGCGCTGGTACTGGGCGGCATCGATGCGGCGGACGCTGACCGCAAGCCCGAGCCTGGTGAGGTTTTCGACATAGCTGGTCAGGATGCGCTCCGAGACCGGGTCGACGATCAGGAACTCCAGGTCCAACACCTCGCCCTTGGCGTTGACCCGTTTGCCGTTCTTCACCTGCCAGCCGGCCTCGCTCAAGAGCTTGTCCGCTGCCCCCAGGAGCTTGCGATCCTTGCCCGAGGCATCCGAAACCGGCGGACTGTAGGGCTCCTCGAACACCTCCGGCGGCAGCTGGCTCCGGAACGGCTCGAGCAGGGCCAGCTCCGCTTCGCTCGGCCTGCCCTTGGCCTTCATGGCCGAGTTCTCGAAGAAGCTCTCCGTGCGCGTATACAATCCGTAGAAGATCGCGTTGTTGGTGAATTCGAAGTCGAACGCGTAGTCGAGCGCCTTGCGCACGCGCACGTCGGAGAATTTCGACCGGCGCGCGTTGAGGAAGAAGCCCTGCGCGCCCGAGGGGGTTTCGTCCGGCAGCGTGAGCCTCTGCAGCCGTCCCGCCTTCACTGCCGGCACATCGTAGGCGGTCATCCAGTCGCGGGCCGTGAACTCCTCGCGCAGGTCGAACTCGCCCGCCTGCAGGGCCAGCAGCTCGGCGGCGCGATCGCGGTAGTAGTAGTAGCGCAACTCCCCGAAGTTGAAGCGGCCCCGGTTGACGGGCAGGTCCTTGCCCCAATAGTCCTCCCGGCGCTGATAGCTCACGAACGCACCGGCCTTGTAGTCGCCGATCCTGTAGGGACCAGAGCCGAGGGGCGGATCGAAGGTGGTCTGATCGAACTCGCGCGTGGCGTAGTAGGCCTTCGACAGGATGGGCAGTCCGGCCACCACCAGCGGCAGATCGCGGATCAGCGCGCCGGTGAAGGAATAGCGCACCGTATGCGCATCGATGGCCTCGGCTTTGGCGACATCCTTGATCTGCGAGCGGATGTTGGGATGGCCCTTCTCCTTGAGGATGTCGAAGCTGAAGACCACGTCGGCGGATGTCAGCGCCGAACCGTCGGCGAACCTGGCCTCGGGGCGCAAGCGGAAGGTGACCGAGTTGCGGTCTGTCGCAAGCTCCGCCGACTGCGCGACGAGCCCGTAGACGGCGTCGGGCTCGTCGAGCCCCCGCGTCATCAGTGTGTCGAACAGAAACTCCAGCCCCTGTGCGGGGTCGCCCTTCAGGATGAAGCCGTTGAAGCTGTCGAAGGTGGTGCGCGCGGCGGTACCGATCATCGCCATCCGCCCACCCTTGGGCGCATCGGGGTTCACCCAATCGAAGTGCTTGAAGTCGGGCGGGTACCTGAGCTCGCCGAAGGCCGAGAGGCCGTGTTTGGGGCCATCGGCGGCGGCCTGAGCAGAGGCCAGGACCAGCAAAAGGAGCGCCGCGATGGCCGGCTTCCAGGAACGGATCGGGCACGGCATCACGAGGTCCCGCATCTTGCTCACATTGCCGACGCTACCCCCGAGCATCGGCAAGGCGCTTGGCTGCCGCGTCGTCCCACCACCACACGCGCAGGAATGACGGATCAGCGGACGGCAGCTTGGCCGGCCGCCCGTACAAGTCCCACATCGCCATGCGCTCGAAGGGCGTGTGCCACTGCGGCACGACGTAGTGGTTCCAACACAGCACCCGGTCCAGCGCCCGCGTGGCGGCGACGAGATCGGGCCGATCCTTGGCCAGGATGATCTTGTCGATCAGCTTGTCGATTGCCGGGTTCCTGATGCCGATGACGTTGCGGGTGCCGTCCTTGCCGGCAGCTTCGGACCCCCAATAGTCACGCTGCTCGTTGCCTGGAGAGAGCGATTGCGCAAAGGTTTGTACGATGATGTCGAAATCGAAGGTATCGCGGCGCCGCTGGTATTGTGCCGTGTCGACGGTGCGCACGCTGCCTTTGATGCCGAGCTTCTCCAGCTCCTTGACGTAGGGCAGGGCGATACGCTCGAAGTCGGGCTGGCTGAGCAGGAACTCGGCCGTGAGCTGCACGCCTGCGGCGTTGGTCAGGACACCATTTTTCTGCTGGTAGCCAGCCTCTGCGAGCAGCTTGGCTGCCATCGCCAGATGCTTGCGCGCGTCGTCCGGGGCATTGTTGACCGGGTTCTTCCATTCCTTGATGAACACCTCGGGCGGCACCTCGGCCTGCACCTCCTTGAGGATCTCGAGCTCGCGACCCTGCGGCAGGCCGCTGGCCATCAGCTCGGAGTTGTCAAAGTAGCTGTTGACCCTCTGATACTCACCGTAGAAGAGATTCGCGTTGGCCCATTCGAAGTTGAACGCCAAGTTGAAAGCGCGCCGCACACGTGGGTCCTGGAACTGCGGCCTGCGAGCATTGAACGCGAACGCCTGCATAGGCGCGACTTCGGCGACGGGCAGCTTGTGCCGCGCCACCAGGCCGCGCTTCACCGCGTCGAAGTCGTATCCGGTTGCCCAGTACTTGGCGCTGGATTCCCGCCAGAAATCGAGGTCGCCGGCCTTGAACGCCAGGAAGGCAGGGGAACGGTCGCGGAAATAGACAATTCTTATCTCATCGAAATTCCATTGCCCCTTCGCCACCGGCAAATCCTTGGCCCACCAGTCCTTGACGCGCTCGTAGACGATGGTGCGGCCGGCATCTACCTCCTTGATGCGATAGGGCCCCGAGCCCAAGGGCACCTCGAGCGTGGATTTGGAGAGATCGCGCTGCTCGCCACTTGGTCCGGCGCTCTCCCAGAAGTGCTTGGGCAGGACCGGCAATTGGCCAACGATCAGAGGCAACTCGCGGTTGCCCCTTACGTCGAAGGCGAACCGCACCTGGTGATCGCCGACCTTCTCGGCGCCAGTAACGTTCTTGTAGTAGAAGGCAAAGCGGGGCGAGGCCTTCTTGATGGCCTCGAGCGAGAAGATCACGTCCTCCGGCTTGATGGGCTTGCCGTCGTGAAAGCGCGCGCCGGGCCGCAGCTGGAAGGTCGCCGAGGAAAAGTCCTCCGGGTAGGCGGCCCACTCGGCGACGAGACCGTATTCGGTGGAGGGCTCGTCAGGGCTCGACAACATGAGCGTGTCGTAGATCAGCCCAAGCCCAGCGGCAGCGCTCCCCTTGACAGGGAACCGGTTGAGCGAATCGAACGAGCCCATGGCCCACTGTCGCACCCGGCCTCCTTTGGGAGCGTTGGGGTTCACCCAATTGAAGTGCGTGAATTCGGGTCCGTACTGCGGCTCACCGATCAGCGACAGGGCGTGGTGCTTCTTCAAAGTGTCGGCGCGGGACGCGCCGGCGGGTTGAAAGACAAGCGCAAAGGCGATTGGTGCAACCGCCAGGCTCAAATACCGGACCATCCGCCTCGTCTTTCCTCCCACCGTGCGGTGTGTGCGCCAGCCGCACATTGCCCAATGTTAGCGTCGAATATGGCCGTGTGCAGACCCGACGCCAAGTTAATCCTTGTCCATCGGCAACGAATGGCCAGGAACGCGCCCGCAAAAGACCTGCGAACGCTAGCTATGCCAAGCGAATTATTCAACAAAGGCCAAAGAACAATGAGGGATCGACCCTTCTAGCCCGGTGGCCGCGCTATTGGGGCAGCGGCGCTGGCGTATCGCCCAGCCTGCGCATGTGAGCGAGCAGGTCAGCCAAATCCGCGGTGTCCTTAACGCCTGGAAACAGCATCTTGTTGCCCGGGATCGCACCGGCAGGGTCGTGGAGGTATTTCGCCAGCTCCTCCCAGCTCCAGTTGCCGGGGTGGCCCTTCATGGCTTCCGAATAGTTAAAGCCCGGTGCCTGGGCAATCTTGCGACCAACCACGCCCCAAAGATTGGGACCCACCAAATTGCGCCCACCCTTGTCGGGGGTATGGCAAGCAAGGCATTTCTTGAAGGTATCCAGGCCGTTGTCGGCACTGGCCTTGGGCAGCAAGGCCAGCACCGCCTTGGCATCGAACGGCGCCGCCGGCTTGGGCGCCTCGTGGGCTACTTCGGTTACCGGAAGGTCCCAGCCCGGCTTCTCTGCCTTGTGCTTGGCAAAGGCGATGTCGAGCACCGTCCTGCCGCTCGCTATCACCAGCAAGGCCGTGAGCACTGCCCCGGCGATCTTGTTGAATTCGAAACCGTCCATGCGGATCGCGATGTCCCCGAGTGCGATGTGCCCGAGTGCGATGTCCCCGTGCGATGGCCAGCGCCCGTGCCACGCGCGCAGTCGCAAACCGGCGGCCAATATAGGGGGTCGATGCGCGCTTGCAACTGACCTGAGGTCCGTTCTAGGAGCTAGCCCCGAGACCAATTGTCACCGTCGCGAAGGACCATGCAGCGCACTCTCGTCGTCATTCCGGCCCGCTTGCACTCGAGCAGGCTGCCAAACAAGCCGCTGGCCGATATCGGCGGCACGCCAATGATCGTGCACGTGTGGCGCCGCGCCATGGCGGCGGAAGTCGGGCGGGTGGCGGTGGCGACCGACAGCGAGCAGATCGTGGCGGCGGTGCGCGGGGCGGGCGGCGAAGCCGTCATGACGCGCGCCGACCACGCCTCTGGCTCGGACCGCGTGTTCGAAGCCGTCAACCGGATCGATCCCGAGGCCGAGTTCGAGTTCATCCTCAACCTGCAGGGCGATCTGCCGGCGATGGAGCCGACGCTCGCGCGCGACTGCCTCGCCCCCCTGCTCGACAAGGGCCCCCACATCGCCACCATTGCGGCGGAGATCACGGACGAGGTGGACCGAACCAATCCGAACGCCGTCAAGGTCGTGGGCACGCCCACTGCTGCGCCGCGCCGGCTGCGGGCTCTTTACTTCACGCGTGCCACGGCGCCCCACGGCCCAGGGCCTCTTTACCATCACTTCGGCATGTACGCTTATCGGCGTTCGGCATTGGAGCGGTTCGTTTCGCTCAAACCCTCGCCGTTGGAAAAGCGCGAGCGGCTCGAGCAATTGCGCGCGCTCGAGGACGGCATGCGCATCGACGTGTCGCTCGTTGACAGCGTACCGGTCGAGGTCAATACTCCCGAGGACCTCGAGCGCGCCCGCCGTCTTCTTGCCGGTTAGGGCGCGCCTTTTGCTTTCCGCGTCGCACCCATGGCCGATCGAAAACTGAAAACGCCGGAACCCTCGGCCAAGTCGAAACGCGCGGCCGCGCCGGAACGCAAGCCAGCGGCCGGCAGGCGTGTGTGCTATCAGGGCGAGCCGGGGGCCAACTCGCATCTGGCGTGCCGCGAAGTATTCGCAGACCTCGAGCCTCTTGCCTGCGCCACCTTCGAGGACGCGCTGGCCGCCGTGAAGACCGGCGATGCCCGCTACGCCATGATCCCGATCGAGAACTCGGTGGCGGGACGTGTGGCCGACATCCATCACCTGTTGCCGGGCGCTGGGCTGCACATCGTCGGTGAGCATTTCCTGCGCGTGCGCCATCAGCTGATGGCGCTGCCAGGTGCCTCGCTGGCCACCGTCAAGAAAGCGCTCTCGCACACCCATGCGCTGGGCCAGTGCCGCAACACGCTGCGCAAGCTGGGCATCGTGCCGGTGCCGGAGGCTGATACGGCGGGCTCTGCGCGCGTGGTGGCGGAGAGCGGAGACCGGGGCCTCGCGGCCATCGCCTCCTCGCTGGCGGCCGAGATCTACGGCCTTGAGATCCTCAAGCACGACATCGAGGACGAGCAGCACAACACCACCCGTTTCGTGGTTCTGGCAAACGAGCGCGCCTACGCCAGGGCCAGTGATGGGCTCATCGTCACCACATTCATCTTCCGCGTCCGTAACGTGCCGGCCGCGCTCTACAAGGCGATGGGTGGCTTTGCGACCAACGGCGTGAACATGACCAAGCTGGAGAGCTATCAGCTCGACGGGCGGTTCGTGGCGACCATGTTCTATGCCGACGTCGAGGGCCATCCGGACGATCCAGCAGTGGCGCGAGCGCTGGAGGAGTTGCAGTTCTTCTCCACCGAGTTTCACATCCTCGGCGCCTACAAGGCGAGCCCCTACCGCGCCCACGCGAACAAGGCGGGCGAGGAGGCTTGAGGCGGAGCGCCGCATGGCACTTCTCATCGCCTGTAGCTCGCGTGCGGAGCAGTTCGCGGCCGAAGCCCGCGCTCTCGATCCGGAACTCGACGTCCGCATTGCGCCCGAGCTTGGCAACATCGGGGACATCGACACGGCGCTTGTCTGGCAGCCGCCTGCTGGATTGCTGCGCACGCTCCCAAATCTGAAGCTCATCGTATCGGTGGGCGCAGGCGTCGACACGCTCCTCGATGACCCGACGCTGCCCGATGTGTCGCTGGTCCGCTTCGTCGATCCCGATTTGACCGGCCGCATGGCGGAATACATCGCCCTCAACGTCCTCTACCATCACCGCCGGATGACGGAGTTCCGCGAGCTGCAGGCGCGGAAGGTCTGGAAATATCTGCCGGAGGCCGCCGCGCACGAAGTGCGCGTTGGCCTGATGGGCCTGGGTGTCCTTGGCGCTGCGGCTGCGAAGGCCCTGCAAGCCTTCGGCTACCGCCTCAGGGGCTGGAGCCGCACGCCCAGGATACTCGATGGGGTCAGCTGCTTCTCGGGTCCCTCCCAGCTCGAACCATTCCTTGCCGAGACCGATATCTTGGCCGTGCTATTGCCATTGACGTCCAAGACGCGTCGAATCTTGAACCGCGCCCTGGTCGCCAGGCTCTCCCTCGCCGGCCGCAGCCCGCTCCTCCCAGGTCCTGTGCTGATCAATGCGGGGCGTGGGGGCCTGCAGCTCGATGCCGATATCGCTGCGGCGCTCGACGCTGGCGAACTCTACGCCGCCTCCCTCGACGTGTTCGAGACCGAGCCGCTGCCAACGGCAAGTCCGCTTTGGTCGCATCCGCGTGTGGTCATCACCCCGCACAACGCTGCGGAGAGCGCGCCTGCCGCCATCGCTCGCTATGCGCTCAGCCAGATGCGCGCCCAAAGCAACGGCGAGCAGCTGGAGAATGTCGTCGATCGCACTCGTGGCTACTGAGGTTGCAGCCGTCTCACCGCCGCGTGCACGGGTGCTCCCTTGGGCGCTACACGTGGAGATTGATTTATGCAGAATGTATAGCCCGCAAGGTGCTGGCGCAGCGTGCTGAGAGATTGGCTTAGCTGCCGCCCTTGCGTCGCCGCATTGAGGCCCAACAATTTACGACTTGACGTTGCCGGCATGCATCGCCGCGTACGTCCACGCGTGCGCGGCAGTGCAAAGTGGGGGTGCATGACGCGATCGGCTCCCAGCGCGCGGCCCGCGAGGAGGGTCGGTAAGGCGAGGCGCCGACTTTACCTTCTTTGATGGCATCGCCTCCGGGGTGGCTGCGGATCTATTGAAAGTGTAGTCGATACGTGCAGCCCTGGCTCGCGAGAGCCATCGATGCAAGCGAGCATGCGTTTGATTTGAGGAGTGGGAAAATGCCGATGAAATGTTGGCGTGGGGTTGGTTTGGCTGTCGCAGTAGCGACCTTGGCGATGTGGCTACCGACCCTGGCCGTCGAGGCGCAAACGGAGACCAAGCCTGCGAAGGCGGCGACCAAGTCGCCGGCGAAGGTTCACAAGGTCGCAATCCAGGTCAGCGACAACGACAAGAACCTCATGAACCGGGCGCTCAACAACACCAAGAACCTGATCGACTTCTACAAGGCAAAGGGCGAGACGGTCGCTGTCGAGATCGTCACCTTCCATGACGGGCTGCACTTGCTGCGCTCGGAGAGCCCGGTCAAGGACCGCATCGCCGTCATGTCGCTCGAGAACCCCAACCTCAAGTTCATCGCCTGCGGCAACACACAGGCCAACCAGAGCAAGGCCGAAGGCAAAGAGGTCACGTTGCTGAGCGAGGCAACGGTCATGCCGTCAGGCATTGTCCGACTGATTGAGCTGCAGAAACAGGGCTACACCTACATCAGACCATGACGCCATGACGCCATGTCACCGGGCGCGGGGTAGCGCTCAACATGAGGTCCACGATTGCCGGCCGCTGCAGCGGCGCTTCGGCCGGCCAGATCAAACAGATCAGAGGAGACCAGCCGTAACCATCTTCCAGTAGTGAGGGCGTACTCCATGTGCATCCCATCCCGTTCTCTGGCGGGGCTTGTGCTCGTGCTCGGCAGCCTTGCTCAACCGGCGGCAGCGCAAGCACCGGCGAAGCCGGCCGCCAAGGCCGTCGCTCGTCAGGCCGTTCCGACCGACCAGCAGCACAAGGAGCGCATCAACGCCTGGACCGTTGGGCTCGCCGCCGGACGGATGGAAGGTACCCCGCTCCTGCTGGCATCGGAGCTCGCGCGCGTGCTCGATGACGGCGACAACATGCGCGTGCTGCCGATCGTCACGCGCGGCCCCTTCGACAACGTGTACGACCTGCTCTACCTGCGTGGCGTCGACGCGGCCATCGTCTATGGCGACGTGCTCGACCACTTCAAGGGCAGGCCTGAATTCGCCGGTTCATGGCGCCGCATCAACTACCTGTTGAGCTTGTTCCCGTCGGAGGTCCATGTCTTCGTCAGACCCGAGATCACATCGCTCCAGGAACTGGCCGGCAAGGCGGTCAACTTCAACACCCCTGGAACGGCCGCGAACTTCTCTGGTCCGATCATCTTCAAGCAGCTCGGCATCGACGTGAAGGCAACCTTCATCCCGCATACCGTGGCGATGGAGAAGATGCGCAAGAGCGACGAGATCGCCGCCACCTTCTGGGTCTCGACCAAGCCGCTGCCTCCGTTCCTGAAGGGCAAGTGGCCGGAGGGCTTCAAGTTTCTGCCCGTCGAGTACACCGACAAGCTCGAGTACTACGTGCCGGCCCAGCTCGAGCACGCCGACTATCCGAATCTGATCCCGCAGGGCCAACAGATTGCGACCATCTCGGTTCCGGCCGTGCTCGCCGTCTATGACTGGCCCAAGGAGACCGATCGCCATCAGCGGCTGGCGCGTCTCGTCGACTATCTGCTCGAGCGCTTCGACAAGTTGCAGAAGGAGCCGGGCTACCATGAGAGGTGGAAGGACGTGAACCTGGCCGGCACCGTGCCGGGCTGGCAGCGGTTCCGACCCCTGCAGGAGCGTCTCGACAAGATGGCTGCCGCGCAACGCGGTATCGATCTGACAAAGGCACGCGAGCAGGCAGCGCGTGCCTTACCCAACGATCCAGCCGCACAGGAGCGGCTGTTCAAGCAATTCCTGGAGTGGAGCAACAGGCAAGGTCGGCAGTGAGGATTGTCCGCAGGAATTCTCGAGGGTTCAGCGGTGGGAGGACAATCGATGCCAGCGGAAGATCAACCTTCGCAGAGTCCATCGGCGCGCCGCGCGCGGCCGTGGGGAAGGGTCGGCGCCGCAATTCTGGGCGTCATGGCCGTATCTGGACCGCAAGCGAGCACACAGGCGGCAATCGATGTTCCGGTCCGCTTGCAATTGGCCCAGGGCAGCGGTGCGCAGGCGCCGCGCATTGCGGTGATCTCGACGGTTGTCGCGGAACCCGCGAGCCGGACGCCGCTGCAAATTCATATCGCGCCCACGGAAGCCATCCCGCGCAACAGTTTTCTCCAGCTCAGGGGGCTGCCGCCCACAGCCTCCCTCTCGGAGGGTCAGGCCATCGCCCCGGGCTCCTGGGCGGTGCCGCTCGTCGGCCTGCCGAGCCTCGCTTTGCAACTGCCTGCGACGATCTCGGGCCGGTCCGAGCTCCTCATCAGCCTGGTGGGACAGGATGGCAAGCTGCTTGCGGAAGCGCGCGTGGCTCTCATCATCCAACCGGTGCCGCAGTCTGCCGCGACCGAAAAGGGGGCGGCCCAGCCGGCGGCGCCTGCGCCACGGCCCAAACCTCTGGCTCTGACCCCAGCGGACCGCGAGAATGCCGAACGGCTTATCGTGCGTGGCGAGCGCGATCTCGAACAAGGCAATATCGCGCTGGCGCGGCAGTTCTTCCTGCGCGCAGCTCAGGCCGGCCTGGCGCGCGGAGCCTTGCTGCTTGCCGCCACCTATGACCCGCGCGAGCTTGCGCGCATGCGCGCGGTGGGGGTTCAGCCCAACTTGGCCGAGGCGCGCAAATGGTATGAGCGGGCCCTGGAGCTCGGCGCATCCGAAGCCTCGGAGCGGTTGGCTACCCTGGAGGATCGTCCTGCTCTGGGGAGGATGAGGATCGATCAGCCGGCCGGCCGCGGCGACGGGGCACGCTGAAGGTTGGCCTGCTGCGCGCGGATGAGCAGGATCAGCGGGAACGCCAGCAGCGTCATGATCATCATCAGCTTGAAGTCGTTGGCGTAGGCCATGATGGCGGCCTGCTGGCTCATGAGCTGCTCCAGCAGGGCGCGCCCCGTATCCGTGCCGGGATCGAGCATCGCTGCCGCCGGGTCCGCAAGGGCCTGATTGAAAGGCGTAACGCTCTCGGCCAGGCGCGCATGCATCAGGATCGTCTTGTTGGTGAGATTGGCGATGACGATGGACACGCCGATCGAGCCGCCGAGATTGCGGATGAGCGTCCACATGGCGGTGCCCTGCGTGCGCAGGGCCGGCGGCAGGGACGACAGCGCCACTGCATTCAGCGGTACGAACATGAGGCCGAGCCCGAGGCCCTGCAGGATGCTCGTCCAGACGATCGTACCCACGGCCGTGTCGGGCGAAAAATCGATCGAGTGGTAGAGCGAGACGGTGCAGCACGCGAGGCCGGAGGCCAGCAGCAACCGCACGTCCGTGCGGACCACCAGTCTTCCGGCCGCCAGCATGCCGGCCGCCATGCCGACGCCCCGGGTGCCGAGCAGGACGCCCGCGTCGATGATCGGGTAGCCCATTACGCCCTGCAGGAACGGCGCCATCAGCGCCATCGTCGCTATCAGAAGCACGCCGCATACGAACATGAACATGAGCCCGATCACGAAGTTGCGGTCGCGGAAGATGCCGACTGCGATGAAGGGGTGCGGCGTGGTGAGCGTGTGCGCGAGGAAGAAGTAGAAGCCCGCGGCGGACACGATCGCCGTCAGGACAATCTCGTTGGCATCGAACCAGCCCTGCTGCTCGCCGCGGTCGAGCACGAGCTGCAGTGCGCCGATGCCGATGCTGAGCGCTGCAAACCCGAACCAATCGAACGACAGCCGCGGATTCTCCGCGGTCTCGTCCATGAAGGCCAGCAGCCCGAGCGCGGTGGCGATGCCGAAGGGAAGGTTGATGAAGAAGATCCACCTCCAGCTGTAGTACTCCGTCAGCCAGCCGCCCAGGATCGGACCCATGATCGGTCCGATCATGACGCCCATGCCCCAAAGCGACATGGCCCAGCCACGCTGCTCGACAGGGTAGATCTCGAGCATGACCGACTGGGACAGCGGCACCAGCGCGGCACCGAACATGCCCTGGATCACGCGGAACACCACGATCTCCTCGATGCTCTGGGCAATGCCGCACAACATGGAGGCGACGGTGAAGCCTGCCACGCAGGTCAGAAGCAGCCTCTTGATGCCGAAGCGTGCCGCGAGCCAGCCGACGGGTGCCGTCATGACCGCCGCTGCCACCACGTAGGAGGTCAGCACCCAGCTCACCTGATCGAGCGTGGCCGACAGGCTGCCCTGCATGTAAGGCAGCGATACGTTGGCGATGGTGATGTCGAGCACCTGCATGATGGTGGCCATCATCACGCACACGGTGATCAGCAGGCGCTGGATGGACGGGGTCAGGCCGTGCGTGCGCCGCGCGATCATGGATCGGGGTCCTGCGCCACCGCGCTCGCGCCGAACAGCCGCGCGATCCTGCCCCGGCGGCCGGTGTCGATCTCCACCGTGGCGCTCATGCCCGCGCGCAGCCGCCGCAGGTCCTGCTCGGGTGCGAACTCGATGCGCATCGGCACGCGCTGCACGATTTTGATCCAGTTGCCGGCGGCGTTCTGCGGTGGAAGGATTGCGAACTGGGCGCCTGTGCCGGGGCTGATGGCCCCCACTGTGCCGCTCCATAGCCTGCCGGGGAACGCATCGATGGTGATGGTGACGGGCTGGCCGCGCCGCACGTGGGCGAGGTCTGTCTCCTTGGGGTTGGCGTCGATCCACAGGGCGTCGCTGCTGATCACGCTGAACACGGCCGTGCCGGCCGTCAGGTAGCGTCCCATCTGGATGCTCGCCACTTGCGTGGCCACGCCGGCGATGGGCGCGCGCAGCACCGTATTGGCGAGATCGCGCTTGGCGCGATCCAAGGCGACGGTAGCTTCGACGAACTGCGGGTACTTCTCGATCGCCAGATCCGGATCGCCCAGCAGCTGGATGCGCAACGTCCGCTCCTGCTGTTCGAGCTGCTCGAGCTGGGCCTTGGCCACCACCAGCGCAGCCCGTGACCGGTCGAGGTCGGACGGGCTGCTGATGCGGTTGCCGACGAGCTGGGTCTTGCGGTCGAAATCGGCTTGGGCGGCGGCCAGGCCCTCGCGCGACAGCTCGGCCTGCCTGGTCACGCTGGCCAGGTTGGCCTTGAGGGAAGCGACATCGCTTTGCACGCGCACCAGCCTGGCTTCGGCCTCCTGGGCGGCGAGGCGATAGGGCTCGGCGTCGATGGCAAAGAGCTCATCGCCCGGCTTGAGCAGCTGGCCCTCGCTCACGGCGATGCGCACGACCTTGCCGGAGACCTCGGGCGTGATCAGCACCTTCTGCGCGCCGATGTAAGCGTTGTCGGTGGAGACGTAGCGGCCACCGAAAAGATAGAATGACAGGGCCATCAATGCGACGAGGGCCGGCACCAGCACCAGCAGGGTCATGCGCAACGGCGGCAGCCTGATGCGCCCCGAGGCCAGCGGGTGGCGGCTGGACCTGTTTGTCAACCAACCTCTCTGTCGGGTTAAGAGCCACCAAAGCATGGGGTTTGCTCCTCGCGACCACCGCCGGCACCAGCATGGGCTGACGCGCGCGCAAGACATTGCGGCTCAGCCAGCATGACGGCTCCCCTCGACGTGACGCCTGGCACCGTTCGCGGCCGTGGACTTGCGAATGTTGCTCTTGATGCGCAGCAGTTTTTCCAGCAGCTCGCCGGCTTCGGTCTCGTTGAAAGAAGCCAGCACGTCACTGGAGATCTCGCGGCCCAGCGGCACCAAGCGGGCCAGCGTGGCCCGGCCCTTGGGCGTCAGATAGAGGCGGTTGGCGCGCCGGTCGCTGGGATGCGGGCGCCGCTCCACCAGCTTGTTGTCGCACAGGCGATCGATCAGGCGCACGAGCGAGATGGGCTGGATCTCGAGGGACTCGGCCATTTCCGCCTGTGTCATGCCCTCCTGCCGCTCGAGCCGCATGAGCGCGCCCCACTGGGCACGCGTCATGCCGTGCTGGCGCGCGCACTGATCGATGTAGGTGCGCATGGCCCGCGCCACGTCGGTCAGCTGAAACAGGATCTCGCGGCGGACGACCAGATTGCGTGACATCTGAGAATGCTGCCTTCGGGGACGCTTATAATAAGCAGGCTTATGATCTTGCGGCCGTGATCATATTTGCAGGGCTGCAATGCGCTGCCGCGCAGAGCGCCCAGGGCCCGCAAGCCCTCCTGCAGCGGTCGGCCAGTTCCAGTGCGATAAGACACCAGCGATTGACCAGACGTTGCTGGCACTTGGACTGGATCGCTTTGCTTGGAGATTGGCTGCGATCGGCTCAGATCACCCGGCCCGATGCGTCGTCGATGAGATGCATGTTGTTGAGGTCGGCTGCCAGCCGGAGCGGCCTCCCGTCCCGCGCGCCCGCGTTGGGGTTCACCCGCCCGCACACCTGGGTGCCGTTGAGCGGGAAATACACCAGGGTCTCCATACCCATCGGCTCGGTCACCTCGAGATTGGCATCGAAGGGCACTTCTCCAGGCCCAATGTGCGGGCCAGCCTCGGTGATGTGCTCGGGGCGAAGTCCGAGGAGCAGCCGGCCGTTCTGCGCATGGCCGCGATAGTGCTCGGCGCGGGCCGGCGGCACCGGGAAGGACAGCGCGTCAGTGATGCGGATGCTTAGGCTCCCGTTGGCCTCCTCCATGCGGCAGGGGATGAAGTTCATGGCCGGCGAGCCGATGAAGCCGGCGACGAAGTGTGTCCTGGGCGAATGATAGAGCTCCTGCGGTGTTCCGACCTGCTCGATGATGCCGTTGTTCATGACCACCACGCGGTCGGCCAGCGTCATCGCCTCCACCTGATCGTGGGTGACGTAGACCGTGGTGGTGCGGACCTGCTGGTGCACCTTCTTGATCTCGGTGCGCATCTGCACGCGCAGCTTGGCGTCGAGGTTGGAGAGCGGCTCGTCGAACAGGAACACCTTGGGGTTTCGCACGATGGCGCGCCCCATGGCGACACGCTGGCGCTGGCCGCCGGAGAGCTGCTTCGGCTTGCGGTCGAGCAACTCCTTGATGTCGAGGATGCGTGCGGCCTCGTCGACGCGCTTCTTGATTTCCGCCTTCGGAAAGCGCTTGAGCCGCAGCCCGAACGACATGTTCTGGAACACCGTCATGTGCGGGTACAGGGCGTAATTCTGGAACACCATGGCGATGTCGCGGTCTTTCGGCGGCACGTCGTTGACGACATCGCCGCCGATCAGGATGTCTCCGCCGGTAATGTCCTCGAGGCCGGCAATCATGCGCAGGGTCGTGGATTTCCCACAGCCGGAGGGGCCCACCAGGACGACGAACTCGTGGTCGGAGATATCGAGGTCGATACCGCGAACCGCTTCGACCTCGTCGTACTTCTTGACGATGTTGCTCAGTCTGACTTCCGCCATCTGTTCCTCAGCCCTTGGTGGCGCCGGCCGTCAACCCGGCAATGTAGTAGTCCATCAGGAAGGCGTAGATGATCAGCGGCGGCGCCGCGCCGAGCAGCGCGCCGGTCATGATCTGCCCCCAGTTGTAGACGTCGGCCTTGACCAGCGAAGTGATGATGCCGACCGGCAGCACCAGCTGGTCGACCGAGGTGGTGAAGGCCAACGGATAGAGGAACTGCGCCCAGCTGACGGTGAAGGCGAAGATCATTGCGGCGATCAGCCCGGGCAGGGCCACGGGGATGAAGATCTTGGTCAGCGTCTGCGTCCAGCTGGCGCCGTCGATCAGAGCGGCTTCGTCGAGCTCCTTGGGGATCGAGGCGAAGTAGCCGATCATGATCCAGGTGCAGAACGGCACGGTCAGCGTCGGGTAGAGGATCAGCAGCACCCACCAGCGGTTGATCAGCTGGATGCCGGTCCATTCGTTGAACACGGCGAACATCTTGAAGAGCGGCAGGAACAGCAGCGTCTCCGGGATCAGGTAGGTGAGGAAAACACCGGTGGCCAGCGTCGCAGAGCCCCAGAATTTCATGCGCGACAGGGCAAAGGCCGCCGGCACGCTGATCAGCATGGTGAGGGTGACGACGACGACTGACACGATGGCGGAGTTGCGAAAGAACGTGAGGTACTCCGGCGAAGTCAGAAGCCCCCGGTAGTTCTCCAGAGTTGGGTGGTAGACCCACCATGGATTGGTGATGGCCGAAATCTCATTGCTGGTCTTGAGCGACGTGATCAGCATGTAGACCGGTGGCAGCAGAAAGAAGATCGCAAACAGGACCAGGAAGAAGTAGGACCAGCGCAGCGCCCACCTGCGGTCGTGGCTCATGCTGCCGTACGTCGGTGCGCTTTTGGTGCTGACAGAGGCGACAGCCATCACACCTCACTCCCCCGGCGATTGATGTCGCGCAGGATGAATACGGCAGCGAAGGCAAGGATCGGCACCATGAACAGCGAGACGCAGGCGCCGAGCGGTATGTCGCCGCCCTGGATGCCGAGCCAGAACGACCAGGTGGCGAAAACATGCGTCTGGTCGATGGGCCCGCCGGCCGTGATTATGCGCACGATGTCGAAATTGGCGAACGTGACGATCAGCGAGAACAGCGCCGTGATGGCTATGATGTTGCGCATCATCGGCAGCGTGACGTACCAGATGCGCTGCCACCAGTTGGCGCCGTCGATTGCCGCCGCCTCGTAGAGCTGTTCGGGCACCGATTTGAGCGCCGCCAGGTACATGATCATGAAGAACGGCGCGCCGATCCAAATATTGATGAGGATGACCGAAAACCGCGCCCAGTAGGCCTCGCCGGTCCAGGGAACGGGCCCAATGCCGAACAGCGCCAGGGCCCAGTTGAAGGCGCTGTAGGAGGGGTCGAACAGCCACAACCATGCAAGGCAGCTCATGGCCGGCGGGATCACCCAGGGCACCAGCAGCATGCCGCGCCACTTGCGCTGGCCTTTGGCCGGAATGTTGTGCACGAAATGCGCAACGACAAAGCCGATCAGCGCTTTGAATATGACGGCCGTGATGGCGAATATGCAGGACTGCCGCACCACCATCCAGAACGTCTCGCGCTTGAACAGGAAGGTGAAGTTGCTCAGGCCGACGAAGCGCTCCATCGACTTGTTGAGCGTGGCCAGATGCAGCGAATAAAGCGCCGGGTAGATGACCAGCAAGGCAATCAGCAGGATGAGCGGCAGCGCCATGAAGAAGGCGACGGTCGACTTGCGCTGCATGGCCCTGCGCAGACCCGAGCGCCTGCGCGCAGGTGCCCTCGCCTCGACCCGCTCTATGACTGCATCGACCATCGTCGACCTCGCGCTTCTCCCTCTCCCCGCTTGCGTCCATGCGAAGCATGGCTCCGCCATGACGAGAGGGTCGGGGCGAGGGGCGGCACAAGGCTCCGGTGCCGCTTGAGGCCGCCCCTCACCCTAGCCCTCTCCCCATGCCGAAGAGACATGGGGAGAGGGGACTTCTTAGGTGCGCATGAAGCCTTCGAGCTCGCTCTCGGCCCAGGCCAGCGTCGTTTCCATGGGCTCGCCCTTGAGAGTGCGCACGACCATCTTGGTATGGATCGCCTGCGTGTAGACCTGGTGCGCAATCTTCGGCGGCGCGGGCTGCGCCGCCACGGCGAGGACCTGGTGGTTGTGCGGGTTTGGGTAGTGATAGAGCGTGCCCGTGGGTGGCCCGATCTCCGCCCAGATCTTGAAGTCGGTGAGCTTCTCGAACGACGGCAGGTCATAACCGGCGCTCGCGTCCACCATCTTCTCGACCGCGGACCTCTGCGACAGGAACAGGAGGAGGTCCTTGGCCGCCGTCTTGTTCCTGCCGAAGCTCCAAATGCCCCAGAAGTAGGGCAGGAACGGAGCGTAGCGCCCGGCCGGCCCCGAAGGCATGCCGTGCGTCCACAATTGCTCCGCCACCTGCGGTGCGTCGCGCTTGGCCACCGCCCAGGCGCTCGGCGGGTTCATGATCAGGGTCCCCTTGCCGGAGATCAGATACCTGTTGTTGGCGGCGTTGTCCCAGGCCGGAGCGTCCGGCGGCAGCCACTGGGCAAGCTTCACATAGTACTCGAGCGCCTTGCGGACAGGGTCGGACTTGACGGTGATGGTGCCCTTGGCATCCACCAGCGCGGCGCCGAAGGACTGGAAGATCGCGCCGGCGGTGTCGACGTTGTCCTCGGTGGTTCCCAGGCCGATGCCAAACGGGTTGCCGCCCTTGTGGCAGGCTTCGGCTGCTTTCAGCATGGCGTCCAAGGTCCAGGCTTCCGCCTTCGGAGGACCGCCCGCCGGATACATCGCCAGGATGTCGATGCCGGCGTGCTTCTTCAGGAGGTCGATGCGCGAGTTCGGCCCCTTGATCTGGCTGCCGACGCAGGTCGGCACGGCGATCCAGCGTCCGTTTGCGCGCGCGAGATATTCAACGGTCGGGTTGACCTTGCCGTTCTGCTTGATCAGCTCCGCCATGACGTCGTCAACGGGCTCCAGGTGCAGGGAGCTGCCATGCGGCTGCCAGCTTGGAAACGCCAGGATGTCGTGTCCCGATCTCGCCTGCTGTTCCGCGGAGATGGTCAGCAGGTTCTTGTGCCCCTGCGAGGTGATGTAGTCGACCTGCACCTCGACCTTGTTCTTGGCTCCCCACTCCTCGCACAGGGCCTTGGATGCGTTGTTGCCGCCCGGCACCCAATGGTCCCAGAAGCCAATGGTCAGCTTGCCGGCGGCGTTGGCGGTGCGCACGAACGGCGCTGCGATCAACGTCGCGGATGCCGCGGCCGACGTAGCCATGAACCTGCGGCGTGACATTCTCAGTTTCTTCATGTCGTTCCTCCTCGAGATTGATGTCCTGAGCCGTTGCAAATCTGCTAAGCCGTCAGGCGCGACGGAAGTTGTCGACTGCCCCCCTCGCGGCCTTCCGAAGCTGTCTCCCCGAAGCCGCGCGCGAAACGCTGGTGCGAACGCTTCAAATGCTCGTGCATGGCGGCCCTGGCGCCGGCCGCATCGCCTGCCGCGACGGCATCGCGTATCGCGCAGTGCTCCTCGTGCGCCGCCTTCCAGGTCGACGCATCTTCGGTATGCTTGGCGAGCAGCTCGAAGTACGGGTTCATGCGCAGGTCGAAAAGCTCACCGACGAAACGGACCAGCACGGCATTATCCAGCGTTGCGGCAATGCCGGTGTGGAAGCGGCGGTCCAAGGCCAAATACGGACCCTGAAGCTGCGCCGCGGTCTCGGCCAGCACGCTGTCGAGGCGCTCGACATCCTCGGGCCTCGCCCTGCGCGCGGCCTCCTCGGCAACGGCGCTCTCGATGAAGGCACGGGCTCTGAGAACTTCGAAGGGCCCTTCGATGCCGGCAAGGTTCGATGCGCTGGCGGCTGGCTGCGGATCGATGACATAGATGCCGGAGCCGACGCGGATGCGCAGGCGACCCTCCACCTCGAGCGCAATCAGCGCCTCGCGCACGGTCGGCCGCGACACCCCGAGCTTTTCCGCCAGCTCACGCTCCGTCGGCAGCCGGCCCCCCACGGGGTACTCGCCATCGTCCATGAGCTGGCGGAGCTGGTCGGCGATCTGGCGATAGAGCCGGCGCGGCTCAATGGCGGCGAGAGGCATGGATCCTCGGGCGTTTCCCACAAGCTTTCTTGTTCTTCCATGGCTCAATCGGCCATTTGGTCAGACCATTTGACAATACAGGGCCGGTGTCAAGCTTGTAGGGATACTGAAGTTTCGAGGTTGCTTGCCCTGGTCATTCGGCTTTCACGCCCGCCTCGGCCACGACCTTGGCCCACTTGTCGCTCTCGCTTTGGATGAACTGGGCAAACCCCTCCGGCGTGCTGGGCACCGGGTCGGCGCCGAGCGGCCGAATGCGCTCGGCGACTGCCGGGTCCTGAAGGGCCTTGACGAACGCCCCGTTGAGCTTGGCGATGATGTCTGCCGGCGTGCCGGCGGGGGCGACGAGGCCGAACCAGCCGACCAATTCGTAGCCCGCGAGCCCGGCCTCCTGGAACGTGGGTGTCTCTGGCAGAAGGGGAATGCGCTTGGCCGCCGACACGGCCAGGGCCTTGAGCTTGCCGTCGCGGATGAGCTGCAGCGAAGCTGGGATGTCGAGCACGGCGAGCGGGATGTGCCCGCCCAGCACATCGTTGGTGGCTGGCGCCGTGCCACGATAGGCGACGAGTGGGATCTTGACCTGGGCACGCTGCGTGAAGAGCGCTGCCGTCAGGTGCATGGCGGTGCCGTTGCCGCCGTGCCCGATCGATAGCTTGCCGGGGTCGGCCTTGGCGAGCGCGATCACGTCTGCCAGCGACTGGACCGGCGCCGCCTGCGAGGCTGCCAGCACGAACGGGATCACCGAGACCAAGGTGATCGGCGCAAGGTCCTTCTGCGGATCGAACGGCATGTTGCGGTTGATGTGCGGGTTCACCGCCAGCACGCCGGCAGCTGCGATGCCCAGCGTGTAGCCATCGGGCGCAGCCTTGGCCACGGCGCCGATGCCGATGTTGCCCCCGGCACCAGGGCGATTGTCGATGACGAAGCCCTGGCCCAGCGCAGCCTCGAGCTTGGGTGCCAGTGCCCGAGCGACAATGTCCGAGCTGCCACCCGGCGGGAAGGTGACAATGATCGTGACCGGCCGGCTGGGATAGGATTGCGCGAGCGCCGTTGACGGCAAGAACAGGAGCCACAGCAGCATCAGGGCTGCTTGCGTGATAGGCCGGAGCATCTATGTTTCCTCCCGAGCCGCCTCCGCACATTGATTTTCATCGAGTTAGGCACGGCCGGGGAAGCGATGGCAAGCCGATCCATCACAACGCGCGTGCTTGTTGTCGGCGGCGGGCCGGTCGGGCTGACGCTGGCCATCGACCTGGCGAGCCGCGGCATCGAGGTCGTTGTCGCCGAGCTGCGGCAGGCCGGCGAGCCGCCGAGCGTAAAGTGCAATCACGTGTCCGCGCGGTCGATGGAGGTCTATCGTCGGCTCGGGCTGGCGCCGAAACTGCGCGATGCGGGTCTGCCGGCCGACTTCCCCAATGACGCGGCCTATCGCGTCACCACGATCGGGCCCGAGCTCTCCCGCATTCCTATTCCCTGCCGGCGCGACCGCTACACGGCAACGGGCGGCCCGGACACATGGTGGCCGACGCCCGAGCCGCCGCATCGCATCAATCAAATCTACATGGAGCCTGTGCTGTTCGAGCATGCCAGGCAAATGTCCTTCGTATCGGTCCTGAACGGCACGTCGGTCGAGGGCTTCACGCAGGACCAGCAGGGCATCGTCGCCACGCTGCGCGATCTCGGCACGGGCGAGAGGCTGAAGATTGCTGCCGAATACCTGGTCGGGTGCGACGGAGCGCGCTCCATGGTGCGCAAAGAGATCGGCGCGACCTTGGCGGGAACGCCGGTCATTCAAAGCGTGCAATCCACCTACATCCGCGCGCCACGCCTGCTGGAAATGATGGGTGCTCCGGCCTGGATGACGCTATCGCTCAATCCGCGCCGCTGCGGCACCGTGATCGCCATCGACGGCCGCGAGAGGTGGCTGATCCACAATCATCTGAACCGCGCGGAGGAGGACTTCTGGTCGGTTGACCGCGATCGGTCGATCCGCAGCATCCTGGGCGTGGGAGGCGACTTCGAATACGAGGTGCTGAGCAAGGAGGACTGGGTCGGCCGCCGCCTCGTCGCAGACCGCTTCAGGCATGGTCGCGCTTTCATCTGTGGCGACGCCGCGCACCTGTGGATGCCTTACGCCGGCTACGGCATGAACGCCGGCATCGCCGACGCGACCAACCTGGCATGGCTGCTGGCGGCCACGCTCGACGGCTGGGCGAGCCCGGATGTTCTCGATGCCTACGAGGCCGAGCGATTGCCGATCACCGAGCAGGTCTCGCATTTTGCCATGGACATGGCGCTGAAAATCCTCGGGCAGCGGCGCGCGGTACCGCCCGAGATCGAGCTGGGCGGGCCGGAGGGCGATGATGTGCGCCAGCGCATCGGCCAGTCGGCCTACGACCTCAACGTGCAGCAGTACTGCTGCGGGGGCCTCAACTTCGGCTACTTCTACGACCGCTCGCCCATCATTATTTACGATGACGCAAAGCCACCGGCTTACACGATGGCCGAATTCGCGCCCTCCACCGTGCCGGGCTGCCGCGCTCCGCATCTCGAGCTGCGCGATGGTTCCTCGCTCTACGACACGCTGGGGCCGGGCTATACGCTCCTTCGCTTCGACCCGTCGGTTGGCCTGGCTGCGATCGATGAGGCCGCCCGGGCACGCCGCATGCCGCTCAAGATCGTCGATGTGGACGCCGAGGCCACAGCACGGAGCTACGACAGGAAGCTTGTCCTGGTGCGTAGCGATCAGCACATCGCGTGGCGCGGCGACGCATCACCAGACGACATCCACAGCTTTATGGACGTGCTGCGCGGTGCGGGCCATGTGCGCGAGAGCGGTTCGCCCGCTCCCTGCTGAGGGAACTCAACGAGATGGCGCTTTGCCAGCAATGAACCGCGAAATATAACTTCGCGCCTGTGCGGCGCCCTCCGGGGCGAACTGTGGGCGAGGTGTCCAATATGAAGGGAATCGCTTCTTCCTGGCTGCTTGCTGTCGTGGCGGCTGCAGCAACGGTGCCGCTGGCGCACGCCCAATCCAAAGACGAGAAGGATCGGCGGGTCATGATCATCAACGACCGCAGCTCCGATATGCTCCGGCTTTACGGCTCCCGCACGTCGACCAGCGAGTGGGAGGAAAATATCATCGTCGTTCCCATCAAGAAGGGAACGAAGCGGGTCATCAACTTCGACGATGGCAGCGGCGCGTGCTTTTTCGACTTCCGTGCAGTCTTCAAGGACAACTTGACGGTCCACAAATGGAGCATCAACGTCTGCAGGGAGGAATTCTTGGCGAGTGGCGGATTGAACAGTTCTCCTGCTGCGCATGCATCTTCGGGCTTGAGCGGACCACTGGGCCCGGCCACCATGGGGTGCTGAGAAAACTATGGGCGCCGACGGTTGGACCTGGGTGAGTGGTAGCGCTCGAATGGCGCGTAGCCGATGCTCGATAGGTTGGCCACCCTCTTGCGCTCGGATGCGTCAGCCCATTCGAGAAGGACATCACGCGGCCAGCCAGTCCAAGTCTCATCGACCAGCATGGCAGTGGGAAAAGTGCCGCGCTTGACGAGTGCGTAAAAAGTGGCACGCGGGATGCGGAGCAAACGGAGGGCATCGCTGGGACCGAGAAGCTGGCGGTCCCTCTGGTAGTCCGCCAGGATGGGACCAACCCTCGCCGCCGGGCGGGGGCTGTTCAGCTCTTCGAGCAGAGCCTGTGCATCCTCGTCATCGGTCTCGGGCAGACTTTGTACGAATGCGATCATGTCCTCCTGATCGGTGGAAAGCTCGCGTAAGAGCCACCGGAGCAGTCCAGGCTGGATCGAGGCTACAAGCATTGTCCGAGCGTTCGTTGCATTTCGCCCACATAGTATGCCTGGCGCGGCTTGCGATCGGCTTTCGCCGTTAACTCAAATTGCGCGTATCTTGCGGCTCTGTTGCGGGATGGGACCCGTCGGCGCGGAAGCCACATGGGCTGAACGCCTCTAACCCGCGTCAAGAAGGGTCCTCTGGCGATCGGCCTGGACGCCCCCAGGGCTCATGCTGCGTGCATGCCTCGCTGCGCGCGCTTCGCCGCATTTTCGGCGGTGCGTCAAATTGAGGCAAGAGAGAGGCAATTTTGCCTCACTGCCCCTTGTCATAAAACGGAAGGACGACGACTGCACTTTCTTCGGGTGGTCTCGGTCCGCTAGGCTGCTATCAGCACATAGCGTCAAGTTTGGGAGTGCGGGTCCAAGCATGCGCGCAAACGAGCGCCTTATCATTGAGGCGACCTATGCCTCATGGGCCGCGCAAGACCTTTCGTTGGTCGGCGCGTGCCTGCACGACGATGCCATCTATGTGGTGCATCTGCCGCCGGGCTCCTGGCCCATCTCCGGTGCGGTGCGGGGCAAACCTGCGATCCTGAGGTCCCTGGGCGACATCCTGCGGCAGTTCGAGGTTCTCGAGTACAGGCCACTCAAGATCACGGATGCCGATGGTCTGTGGACGTCGCGGGCCCGTATTCATTACCGCCACAGGGCCACCGGCCTGTCCTACGAAGCAACCGTTCGCAACGTCTGGAGGCTCGAGGACGACAGGATCAGACGCTTCGAGGCCTTCCACGATGCCGCACGCTTGCGCGCTTTCTTCGAGATGGTAAGCCGGATGCGGATCGAGGCGTGAGCGGCGATGCTGTGATGCAGAGCACTCGCGGCACATGGTTTGGCGGGGTATAGATGGGCGGGTACCGCCAGAGCCGGTTCCGTTAGACTAGCCGCCAGTCGGGCCGCCAGTCGGCATGAGTTCGAGAGTGCGGGTCATGCGCGCAAACGAGCGTCTTATCATCGAGGCGGCCTATGCGGCCTGGGCCGGGGAAGACCTCTCGCTGCTGGGCGACTGCCTGCACGACAGCGCCATCTCCATCATGCATCTGCCGCAGGGATCGTGGCCGATGTCGGGTTCCCTGCGCGGCAAGCCAGCGATCCTGGGCGCCTTGGATGCGGTCTCGAGGAACTTCGAGGTCGCCGAATATCGGCCGCTCAAAATGACCGGCGAGGACGGTATCTGGACGTGCCGTGCGCGCATTCACTATGCGCACAGGGCTACCGGCATTTCCTACGAGGCCACGATCCGCAACGTCTGGACGATCGTTGGCGACAGGATCCGCAGCTACGAGGTGTTCCACGACGCGCCACGAATGCGCGCCTTCTTCGAGATGGTGAGCCAGATGAGCGTCGGGGCCTGACTACTTCCGGTGGCTCATCGTGCTTCAGCATCGCTAGCCAGTTGATAGTGGCGTGTCTCACGTTGGTGACGTCGGGGCGCGCTACAGTACGGCAAGGTCAGGCATCGCCTCCGCGGACAAGCCTATGGCTTGCGGTGTCAACTGCCCCAGGCGATGCCGCAAGCGTTGCACCCACTCGCCGGCAATCCCGCGCATCTCGACGTGCTCAAGAATAGCCCTCAGTTCGTCCAATTGGCGCGAGTTGTGCGGCGTCACCCCATCAATCATCGAAAGTTCGAACGGCGTATCGAAGCATTTCGGGTTCTCAACCCCAGCCGCCAGGAAGTTGAGACGGGTGCGCACGCACTTCTCGCAATGACCACAATTGCGGTCTGCCTGAGGGCCTTCCCAACACACTTTCACCCGATCGGTCACAACCGGGTACGATGTGATGTGTGCGACCTTCTCAGTGCGGGAATACCCAGCCCCGTCATTTACGATTTCCATGCCGTCCCCAGAGAGCAGGTAATCGATGGCCGGCGACGAACCCCTTGGCAAGGCCAGCCGGTTGTAGGGGTCTCCACTTCCTATCATGCCGAACCCGAACCGCCCGGCAAATTGCTGCAAGATGCCGGCGAGGCAGGCCGCCTAGCAACGCTCCCAATTGTGAGGAATGACCTTCCTGAAGTTCGTTCGAACCACGATGCTGCTGAGACCGCAGTCTTCGAGAATAGGGCGGGTCCGGTGGCACAGCCGATCGAATGCTTCCACGTCGTCGTAGCGGACGTCGAAGCCATGCACCATGAGGACGGCTCTCAAGGGGTAGCACGCATCGCCGAGCAGGCGTTTGGCGTGGCGAACAGCCACAAAGGCCGAATCAACGCCACCCGAAAACGCCGAGATAGCCGCATCATCACCGCGAGGTTGCGGCAGGATGCCGTCCGGTTCTATCTCCACGACGCGATACAGGTCAGGGCGCAGACAATGCCACGCCTCCTGAAGCACGCGAAGATTGCGGTAGGCCCGAGGGCTGAGCGGCGCGTGGATACGGAGCGACGCCGCGTGCTCCATGGCGAAGAAGATCAGGAGAAAGGCAAAACCGTCCTCAACCCAAGGCGCCGGCAACCTTTTGTTCGCAATCTCCAGGCTGAGACTGCAGTCGAGCCCGCAGCCTCTGATCAGCGCAGTTCTGACGAGAGAACCGTGCACCAGCGACTGCTCGATGCGAACATCTAGAACATCCCTCATGATCGACGCCTTCCTCCGCAATCCTGCGCGAGTGACGGTTTCACGCGAAGCTAGTGAGCCACCGTGCCCTTGTGACACTGGTTGGACAGCGCCGCGTCCTGCGATTGGGGGATGAGGGCGCTTTCTTCGAACAGGGGTGATCGCGCAGCTAAACCTGTGACAATATCCAGCTCAGCTTCGCCGGAGAGGTAAGCAAACTGCCAGAGGTCGAGGAAGCGAGCCAGGTATCAGGGTTCATGTGAGAAGCCGTAGTCACAGGCGATACGAACGAAGGATGATGAGCACCCTTTCCCTGCGCACCCCGACGCTGCCAGCCGGCATCCGCTCCCGCTTCGTCTCCGGCGTCAACGGTCTCACCGTGCACCTCCTGGAGGCCGGATACGAGGCCAAGGGCAAGCCCTGCGTGCTGCTGCTGCACGGCTTCCCCGAGCTCGCCTATAGCTGGCGCAAGGTGATGCTGCCGCTGGCTGCGGCCGGGTTTCACGTCGTCGCACCCGATCAGCGCGGCTACGGCCGCACCACGGGCTGGGACGGCGCCTACGACGGCGATCTCGGCTCGTTCCGGGTTCTCAACATCGTGAGGGACACGCTGGGGCTGGTCTCGGCGCTCGGCTATCGCTCGGTGGCAGCCGTGATCGGGCACGACTTCGGCTCACCCGTGGCAGCCTGGTGCGCGCTGCTGCGGCCCGACGTGTTCCGCGCCGTCGTGCTGATGAGCGCACCGTTCGCCGGCCCGCCTGCGCTGCCATTCGACACGGCCGGGGGTGCGCTGCAGGGAGACGCCCGCGCAGGGCCGTCCCGCCGCAGCATTCACGACGACCTGGCGGCGCTCGAACCGCCGCGCAAGCACTACCACTGGTACTATTCGACGCGCGAGGCCGACGGCAATATGCGCAACTGCCCGCAGGGCATCCACGCCTTCCTGCGCGCCTACTACCACCACAAGAGCGCGGACTGGAAAGGAAACAGGCCGTTCCCGCTCAAGTCCTGGAGCGCCGGCGAGCTGGCCAGGCTGCCCGACCTACTACGTCATGGAACGCGACAAGGGCATGGCCGAGACGGTGGCGGCGGAGATGCCGTCTGCGGCGGAGATCGCGGCGTGCACTTGGCTGACCGAGGAGGAACTTGCCGTCTACGGCGCGGAGTTCGCCCGCACGGGCTTCCAGGGCGGCCTCAACTGGTACCGCTGCCGCACCAGCGGAAAATTCGATGCAGAGCTCGAGGTGTTCTCCGGACGCACCATCGACGTGCCGTCGCTGTTCATCTCGGGCCAGAGCGACTGGGGTGTTTACCAGGTGCCCGGCGCGCTGGAGACGATGCAGGCCCGTGCGTGCACGCGGATGCTGGGCTGCCACCTCGTCGAAGGTGCCGGCCACTGGGTGCAGCAGGAGCAGCCGGAGGCCGTGGCGAGGCTGCTCGTGGAGTTTCTGCAGTCTTCACCTCCCCCTTGAGGGGGGAGGATGGAACGCCACGGATTTGGTCCAGCAGTAGGTTGGGTCGAGCGAAGCGATGACCCAACACGGAATAGTCCGCCCTTGCGGTGTTGGGTCTTCGCTGTCGCTTGACCCAACCTACAAATGGCTAAACCGCGGACGCATCGCCCTCCCCCCTCAAGGGGGAGGTGGATCCACTACTGGCTCATGTACCAGCCGCCGTTGGGCGAGACGACCTGGCCGGTCATGAACTTGGCCTCGTCGCTGGCGAGGTAGACGGCGGCCCAGGCTATGTCGTCGGGCTCGCCGAGGCGCCGCAGCGGGGTCTGCGCGGCGATGGCAGGACGGAGGACGCCAAGCGGCGCCGTCATGTCGGTGTCGATCCAGCCCGGCGCAATCGCGTTGACGCGGATGTTGCGCGGCGCGACCTCGTGCGCCAGGGCCCGCGTCAGCCCGAGAATGGCCGCCTTGGCGGTCGAATAGGGCACGTTGCCGGGCCGCCCGAAGGTGCCCATGACGCTCGAGATGTTGACGATGGAGCCGGCCATCTGCGGATTCATGATCTTGAGCGCCGCGCGGCAGCAGAAGAACGTGCCGTCGACGTGCACGCCCAGCATGCGGCGCCAGTGCACGTCGGTGGTCTGGGAGGTGGCGTCGATGAAGCTCTTGATCGGGCCGCCGCTGGCGATCTCCTGGGCGAGCTGGACCCGCTGGGCGATGAGCTGGTCGACGTCGTTGCGGCCTTCGAGCCCGCTGATGCCCGCGTTGTTGACCAGGATGTCGAGCCGCGGGGCAAGCTTCCCGACCTCGGCGAACATCGCCTCCACCGAAGCCGAGTCGGCCACGTCGGCAGCCACGGCATGGCCGCCGAGTTTTTCAGCTGTGGCGCGCGCTGCCTCCAGGCTCAGATCGTTGACGATGACCTCGGCGCCCTCTTCCGTGAAGCGCCGGGCGATGGCGGCGCCGAGCCCGCGTGCGGCACCGGTGATGAGAGCGGTCTTCCCCTGCAGTCGGCCCATGTGGATGCTTCCCCCGGGATGCTGTTGACGGCGATGACCCTGGGCGGCAGATCAGGGTTGCGCGCCCAACGATAGCCGTCCCGGCTTTGATGGTGAAGGCGGCAGCGTCCGCCGCTACAGTAAGAAAAAATCAGTGCAGGTGGAGTGGTGCCGATGGCGCAGGTCGAAGGCAAGGTGGCGATCGTGACGGGCGCAGCCTGCGGCATCGGGGCGGCGTGCGCGCGCACGCTGGCGCGCGAGGGGGCCAAGGTCGCCGTGACCGACGTGGACGATGCGAACGGCGAGAAGGTGGTGGCGGAGATCCGCCGCGCTGGCGGCGACGCGATCTACCTGCACCAGGATGTGACCGAGGAAGCGCGCTGGCCCGAGGTGGTCGGCGCGGTCGAGAAGCGCTATGGCCGGCTCGACGTGATGGTGGCCAACGCGGGGATTGCCATCCGCGTGCCCATCGTCGACATGACGCTCGCCGACTGGCGCCGGCAGCAGGCCGTGAACCTGGAGGGCGTGTTCCTGTCGGTGAAGCATGCGGTGCCGGCCATGCGGCGCGCGGGCGGCGGGTCGATCGTCATCATGTCGTCGCTGGCGGGGCTGCGCGGCGCGGCGGGGCTCGCCGGCTACTGCGCCACCAAGGGTGGGGTGAGGCTGTTTGCCAAGGCCGCGGCCATAGAGCACGCGGAGGACAAGATCCGGGTGAATTCGGTGCACCCCGGCATCATCGATACGGACATCTGGCACAAAATGGTGGCGGGCGCCGACGCGGTGCGCCGCAACGAGCCGACCGACATCCACGCGCTCTCGCGCACCTTCGTGCCGCTGGCGCGGGTGGGCGAGGCGCAGGACATTGCCGACGGCGTGCTCTTCCTCGCGTCGGCGGCTTCGGGCTACATGACGGGGGCCGAGCTGGTCATCGATGGTGGCATGTTCGGCGGCGGAATGCGGCGATAGCAGGCAGGGTCAGGCGCAGAGGACGGGTCAGCATGAGCACGCAGGTGAACGGCAGCCGGCACAATGGACGCGATGGTCCCCTCGACGCCGTGATCGTCGGCGCGGGGTTCGCCGGACTGTACATGCTGCACCGGCTGCGCAGCATGGGCTTTGTGGCGCGCGTGCTCGAGGCCGGCAGCGGCGTCGGGGGAACGTGGTACTGGAACCGCTATCCGGGCGCACGCTGCGACGTGGAAAGCGTGCAGTATTCCTATCAGTTTGACGAGGCTTTGCAGCAGGAGTGGGAGTGGAGCGAGCGCTATGCCGCGCAGCCGGAGCTCCTGCGCTATGCCAACCACGTGGCGGATCGCTTCGACCTGCGCCGCGACATCCAGTTCAACACGCGCGTGACGTCTGCGGTATTCGATGAAACGGAGGGACGCTGGATCATCGAGACCAGCGACGGCGCCCGCACCTCGGCCAGGTACTGCATCATGGCGACGGGGTGCCTGTCCTCGCCCAACCTGCCCAAGTTCGAGGGCCTCGATACCTTCAAGGGCGACCGCTACCACACCGGGTACTGGCCGCACGAGGAGGTCGACTTCACGGGCAAGCGGGTGGCGATCATCGGCACCGGCTCCTCGGCCGTGCAGTCGATCCCGATCATCGCCGGCCAGGCGAAGCAGCTCACTGTGTTCCAGCGCACGCCGAACTATGCGGTGCCGGCGCACAACGCGCCGCTGGACCCCGGGTACGTGAAGGCGGTCAAGGCCGACTATCCGAACCTGCGGGCCCGCGCCAAAGAGACCATGACCGGCATCGACTTCGACTACAGCGACCGCAAGGCGCTGGAGACGCCGGACGAGGCACGCACGGCCGAGTACGAGCGGCGCTGGCAGCATGGCGGGCTGTGGTTCCTCGGTGCGTTCCAGGACCTGATGGTCAATCAGGAGGCCAATGATACGGCGGCCGAGTTCGTGCGGGGCAAGATCCGCGAGAAGGTGCGAGGATCCGAAGCTGGCCGAGATGCTGGCGCCGAAGAACACCATCGGCTGCAAGCGGCTGTGCATCGACATCGGCTACTACGAGACGTTCAACCAGCCGAACGTGGAGCTGATCGACGTGAGCGGGGAGCCGATCGAGGCCATCACCGCCAAGGGCGTGCGGGCCAGGGGCAAGGACTACGAGGTCGATGCGATCGTGTTCGCCACCGGCTTCGATGCCATGACCGGGGCATTGCTCAACATCGACATCCGCGGCCGGGGCGGCCTGCGGATCCAGGACAAATGGAGCGAGGGGCCGCGCACCTACCTGGGGGTGGCGATGGCTGGCTTCCCGAACCTGTTCACCATCACCGGCCCCGGCAGCCCCTCGGTGCTGACCAACATGCTCCCCACCATCGAGCAGCACGTGGAGTGGATCGCCGGCGTCCTCGAGCACATGCGGGATCGCCAGCTCGGGCAGATCGAGCCGGTCGTCGGCGGCGGAGGAGGAATGGGTCGCGCACGGCAACGAGGTTGCCGGCCGCACGCTGCGCTATACCTGCAGCTCCTGGTACCTGGGCGTGAACATTCCGGGCAAGCCGCGCGTGTTCATGCCCTATATCGGCGGCTTTCCCAAGTACGTGCAGCGCTGCAACGAGATCGCGGCCAACGGCTACGAGGGGTTCGTGCTGACGTAGGTTGGGTCAACCCCGGCGAAGGTGTTGAGGCCGGGGGCAGACCCAACACGCTTCGGATGCAATCGGGTGTTGGGTCATCGCTGCCGCTCGACCCAACCTACGTTAGGATGATCGATGGGCAAGACGAGCACGGCCAAGCCCGGCCCCAAAGCGAACAGAGCTGCCTCCCTTGGTAAGACCGGCACGAGTACGAAGGGGGCGAAGGCAGGCGCTGTCCGAGCCGGGCACAAGGCGCCGTCGGCCGAGGACGGGCTCAAGGAGCTCAAATCGCGCCTGCTCGAGATCAGCGACCTGGGCGCGGCCGGCGCGGTGCTGGGCTGGGACCAGGCGACCTACATGCCGAAGGGCGGGGCGGCGGCGCGCGCGCGGCAGGGCGCGACGCTGAGCCGGCTGGCGCACGAGAAGTTCACCGATCCGGCGCTTGGGAAGCTGCTCGATGGTCTGGCCGCCTACGCCGAGAGCCTGCCCTACGGCTCGGACAATGCCAGCCTGATCCGCGTCGTGCGGCGCGACTACGAGAAGGCCACCAAGGTGCCTTCGGACTTCGTGGCACGCTGGAGCGCGATGGGCTCCGCCTCATACGACGCGTGGACGCGGGCCCGGCCGGCCAACGACTTCGCCACCATGCGCCCGTTTCTGGAAAAGGCGCTGGCCTTCAGCCGCGAGTACGCTGAGTACCTCGGCCCCTACGACCACATCGCCGACCCGCTGATCGATGGCCCCGACGAGGGCATGACGGTCGCCAGCGTGCGCGCGCTGTTCGGCGAGCTGCGCGCCGAATTGGTGCCGATCGTGCGCGCCATTGCCGAGCAGCCGGTGGCGGATGCTTCCTGCCTGCGCGGGCATTTTCCCGAGCCCAAACAGCTCGAGTTCGGCCTCATCCCGTTGAAGCGCTTCGGCTACGACATGGAACGCGGCCGGCTCGACAAGACGCACCATCCCTTCTGCACCAAGTTCGGCTCGGGCGATGTGCGCATCACCACCCGGGTCAGGGAGGACGAGATCAGCGAGGCGCTGTTCTCCACCCTGCACGAGGCCGGCCACGCGCTCTACGAGCAGGGCGTCGACGGCCGTTACGAGGGCACCGGACTGGGGTCCGGCACCTCGGCCGGCGTGCACGAGAGCCAGTCGCGGTTATGGGAGAACGTGGTGGCGCGCAGCCGGGGCTTCTGGGAGCACTTCTATCCGCAGCTGTGCGATGCCTTCCCCGACCACTTCAGAAAAGTGCCGCTGGAGACCTTCTATCGTGCCATCAACAAGGTGGAGCGCTCGCTGATCCGCACCGACGCCGACGAGGTGACCTACAATCTCCACGTCATGCTGCGCTTCGACCTGGAACTCGACCTGCTGGAGGGCCGCCTCAAGGTGAAGGATCTGCCGGAGGCCTGGCGGGCGCGCTTTCAGGCCGACTTCGGCCTAACCCCGCCCAACGACCGCGACGGGTGCCTGCAGGACGTGCACTGGTACGGCGGCAGCGTGGGAGGAGCCTTCCAGGGCTATACCATCGGCAACATCCTGAGCGCGCAGTTCTACGCGGCCGCCTTGAAAGCGCATCCCGGGATACCGGACGATATGCGCAATGGCGAGTTCGGCGCGCTGCACGCGTGGCTCAAGAAGCGCCTCTACCGGCACGGGCGCAAGTTCAAGCCGGACGAGATCGTCAAGCGCGCGACCGGGAGCCCCATGAGCATCGGCCCTTACATCGGCTACCTGCGCGGTAAGTATGGGGAGCTTTATCGGCTGGAGCCGTTGCGGGGGTAGTGAGCTGGGAATTCCCTCTCCCCACTCTTCAGTGGGGAGAGGGCTAGGGTGAGGGGCGGCTCCAAGCTGCGTCGGCGCCTTGTGCCGCCCCTCACCTCATGCCGGAGGCATGGCTCCGCCATGACCTCTCCCCGTAAGTACGGGGAGAGGGAGAAGGGGGAGAGAAGCCATGGAGTTCGACTACGTCATCGTCGGCGGGGGATCGGCGGGCAGCGTGCTGGCGGGGCGGTTGAGCGCCGATCCGGGCGCCCGGGTCTGCCTGATCGAGGCTGGTCCGCCCGACGACAACTTCCTCTGCCACATGCCTTTTGCCCTCGCCCTGTTCATCCCGGGCAAGTGGCGCAACTGGGCGTTCGAGACCGAGCCGCAGGCGGGCCTCGACGGCCGGCGCGGGTATCAGCCGCGGGGCCGCATGCTGGGCGGATCGTCAGGCATAAATGCGATGATCTACATCCGCGGCCACGCCAGCGACTACGACGACTGGGCGAGGCAAGGCGCGACGGGCTGGTCGTTCGCCGACGTGCTGCCCTACTTCAAGCGCTCGGAGGGCAACGAGCGGCTCGGCGGCACCCTGCATGGCAGTGACGGACCGCTCAACGTCGCCGACCTCGTGAGCCCGAACCCCATCAACGAGATCTTTCTCACCGCTTGCAGCGAGCTGCAGATCGCGCGCAACGCCGATTTCAACGGCAGCGTCCAAGAGGGCGCTGGCCTGTACCAGGTGACGCAGAAAGGAGGCGAGCGCTGGAGCGCAGCGCGCGCGTACCTGCCGCCGGAAGCGCGGTGCCGCCCCAATCTGCGCATTGCCACAGGCATGCGCGCCTTGCGGGTAACGCTCGACGGCCGACGCGCCACCGGCGTCGTCTGCCGCCGCGGCAGGCAGCAGGAAACCATCGCGGCCCGGCGGGCGGTGATCTTGTCGGCGGGCGCCTTTCAATCCCCGCAGCTGCTGCTGCTGTCGGGCATCGGGCCCGGCGAGGAGCTCACGAAGCACGGCATCGCCGTTGCTCACGACCTTCCCGGCGTCGGCCGCAACCTGCAGGACCACGTGGACTTCACGTTGCTGTATCGGGCCAAGAGCCCGCACCTGTTCGGCTTCACGCCGGGCGGGCTCACCAAGTTGCCGCAGGCGATCAGGAGCTGGCGCCGAGAGCGGCGCGGCCTGTTCACCACCAACTTTGCCGAGGCGGGCGGGTTCCTGAAAACCGACCCGGCGGTGCCCCGCCCCGACATCCAGCTGCATTTTGTGATCGGGCTGGTCGACGATCACGCGCGCAAACGCCACTTTGCCACCGGCTATAGCCTCCACACCTGCGTGCTGCGTCCCAAGAGTCGCGGCACCGTGGGACTCGTCGATGCCGATCCCATGAGCGCGCCGCGCATCGATCCGAAATTCCTCGCCGATGCCGACGACCTCGACGTGCTGCTCAAGGGCGTCAAGATCGGGCGGCGGATCATGGATGCGCCGCCGTTTAGCGCCCTGGCTCCGACAGAGCTCTACACGGCCGACGCGCGCGGGGACGAGGCCTTGCGCCATGAGATCAGGAAACGGGCCGACACGATCTATCACCCCGTGGGCACGTGCCGCATGGGTGCGGCCGATGACCGCGGCGCGGTCGTGGACCCCTCCCTCAAGGTGAGGGGCTGCGAAGGACTCTACGTGGTCGATGCGTCCGTGATGCCGTCGCTGGTGGGCGGCAACACCAACGCGCCCACCATCATGATCGCAGAGAAGGCCGCGGACATGCTGCGGGCGGCGTGAGCGCAGCCGCAGCCCTCAAATGCGGGCAACATTCCTCGCGCATTGTTGAACAGCCAGAGCCGTGCCCGCGCTCTAATGTGCCGCGCAAAAAATCGCCTGCGTTTAGCGCAAAGCGTTGAGATTGATCATGAGCGAGCATGCCAGGCTGGTGGCCCCGGCGGACGATGGTATTGGCGCCATCGAGCCGCGTTTCTGGTCCATGCACAAGGCGAGCCGCGAGGAGCCGCCGCCGACGGGGGCAGAGCGCAAGCACCAACTGCGCGGCTTGCGCGACATGGTGTCGGACCACGCCCGTGACTTCGCGCACGCCATTGCGCGGGACTTCGGCTGGCGTTCGCACGATGAAACGCTGCTGGCGGAGGTCGTGCCGACGCTCGGCATCATCAAAGACGCGTTGCGCAATCTCGATCGCTGGATGCGGCCGGAGCCGCGGGACCGGTCCCTCAATTTCTGGCCCGCGCGCAACCGCGTCTACTGGCAGCCCAAGGGCGTGGTGCTGATCATCTCGCCCTGGAACTATCCCATGCAGCTCTGCGTCGGGCCGCTGGCAGCGGCGCTGGCTGCCGGCAACCGCGTCATCATCAAACCGTCGGAGACGACGCCGGCCACTGCCGAGGCGCTGAAGCGCCACATCGAGGGTGCGCTGGGGGCCGATCGCGTGACGGTGGCAACGGGAGGCGCGGGCCTAGCGCAGGCGCTCTCGGCGCTGCCGTTCGACCACATTCTGTTCACCGGCTCGACCGCGGTGGGCAGGCTCGTCATGCAGGCCGCGGCGCAGAACCTGACGCCGGTCACGCTGGAGCTGGGCGGCAAGTCGCCGGCTATCGTGCACGGTGATTTCGACCACACGCTGGCGGCCGAGCGCATCGTGCGCGGCAAGCTGCTCAATTCCGGGCAGACCTGCATTGCCCCCGACTACGCGCTGGTTCGGCGGGACAGGGTGGAGGACTTCGTTCAGCTCTTCAGGGAGACGGCCGCCAAATTCTACCCGTGCCTGGTCGGAAACCGCGACTACAGCGCCATCATCAATCAGCGGCACTACCAGCGGCTGGCCAATCTGGTCGCGGACGCGCGATCGAAAGGGGGGCGCGTTGTCACCGTCGACCCGGTGGGCGAGCTCGTTGGGGGCGAAGTCGGGGCGCGCAACGCCAGAAAGATGGCACCCACCGTCATCACCGACGTGAAAGACGAGATGGCGGTGATGCGCGAGGAGATCTTCGGCCCGATCCTGCCGGTGATTGCCTACGACACGCTGGACGACGCCATCGCGTTTGTGAATGCGCGCCCGCGACCGCTGGCCCTCTACTATTTCGACAGCGACAGGGTCCGCATCGATCAGGTGCTGCGGCGCACCGTCTCGGGCGGCGCCAGCGTCAACGACACTGTTCTACACTTCGCTCAGGACGGCCTGCCGTTCGGCGGCATCGGCCCGAGCGGTATGGGCGCCTACCACGGCCACGATGGTTTCCGCACCTTCAGCCACGGCAAGGGCGTGTTCCTGCAGAGACGCTGGTCGTTCACCGACCTGCTGGTGCCGCCCTACGACTCCCGCTTCCGCCGGCTTGTCGGCTTTGCCGTATGGAGGAACGGCGGAAACCACGCAATTCGCTGACGCACGCCCATCGATGCGGTATGGTATCAGGTCGTTGCGCACAGGATTGAAGAGGAGCTCGCGGTGAGCGGGTCCCGAACCTACACCGTCATCTTGGAACCGGCTGAAGAGGGCGGCTACGTCGTACACGTCCCCGCGTTTCCCGAGATTGTCACCGAGGGGGATACGGAGGCCGAAGCGTTGGCGATGGCGAAGGATGCCATCGAGCTGGTGGTTGCGAGCCGGCGCGAGCGTGGTGAACCAATTCCTGCCGATGTCGGGCAGCCCCTCGTGCACAAACTGACGGTCGCGGTCGCGGCGTGACCCGGCTACCCGCGCTAACAGCGGGTGCGGTACTACGCGCACTACAGCGCGCCGGGTTCGAGATCGTACGGACATCCGGCAGCCATCACCGCCTTGTCCACCGCGACACCCTGCACACCGTTCCCGTGCACGCCGGCAAAACGCTCAAGCGTGGAACCCTTCATGGCATCGTAAAGCAGGCAGGGCTCACGGCCGACGAGTTTCGGGCACTGCTTTAGCTCAGCCTATGCCCACAAGGCGCGCCGCCAGCGCTCCTCTGCTTCAGAGCCCCAGCAGCCGCTTCGTGTTGCCGCCGCAGATGGCCGCAACGGTCGCCTCGTCGAGGCCGGCGCCGCACACGTGGCCGACGGGGTCGTAGTCGGCCATGTCGAAGGGATAGTCGGTGCCCATGAGGATGTGGTCGGCGCCATAGAGCCGTACCAGCTCCTGCAGCTGGTGTGGCGTGAACACGACGGTGTCGAAGTACAGCTTCTTGAGGTAGCTCGTCGGCGGGTGCGGCAGGTCGCCGTGTGAGTCGGAGCGCGCGCCCCAGGCATGGTCGATGCGGCCTGAGTAGCTCGGCAGATAGCCCCCGCCATGCACGGCCAGGATCTTCAGGTTGGGGTGACGCTCGAGCACGCCGTCGAAGATCAGGTGGTGGAGAGCGATAGTCGTCTCCAGCGGGTTGCCGATGACGTTGTTGAAGTAGAAGCGGGTGAGACGTGAGGCTTCGGTGAAGCCGTTGGGGTGGATGACGACCAGGGCGCCCAGCTCCTCGGCCTTCTTCCAGAACGGCGCGAAGGCGGGGTCGGACAGCTCGCGGCCGTTGACGTTGGTGAGCACCTGCACGCCTTTGAAGCCGAGCCTGGTGACGCAGCGCTCGAGCTCGCTCGCCGCCTCGTTGCCGTCGGGCATGGGCACCGTGCCGAAGCCCTTGAGGCGGTCGGGCTTGCGGGCGACGAACTCGGCGACGCCGTCATTGACCATCTGCGCCGACTTCACCGCGATGTCGAGCGGCACGGCGTAGTAGCACTGCGGCGGCGGCGGCTTGATGATCTGCATGTCGAGGCCCATGGCGTCGAGATCGGCAAGCCGCTTCTCGAGCGGCGCGCGGATCACCATGTCGGCTTCCTGCTTCTGGTTGAGCGAGCGCGTCGCGGCGTCGGCGAACGTCACCAGCGGCATGGCGTCGGGCGCCAGATGCGGCTTTACGAACTCCGCCGCGCGCGGCACGGCGACGTGGGAGTGCACATCGATGGTGACGCTCCTGGGCCTCGCCTCGCGGCCGGGCCTGCCGTGCCTGCGCGCCGCAGTGGGCTCGTATTTGTTCCACTGGCTCATTGGTTCCCTCCCTCGCAACCGACCTCGCACCCTATCATCTCGGGCCGCGCATGCTAGGCTCGCGCGCAGCGAAGAGTTCAGCGGAGGACGGGCATGCCGACGGTGGGCATTGTCGGGGTGGGGCTGATCGGCCGTGCCTGGGCCAACGTGTTCGCCAGGGCCGGCTGGGACGTGCGATTGTGGGACCCGGATGCAACCGCGCTCGGGAATGCACCGGCCTTGATCGCGGCCGCGCTCGAGGATGTCGCCCGCCACGGCCTGGCGAAAGACCCAGCGGCCGCCGCCAGAAGGTTGAGGGTCGCTGGGTCGCTGGAAGAGGCAGTGGCGGGCGCCGAGCTGGTGCAGGAGAGCGGGCCGGAACGCCTCGATGTGAAGCGCGATGTGTTTGCGCGGCTGGACAGCCTCGCGGCGCCTGACGCCATCCTTGCCACGTCGTCCTCGTTCATCGTCACCTCGCGCTTCGCGGAGGGGTTGAAGGGAGGACACCGCTGCCTCGTTGCCCATCCGGTCAATCCCCCGCACGTGGTGCCGATCGTGGAGCTTTCCGGCGCCCCTTTCACGGCGCCTGAGACGATCGCGCGGGCCTGCGCCATGTTCGAGAGCGTGGGCCAGGTGCCGATCGTGGTGAAGCGCGAGATCGACGGATTCATCCTGAACCGTATGCAGGCCGTGCTGCTGTCGGAGGCCATGCGACTGGTGGGCGAGGGCTATGTCTCGGCCGAGGACCTCGACAAGACCATCCGCGACGGCCTGGGGCTGAGATGGGCCTTCATGGGGCCGTTCGAGACCATCGAGCTCAATGCGCCGGGGGGCATCCCCGACTACTGCGCGCGCTACGGCGAGACGCTCTATCGCACGTCCGCCGAGCCAGTCACGCCGCACGTGTGGGGCAAGGAGAACGTGGATCGGGCGGTCGAGAGCTGGGGCCGCGCGCCCTCGGCAGAAGCCATTCTGAAAAAGCAGCGCTGGCGTGACGAGCGCATCGCAGCTCTTGTGGCGCATAAGAGAGAGCAGCCAAAATCCGAGTAGGTCATCCCGGCGCTTGTCGCCGGGATCCATCATGCAGCATGCTTCGGTGCCAGCGGTTGGCTGGATCCCGGGCCCAAGGCCCGGGATGACAAAGGAGGAGACTCATTCCATGGCGAAAGCCCGCAAAGTCATCATCACCTGCGCCGTCACGGGCTCGATCCATACGCCGTCGATGTCGCCGCATCTTCCCATCACGGCGAGCGAGATCGCGGACGCGGCGATCGGCGCGGCGGAGGCTGGCGCGGCGGTGGTGCATCTCCACGCGCGCGACCCCAAGGACGGCCGCCCGGATCAGTCGCCCGAGGCGTTTGCGCCCTTCCTCGGGGTGATCAAGCAGCGATCCAACTGCGTGGTGAACATCACCACCGGCGGCGCGCCCACCATGTCGATCGAGGAGCGGGTGCGGCCGGCGGCGACCTTCAAGCCGGAGGTGGCGAGCCTCAACATGGGATCGATGAACTTCGGGCTCTACCCGATGCTTGCCCGCCAGAAGGAGTTCAAGCACGACTGGGAGAGGCCCTACCTCGAAGGCTCGCGCGAGCGCATCTTCAGGAACACCTTCGCCGACATCGAGTACATCCTCACCACCTGCGCCAACAACGGCACCCGCTTCGAGATCGAGTGCTACGACATCGGCCATCTCTACACGCTGCGCCACTTCGCCGACCGCGGCGTGGTGAAGCCGCCGTTCTTCGTGCAGTCGGTGTTCGGCATCCTGGGCGGCATCGGCCCGCATCCGGAGGATGTCATGATGATGAAACGCACGGCCGACCGGCTGTTCGGCGATCAGTATCACTGGAGCGTGCTGGGCGCCGGCCGCAATCAGCTCCCCATCGCGGCACAGGCCGCGGCTATGGGCGGCAACGTGCGCGTCGGCATGGAGGATTCGCTCTGGATCGGTGCCGGCAAGCTCGCCAAGAGCAACGCCGAGCAGGTGACCAAGGCCCGCCAGATCATCGAGGGCCTGGGTCTCGAGATCGCGACCAGCGAGGAGGCGCGCGAGATGCTGCAGTTGAAGGGCGGAGACAAGGTGGCGTTCTGACCGGCGACGGCTTGCTCACGCCACCGTGGCCTTGGCCGCGGGCTTCGTGATGCCGAGTTCCTCGCGCAGGCCCTTTGCTACATGCTTCTGCCTGTCGAAGTCGGCGCGGCGGCGGGCGATCTCCTCGGGCGACATGCGCGCCACGTTCTGGAAATCGAGCTTCCAGTCGGGGTTGGAGCTCCACACGATGGGCGACTGCACCGTGGTGCGCGCGGCCGGCGCCGACGCGAGCACGTCGAGGGCAAGCGCGAGTGTCTCGGTCTGTGAGGCTGCATCTTTCGGCCGGCCCGCCGGATTGCCGAGCGGAAAGTCGGAGAACAGGAAGCGCGGCACGCCGACATGCTCGACGATGTCCTTGGCGCACCCCATCACCACGGTGGCGATGCCGGCCGCCTCAAGCGCCCGGGCGGCGAGAGCGATGCTTTGATGGCAAACGGGGCAGTTGGCGGCAAGGATGGCCGCATCGACACGATCGGCCTTGCAGCGGGCGACGATCTCGGGGCAGTCGATCTCCAGGGTCACGCGATGGCTGCGGTTGGTCGGCAGGCCGTGAAAGCGGGGCGCGACAGAGCCGATCCGGCCAACCATGGCGGCCGCCCGCAATTCGGGCAGCGGGAAGTAGGTGCCGGGATCCTCGGCCGTGGTGTGCTTGCGGTCGATGCCGACGTGTGAGATGCGCAGGTCGTGATCCCTCGACGTGTCGCCGGAATAGACGGTGTAGAACTTGGCCGCCGCATTGTAGGGCGCGCGCGGGCCCTGATCGCCCTTGTCTGGCTGGTAAGGGGCAGCGGTGGTGATGATGGTTACGCAGGCGTCCTCCAGCCGCTTTTTCAAGGGCTGGAACGGTACATGCGCGTAGTGCGCCCACTCGTAGGGAGCGCCGTAGCCCAGTGCCGCGTAGTAGTCGCGGATCCTCTGGATGTAGGGGATCGGGGCATCGTGCGCCGCTGCGAAGCCGAACTCCTCGCTGCGCTCGGTTGCCATCGCTGCCGCCTCCGGCTGGTTGCTGCTCGTGCCGGCGCCATTGTCCAGGCGTTCGGCGCGCCACGCAAGCGCTGCCCGGTGGTTAGGCTCCCAACCGCCCGCGGTGTTCCGAGCTGCAGCGGTCACCCAGAGGATGGCCCGGGCCGCACGGGAGTGCTAACGTGGCACTAGAAGCCCGAGGAAAAGGGCCTGATCATTAGTCCGGGTTGAAACAACAGGGAGGTGTCCCAATGAAACACCCGATAGACCGCAGAACATTCCTCAACAGCCTGGCGGTAGGTGCCGCCGCGGCCGCGACCGCTGTGCCGGCCACGTACTTCGCCGGACCGCGACCAGCGCATGCGGCCTTCAAGCCCAAGGGAAACATTCCGGATAAAGCGTTCAAGGCCGGCCACATCACGTTCCTGACCGGCCCCGCAAATCTGCTGGGCGAACCGGGGCGCAAAGGTCACCTGCTGGCAGCAGAGGAGATCAACGCCGAGGGCGGCCTTCTGGGCAAGCGGAAGATCGAGACCATCTTTGCCGACGAGGCCGCCGGCACCGATGCCAACGTGAAAGAGCTTCGCCGCATGAAGCTCTCCGAGAAGATCGACCTCTTCACCGGCGTCATTTCCAGCGGCAATACGCCGGCGCTGGGCCCGGTCGCCGAGGAACTCGGGCTGCTGACGATGTTCAACGACGGCTGCACCGACTTCCTGTTCGACAAGGCGGTGCCCCAGCCCAAGTACGTCTTCCGGGTGACCAACATCCAGTCGGCGGACGGCGTTACGTCTGCGGTCGGCGCGGCGAAGGCCTGGCCGCAGGCCAAGCGGGTCGCCTCGATCCAGCCCGACTACAGCTATGGCCGCAACGTGCATGAGCATTTCATGCTGGCCTACCAGAAGCTGGTTCCGGGCGCGACGTCGGTCTCCGAGGCGTGGCCAAAGCTCGGCACCACCGACTTTACCGCCCATATCACCAAGCTGATTTCCGACACGCCGGACGTCTTGATCTGCGGTGTGTGGGGCGGCGACTACGTGGCATTCTACAAGCAGGCCCTGCGTTACGGCTTGTTCGACAAGATGAAGGTGGCCACCACACTGGCCTTCGGCGGACAGCCGCATGCCATCGGCAAGGACCACCCCGAGGGCGTCCTGGCCGGCTGCCACGCCAACTACTTCTTCACGTTCCCCGCCAAAGGGCGCTGGCCGATCAACAACTCGTTCGTCGAGCGGTACTACAAGCGCTGGAACGAATACCCGAGCTTCGAGTTGGACGGCGCCTATACGGCGCTCTATCTGCTCAAGGCTGCCATCGAGAAGGCCAACCACCTCGTCGGCGGCTGGCCAGAGGACGACGCCATCATCGCCATGCTCGAAGGCGCTGGCATCGATTCGCCGGCGGGGTACGTCTACATCCGGCCCGACAACCACCAGGGCTACAAGGACACCGTGATCGGGATGACCAAGAACGATCCCAAGTACGACTTCCCCGTCTGGGATCCAGCGTCGATCACCACGATTCCCATCCGGGACATCACGGCACCGCCAAACTGGCCGAAGCCCGGCACGTCGCACAACGAATCGACGGCGGCGGCGAACTGGCTGAAGACGACTTGGCTGGCCTGAATGCTGGCCTGACGGACTGGGGGCGGCCGTGTCGACAAAACGCGGCCGCTTCCCTTGAGAACGGACGCACAGTTCTGCCCATGCGCCGCAGCCAGCATGAGCCGGGAAGGAGGCCGATGCGGACCAGTCGCCTCGCTTTCCGCGATCCTCCCTGCCGGGGAATCAGCAGGCGCGCTGCCGGCATGGTCCTGGCGGCCTGCCTGCTGGTCATCGGCGGCCGGGGCGGCGCCGGTCATTCGGTGGGTCACTTCCCATCCTACTACCCCGACGAGATCCGCATCGACGTGGTCGATCCAAAGGCTGCTGGTGCAGGCCTGGCGGACGCAACGCTGCATGCCTACGTCGGTGCCGTCCCGAGCTTCGCCGAGGCGGTGCCCGAGCACGTGAAGTCCGCAAAGTCACTGGGATCGATCCTGCTCCTTTCCTTCAATGCCGGCTCGACGCGCTTTACCAGCGCCGACGATCGCTGCGCTGCCGCCCGTGGCCTCCTGACGGCAATGAAGGAGGAAAGGGCGGCCGGCTTTGTTTTCCACCCCTATCCCGTCACGCCCTATCACGCCGACTACCTGCACCACCTGGACCGGGTCGAGGCTGCGAAAGCGGCAGTGGGCGGATCTGCGTCGGTGGCGTCCGTGAAGGTCGGCGCCAGGGGCCAAGTCGCCGAGGCGATTGTCCGTGCCCGATGGGGACACGTGGTCGATGGCGGGGACGTTGTCCTCGAGGCGGTGCCGGTCGACGAGCTCATTGCAGCCGCCGGCGGGCAGTTCGACGGCTGGTCGGGGCCGCCATGGATGAAGGAGGGCTGGTTCCATGCGTACCGGCTGCTCGCAGGCGGCCTCGACGCCAAGCAGCGGGAGCCAGTGGATAGGGACTACGAGCGGCTGATCCGCGGCGCAACCCGCAGCTTCGCAGAGCACGCGAACCTGGAGCGGGGCCTCGTGTCCGCTCTCGCCAATGGTTGCGAGCGCACGGTGGTGGGTTACGTCCCGAGAGAGGAGCACTTCACCGAGGCCTATCCCGCGGGCATCGAGAATGTCGCCTACGACGCTTTCAGCGGCCTCAACTCGCCGGTGTTCGTGCGCACGGTGAAGCTCAAGGAGTACCCGTGGAACGGTAAGCTGCACCTCGGGGTTGGGAACCGCTCGGAGGCCGCCTGGAACCCTGTGGGCGGCTTCACCGACGCCATGGGGCGGCTGATGTGGTCGGCTGTGGGCGATCCGGCCATGCTCGCGCTCCCGTTCAACGCGAGCTGGATGCCAAACCGCGTGCAGTCGGAAGTGACCAAGGTCGAGGGACGGTCCGGCGGCATCAAGGTGCCGGCCGACGCGATGCGCCCGGAACGGGGAAGCGGGGTGCTGCAGCGCGTGGACGACTGGACCTTCGCCTCGGCAAAGGTGGTCTACGAGGTGCTTGCCTCCCCCTTCGAGGATGGCACCGAGCAGACCGTGGCGGACCTGCTTTATCCGTTCACGTTTGCCTATCGCTGGGGAGCGAAAGCCGGCCCCGATGGCAACGCGCGGGAGCCGCGCCTCGAGCCGGTGCTCGAGGCCATGCAGGAGCGGCTGGCCGGGCTCAAGCTCGTGCGGGTGGACGAGACGAAGCACGCCGTTGCCGAGGGCCTGGAGGTCATTACGAAGACACCCGTGCTGGAGGTTTACCTGCGGGACGCCCCGGGCGACGAGCGGCAGGTGGCAGCGCTGGCGCCGCCCTGGAGCACGGTGCCCTGGCATCTGCTGGCGCTCATGGAGGAGGCGGTCAACAGGGGCTTCGCCGCCTTTTCGCAGGAGGAGGCCGCCAGGCGCAAGGTGCCCTGGCTGGACCTTGTGCGTGATGGGCCCCTCAGGGCCAAGCTGCACGACCTTGCTGCGCAATTCGAGCGCGAGAGCTATCGCCCCGAGCCGCTCAGAGAATTCGTGACCGCCGACGAGGCGCAGGCGCGCTGGCGCTCGCTCAGAGCATTCGCCGAAAAGAGCGGGCATTTCCTCGTCGCCAACGGCCCCTACCGGCTGAAGGCATGGGCACCGGACTCCGTCGTGCTGGAGGCTGTTCGCGAGCTGACCTATCCGTTGGGCTTCGGCACCTTCGATCGCTTCGTCCACCCTCCCCGTGCCTTGATCCAGACGGCGACGCAGGAGGCGGGCAGCATCACCGTTCGCGCAGATGCCGAGATGGTCCTGAAGATGGGGCGCAAATACGGGCTCGTGAAGGAGCCGCTGCTGCGGACAACGTCGCGTGGCGTCCATGGGCTGCTCGTCGCCTCGCGCTACCTTCTGATCGACCCAGAAGGCTCGGTTGTCAAAGTCGACAAGATGCAATGGAAGGAGGACGGCCATTTCGCCATCGAGCTGCCGGAGCGCCTGCCGCCGGGCCAATATGCAGTTGTCCTCGGCATCTTCCTGGACGGCAATTCCCTCCAGCCGTCGGCCAGGGTGCTGCGCGTGCGCGTCGGCACCGCGGGTTCACCGGGTTAGGCTGAGCATGGCGCCGGTGACGATAGAATCCTTGGTGTTGGCGCCCATGCCAAAGGCGGATGGAAGATGGAAATCCTGATTATCCAGACCCTGAATTCCATTTTCTATGCGGCCGTCCTGTTCCTCATCGCCGCGGGCTTGAGCCTCATCTACGGCGTCATGCGCATCGTCAACCTGGCGCACGGAACGTTCTATGCGCTCGGCGCCTACGTCTCGGCCTGGGCCGTGGGGAGCGTGTTCGGTGCCACCGCGGGCGGTAACCTGGTGCTGGCCGGACAGCTGCTGCTGCTACCCATCGGCGCGTTCGCGATCGCGGCGGTGGGCGCGGTGATCGAGCCGACGCTGCTGCGGCCGCTCTATCGCCGGCCCGAGGAATACGTGCTGCTCATCACCTTCGGGATGCTGATGATCCTCGAGGACGTCATGAAGCTGCTGTTCGGCGGCACGCCGCTCAGCGCCGGCTCCATCATGGACAGCATGGGCAGCTTCCGGATCGGGGGGCTCCTCTACCCGTCCTACAATCTGATCGTCATCGGCATCGGTTTCGGCGCCGCCATCGGCCTGTGGTGGTTCATTTATCGCACGCGCTTCGGCGTCATCCTGCGCGCCACATCGCAGGACCGGCGCATGGCCTCCGCGCTCGGCATCAATGTCGGGCGCGTCTATGTACAGGCCTTCGCCATCGGCTGCTTTTTGGCGGGGCTGGGCGGCGCCGTGGTCGTGCCGGCCCAGGCGGCGGTGCTCGGCATGGGCGTCGATGCGCTCATCCTGGCATTCGTCGTCATCGTCATCGGCGGCCTCGGCAGCCTGGAAGGCGCGCTGGTCGGGGCCCTGATCGTCAGCTTCGTGCGCACGGCGGGCGTTCAGTTCTTCGCTGAGATCGAGCTTGCCGTGCTCTACCTGATCGCGGCCGCTGTCCTGCTCATACGCCCGACCGGGCTGTTCGGGAGGGCATGAGCCATGCCAGCCGCACGGACCGGCCCTTCCCTCCGTCTGCTGCTCGCCGGTGCCATTCCGGTGGTCGTGGTGCTGGCCCTGCTGCCGACGGTGATCGGCCTCTACCAAACCGAGCTGCTCATCTACGGGCTGACATTCGCCATCGCCGCGCTCGGCTTCAATCTGCTGCTCGGCTATACGGGCCTCCTGTCGTTCGGGCATTCCGCCTACTTCGGCGTCGGCGCCTACACCGTGGCGTTCATCGTGCGCGACCTCGGCGTGCACTCCATGGAGCTGTGCATCCTGGGCGGCCTCCTGGGCACGCTGGTGATCTCGGCCCTGTTCGGCTACGTGTGCGTGCGCCACACGCGCATCTTCTTCGGCATCCTGACGCTTGCTCTCAGCCAGGTGCTGTGGAGCCTCGCCTTCAAGTTCTTCTGGGTGACGGGCGGCACCGACGGCATCCGCGTGCCGCGCAGCGGGCTCACGCTGCTCGGCGGCCTCGTCGACTTCAAGGGCCCGGGCGCGTACCAGAAGTTCGTCTACTCCTACTATTACTACGTGCTGGTCCTGTTCGTGGTCGCGGTGGCGGTCATGTGGGTGATCGTGCATTCGCCGTTCGGCAAGGCGCTGCAGGCGATCCGCGACAACGAGACCCGCGCCAGCTTCGTCGGCATCCGGGTGCGGCGCTATCGCTGGATCGCCTTCGTCATTTCCGGCTTCTTCACAGGTCTCGCCGGCGCGCTGTGGGTGCCGCTCAACGGCCTCACCACGCCCGAGATCCTGTATTGGCCATTCTCCGGCGAGATCGTGTTCATGACCGTGCTCGGCGGCTTCCGCACCTTCACGGGGCCGATCGTTGGCGCGGTGGCGTTCAACTATCTCAAGGTCTATGCGGTTGCGAGCTCGCAATACTGGCAGCTGGTTCTGGGCTGCGTGCTCGTGGTCCTGGTCATGGTGCTCCCGACCGGCATCGTCGGCACCATCGCCCGCCTCGCCGGCAAGCTGAGGAGGGGCTGACATGGCTCTCCTCCAGACCATCGACCTCAAGCGCTATTTCGGCGAGACCCGGGCGGTCGACAACGTCAACCTGAGCATCGAGGAGCGCGAGTTCGTCTCGCTCGTCGGCCCCAACGGCGCCGGCAAGACCTCGCTCATCAATGTCGTCAGCGCGTTGCTGCGGCCCCAATCGGGCAAGATCCTGTTCCGGGGTGAGGACATCACGTCGGCGTCCGTGACGGAGCGCGTGAAGCTCGGGATCGCGCGCAGCTTCCAGCTGGTCAACCTGTTCGACGATCTGACCGCTTTCGACAATGTCGCCCTGGCGATCTTCTCCCGCGAGGGAAAGACCGCACATCTTGGAACGCTGGCGCACCTCGACCAGGATGTCAGCAACGAGGCCGACGCAATCCTCGGCCAGTTCGGCCTGGCCGCCAAGCGCGACGACAACGCGCGCGATCTCGCCCAGGGCGAGCGCAAGCTGCTCGATGTGGCGCTCGCCTACGCCTTGCGGCCCAAGCTGCTGTTCCTGGACGAGCCGACGAGCGGGGTTTCCACCCGCGACAAGGGCCAGATCATGGACACTATCGCCTCCGTGGTGCGCGGCGAGGGCATCACCGCGGTGATCGTCGAGCACGACATGGATGTGGTGTTCAAGTATTCCGACCGCATCGTCGTCATGGCCCAGGGCGCTATCCTGGCCCAGGGCACGCCGGACGAGATCAGGAGGAACGAGCAGGTGGCCATGACGCTGCTCGGCACCTCCGGCCCCGACGCTTTCACACGCAAGGATTGAGTTTCGTGCTCGAGCTGCAAGGGATCGATACCTACCGCGGACCCGCCCACATCCTGCACGGGGTGTCGCTCAGCGTCGGCGCACGGGAGGTCGTGTGCCTGGTGGGCCGCAACGGCGCCGGCAAGACCACGACGATCGAGAGCATCATGGGCTTCCTGCCCGTGAGGGCCGGCCAGATCATGTTCGGCGGCGAGAACCTCAACAGGCTGCCGCCGCACGAGCGCGCCAGGCGCGGCATCGGCTACTCGCCCGAGGACTGCGGGGTGTTCCCCGAGCTTTCCGTGGGCGAGAACCTGATGATCAGCCGCTGGCTGGGCGACGAGGTCGCACGCAAGCGGGGCGAGACGCGCGCCGACCCGGAGGAGCAGGCGTTTGCGGTGTTCCCGGAGGTGAAGAGCCTGCTCGCCCGGCAGGGGCTGCACCTTTCCGGCGGCCAGCGCAAGATGGTGGCGGTGGCCCGCGCGATGATGCTGTCGCCGACGCTGCTGCTGCTGGACGAGGCCTTCGAGGGCCTGGCGCCGGTGGTGGTCAATCGCTTCACCGAGGCCGTGCTCAAGATCAAGGCGATGGGCGTGTCGATCCTGATGGCGGAATCGCACCTGGCCGCCGCCACCCGCATCGGCGACCGGCTTTATGCCATCGATCGTGGCGAGATCATCTTCCACGGGTCCCCGAAGGATGCGCTGGCGGACGAGAAGGTCGTGAGGGCGCTGCGGGGGTGAGGGCGGGTGCCGGATGCTTTGGAGCTTCGCCATGAAGGTGCGGCGCGCACTCATGATCACGACAGCGGTCTTGGGCCTCGCGCCGCTGGCCAGAAGCGGCCACGAGCAGCCCGTATATCCCTCCTACTACCCGCACGAGATCGAGATCGCCGCGCTGGCGCCACAGCGTGGCGCCGAGCTGATGCGCGCGGGCAAACTGCATGCCTACGTGGGGTCCGCGCCGGCATTCGCCGCCGTGCCTCGAGATACCATTGGCTCCGTAGAGTCGCTGGGCGCCTTCGTCGTGGTCCGGCTCAATCCGGTTTCGGCTCTCGCCAAGGATGAGGCATCGGCCTGTGCCGCGGCGGGAGCCATCGTGCGCGACATGGCGACGAGAACGGGCGGCAGCGGGCTCATCGTCCATCCCTATCCGGTGACGCCCTTCCACGGCGACTACCTGCACCACGCTGACCTGGCGGAGGCTGCCATCGCGCGATTTGCCGGAGGGAGCGCCGATGTCTCGCCATCCGTCGGACAGGGCCTCAAGGTGCGGGCGGAGGGCGCCCTGGCGCAAAGCCTCGTTCGGCCCGAGTGGCGCGCGCGAAGGCGCGAGCTGGGACGCTGTCATTGCGGAGGTTGCCGCCAGCGATCTCGTCGCTTCCACCACTGCGGCCATGAACGGATGGCTGGGGCCGCGCTGGACGCGCTCGGGCTGGTTCCATGCCCATCGCCTGCTGGCCCAATCGATTTCGGAGCCCGAGCGCAAGCAGCGCGTGGACGCCGATCTCGCCCGCTTGCAGGGCGAGGAGGTCGAAGGTGGGGCTGCACGCGTCAATCTCGAGCGGCAGCTGGTCGGATCGCTCGTGGCGGGGTGCCGCGGCTTCGTTGCCGGCTACACCGTGAAGCGTGAATACTTCAATGTGGAGTTTTCGGGCGGCATCGAGAACATCGCCTACGACGCGCTCGAGGGCTTGCGCTCGCCCATGTTTCTGCGCACCGTGAAGCTCAAGGATTTTCCCTGGAACGGCTGGCTGCAGCTCGGCATCGGTCAACCGCCGACGGCGGCGTGGAATCCCATCGGCGGCTTCACCGACGAGTTCGGGCGGTTGATGTGGTTCGCCCTTGGGGATGCGGCCGCGATACCGTCGCCCTACGAGGCGGCCTGGGTCCTCAACCGCATCTCCGAGGTGGAGGAGACGCCGCGGCGATGAGCCACGATCGAGATTGCGTGATGTTCCCTGTCCGCACTCTTCAGTGGGGAGAGGGTTAGGGTGAGGGGCGGCCAGGAGCTACGTCGGCGCTTTGCGCCGCCCCTCACCTCATGCCGGAGGCATGGCTCCGCCATGACCCTCTCCCCGCAAGCGGGGCGAGGGAGAAGGCGCGCGGCCATAGGGGTATCGCTGGGCAGCTCTGCTTCTGGCCCTGAGCCTGATGATCAGTTCGGCGACCATCGCGCAACAAGCCGAGCTCGTCTTCGACCTCAGGATCGAGAAGGGAAAGGTGGCGCAGGACATGCGCCTGATCCGCGTGAAGCAAGGCGATGCCGTCAGGCTGCGCTGGACGGCCGATCGGCCGATCGTGCTGCACCTGCACGGCTACGACATCGAGAGGAAGGTGGAGCCGGGTGTGGTTGCGGAAATGGCCTTCGAGGCCCGCGCGACGGGAAGGTTCCCGGTCGAGGAGCATAAGCCGAACGCCAAGGGCGGCCACTCGCATGGTGAGGCTCCGCTTGTCCGCATCGAGGTTCGTCCGCGCTGAAGGTGTAGGTTGGGTCAAGCGGGAGCGAAGACCCAACACCCGCCGACGAGACCGGCATTGTGTTGGGTCTGCGCTTCGCTTGACCCAACCTACGCTCGCCGCGCTCGCCGTCGCGGCATGGGCTGTTTTCAGTGCCATGCCCGCGAGCGCGCACGGCTTCGGTCAGCGCTATGAGCTGCCGCTGCCGCTGTCGCTGTATCTGTTCGGCGCAGCTGCGGTGGTGGCTCTCTCTTTCGTTGTGTTCGGGCTGTTCGTGCGTCGCGGTAGTGCGCCGCGCGCCTACGCTGAAATCGATCTGCTCGGCAACCCGATCGGGCGGATGATCGCGCATGGGCCTGTCAGCTGGGCGCTGAGACTGGCCGTCCTCGCCCTGTTCATCGTCACCATCGTGGCCGGGCTGTTCGGCGACCCCAACCCCTACCGCAACATCGCCCCCACACTCGTGTGGATCATCTGGTGGGTCGGCCTCGCCTACGTGCAGGCATTCCTTGGCGATGTGTGGAGCCTGATCAACCCCTGGCGCACCGTGTTCGATGCGGCCGACTGGCTGTTCCGCCGCCTCGGCGGTGGGAGCGAGCTCGGCTGGCGGCTGCCCTACCCGCCAACGTTGGGAGTCTGGCCGGCCTGCATTCTCCTGCTGGTCTTCTGCTGGACCGAGCTCGTCTATCCAAACGCGGCCGCGCCGATGCACATCGCCTGGCTGGCGACCGCCTATTCGGTCCTGACCTGGACCGGCATGCTCATGTTCGGCCGCGATGCCTGGCTGCAGCACGGCGAGGTGTTCTCGCTGGTGTTCGGCACCTTTGCCCGCTTCGCCCCGACCGAGGCCAGGGATGGCCGGCTGCTGCTGCGGCCGCCCGGCGTAGGGCTGCTCGACGATCGCCCGGTGTCGACGTCGATGATGGCCTTCGTGCTGCTGCTGCTGGCGACCGTGCTCTACGACGGGCTGATCGGCACGGGGGAATGGGCGGAGCTGGAAGCTGCGCTGCGGTCCCGCCTGCCGGGGTCGGGCGAAACGAGCGCGATGGCGATGCGAACCGTCGGCCTCCCCGCCCTCTGGTTCTTGTTCCTCTGCGCGTATCTCGGCATATGCGCGGTCATGAGCTGGGTGGCGTCCGGCCGCCCCGGTCCGCTCGAGATCGCGCGCAGCTTCGCCCTGACGCTGGTTCCCATCGCCATCGGCTACCACGTGGCGCACTACCTCGTGTTCCTGCTGGTGCAGGGGCAGTACATCATCCCGCTCCTCTCCGATCCGTTCGGCTATGGCTGGAACCTGTTCGGCACAGCCGGATATCGCGTCGACATCGCCGTCGCCGGCGCGCGCCTTGCCTGGTATGCGGCCGTGGCGGCCATCGTCACCGGCCATGTGACCGCCGTGTACCTTGCCCACATGCGGGCGCTCCGCGTGTTCGCGCCGCACCGCGTGGCGCTGGCCACGCAGGTGCCCCTGACCGCGCTGATGGTGCTCTACACCTTCATCGGCCTGTCCATCACCGCCGAGCCGATCGTGGAGAGCCGTGCAGCCGCGGAGCCTTCCGCCGTGGCGAGCCAGGCGATCGCGGTTCCACCGGACGCCGTGCTTTTCCGCCAGCAGGACAGCCGTCTTGCAGCGCCGGGGGCGGACAAGGCCGCCAGAGTGAAGCTCACCTACAAGGTGCTGGGCTCTGCCTTTCACGACCAGACAAAGACGAGCGTAGCCGATCTGCTCTACGCCTACGTGCTCGCCTACCGCTGGAGCGCCCGAGGCGCAGGCGGGGACGCCGACTACGACCCTTTCATCGATGCCGCTACCGCGCCCCTGCGCCGGCACCTCGTGGCGGTACGCCCTGCCGGCGTCGACGCCGGCTCCAAGTCCTTCCGCGTCGGCGACGTCAATTTCGTGCGCGAGGTCTTGACCATCGAGGTCTATCTCGACATTGCGCCGGGCGATCCGGATTGGAACGCCGTGGTGGCGCCGCCCTGGAGCACGCTGCCCTGGCACATCCTGGTGCTGATGGAGGAGGCGGTGACGCGCGGCTGGGCCGCATTCTCGCAGGCCGAGGCGACGCGGCGCGGTATTCCCTGGCTCGATCTCGTCCGCTCGCAGGAGATGAACGCCAAGCTGGCGTCACTGTTGCCGCAGCTCGAGCGAGAGGCCTTCCGGCCGCAAACCTTGCTCGCCTACGTCACGGAAGACGAGGCGCGCCGGCGATGGGCCGCGCTGGCCGCGTTCTACAAGGCGGGCGGCCATTTCCTGGTGACCAACGGGCCCTACAAGCTCAAGGCCTGGACACCCCAGAGCGTGACGCTGGAAGCGTTTCGCGACCTCACCTATCCGCTGGGGGTCGGCTCCTACGACGCCTATGCCGTCCCCCGCCGCGGCTTCATCACGAACGTGGACTGGACGGGCGAGCGACTGACCCTCCATGGCGACATCGAAATCATCGAGAAGTTCCAGCGCAGCTATCGCCTGGTGCGCACGCCCCTCAAGTCCGTTCCCGCGGCGATCCTGAAACGCTCGGCGCCGGAATGCCGCTACGTGGTGACCGATGCAGGCGGGCGTGTCGCTCTTGCTGGAACCGCGCAGCTCGGGGCCGACGCAGCTTGCCTGGTGGACTTGAAGGATCGCCTACTGCCCGGCCACTACACGCTGTCGGCGCTCATTGCGGTCAACGGTAACGTGATGAATGCCGAGCTGCACCGCTTCCCATTCACGGCTTCCTCCCAACCGTGAGCTGTGGGCACGCGCGCAGTTCACAGAGCAGCGATCGTAGATCGTAGGGCGCAATAAGCGGCAGCGCATTGCGCCGATGCGCGCGTTCCCAAGGAGCGCACCGTCGCAACGGCGCAATGCGGCTATCGCCTTATTGCGCCCTACCGCCCATAGCGCCGTCAAGCACAGGATTTCGGGGCGGGGATAGGGAATCAATTTCATAATGTATGTGTACGGTGCATGACGGGCGCATCGCGGTGTGCTCTCATGCCCCCGCCTCGGAGATGAGACGGCGGTTCCCTGCAGGGCCACGTCTCGATGCAGGAGCCGGGGGCCGCAGTCCGGATACCTCGCCTGGTCGGTGGACAGACCATCCAAGCGCTGGTGCGGGGCCCGGATGCGGCGAAGTCGGATCCGGTTCCCTCGCCCGGTTGGTGGACATGGCCTTCCAAGCGCCGGGCGAGCCCGGAGGCGACCGAGCAGGGCGTTCTTCGCGCCCACAACCGGATACAGGTCACAGGTCAGTCGGGCTCGAGCCCGGACGCCCTGCTCCTCCTATCCTCCACCCCTCGGGCGAAATCCGCTGCGAGGCCAAAACGGCCGTAGGGCGCAATAAGGCGACAGCCGCATTGCGCCGCTCTTTGGGAACGGTTGCAACTACGGCCCATTGCCCCGTCCGAGCGCGAGGGTCTGACCCCTACTCCGCCCCGTTGTGGCACGTGAGCCTTCATCCACAGGTCTTGGTGATCGCCCGCTTGATCATGGTTCGTGACCATTGACTCCCATGAAAGCCCATGTCATCCCATATTAGCCCAGCTCACGTCGGCTCGCGTTTCTGTAGGGGCAATCGCAAGGCGGGGCTGGGCCAATCAAGCTCGCGGCAAGCGAAGCAGTGTGAAGTCGGCGTAACGGCGAGGCTCGAGCAACGGGGATGGACCGCTTTGTCTCGACATTCATCAACAAGATCGACGCCAAGGGCCGCGTCTCCGTGCCGGCACCCTTCCGCACCATTCTGGAGCGCGACGGCTATGGCGGCGGCATCTATTGCTACCCCTCGCTCGACGCTCCAGCGCTCGATGCAGGCGGCAAGAGACTTGCGGAGAACATCGACCGGCTTCTCGATGGCCTGCCGGATTATTCGGACGAGCGGGACGAGCTGTCTGTCGCGCTCTATGGTGACGTCGTCACGCTCACCATCGACCAGGACGGACGCATCGTGCTTCCTGAAGCGCTTCGCGCGCACGCCGGTCTATCGACCCACGTCGCCTTCGTGGGCCTCGGGCAGAAGTTCCAGATGTGGGAGCCGGCGCGCTTCGAAGGCCGCCGCGCCAGCGCCCGCGAAAAAGTCAGAGACCACCGCAAGCTGTTCAGCGCGGGGCGTCGCCACTCGGGGGAGGGCGGCGAAGGAGGAGCACGGGAATGACGGCGCGCAGCGGCACCCCAACGGCCGAGGGTGTCCGCAGAGGGATTGAGCGCCACGTTCCCGTGCTGCTTCCCGAGGTGCTCAGCGTCCTGGCGCCTCAGGTCAACGAAACCTTCATCGACGGCACCTTCGGCGCCGGCGGCTATTCGACCGCAATTCTAAGCGCCGCGCCTGGCGTGCGCGTGCTTGGGATCGACCGCGATCCGACTGCAGTCGCCGCCGGGCGTGCCCTGGCCGATGAGAGCAAAGGACGCCTCACGCTGGTGGAGGGGCGCTTCGGCGAGCTGGACCGCATTGCCGAGGAGGCCGGATTTGCGCCAGCCGACGGCGTCGTGCTCGACATCGGCGTATCATCGATGCAGCTCGACGATCCCGAGCGCGGCTTCTCGTTCCAGGGCGACGGCCCGCTCGATATGCGCATGGGCGACACGGGCCCCACCGCGGCCGATGTCATCAATTCGGCGGAAGAATCCGAGATCGCCGACATTCTTTTCCACCTGGGCGAGGAGCGCCGCTCGCGCGCGGTGGCCCGCGCCATCGTTGCCCGCCGGCAGCAGCAGCCCTTCACGCGCACGTCCGAGCTCGCCGCATTGGCCGAGCGGGTGCTCGGGCGTGAGAAGATCGCCGGCCGCCACGCGGCCACCCGCACGTTCCAGGCGCTCAGGATCTACGTCAACGACGAGCTCAGCGAGCTGGCACGCGGTCTTGCTGCCGCCGAGCGCGTGCTGAGACCCGGCGGACGGCTTGCGGTCGTCACCTTCCACTCGCTGGAGGACGGCATCGTCAAGCGCTTCCTCAAGCAGCGCGCCGACAAGCAGAAGCAGGGGTCGCGGCACCTGCCCCCCGGCGAATCAGCAAAGCGTGGACCCAGTTTCCGGTTCGTTAACCCGCGGCCGGTAAGCCCGGGGGACGAGGAGCTGGCCGTCAACCCGCGTGCGCGGTCGGCCAAGCTGAGAGCCGCCATCCGCACCGACGCGCCGGCCTGGCCGGCGGATAGGGACTTGGCGATCCCGCGTCTGTAAACACCCTGCGTGTGGGGCACCGTTGCTCGAATCGATGAACATTCCACCCGTCATCCCGGAAGCCGAGCCCCGGCTCACAGGCCGGGAGCGAGGCTATCCGGGACCTGCCCCAAGCTGTTCCCGTGCCGCAGATCCCGGATGGCCTCTCTGCGCTCGGCCTCCGGGATGACGGGTTAGAGGAAGAGCCATGCATCGCACAGTCAATCTCGTCCTGATGCTGGTCGCCCTTGCCAGCGCGTTTGCGCTCTACGCCCTCAAGTACGACACGCGGCAGGTCGAGTTGCGCGTGCAGGCGCAGGAGCTGGCGCTGGAGAAGGCCGAGGGCGACGTGGCGGTGCTGAAAGCCGAGCGCGCACTTCTGGCCCGGCCGGACCGGCTTGAACCATTGGCGCGCGGCCTGGGGCTGGTGCCCGTCAGCCGGCGCCAATACCTGCGGCTCGACATCGGCGAGGCGGGAGCGCGTGACGCGGCGGATGCGACCGCCGCCGAGAGGTGAAAGGCGATGAGCGGGCCAGGCACCGTCATCCCGAGGGCTGCTGCCCGCGCGCAGCGCGCCGACCCCGCACCCGACATCTCATTGCGCAAGCGCACGCTGCTCGCCCTCGTCTTCGTGCTGTTCTGCTTTGCCGCGATCACCGTCCAGCTCGTCCGGCTGGCGCAGAAGGCGGCGCCCGACATCAGGGTGACACTGGCCGAGCCGCTGGTTCGCGGCTGGGCCCGTCCAGACATCACCGATCGCCACGGGCGCCTCATCGCCACAGATGTGGCCGTCAACTCGCTCTATGCCGACCCGCAGCTCATTCTCGACCTGGATGAGGCGATCGAAAAGCTCGTGAGCGTGCTGCCGCATCTCGACGAGGCGGAGCTGCGCAAATCGCTCACCGACAAGGGCCGGCGCTTCGCCTGGGTGGCGCGCAGCCTGAGCCCGCGCCAGGCGCAGCGCACGCACGATCTGGGGCTGCCGGGCTTCGCGTTCCGCACGGAGATGCGGCGCGCCTACCCGCTGGGCGCGCTCGCGGGTCATGTGCTGGGCGCGGTCAACGTCGACAACCGGGGGCTTTCCGGCATCGAGCGCATGCTCGACGAAAATGGCGCCGTGGAGCCGGCGCAGGGCACGGCGCGCGCGCACAAGCCAGCGGTGCGGCTGTCGCTCGACATCGGCGTGCAGCACGCTCTTGCAGCGGAGCTGAAACGCGCGCTCGTCCAGTACGTGGCGGCGGCCGCCGCCGGGCTGGTGCTCGATGCCAGGACGGGGGAGATCGTGGCGGCGGTGTCGCTGCCCGAGGTCGACCCCAGCAAGCCCACTGAGCTGATCGACCCGGCCAGGCTCGACCGCCTGCTCGCCGGCACCTACGAGCTGGGATCGATTTACAAGATCCTGACCGTGGCCATGGCGCTCGAGAACGGCATCGCCAGCCTCAATTCGATCTACGACGTGCGCCAGCCGCTGACCTCGGGCGGCTTCACCTTCAAGGACCTCTACCCGCAGGGCCGGCCCCTTACAGTGCGGGAAATCTTCCTGCACTCCTCCAACGTCGGCTCCGGCATGCTCGCGCTTGCAGCCGGCGCCGAGCAGCAGCGCGCCTTCCTGTCCAAGCTCGGGCTGCTGAACCCCATGCGCACCGAAGCCGGTCCCATGGCGGCGCCGCTCCTGCCGAAGACCTGGGGCAAGACCGAAACCATCACCATCGGTTACGGCCATGGTGTGGCCGTCGCGCCGCTGCAATTCGTTGCTGCGGCCGCTGCACTCATCAATGGCGGCGAGAAGGTCGTGCCGACGTTCCTGGCGCTCGAGGCCCCGCCTGCCGCACCCGAGCGCGTCGTCTCCACCGCGACCAGCGCCAGCATCCGCGAGGTGATGCGCCTCAACGTCACGCACACGGCGGGCACGGGCAAGCGCGCGGACGCGGAAGGTTATGGCGTCGGAGGCAAGACCGGTACGGCTGAGATGCCCGGCAGCGGCGGCTACCAGGAGAAGGCCGTGATCTCCTCGTTCCTGGGCGCCTTTCCCATGGAGGCGCCGAAATATGTAACCCTGGTGCTGCTGTTCGAACCGCAGGGAACAAAGGAAACCCGCGACAAGATCACGGCCGGCGTCAACGCGGCACCTGTAACTGCCCGCCTGGTCGAGCGGATCGCACCGCTTCTAGGGGTGCTGCCGCGCCTTGTGGAAACCCGCACACCAATGTCGATTCCGGGCCAGTTTGACGCCCCACGTGCGGCACAATAAGAACCCAGCATGAGGGGCCGGGGCAGGCGAGCTCTGTCCGAGAAGAGCCCGATCGAGGCGCAATGAAGCTGCAAGTGCTGGCCGGACCGGACATCGCCGCACCGCCGGGAAGCGGCGAAATCGAGATTGCCGGGCTGACGGCCGATAGCCGCGATGTACAGCCGGGATGGCTGTTTGCCGCGTTGCATGGGGCCAAGGCGGATGGCGCCCGGTTCATCCCTGACGCGATCGCCAACGGAGCAGCGGCAATCCTCGCCAAGGATGGCGCCTCGATGGACGCGTCGGGCAGCGCGGCGTTTCTGAGGTCGGCGGAGCCGCGCCGCGCGCTCGCCCTGATGGCCGCCAGGTTCTATCCCGGCCAGCCCGCCACCGCTGTGTCCGTAACCGGCACCAGCGGGAAGACATCGGTCGCGGAGTTCACCCGCCAGATCTTTGCCGCGCTCGGCCATAAGGCCGCCGCGCTCGGCACCATCGGCCTCACGAAGCCTGACGGTGCGGTTTACGGCAGCCTCACGACGCCGGACCCGATAGCCCTGCACCGGACGCTTGCGAGCCTGGCGGGCGAAGGCATCACGCACATTGCATTCGAAGCGTCCTCGCACGGCCTCGAGCAGCACCGGCTCGACGGCGTGAGGCTCACGGCGGCGGCCTTCACCAATCTCGGGCGCGACCATCTCGACTACCACCCCAGCATGGACGCGTACCTCGCGGCCAAGCTGCGGCTGTTTTCCGAGCTGCTGCCGGTTGGCGGCGTGGCGGTCGTCAACGCTGACGCCGCACACGCCAGCGAGGTCATTGCCGCGGCGCGGCAGGCGGGTCGCGTCGTCATGACGGTAGGCTCGGCGGGCGACACCCTGAGGCTCGCCGGCCTCGTCCCGGATCGTTTCGCGCAGCGCTTGCGGGTCACTCACGCCGGCCATGCCACCGACATCCGCCTGCCGCTGCTTGGCGCCTACCAGGCCGCCAACGCGCTGCTCGCGGCGGGCCTCGCGATGGCCACCGGCGAGCCTGCGCAGCATGTGCTGGGGGCGCTCGGCAGCCTCACGGGCGTCAAGGGTCGGCTCGAGGTCATGGGGCTGGTGCGCGGTGGCCTGGTTGTCATCGACTATGCCCACAAGCCTGATGCGCTCACTGCAGCGCTCGAAGCCCTGCGCCCGTTCGCGCCGGGCCGGCTGATCTGCGTGTTCGGCTGCGGCGGCGACCGGGACAAGGGCAAGCGGCCGATCATGGGTCGCATCGCCGCGTCCCTGGCCGACACCGTCATCGTCACCGACGACAATCCCAGGAGCGAAAACCCCAAGGCGATCAGGGCCGAGATCCTGGCCGGCGCGCCCGGCGCGCGCGAAATCGGCGACCGCGCCGAGGCCATCCGTGCGGGTGCGCGGCTGCTCGGCACGGGCGACGTGCTGCTGATCGCCGGCAAAGGCCACGAAACCGGCCAGATCGTAGGCTCCACGGTCATCCCCTTCTCGGACCACGAAGTGGTGCGGGCCGTGCTGACCGAGGCAAGGGTGCCATGACCGAACCGCTTTGGCAGTGGGACGAGCTGGTGGCAGGCGCCGAGGCCCGACCAGACGGCACGCCGTCGGCCGCCATCACCGGCGTCTCCATCGACACGCGCACCCTCGTTCCGGGCGACCTGTTCGTGGCGCTCAAAGCCGAGCGCGACGGACACGCGTTCGTCGCCGATGCGTTCAAGGCCGGTGCCGCGGCCGCGCTGGTGTCGAAAGGATATCGCCGCGGCAAGAGCGACGGCGCACTGCTGCGCGTCTCCGACTCGCTCGCCGCGCTCGAGGCCATTGGCCGTGGCGCCCGCATCCGCAGCAATGCCCGCATCGTTGCCGTCACCGGCAGCGCCGGCAAGACCGGCACCAAGGAGATGCTTGGTCTGTGCCTTTCGGAATTGGGCCACACGCACGCCTCGGAAAGCTCCTACAACAATCACTGGGGCGTCCCGCTGACCCTGGCGCGCATGCCGCCGTCTGCCGAGTTCGGCGTGTTCGAGATCGGCATGAACCATGCCGGCGAGATCGCCCCGCTGACGCAGATGGTGCGCCCGCACGTGGCCGTCATCACCACGGTGGAACCCGTGCATCTGGAGTTCTTTCCCTCGGTGGAGGCGATTGCCGAGGCCAAGGCCGAGATTCTGCAGGGCCTCGTGCCCGGCGGCACCGCCGTGCTGCCGCACGACAACCTGCACTTCCCGCTGCTCAAGGACCACGCTTCTCGCATCGGCGCGAAGATCGTGGGCTTCGGATACACAGGAGCCGCCGAGGTCCATTGCATTCAGGCCAACCTGGAAGCCAGAGGCTCCTCAGTCATCGTTGGATTCGGCTCGCAGCGATTTCCCTATCGCGTCGGCGCCCCCGGCGAGCACTACGTGAAGAATTCGCTCGCTGTCCTCGCGGCATTGCTGGCCTTGGGCGTCGATGCCATGCGCTGCCTGCCCGCGCTCGCCCGCATCGCGGCGCCGACGGGCCGGGGTGCACGCACGCTGCTCGACGCTCCAGGCGGACGCATCCTGCTGATCGACGAAAGCTACAACGCCAACCCGGCCTCGGTTCGCGCCGCGCTGGCGGCCATGGCCACCACGCCGCGCGAGGAGTTTCCGCGCCGAATTGCGGTGCTGGGAGACATGCTGGAGCTGGGCGCTGCGTCAGGCGAACTGCACCGCGCCCTCAAAGAAGCGGTTGACACGGCCGGCATCGATCTGGTTCTTGCCTGCGGTCCGATGACGAAGCTGCTTTTCGACGAGCTCAGGCCGACGCAGCAAGGGGCTTGGGCGCAGGAATCCGCGCAGCTCGCCCAAATCCTGCTCGATACCGTGCGCCCGGGCGATGCCATAATGATCAAAGGCTCGCTGGCGACCAGAATGGCCCCGCTGGCGGAGGCTCTGCTGGCACGGTTCGCAAGGGTCGGCGGTTAGGGCGCGGTTAGGCCCGCGGTTAGGGCGCGGTTAGGCCATGAGCGCGGCAATGAGCGCGGCCCTGGGCGGAGGCTAGAACAATGCTGTTTGAACTGGTCATCTTCAGCGATCAGGTCGGTGCGCTCAACGTCTTCCGCTACATCACCTTTCGCACCGGCGGCGCCATCATGACCGCACTGCTGTTCGTGTTCCTGTTCGGCCCGGCCATCATCGACGTGCTGCGCATCAAGCAGGGCAAGGGCCAGCCGATCCGGGAGGACGGGCCGCCAACGCATTTTGCCAAGCGCGGCACGCCGACCATGGGCGGGCTCATGATCCTGTCCGGCATCACGGTGGCCACGCTGCTGTGGGCCAACCTGGGCAACTGGTACGTCTGGATCGTGCTGTTCGTGACACTGACCTTCGGCGCCATCGGCTTCTACGACGACTACCTCAAGGTGACGAACGGCAGGACCGCGGGATTTTCGGGCAAGTTGCGGCTGCTCGCGGAGATCGGCGTGGCGGGCCTCGCCGCCTTCGCCGTGATGCGCTTCGGCAGCACCGGCTTCTCCTCGTCGCTGACGGTGCCGTTCTTCAAGACCGTCGTGATCCCGCTGGGCGTCTTCTTCGTTCTGGTGGGCATCTTCGTCATCGTCGGGGCCGGCAATGCGGTCAACCTCACCGACGGTCTAGACGGCCTCGCCATCGTGCCGGTGATGGTCGCCGCCGGCACTTTCGGCGTCATCACCTATGCGACAGGTCACGCCGGTTTCGCACGCTACCTGCAGGTCCACTACGTGCAGGGCGCGGGCGAGCTCGCCATCATCTGCGGCGCCATCATCGGCGCGGGTCTCGGCTTCCTCTGGTTCAACGCGCCGCCGGCCATGATCTTCATGGGCGACACCGGCTCCCTGGCATTGGGAGGCGCGCTCGGCGCCATTGCGGTTGCCACCAAGCACGAGATCGTGCTCGCCATCGTCGGCGGCCTGTTCGTGCTCGAGACCCTGTCGGTCATCATCCAGGTCGCATCCTACAAGCTCACCGGAAAGCGTGTGTTCCGCATGGCGCCGCTGCACCATCACTTCGAGCAGAAGGGCTGGCACGAATCGACGGTGGTCGTGCGCTTCTGGATCATCTCGGTGGTGCTCGCCCTGATCGGCCTCGCCACGCTCAAGCTGCGGTAGCGCGAGTCGTCGGTTGTCTCAGCGAACTTCCGTCCTCAGGGCGGACACCATGACCGACAGACCCTGCAAGGCGACTCGCGCTAGAATGACGGGGATGACCCCAGTCACCACCTTCGCCGGGCAAACGGTTGCCGTGTTCGGGCTCGGGATGTCGGGGCTGGCGAGCTGCCATGCCCTGATGGCCGGCGACGCCACGGTTGTTGCAGCGGACGACAATGTGGCGGGCCGTGAGGCCGCATCCGCGGCCGGGATAGCGGTTGAAGACCTGAGGACGGCCGACTGGAGCAGGTTCGCGGCGCTGGTGCTGGCGCCGGGCGTGCCGCTCACCCATCCGGAGCCGCACTGGACTGTGCAAAAGGCGCGCGCCGCCGGAGTCGAGATCATCGGCGACATCGAGCTGTTCTGCCGCGAGCGGGCCAAGAGCGCGCAGCATGCGCCATTCATCGCCATCACCGGCACCAACGGCAAGTCGACCACGACGGCGCTGATTGCGCACATCCTGAAGTCGGCCGGGATGGACACCCAGATGGGCGGCAACATCGGCACCGCAGTGCTGGCGCTCGAGCCTCCCGCACCCGGCCGCTGCCACGTGATCGAGATGTCCTCGTTCCAGATCGAGCTGACGCCGACGCTGGAGCCCACGGTGGGCGTCTTGCTCAACGTCTCGCCCGATCATCTCGACCGCCACGGCACCATGGAGAGCTACGCGGCCCTCAAGGCGCGGCTGGTGCAGGGCGCGCAGCGCCCGATCATCGGTGATGACGACGACTGGTGCCGCGACATCTCCGAGCGTCTACGCCTTGCCAACCGCAGCTGGGTGGACATCATCTCGGCACGCTCGCGCGTCGGCCACGGCTGGTACGCGGTCGGCAGCGAGCTCGTCAGCCGCGCGCCCTGGACGGGACCCTTGGGCCATTTCGCCGATCTCGCCGGCATCGGCCCGCTGCGTGGCCAGCACAATATCCAGAACGCGCTCGCCGCCAGCGCCGCGGCAATGATCCTGGGCGTGGCGCCGGCAGGCGTGGCCGCCGCATTGGCAACGTTTCCGGGACTGCCGCACCGTCTGGAGGAAATCGGCCGCGTCGGCGCCACGCTCTTCATCAACGACAGCAAGGCCACCAACGCCGACAGCGCCGCCACGGCGCTCGCCGCCTTCGAGCGCGACGTCTTCTGGATCCTCGGCGGCCGGCCCAAGCAGGGCGGCATCACCTCGCTCGCTTCGCTCTTTCCGCGCCTTGCCAAGGCGTATCTGATCGGCGAGGCCACGCAGGAGTTTGCCGCCACGCTGCAGGGCAAAGTCGCGTTCGAGCGCTGCGGCACGCTCGATCATGCGGTGACTGCGGCAGCGCGTGACGCGGCCGCGAGCGGTGCGATGCAACCCATCGTCCTGCTCTCGCCCGCCTGCGCCTCCTTCGACCACTACCGCAACTTCGAGGTACGCGGCGACGCCTTCCGCGCGCTGGTGGAGAAGCTGCCCGGCATCGAGCTGCGGCAGGGGCGTGAGACGTGACGGCTTTCGAACGGCACCCCACCCGTCATCCCGGCCCAGCAATCGCGCCAGAGACGCGATTGTGCAGAGCCGGGATCTGCCACACGCGTGAACCTCTCTTGCAGATCCCGGATAGCCTCCGCTACGCATCGGCTTCCGGGATGACGGGTGGCGCGCCATGAGGCTCACGCGCGCCGAGAGGAGCGTGCTGACGGACTGGTGGTTCACCGTCGACCGCGTGCTGCTCGCCAGCATCCTGGCCATCGCCGGTGCCGGGGTGGTGCTGTCGCTCGCGGCTAGTCCGGCCATTGCCATCAGGCGCGGCCTGCCGGCCTTCTATTTCGTCGAGCGCCAGCTCCTCTTCACGCTTGTTGCCATCCTCCTGATGTTCGGGGTGTCGTTGCTGTCGCCGACAAGCGTGCGCCGGCTGGCGCTTGCCGCGCTTGGCGTGGCCCTTGCGCTGATGCTGGCGGTGCTGGTCGCCGGCACGGAGATCAACGGCGCCCGGCGCTGGCTGCACCTCGGCAGCCACTCGCTGCAGCCGTCCGAGTTCGCCAAGCCGGCCTTCGTCGTGCTCTCGGCCTGGTTGTTTGCGGAAGGCCAGCGCCGGCTCGACATGCCGGCGCTGCCGCTGGCCTTCGCCCTTTATCTCCTGTTTGCCGGACTGCTCGTGCTGCAGCCCGACTTCGGCCAGACACTGCTCATCAGCCTCGTATGGTCCGCGCTGTTTTTCCTGGCCGGCCGGCCGGTGGCCTGGTTCCTGGGGCTTCTCGCCATGCTGGCCGCGGGACTGGGTACCGCCTACTTTACCGTCGGCTATGTCCGGCTGCGCATCGACCGCTTCCTGAACCCGGCGCTGGGGGCCAGCTTCCAGACGGACCGGGCCCGCCAGTCCTTCATCGAGGGCGGGCTGTTCGGCCGTGGCCCCGGCGAGGGCACCATCAAGACCGTGCTGCCCGACGCGCACACTGATTTCATCTTTGCCGTGATTGCCGAGGAGTATGGCGTGCTGGCCTGCCTGGTGGTGGTCGGGCTGTTCGCGCTGGTGGTGCTGCGGGTGTTTGCCAGGCAGATCGAGGAGGGGGACCCATTCCTGCGGCTCGCTACAATCGGCCTCGCCCTGCTGTTCGGCCTGCAGGCGATCGTCAACATGGCCGTCAACACCGGCCTTCTGCCGGCCAAGGGCATCACCCTGCCCTTCATCTCGATCGGGGGCTCGTCGACCCTTGCCGTGGGCCTCGGGCTCGGCATGCTGCTGGCGTTGACCCGGCGCCGGGCCGATCCCGCGCACGTGAAAAAGCCTCCATTCGTGCCTAAGCCGGGATACGAAACCACCTGATCATGGTGCTCGTGACCACGCCCTCCGTCATGCTCGCCGCCGGCGGAACCGGCGGCCACCTGTTTCCCGCTTTCGCGCTGGCGCAGGAGCTCGGGCGGCGCGCCATCGCTGTCGACCTGGTGACCGACATGCGGGGCGACCGCTACGGCACGAGCTTTCCCGCACGCGCCATCTATCGCGTGCCATCCGCCACCTTGGCGGGGCGATCGATATTGGGCGCGGGGCAGGCGGCATGGATACTCGCGCGCGGCATCGTCGCGTCGCTGAAGCTGCTGGGCGAGGTGAGACCCGGCGCCGTGGTCGGCTTTGGCGGCTATCCCGCCTTTCCGCCCCTGGTGGCCGCGCGATTGCGCCGCATTCCAACCGCCCTGCACGAGCAGAACGCCGTGCTCGGACGCGCCAACCGCGTGCTTGCCAGGTCGGTCACCGCGGTCGCCACATCGTTCGAGAGCACCAAGTTCCTGAATGGGCGATCGCTCGCCAAGGCGCGCGTCACCGGCAATCCGGTACGCGACCAGGTGGTCGACTGGGCGACGCAGAGCTACCAGCCTCCACGCAGCAACGGGCCCTTTTCGCTGCTGGTGTTCGGCGGCAGCCAGGGCGCGCGCTTTTTTGCCGACATGCTGCCTCCCACCCTCGCACACCTGCCCGACGACATTCGCGCCGGCCTCTTTGTCGTGCAGCAGTGCCGCGAGGAGGACCTGAAGCGGGTCGAGGAGGCCTACGAGGCGGCCGGCGTCCGCGCGCACTTGGCCACGTTTTTCCCCAATCTGCCCGAGGAGATGGCAAGGGCCCATCTCGTCATCGGCCGCTCGGGGGCTTCAACGGTGGCGGAGCTGGCCGTGATGGGCCGGCCAGCGATGCTGGTGCCGCTGCCGCACGCCATCGACAACGACCAGCTGCAGAATGCCCTTCGCCTCGCCGACGCCGGCGGCGCCTGGTGCATCGAGCAGAAGGACTTGACGCCGGACTCCCTGGCCAAGGCCATCGCCCGCCTGCTGACGTCGCCGCAGACCTTGATGCGGGCCGCAACTGCCGCCAAAACCCACGGCCGGCCGGATGCGGTAACCCGCCTCGCCGATCTGGTCGAGGAGCTGATAGGCCGCAAGCCGCGAAGCGCGTAAAATACGGCGAAAGTGGTCGGCGATCGTCCGCCAGCGAGGGAAAACACGCATGCAGATGCCGCTGAACATGGGACCCGTGCACATCCTGGGCGTCGGCGGGATCGGCATGAGCGCGATCGCCGAGATCATGCACGCCAAGGGCTACACGGTGCAGGGCAGCGACCAGAAGGAGAGCGCCAACGTCAAGCGCCTGCGCGCCAAGGGCATCCGCGTGTTCGTGGGCCACGATCCGGTAAACCTGGTTGGCGCGCGCTACGTGGTTATTTCCACTGCGGTCAAGCGCGGCAATCCGGAGCTGGAAGCCGCGCGCGCCAAGGGTGTGCCCATCATTCGCCGCGCCGAGATGCTGGCCGAGCTGATGCGCCTCTATGCGACGGTGGCGGTCACCGGCACGCACGGCAAGACCACCACCACCTCGCTCATCGCCCACGTGTTCAACGCGGCGGGGCTCGATCCGACGGTCATCACCGGCGGCATCATCAACGCGTGGGGCTCGAACGCGCGGCTGGGCGAGGGCTCGTGGATGATCGTGGAGGCCGACGAATCCGACGGCACCTTCATCAAGATCCCGACCCAGATCGGCGTCGTCACCAACATCGACCCCGAGCACCTCGACCACTTCGAGACCGTCGAGAACATGCACCGCGAGTTCGAGGCGTTCTTCCGCAACATCCCCTTTTACGGCCTCGCGGTGGCCTGCATCGATCATCCTGTGGTGAGCGACATGATCGACCGCCTGCAGTTGAGGCGCGAGGGCCGCCGCCTGCTCACCTACGGCACCACCGACAGCGCCGATCTCGTGTTGAAATCGGCGCGTGTGGAGGGCGGCGACACCATTTTCGACGCCGACCTCGGCCCCCGCGTGCAAGGCGGCCAGCGCGCGTTGCGCGGTTGGAGCGTTCCCCTGCCCGGCCACCATAACGCGCTCAACGCGCTGGCGGCGATCGCAACCGCGAGCGAGGCCGGCATCGCCGACGAGACGATCCGCAAGGCCATGGCCGAATTCTCCGGCGTCAAGCGCCGCTTCCAGCTCACCGGCACCTGGAACGGCATCGCCATCTACGACGACTATGGCCACCATCCCGTGGAAATCGCAGCCGTCCTGAAAGCCGCCCGTTCCGGCGCGCGCGGGCGTGTCATCGCGGTGGTGGAGCCGCATCGCTACACGCGCGTGCGCGACCTGTTCGCCGAGTTCGCCGCCTGCTTTGAGGACGCGGACACCGTCATCGTCGCCCCGCTCTATTCGGCGGGCGAGCTGCCGATCGAGGGTATCGATCACGTGACGCTCGCAGACGCCGTCCGCAACACCGGGCACAGGGGCGTTGCCACCATCGACAGCGAGCGCGATATTCCGCCGATGCTGAGGCGCTTTGCCGCTCCCGGCGACATGGTCGTATGTCTCGGCGCCGGCAACAGCACCGACTGGGCACATGCTCTCCCCGGGTGGCTCGCCGAGGAGCCGCTGCAGGTCGGAGGGGCACTGTGAGCTTCCCCGATCTGGTTCCCGACCTGAAGGCACGACTGCCCGATCTGCGTGGCCGGCTGCTTGCCAACCAGACGCTCGCCGACATCACCTGGTTTCGCGTGGGCGGCCCGGCGCAAGCGCTTTTCACACCGGCCGACGCGGCCGATCTCGCCTATTTCCTGGCCAACATTCCGGCCGACCTGCCCGTGTTCGTCATCGGATTGGGCTCCAACCTGCTGGTGCGGGACGGCGGGGTAGAGGGCGTCGTCATTCGGCTCGGCCGCGGCTTCTCCGAAATCAAGGTCGAGCCGGGCCAACGCCTGCGCGTCGGCGCCGCGGTACCCGACGTCAAGCTGGCGCGTGCAGCGGCCGATGCCGGCATCGCCGGTCTCGCCTTCTACCGCGGCATCCCGGGCTCCATCGGCGGCGCGCTGCGCATGAATGCGGGTGCGCACGGGCGCGAGACCAGGGACGTTCTCATCGAAGCGGGCGCCGTCGACCGGCAGGGCAACGTGCACGTGCTGCCGTTGGCCGACATGCAGCTCAGCTATCGCCACTGTGGCGTGCCGGCCGATTGGATCTTCACCGACGCCCTCTACCAGGGCAGCCCCGGCGATCCGGCCGAGATCCTCGAGCAGATGAGCGAGGTCGCGGACTATCGCGAGGCCAACCAGCCGATCAGGGAGCGCACCGGCGGCTCCACCTTCAAGAATCCGCCCGGCTCCAGCGCCTGGAAGCTGATCGATGCGGCGGGATGCCGGGGCTTGCGCATCGGCGGCGCCAAGGTCTCCGACATGCATTGCAACTTCCTGATCAATGACCGCAACGCCGCCGCCGAGGATATCGAGCGGCTGGGCGAGACCGTGCGTGCCCGTGTCAAGGCAAGCAGCGGTGTGGTGCTGCACTGGGAGATCATCCGGCTCGGCGTAGCTGTGGATGGCAGGCCGACCGGCGAGGCACTCGTGGAGGCATTTGCGCAATGAGCGTGGTTTCCGGTTCGCGTCGCTTCAACCACGTTGCCGTCCTCATGGGCGGCCTCTCTGCGGAGCGGGAGGTCAGCCTCAATTCGGGCAAGGCTTGCGCCGAGGCGCTGGAAAGCGCTGGCTACACGGTGACGTGCATCGACGCCGGACGCGATCTGGCCGACCAGCTGCGGCAGGTGAATCCCGAAGTGTGCTTCAACGCGCTGCACGGCCGCTGGGGCGAGGATGGCTGCGTGCAGGGCCTGCTCGAGCTGCTCGGCATGCCCTACACGCATTCGGGCGTGCTGGCCTCGGCGCTGGCCCTGCACAAAGAGCGCGCCAAGCAGGTAATGCGCGCTGCTGGCATTCCCGTCGCCGAGGGCAAAGTGGTGGCCAGGGCCGAGGCTGCCAAGGCCCACGTGCTGCCGCGCCCCTACGTGCTCAAACCCGTCTCGGAGGGATCGAGCGTCGGCGTGTTCATCGTGCGTGCGGACCACCAGCACCCGCCGCAGCAGCTCAACGATCCGGGCTGGGCCTTCGGCGAGGACCTGTTGGCGGAACGATTCGTTCCCGGTCGCGAGCTGACCTGCGCCGTCATGGGCGACCGCGCGCTGGGCGTCACCGAGATCCTGCCCGCCGAGACGCTTGGCTTCTACAACTACGAGGCCAAGTACGCCGATGGCGGGTCGCGCCATGTGCTGCCGGCGCAAATTTCATCGAATGTTTACCAATTGGTGCAGATGCTCACGTTGACGGCTCATAAAGCATTGGGTTGCCGGGGCGTCTCCAGAGCGGACTTCCGCTTCGACGACACGGCGGGCGGATCGGGTCAAGTGTTCTGCCTGGAGGTCAACACGCAGCCGGGGATGACGGCGACCTCGCTCGTGCCGGAGCTGGCCGCGCACGCCGGGCTCTCGTTTGCGGAGCTGGTGAGCTGGATGGTGGAGGAGGCGAGTTGCAACAGGTAGGAACCGGACCGGACATCTGGTGGCGGGCGGATCTACCGCCAGCGCCCCGCCCGGTCCTGAAGGCTCCTACCCGCCGCCTCCGCCAAGCTCGCCCGCGCCGCGATGGACGATGGACGCTGTCCTTGCTGGCTGGGGTTGTGGCCGCAACCGCAATCGGCGCCTCGGCGCTTTCCACTTTCAGCAATGCCGAGCGCCGCCACGCTGCCCTGGCCGGGATCGAGCGCGTAGCCGAGACGGCTGGCCTCGGCCTCCAGCAGATAACCATAACTGGGCACCGCTTCGCGCTGGACAGCGATATCTTCGATGCCGTCGATCTCGGCAGGCCGCGCACGCTCTTGAGCTTCGACGCCAAGGCGGCACGCAAGCGCCTCGAAGCCCTGCCCTGGATCGAGCGGGCCAGCATCGAGCGCATCGTGCCCGATCGCATCGAGGTGCGCGTCACCGAGCGCGTACCGTTTGCCGTCTGGCGCCTGGGTGATCGCAACCTGCTGATTGCCAAGGACGGCCGGGTACTGCAGGCCCTGCCGGCCGGCATCATGCCTGAGCTGCCGCGCGTGGCCGGCGAGGGCGCGGGGCACGAGGCTGCGGCACTCTTTGCCGTGCTGGCCACCCACCCGACCTTGGCCCGCCAGGTCGAGGTTGCCGAGCGCTTCGGCGAGCGGCGATGGACGCTGCGGCTTTCGGACGGAACCGTGATCCACCTGCCGGCCGAGGGCGAGGGGCAGGCGCTTGCACGGCTCGCCATGATGGGTCTCAAGGCAGGGAGCGAGATCGACCTCAGAGTGGCGACGCGCGTTCTGACGCGCGAGCGCGATAATGGCGGCAAGGCTGAGCGGGGTGCCCGGGGCGCGATCGCCGGCCGCGCGCATCTGACGACGCGCAAGGAGTAGGCTGATGCGACCCAAGTTACCTGGCCACACCGGCAACATCATCGGCGTCGTGGACATAGGCACCAGCAAGACCACTTGTCTGATCGTCGCCATGCCTAAATCGGGCTCCAACGGCCTTTGGCGCAGGGAAGGCGTGCGGGTGCTGGGGATCGGCCGCCGGTCTTCGCGCGGGCTCAAGGCCGGGGTGGTGATCGAGCTGGATGGGGCCGAGCAGGCACTGCGCGGAGCCGTTACCCAGGCCGAGCAGATGGCCGGCCTGACAATTGACGAGGTGTTCCTCGCCGTGACCTGCGGGCGGTTGAAGTCCAGCACGTTCGCGGCCGATACCAGGGTGCAAGGCCGGATCGTCGGCGGCACCGACATCGATCGGCTCATGTCGGCGGGGCGCAGATATGCCGAGCGCGACGGGCGCACGCTCCTGCACATGAACCAAATCACCTACCGGCTCGACGGCGCCGCCGGCGTGACCGATCCGCGCGGCATGGCTGGTTCGGCCCTGGCGGCGGACCTGCACGCGGTGACCGCCGACGACGCGCCCCTGCGCAACCTGCTGCATGTGGTCGAGCGCGCCTACCTTTCGGTGACAGGCGTTGCCCCGGCACCCTATGCCAGCGGGCTGGCCGCCACGACCGAGGAGGAGCGCCGGCTGGGCACGATCTGCATCGACATAGGTGCCGGCGCAACTACCCTGTCGATCTTTGCGGAAGGGCAGTTGCTGTCGGTTGACACCGTCGCCGTCGGCGGCAACCACGTGACGTTCGACATTGCGCGAGCCTTGTCGACCCCCTTCGAGGAGGCTGAGCGAATCAAGAAGCTTTATGGCACTCTGGAACAAGGCGCATCGGACGATCAGGGGACGGTTGCTTATACCCTTGCCGGGGAAGAGGAGCCGTGCCTGTATCAGACGACCAAAGCACACATCCACGGCATTGTCGCCAGCCGCGTGTCGGACCTGCTGGGCCACGTCGCCGAGCGCGTCGAGCGCTCCGGCGTCGCGCACTTTGCCGCGCACCGTGTGGTCCTGACAGGGGGGGCAGCCTGCTGCCTGGAGTGGGCCAGCTCGCCGGCGAGATTCTTGCCCGGCCGGCGCGGATTGCACAGTTGCGGCCGCTGGAAGGCATGCCGCCGGACGGCTGTGATGCCACGCTCTCGACCGTGGTCGGCCTCGTCTCGATCGCGCTCGACCCGGCCGCTGGCATGCGCCAGCACTGGCAGCCTGGCCCCTCGGCGGGGGCCGGCTACCTGAAACGCGTCGGGCAATGGCTGCGGGAAAGCTTCTGAGGGCAGTCCCATGAGCACGAAGACAAGCAAGTATGCCGCCATGAAGCCGCACATCGTGGTGATCGGCGTCGGCGGCGGCGGCGGCAATGCTGTCAACAACATGCTGGCGGCCGAGCTCACCGGTCCCAAGTTCATCGTCGCCAACACCGACGCCCAGGCGCTCGAGTTGTCGGGCGCGGAGCACCGCATTCAGCTCGGGGCACGTCTCACGGAAGGCATCGGCGCCGGCGCCAAGCACGAAATCGGCGAGGCGGCTGCCGAGGAAGCCCTCGAGGAGATCCGCGAGGCCCTTGCCGGCGCCCACATGGTGTTCATTGCCGCGGGCATGGGCGGCGGCACCGGCACCGGCGCTGCACCGGTGATCGCGCGGGTGGCCAAGCAGGAGTTCGGCATTCTCACGGTCGGGGTCGTCACCAAGCCGTTCCTGTTCGAAGGCAAGCGGCGCATGCGTGTCGCCGAGGCCGGCATCAACGAGCTCAAACGGCATGTCGATACGCTGCTCGTCATTCCGAACCAGAACCTGTTCAAGGTCGCCACCGAGCGCACGCCGTTCGCCGAGGCCTTCGTGCTCGCTGACCAGGTGCTGTACTCGGGCGTCGCGTGCATCGTCGACCTGGTCGTCAAGGACGGGCTCATCAATCTCGACCTCGCGGACGTGAAAACGGTCTTGAGCGGTATGGGCACCGCCATGATGGGCACGGGTGAGGCGACGGGCGAGGACCGCGCCACCGTCGCCGCCAGGGAAGCCATCCACAACCCGCTGCTCGAAGACGTCGTGCTCAGAGGCGCCAAGAGCCTCCTGCTGTCCATAGGTGGGGGAAGCGATCTGACGCTGTTTGAGGTTGACGCCGCAGTCGATTGCATCCGCGAGGAATTGGACGGGGACGCCAACATCATCTTCGGCGCCACCCTCGACGAGGCGATGGAGGGGCGGATCCGCGTGTCGATCGTCGCCTCGGGCATGCCGCGCGCAGAACCCCAGGCTCCCCCTGACTGGCCTGCGAACCGGCACCCGCGCTCGCTCGGCCCCGTGGGTGGCCCGGGTGTGAGCAACGACTTCCGCCACGTCCTGTCCCGCGCCATGAGCGCTTCGGAGCCGTTCGATGCAGCAGCAGGCATGGCCCCGGGCGGTCAGTGGCGGAGCCCCGGCGGCGACGTCGTCATCAGGGAAGGGCCGCCGCAGCTCCCGGGGCAGTCCCCGCCGGCGAGCAGCCACGCGAGCGGGCGCGGCGCACGTCCGGGCGCCGGGTGGGGGCGCCATGTGCCAGGCATCGGCGAGTTTCCGCTTGTCGCACAGCGCGAGTACTTCGCCAAAGCTGACGACGTCCGCAAGGGGGCATCACAGCCCCCGCCTGCGTACGATCAGCAACACGAGGCTCCCGCTCCCAGGACTAGCCTCCTCCAGCGCTTGAGGGGTGGCGGACGTGACAAGCGTCCACAAGCCGAAGCACCGCGGCCTGGCCTGGACGAAGGGGAGGAAGATCCTGACGTGCCGCCGTTTTTCAGGCCCGGCACCCCCAACTGATGGCGACACGGTGGCGCGACTGCGGCGAAACAGTAACACGGTGTAAGAAACCGTGATTTGTCCCCATTCGAGACGGCGCAGTATCGTCTGATTCACGAACTCGCATGGAATCAGCCAAAGAGAGACAAATTAATAAATCTAAACAATAAGTTGAGCTGAGATGCGAGCAGGGGCTTAAGGGGGCACGGGATGGACGGTGACGGGTCCGCCATCCCAGCCGTAGGGGATCGAGGGACGTCGCACGATGTCGAAGCGATTCATTGGCTCGCGGCAGACAACGATCGGTCGCGAAATCGAGCTATCCGGCACGGGGGTTCACAGCGGCGCAGCCGTTTCCATGGTGCTGCACCCGGCGGAAGCCGACACCGGCTACCGCTTCCTGGTGAGCAAGCGCGGTCGCATCATCGCCGAAATTCCAGCCCACATCGACTACGTCAAGAATCTCACGCTGTGCACGGTGCTCGGTGACAACTCGGGCGTCACCATCGGCACTGTGGAGCACCTGCTGGCAGCGCTGCGCGGCCTGAGCATCGACAACTGCTATATCGAGGTCGACGCGCGTGAAGTGCCGATCATGGACGGCAGCGCGTCCGCCTTCGTATCGGCCGTGGATGGCGTCGGCATTCGCGAGTTGCAGCAGCCGCGCAAATTTATCAAGGTCCTCAAGCCCGTCCGGGTGCAGGAGGGCGACTGCTGGGGCGAGCTTAAGCCGCATTCGAGCTTCCACCTGGATGTCGAGATCGATTTCGACACGCCGCTGATCGGCCGCCAGCGCTATACGATGGAGATGAATTCCGGCGCGTTCCGCAACGAGCTTTCGCGCGCCCGCACCTTCGGCTTCATGCGCGACGTGGAAAACCTCTGGAAAGCCGGGCTGGCCCTTGGCGCCTCCCTCGACAACACGGTGGCGCTCGCCGACGACCGCATCATGAACCCCGAGGGTCTGCGTTACCCGCACGAGTTCGTGCGCCACAAGATGCTGGACGCCGTGGGCGACATGGCGCTCGCCGGCGCCCCGATCCTGGGCTCCTACCGGTCCGTTCGCGGCGGTCACCGGCTCAACGCCTACGTCCTGCAGAAGCTGTTCGCCGATGCCGAGGCGTGGACCACGGTGCGTGCCCCCTGGGTGCGCGAGGCCACCCCGGTCGACGTCTCGGTGGGTGTCGCCGCCGTCAACTACGCTGCTGATCGGACGTGACGGCGCGTCGGGTTGCCTTACTGGGGACGAGCGTCAACCACCGTGGATCAGAACCATGGCGCTTGCGGCGCAGCCCGCCTGGTATTTGCGGCCCGACATAATTTCGCACCAAAGTCGGCCGACCGTCGCATATCGAATAAGTCGCACGATCCGCGATTGGTGGGGTCCGACTCGTGTGATAAGCCTTGAATGGCTGATGCCAGGGGACGAAGAGGGGTGGCTTGGCGCGGATGATACGAACCCGGCGCAAGAACCGAGGCAAAGCAGGGAACTAAGGCGTATGGGCCTGTGGGCACTGTGTAGACGCGCGATGGCGCCCTGGCTGGTTGTTGCTGGCGCACTGCTGGTGGTGGGCTGCTCGTCTGCCAGCGACGCCGCGAAGAAAGCGCTCAACCCCGATCCACCCGGCAAGATGTACGCCGACGCCGAGAGCTACCTCAATAAAGGCGCCTACTCTGATGCGGCCAGGAGGTTCGAGGACCTGGACCGCGATCACCCTTATGCGCCTGAGGCGCGCCGCGCCATGGTCATGGCGGCGTATGCCTATTACAAGGCCGGCAAGTACCCGGAAGCGCAGGCCGCCGGTAAGCGCTACACCACCATGCACCCGGGCACCAAGGATGCCGCCCTCGCGCACCACATCATCGCCTCCGCCAATTTCGACGAGGTCAAGGAGCCCCAGCGCGACCAGACGGCCACGCGCAAGGCGCTGGCTGAGCTCAAGACCCTGGTGCAGCGCTACCCGGACAGCCCCTACACCAAGCAGGCGATCAACCGCATTCGCATCGCCGAGGACGTCCTCGCTGCTTCCGAGATGAACGTCGGGCGCTACTACCTCGAGCGCAAGAATTTCGTGGCGGCCGTCAACCGGTTCAAGACGGTCGTCAGCGACTACCAGACGACGGTGCAGGTCGAGGAGGCGCTCTACCGCATCTGCGAGGCCAACATGACGCTGGGCATCGTGCCCGAGGCGCAGGCATCGGCGGCCGTGCTCGGGCACAACTTCCCGAACTCCGAATGGTACGGCCGTGCTCACGCCCTGTTGAAGTCTGGTGGCGTCAGCCCGCAGATAGGCGGCGACAACTTCTTCACCAAGACCCTGAAGGCGCTGACGCCCGGCTCGAAGCAGAAGCAGCAGCCGGCCGTCGAGCCGCAGGCCCCCGGGCCGGGACAGCCCGCGCCTGCCGACATGCCCGCGCCGCGTGGCGGCGTGCCGACGGCCAACACGCCGGGCGGCAAGCAAGCGGCGGGTTTCGCGCAAACCCTGCAATAGCGAACGGCGACACGCCGTCTTGGGGGATGGAATTTTCGCCTCTGCGGAGGCAGTCTTGTCCCCCATGAAAGCCGCCGTATCCAGCAAACCGGTCGATACGCTGAGCAAGGCCGAGGCGAAGGCAGAGTTGCAACGCCTCGCAACCGCCATCGCCCGCCACGACGAGCTCTATCACCGGCAGGACGCGCCCGAGATCTCGGATGCGGAGTACGACGGGCTGCGCGCACGCCACGCGGCGATCGAGGCGCGCTTTCCCGCACTCCGGCGGGCGGACAGTCCGTCCGAGCGCGTCGGTGCGGCGCCGGTCGAAGCGTTCGGCAAGGTGCGCCACGCCGTGCCGATGCTCTCCCTTGGCAATGCCTTCGACGACGAGGAGGTCGCAGACTTCATTGTCCGCGTCCGGCGCTTCCTGGGGCTCAAGGCCGATGCCGCGGTCGAGGTGACCGCGGAGCCGAAGATCGACGGGCTTTCCATTTCGCTCACTTACGAGGAGGGCCGGCTCAGACAGGCCGCCACGCGGGGCGACGGCGTCGAGGGCGAGAACGTCACCGCCAACGTCAGGACGATCAAGCAGATCCCGCACCGGCTCGGCGGACGCGGCGTGCCCGGCCTCATCGAGGTGCGGGGCGAAATCTATCTGCCGCACGCCGACTTCAAGCAGCTCAACGCCGAGCAGGCTGCCAGCGGGGGCAAGGTCTTCGCCAACCCGAGAAACGCAGCGGCTGGGTCGCTGCGCCAGCTCGATCCCTCGATCACCGCGCGCCGCCCCTTGCGCTTCTTCGCCTACGCCTGGGGAACGGCCAGTGCGTTGCCGGCCGACACGCAGTCCGGCGTCGTGGAGGCATTCGGGCAGTGGGGCCTGCCGACCAATCCGCTCTTGCAGGTCTGCCGGAGCGTCGAGGAGATGCTGGCGTACTACCGGGACATGGCTGGAAGGCGTGCCACGCTCGGTTATGACATCGACGGCGTTGTGTACAAGGTCAACCAGCTCGATTTCCAGGAGCGCCTGGGCTTCGTGTCGCGGGCGCCGCGCTGGGCCATCGCCCACAAGTTCCCGGCCGAGGAAGTGACCACGCGGCTGCTCGACATCGAGATTCAGGTGGGGCGCACGGGCGCGCTCACGCCCGCAGCCAAGCTGGAGCCGGTGACCGTGGGAGGCGTGGTGGTCTCGAATGCTACGCTGCACAACGAGGACGAGATCGCCCGCAAGGACATCCGCATCGGCGACACGGTGATCGTGCGCCGCGCCGGTGACGTGATTCCACAGGTGATGGGCGTCATCCTGGACAAGCGGCCCAAGGGCGCCAAGCCCTACAGGATGCCCGAGATGTGCCCCGCCTGCGGCAGCAAGGCGGTGCGCGAGACCGATGAGCGCACGGGCCGCGCGGATGTCGTGCGGCGCTGTACCGGCGGCCTGATCTGCCCGGCGCAGGCCAAGGAGCGCCTCAAGCATTTCGTGTCGCGCAACGCCTTCGACATCGAGGGCCTCGGTGAGAAGCAGATCGAGCTGTTCTACGAGGAGGGCCGCATCATGCAGCCGGCCGACATCTTCACGCTTGCTGCGCGCGACGCGCGCCTGCCGCAAGAGGAACGGCTCGCGGAAAAAAAGGGGTTCGGGGAGAAGTCGGTCGAGAACCTCTTCAAGGCGATCGAGGCGCGTCGCCAAATTCCCCTCGACCGCTTCATTTATGCGCTGGGCATCCGGCACGTCGGCGAGACGACGGCGCGCGATCTCGCCAAGGCGCTGGGCACGCTGGAGGCGTTCCGCGCTGCGGTGAAGGCGGCGGTCGAGGACGGCAAGGACAGCGAAGCCTATCGCGATCTCGACAACATCGAAGGCATTGGCGAGACGGTGGTGGATGCTCTCATCGCCTTCTTCGGCGAGCCGCACAATACCAAGGTGTTGGATGATCTTGTCGACCAGGTCACTGTAGAGCCTTTCATGCGGGTGACAGCGACCGCCTCGCCGGTAGCGGACAAGACCGTCGTCTTCACCGGCACGCTCGAGCGCATGACGCGGGGCGAGGCGAAAGCGCTTGCCGAGCGCCTCGGCGCCAAGGTGACCGGATCGGTCTCGAATAAGACCGACTACGTCGTCGCCGGCAGCGACGCCGGCTCCAAGCTCACCAAGGCGCGCGAGGCCGGTGTGACCGTGCTCACCGAAGACGAATGGCTGAAGCTCGTCGGTCGGACCTGAGCAGCAAGCGAACGGGCGCCGCTCGGCGCGGCGCCCGCCCACCCGTCATCCCGGCCCAGCGATTGCGCCTTGGCGCAATCGCGCCGAGCCGGGATCTGCAGCAACGTCTTTTGCTTGCGGCAGGTCCCGGATAGCCTCGGCCAAGGCCTCGGCTTCCGGGATGACGGATAGAGTCATCGGCTCAGGTTGTCAGCGGTTAGACGCTGGCCTCGACCTGCTTCGGCGCCTTGCCGTTGCCGATGGCAATGGTGCGGGGCTTCAAGCGCTCGGGGACGTTGCGCACAAGATCGATGTGCAGCAACCCGTCCTTGAGGTCGGCGCCCTTCACCTCCACGTGGTCGGCCAGCTGGAACCGGCGCTCGAAGGCGCGGGCAGCAATACCGCGGTGCAAGAACTCACGCGCCTTCTCGTCGGCCTTCTTCTCGCCGACGACGTTGAGCGTCTGCTCCTTGACGTCGACCTTGATCTCGTCCTGGCCGAAGCCGGCCACCGCCATGGTGATCCGGTACTCGCTCTCGCCCAGGCGCTCGATATTGTATGGGGGATAGGCAGTCGGGCCCTGGTCGAAGCCGGACACGGAATCGAGCAGGTTGAAGAGACGGTCGAAGCCGACGGTGGAGCGATAGAGGGGGGTAAAGTCGATCGGTCGCATCACAGGTCCTCCTTCAGAAGCGACGTGTGTATTCGCCTGCCCGCAGGCCAGGAACTTCCTGCCCCGTAGGGCCAGGCAGCACTTGCGCACCCGGCTGGCGGCGTGCGCAACCGAGTATTTAGGAAGCACTCGCGGACGTTCAAGAGGTCGTGAACCGCCCTGCGACTGGAAGCGACTGACAATACGCATGGCACGCGGCGGTTGGCAGGTGGCCAACACTTCGCCTTCATCGCGGGTTCATGTTGTGGTCGCCACTCTGCCGCAGCATTCGGGCGGGGCCAGACCTGTGATAGGAGAGCGCAGATGAAGAGCTGGGTGTTGGCGGCGAGCCTGCTGGCCGCTGCGATTGCTCCGGCGGCCAAAGCCGCCGATATCGATGATGATGGGCCGCCACCACCGCCGCGCAGTGGCGCCTACGACGATCCACGCTACTCGGACATCTACAAGTACCCGAAAGCACCCCTCCGGCCGTTCAATGCGCCGACACCTCCGCCCGGCTACCACGACGACGATGATGACAACGGCCCGCCTCGTCCGCCTTCCAGGTATTCGGGTGTGCCGCCCCCGCACTATGGCTACGCGCCGCCCCATGGTCAGGCCTGCGTGCGCAGCGAGCAGGTTCGCGATCGGCTCACCAGCATGGGCTGGCGCGATTTCCACGGCGGTCAACAGCAGGGCGACCTGGTGACCCTGCGCGCTCGCCGTCCGAGCGGCCGGCTGTTCGAGCTGACGCTGCATCGGTGCTCGGGTCAGATCGCCGACGTGCGCGCGCTGGAGGCCAGGCACTTTGGTCCCTTTGCCTACGATTCGCAGCGCCACGACGGTCCGCCGCGCCACGACGGTCCGTATGGCTACGATGATGACCGCCCATGGCGCGAGCGACCCTACGCTTGGGGTGGTGGTCCGCGCCGCTGGTGGAACTGGAATCACTGAGCAACCCCGGCTCGAGCAGGATCGCTTCGGATTAAATCACTGCCTCAGCTGCAACGTGGCGGCCGAAGCGTAAATCTGCTCATATGCTGAGAGCAAGATTCACGTTCCATGATCGAAGCAAAGTGCTTCGATCAGAAACGTCTGCTCAGTGCTGCGCGCACGCGGGCCCCGGCAGTGCCGCTGGGGCCCGCGTGCATTCTGCAATAGCTCCTTTGGGGCATCGCGCGAGTCTGCTATGAGAGCCGCCACGCACGGGCCATCGTCGTGCGCAAGACGGCGGAGGCGGGCATGGAGCTGGTCGCGCTGGCCAAGAACCCCGTTCCCAGCGGTGCCACGACGGGCACGTTCAAGGGCCACGACAAGGTAAATCTGCGCTTTGCGCGCTGGGACGCCACGCGCGGACCGCGCCGGGGTACCGTGTGCCTGTTCCAGGGCCGCGGCGAATTCATCGAGAAGTATTTCGAGGTGGTGGCGGACCTGCGCCGGCGCGGCTTCATGGTCGCCACCATGGATTGGCGCGGGCAAGGCGGCTCGCAGCGGCTGCTTTACAATCCCCGCAAGGGCCATGTGCGCTCCTTTGCCGACTTCGATCGCGACCTCGCGGTATTCATGAAAGAGATCGTGCTGCCGGACTGCCAGCCGCCCTACATTGCCATGGCACATTCGATGGGCGGACACATTCTGCTGTGCAACGCGGTCGTGCCGGGCACCTGGTTCTCGCGCATGGTGCTGTCCGCCCCGATGATTGCCATTGCGCCGGAGAGGCTGGGTGCGCCGCCTGCGACGGCACGGGCCTACGCGGAAGTCCTGAGCACACTGGGGCTCGGATCGCTGTATGTCTGGAAAGGCAGCGGCGAGGCGATCGAGACGGGACCCTTCGAGGGCAACCCGCTCACCTCGGACCGCGAGCGCTATGCCCGCAACCGCGCGGTGGTGGAAGCCGCGCCGGCGCTGGGCCTCGGCTCACCCACGGTCGGATGGTTCAGGGCGGCGCTGCGCTCCATCGCCAGGCTCACCGCACCCGACTACCCTGTGAAGGTGCAGGTGCCGCTGCTGCTGTTCGCCGCCGGCATGGACACGATCGTCTCCACCACGGCAATCGAGGAGTTCGCGCAGCGCCTGAAGGTGGGCACGCACGCGCTGCTTCCGCAATCTCGCCATGAGATCCTGCAGGAGACGGACGAGGTGCGAAAGGACTTCTGGGCCGCCTTTGACGCCTACATGGGCATCGACGCACCTGTGGGCTAACCCCCGAGCAGCGCCAGAGCCTCCCTGTGCACGCGGGGATCGCCGGTGGCCAGGATGCGGCCGCCCTGCAGGGCAGGCTTGTTGTCCCAGGTGGTGATGCGCCCGCCGGCACCCTCGATGATGGGGATCAGGGCGGCCACATCGTGCGCCTTCAGGCCCGATTCGACGATGATGTCGACGAAGCCCGCCGCCAGCAGGCAATAGCCGTAGCAGTCGCCGCCATAGCGGGTCATGCGTGCCCGCGCCTTGAGGCGGGCGAAGCGCTCGACTTCGGCTGGCGATGAGAACAGGTCAGGATGCGTGCTGGTGAGCACGGCATCGGCCAGGCCGGCGCAGCGGCGCGTCTTGAGCTTGCGCGTCTTGCCGTCAGGCCCGCGCATGCGTGCGGAGCGTCGGTCGGCCCAGAAGCGCTCGGCGGTGAAGGGTTGGTTCATGAGGCCCAGCACGGGCATTCCGTCCTCGACAAGGCCGATCAGCGTGCCCCACAGGGGGCTGCCCATGATGAAGGCCCGCGTGCCGTCGATGGGGTCCAAAACCCACTGGTAGCGCCCTGCACCCTCCAGGGGCGCGAATTCCTCGCCCAGGATGCCGTGCTCAGGAAATTCTTTGGCAATTGCCGCGCGGATGGCCCGCTCTGCAGCCCGGTCAGCCACCGTCACCGGATCGAAGGCGCCGTCTTCGGCCTTGTTGTGAACGGCAAGAGGCTTGCGAAAATGCCGTAGTATTGGCGTGGCGGACAGGTCCGCCAGAGCATGGGCAAAGTCAAGAAGGCTGGCCGCAGGAGGCTTGGGTGTATGTGTCACAGCATTCTTCCGTCGCTATTCAAGGGAACACCAATGGCCCCGATGCCGGAATACACAACAAACACCGAAGCTTGCTCAGTTAAGTTCAAGTTGCGCATGTATAGATGTACCTCGTGGCGAGCCAGCCACATATCTGTTGAAAATCATGCCTCGTGTCGCGGCTGCTATTGCGCCGCACACCGAATATGCCCATATCCGGTGCAGCGACATGGCGGGCTGGTCCCGCGGGTGTCGCAGCCCACCTTGGGCGTTTCCTCCCTAGACTTGGGCCGTTCGTTCCTCGAGCGGCCCCTTCTTTTGTCCTCCCTATCCTTCCAGCCAGCTGGCAGTTGTTGGTTACGCGGACTAGGTCAGCATTCCTGACCTATGCGGCGGTAGGGCTTCTGCAATGCAAAAAGAATCACTTGTATATTGTGCGCCGCACAGTTAGGTTTGCATACACGACGCTGGCGATGACATCGTCGGTGTCGTTGCCCTCCTTGGGCGTTTCCTCCCTAGACTTGGGCCGTTCGGTTCACCGAGCGGCCCCTTTTCTGTTCCGTTTGCCGGACCAGCAAATGTGGTGATTTTCAGCACCTTCCGTCACACTGGCCACGAACTGGCCCGGGTAAATTCCAGGCGATGGGGCGCGGTCGGCCTAAGCCGTGAGGGGCCAGCGCAGTACAAAGGCCGGCGTTACAGTCCCCGAGCTGATCTATTGCGATGCAACATAACCAGGCGTGCCCGCCACGGTCGCTCAGATTATTCCGCGGCTGCGCGCCGCTCCAGTAGCAGGGGCAGCGCGTCGAACACTCTGGCGGCCATTTCCGAGAGGGTGCGGACAAGCTTGGCGAAGTCCCTGCTCTTAGACAGTGTCGACTCGTCGAGATAGAGCGCCCGGTTGATTTCGAGCTGGAGGGCATGCACTCCGCGCGCTGGGCTTCCGTAGTGCTCAGTGATGAACCCGCCGGCATAGGGCCGGTTCACCTGCACCTCGAAGCCGGAGCGCTGCAGCACATCGCGCGTAAAGCGCGTGAGCTTGGCGTCGCAGGAGGCCCCGAAGCGGTCACCCAACACGAAATGCGGCCGTCCTCCTGCCGGCTGACCCATTGTGGAGGAAGGCATCGAGTGACAGTCGATCAGAATGGCCGCCCCGAAGCGCTTGCGTGTCGCCTCCAGCAGCTCCGCCAGGGCCCCATGAAACGGCCGGTACAACCTTTCGATCCGCTCGAATGCCGCGCCGATGGGCAGGCGCTGGTGGTAGATCTCCTCGGTGTCGGCGACGATGCGCGCGATGGTGCCCAGGCCACCCACGACCCTGGCCGACTGGGTGTTGGCAAAGGCTGGCAAACGCCCCTGAAACAGTTCAGGATCAAGCTCATAGGGTTCGCGATTGACGTCGAGATAGGCGCGCGGAAAGCGGGCGGCGATCAGCGGGGCTCCCAGCGCCACCACCGGCTCGAACAGCTCATCCACATAGCAATCCTCGGACTTGCGCAGCGTGTGCGGGTCGAGCCGGGAGGCCTCCAGGAACGCCCTGGGATAAATGCGCCCTGAATGGGGCGAGCAGAAAACGACAGGGGCGAGCTGCTCGACAGGTTTGAGCAGGGTAAAAGGCGGGGTGAGCTCGGCGAGGATTGAGGCGCGTTCATTATCGGGCATGTGGATGGATGAAACTTTCGTAAATGGCGTGACCCGCAGAGTGCGCCGCAGCACGTGGGATGCCGCAACGCCTTCACTCTGCCAAGCGGCAAGCGCACTGTCCATGCGTCGCGTGTAGCATGCCGTGGACTGGCAAGATTTGGCACGAAGCGCCCGCAGTTTCATTGCTCGTTTACCAAATTGGCGCCAGATTTCCCTGGCAACGCCGCTTATCGCGCTAGGGTAGCGGATTAATCCGGTACCTGCCGCAGTCAACCACGGGCCCGCGACCGTCATGACCGCCAAACCATCTCGTCTGCCGGCCCGACGCATCCTCTTGGCAGAGGACGACAAATCGATGCGCGGCTTCATTGAGCGCGCGCTCATCAAGGCCGGCTATGAGGTGATCAGCTTCGCCAACGGCAAGGAGGCGCACGAGCGCCTCAAGGAGGAACCCTTTACCCTGCTCCTGACCGACATCGTGATGCCGCAGATGGACGGCATCGAGCTGGCACGGCGCGCGAGCGAGATCGACCCCGACCTCAAGATCATGTTCATCACCGGCTTCGCCGCGGTGACGCTGAATACCAACTCCAAGGCCGTGAAAGACGCGCGGGTACTTTCCAAGCCGTTCCATCTGAAGGACCTGGTGCGGGAGATCGACCGCCTGCTTGGCGTCTAAGGACGCTTGCTAGAGCAGGATCGCTTCGGATTGAATCAATTTGTCTCAGCTGCAACGTGGCAGCCGAAGCGTGAATCCTGCTCTGTTCGTAGACTTGAGAGAGCAAGATTCACGTTCCATGAGCGAAGCGAAGCGCTTCGATCAGAAACGACCTTGCTAGTGCAACCGCCAGAATATGTTGGGTGACTGTCCGCCTGCGCTGAGCCCGCGTTGCTTGGCTGGTACCTTCTGCTCGATAATCGTCCGCACGTCTTTGAGCACCATTGCGTTGTCCATCAGGTAGAAGTGACCGTACGCCCTGCTCGCCTGCACGGCACCGCTGGCGTCGATCGTCTCGAGACCCGGGTACGTGAAGACGCCGCCAGCCGTTTCGCCGAGCCGTCTGAACCCGTGCACCACCTTGGAGGCCTTCAGCGCGACATCGGACGACGACGCATAGATCGTCGTGCGCGTACCCTTCATGGCGGCGAGCTTCGGCGCGATGACGTTGCGAAAGAGATCCGCATTGATATCCGGAGCCGCCAGCAACACCTCTCGCACGTGCCCGGTCCGCTTGCCCCCCTCCACCCGCGCCCTGAGCGCGTGGCTGACAATGCGATTTCCCATGCTGTGCGCCAGAATGTAGATGTCGGTGGCGGGGAGTTGCGACAAATCCTCCAGCAACTGCTGGAACACCGGTTCCGACAGCTGCGCAGCCTCCTCATCCTGCCAGTAGGCAAGCAACTGGTTCGCGGATGGCCAGCTGAAGAAGAACGGCACGCCTGCGAACTTGAGGTCATGGGCGAGCTGCGCCGTTCGCATTGCCGCTTCCGGGAAGCCCATGTTGTAGCCGTGGACGAACAAGAGGAGTGCCTTCGAGCCCGAACGGTCGAGCGTCTCGGCCATCTCAAGACGTGCACCGTTTGCGTCGAGCGGCACGACAGACTTCAGGACAAAATGCCTGTTTGGATCTGTCTCTCGCCGCAAGTGCCACAGGCGCGGCAGCTCGATGGTCCCGGGTGTGTGGGTAAGCGGAATAGTGATGATCGCGCGGCCGTAGTGCAACGCGGGCTCGACCTTTGGACCGTAGAACTTGCCCGGCTCGCGGCTGCCCGACGGATTGCGATTGGTGGCGTAGTAGGTGACGACCTCGATCACGTTCGATGCTTTTTTTGGTGGACCTCTGGATCCGGGAGCCTCCTCGGACTGCAGCTTCAGTCGGGTACGCACGCACTCGATCTGGAACATCACCTTCAGCAGCTCTTCCTGGCTCGCGCGGAGAGTTTTGGCCAACGCATCCGATCGGGAACCTGTCTCGGATGGCGCCCTGGCGGTGGTCATCGCCGCCGTCAGCCGGGCGATCTCGCGCTCGAGGTCCTGCCTGCGCTTCTCGATCACAGGCATCGGTTCGGGAGCGGTCACCCGGCACGGTTCCGGGATGTCGAGGTCCGGGGAGGGTTGGGCCTTTCCGACGCTCGTAGCGAGCGCAATCGCGGCAAAGAAGAGCAGCGGACGGTACATTCGCTCATCTACACGACTGGTCTACCCCATGGCGCCACTGGGGTTGCTGCCAGTCCGATAAACTACATTCCGGTGCCGATGCCGACACCCAGGTTGGGCGGCAAGTTGGTGTTGGCCGGACGACCGCCGGGCTTCCTGTCTCCCGATCTGTCTCCCGATTTCTGAGAGGGAGAGGGGGTCGATGATGGCGTGGCCGACGGCACGAAAAAGAAGCTTTCGTTGAGGGCCGCTTCCTCCCAGGGCACTTGTCCGTTCTTCGTGTCTTCCATCACCGACTTGCGGACCCGGATCATCAGCTCCTGGATCGACAGCCCCTTGGTGCCGATATGCTTGAGCAATGCCTTGGTGAACGGGCTGTTCCGGCCGGTGCCGTCAGAGGCAACGTTGTCAAGCTGCGTCGCGTAGGCGCGAAAAACTCCCGCCGAATACTGGCTCGGCTTTATATCCAGCGATCCGGTTCCCCGCAGCAAGGGCACCGTCCGGCTGCTTCCCAGAGATGCAACCCGCAGGCTCAGTCCCACTCCGGGAACCGCCGCGTTGGTCCTGCAGGCATCGAGGAACACGATGCCGATCCTCGAGACTTCCAGCGGTGACAGCACGGACGCCATGCTGAGGAGCTGCCCGTTCACCGCCTCGGGACGCAACTCGCCGTTCGCGTCAGCCTCGATTACCCCAGGCACGTCGACCGGAAGCAGGAAGCTCTCCTTGTTCACGGTGATTCCGTGGCCGGCATAGAAGAACAGCGCCACGTGCTCCCGCGTCAGCTTGCTGTTGAACTCCCGCAAGAGGGAGGTCATCTTGGCTTGGGTCGCATCGGTGGCCAGCAGCACCTCGAATTTCAGGCTCTTGAGTTTCTCCGCAACGTCGGCCGCGTCGTTGACCGGGTTGGTCAGCCGCATGATGTTCACGTAAGCGGAATTGCCGATCACCAGCGCCAGACGCTTGTCGCCTTCTGCCGCGTGCGCGGGCCCGAACGGACACATCGCGCCTGCAGCGACCGCCAAGCAAAGCACCACGAGACCGCAAGATCGCATCAATGACATGGCAATCTCCTTCAAGCCACGGCCAGGCCGAGGACGGAAAATTTGCAATAGGCTCATCAATTTGATCCGATAGTACGATGGCGTTGCAGAATTGCAACCAGCGCTATGTACGCCTGGGACAAAAGATATATTCCGTTTGCGCAAAAAGCGCTTGCTGTCAGGCTGTTGGGCTCAAGCCTCCATTGGTTGCCCGGCCGCAACACTGCATGACCACATCATCCGCGCCAGCTTGTTGATCCTTTGGGAACTGTTGCGCCGGCGCTAACCTGCAAGCTGGAATTTTGACCCGTGCTCCAAGAGTTGCGTTGGTGGGGATGTTCGGTGTGCAGTGAGTGGCGTTTCGCGGCGGGTTGCACCGCGTTCCCGACGATCCGGGTCCTTCTCGTTGGCCTAGTGCTGCTGTTCGCAACTTCGGACGCCTTCGCGCAAAGCTCCGTCGGGTTTCCCGCGAACGCGGCAACCGGCCGGTCGCTGGCCGATGCCGTGAGCCAGAACGAGAAGGAGATCGTCGACCGCGAGGTGCTCGGCAGGTCCTCAGGCGGCGGCACCGGCGCTGTTGGGGCATTTGCTACAGGCAGGCTGCGGACCTCTGATCATGACGGGCTGCGGCCACCGTCGGACTCGAACTTTTCTTACGAAACGAACGAGGCCTCAGCGTTCGCCAACGTCGTCGTGACCGTGCCGGGAACCGTGCTGGGCGGGCAAGTCAAGTTCAGCGGCTTCGTGGGACACAACTGGCTTTCGCTCGATCTGAAGTCCAACGCCATTGCCGTCCTGGACTCGAATCAGTTCGGCAGTGCAGAGAACGACTCGTTCATCGCCGGCGGGACAGTGCTTTGGGCGCTGCAAAGCACGTATGCCCTCGCAACCATTGTCGGCACGTGGGGTGAAACCAGGCTGGTCGACAGCGTGGATGACTGCTTCTTGGGCGGCTGCAATGTCAATCGATACAAATTCGATACGATTGGCTTCATCGGCTCGTTGACCGCCGGCAAGGTGTTCGACCTGGCGGGGGCGTCCGGGCCCAAGCTCGATGTGCGAGGCTCGATCGCCTACACTCAGAATACTTCGGGATCCGTTCAAGAACATCAACAAGGGCGGTCCCGGCGATCCCGACAGCGGCGGCGTCCAGCAGAAGTACAGGTTCTCGACCTGGACCGGCACGGCGGCCGTGACGCTCTTCACGAATATGACGCTTCAGAACGCTGCTCTCCTGCGTCCCTACATACAAGGCTACGTCCGCCAGGAGTGGGACTACCGCAACGAGATTGCGGCAACCGAGCCTGATGGAACCTTCACCCGCGCGGGACTCGACCAAAGCCATTTGTACGGCGGAGTGGACGCAGGCCTGACCTACACCCTCGACAAGATGACGCTCGGGGCCGCGATCTACTACGAAGGGTCTGCCGACGAACGCACCCTCGGCGGGCGGCTCGGGGCGAGCTGGAAGCTGAACTAAGCCGCCACCCTCAGGCCTTGGCCCCAGCAACGGAGAAGGGCGCGTCAACGGCCGAAAACCGGCGGTATTCCGGCGGGCAGATCGGGAATTGCCCGACGTTGAAGGCTCCCCCGTCCAGGCGAGAGACATCGATTTCGGTCATTGGCCTCGACCTCGCCTTCAAGCGTCGAATAGAAGGAGCAGGGCGCAGTCGCTAGCCTGGTGGAGACCGGCAGTGGGCGGGATCGGGGGAAGGATGACCGTCATAGACAGGTTGCTCAGGTGGCTGGAGATCCCGATCAATCTCCTGCTGTGGATAGGCTTGGTCGCCGGCTTCCTGATGATGTTGCATGTCAGCGCCGACGTGACGGGCCGCACCGTATTCAACCGCCCGCTCCACGGCACGACCGAGATCGTGTCCGCCTGGTACATGGTCGCCATCTGCTATCTGCCGTGGGCGTGGATCGAGCGCCGCGACAACCACATCGTGGCCGGCTTGTTCGAGAACTTCGGCACGGCGCGCTTCTCGTTCTGGCTCGGCGTTTTCGTCAAGATCGTCACCTTCACTTATTGCCTGGTGTTCTGCTGGCAAACGTGGGTCCGCGCGGTTCAGCAGACCTGGGCGGGGCCGGCCGGCGAAGTGTGGGAGGCGGCCGGCGGCTTCATTCCGGTATGGCCGAGCCGCTGGATGCTGCCGATCGCGGCGGCACTGATGGCGCTGTACCTTGTCCTTCGCGTCGTCCGCGACATCGGCCTCGGCTACCAGCCAGTCCACCACGAAGCCGAACCGCGGGAGGGCGGGATTTGAGCACGCTCACGCTTTCGCTCGGGTCTCTCGCGCTCATCCTCGCCTTGATCGCCCTCCGCATCCCCATCGGCGTCGCGATGGGCGTGGTGGCGCTCGGCGGCTTCTGGTACCTGCGCAATCTCAACGTCGCGCTCAGCGTCCTGCGCGATACCCCCTTCGTGTTCGCCGCCAACTGGGACCTTTCCGCCATCCCGATGTTTCTGCTGATGGGCGCGATCGCCGGCAATTCCGGGATCGGCACCGCGCTTTTCCGCGCCGCGGTCGCGTGGTTCGGCACCTTGCCGGGCGGCCTGGCGGTGGCCACCAACTGGGCCTGCGCCGGCTTCGGCGCGGCATCGGGCTCGAGCGTCGCCGCTGCGGCCGTGATGGCGCGCCTCGCGGTCCCCGAGATGCTCAAACACAAGTATGACAAGGGGCTCGCCACTGGCGTCTGCGCCAGCGGCGGCACCTTGGACGCGCTGATCCCGCCCAGCATCGCCTTCGTCATCTACGGCATCTTCGCCGAGGTCTCGATCGTCAAGCTGCTGCTCGCGGGCATCCTGCCCGGCATCCTCACCGCGGCCGTCTACATGATCATGATCATGGGCCGCGCCTGGCTCGACCCCAAGGTTGCGCCCCCGATCGTGTTCGAGGACCGGGGCGCGCTGTGGCGCGAGCGCTGGGCCTCGCTGGGCGAGATCTGGCCGATCCTGGTGCTCATCCTGGGCGTGATCGGCGGCCTCTATGCCGGCGTCGTCACTCCAACCGAGGCCGGCGCGGCGGGCGCGCTGCTGGCCACCCTGATCGGCATGGTGCAGCGCAAGCTGAGCTACGACGGGTTCATCGACGCCATGAAGGATGCGATGGGAACCACCGCTCAGCTGTTCTTCGTAGGCATCGGCGCCGTCATCTATGCCAAGTTCCTGGCGTTGGCCGGCACCGCGGAGATGTTCACGCAGCTGATCGGCTCCTGGGCGCTCGATCCGCTGCTGCTCGTGGTTGCGGTCTCGCTGATCTACATCGTGCTCGGCACGTTTCTCGACCCGCTCGGGATGATCCTGCTGACAATCCCGGTGTTCGTGCCGATGTTCGCCGCGCTCAAGCTCGACCTCGTCTGGTTCGGCGTGCTGGTGGTGAAGTACATCGGCATCAGCCTGCTGACGCCGCCGGTCGGCTTCAACATCTACGTGGTCGCCAGCGCCACCAACAATTCGATCCCGCTGAAGACGATCTACCGCGGTTGCTATTGGTTCCTGGGCGCCGAGGTGGTCATCATGGCGTTGCTGATCGCCTTTCCGCAAATCTCGCTGTGGCTGCCGAACTCGATGCAATGAGCAAGGCGTTGTGGCCTTGCTCGCAGCCGCTCAGGTCTGCGGCTTGCGCCCGACCAGCGCAGCGCCGCGCGCCAGCGGCTGCACTGAACGCTCGTAGATGTTGACCCAGCTGTTGTCGGGATGCTGGGCGGGCGGCTTGAAGCGCTGCCGCCGCTGGGCCATCTCGGCGGCCGTGATTTCGAGATCGACGGTGCGCCGTTCGACGTCGATGGTGATCGTGTCGCCCTCCTCGACAAGCCCAAGTGGACCGCCGATTGCCGCTTCCGGCGTCACCTCTCCGACGACGAGCCCCTTGTTGACGAGGCCCGACAGCTGCCCGTCCGTCACCACGGGAACATCCGGGCCGAGCCCCGCCCCGTCGAGCGCGAAGACGATGCGGGAGGCCATTCCCATGCCGGGTCCGCCTTTGACGCCGATACCGCGCAGTACGACGACGTCGCCGGGCTTGATGTTGCCGGCTTTCAGCGCCTCAAAGGCCTGTTCCCACGCGCTGAACGTCCTTGCGCGGCCGACGACCTTGAGTGGGCGATCCCACCTGAGCCCCATCTTGATGATGCCGCCGTCGGGCGCGAGCGACCCCCGCACGATGACGATGCCGGGGTTGGTGGAGAGGGCGGCATCGCGGGCGCGCACGTGGGAGCCGGCGGGAACCTGGTAGCCGGCGAGGTTCTCCGCCATCGTCTTGCCGGTCACCGTCAGCGCGTCACCCTGGACCAGATCGCCGAGCTGTTTGAGCACGGCGCGTGCGCCGCCGCCGGCTTCCAGGTCCTCGATCGAGGTCTCCCCATTCGGCCGCACCGCGCACAGCACCGGCACGCGCGGGATCAGGTCCTCGAACAGCTTGTAGACGTCGAGATCGAGGCCGGCCTCGACGGCGGTGGCCTGAAGATGCTTGATGCAGTTGATCGAGCCCGTCAGGGCGAGCACGACCGCGGCGGCATTGGCGAAGGCCGCGGGCGTCATAATCGCCCGCGGGCGCAAGTCCTCCCACACCATCTCGACGATGCGGCGGCCCGAGGCTTGCGCATGCTCGAGCATGGCTGGGCTCATGGCCAGGACGGGAGCGCCGCCCGGCAGCGACATGCCGAGCGCCTCGCACACGGAATGCATCGAGTTCGCGGTGCCCATGCCGGAGCACACGCCCGGCGAGCGGATGGCGTCCTCGCTCATCGCCTTCAGCTCGTCGAGCGTTATCTTGCCCGTCGCATGGTGGCCGGCGCCGAGGAACACCTCCTCGATATCCATGTGGTGCCCCCGATATTCCCCGCTCGCCTGATAGCCGCAGATGACCAGGATGCTCGGGATATCGAGCCGGGCAGCTGCCATCAGCTGGCCGGGGACGGTCTTGTCGCAGGAGGTGAGGCAGACCATGCCGTCGAGCTGGGCGCCTTCGACCTGTACCTCGATGTCGTTCACGATCAGGTCGCGGCTCGGCAGAATGTAAGTGCCGCGCCGGCCGGCGCTGTGGATGAAGTCGCTGGGCGCGGCCGTGCGCACCTCGAAGGGCAGTCCCCCGGCTGAGCGGATGGCCTCTTTCACCACCGGCACGATGCGGTCGAGGTGAGAGAAGCAGATCGCAAGCTCCGAAGAGGTGTTCACGATCGCGATCTTGGGCTTCTCCATGTCGGCGTCGGTGATGCCGAGCGCGCGCCATTGCGCGCGGCGCACGGCCCAGAGCGAGGAGCCGCGCGGAAAGTTGGAGCGGAGCGTACGGGTCATGATCTCGAGCCCTCCGTGGCGCTTGGATGGCCGGGCGTCTTCAGGCCAAAGGCTAATCGATGGCGTGGCTGCAGGGAACTCATCCGCGCAGGTGGCGCCCTTTTCCGCATGGGAAGCAGCCCATCCCGCCGTCAACGATTTCCGCGCTGCGATACCGGCGAGCCCCACAGTCTGGACGAGCGGTCGAGCATCGTGCCAACCTATTCGCCGCCAACACAATGCTGCGTCTGTTCGGCCTTGAACTAGGTAACGCGCGGCAGGGGGAGATAACCAAGATGCACAATCATGCCCGCAATCGCTTGCACTCGGCCCTGCTGGGTGCCGGCATGGGGTTGGTCGCCTTGGCCGCACCAGGCGTCCAAGCGCAGGAGCTCGTGTACGGCTCCTGGGTCCCAGCCGGCGATTTTCTCAACAGCAATGCTCTACCAACGGCCTTCAAGCAGATCGAGGCGGATACCAACGGCGCCATAAAGTGGAAACTCATTCCCGGCGGCCAGATCGCCGACGGCAAGACGACTTTCACGGCCGTGAAGGACGGCCTGATGCAGGCCGGCCTGGGCATACCGACCTACGTGCCCAATCTGCTGCCGTCGAATGCGATGCTCTACAGCACGGTCGTGCCGGGTGATGATGTCGTCGCCGCGACCGGTGCGGGTAGCGAGGTCCTGCTCCTCCAGTGCCCTTCCTGCCTGGAGGAATACAAACAGCTCAATGCCATTCCCTTGAGCCCCTACTCGGGCGCCGCATCCGTCTTCATGTGCACCAAGCCCATCAAGAGCGTCGAGGACTTGAAGGGCAAACGCGTGCGCGCCGTCGGCGCCGCGGTCGAGCTCGTCAACCTCGCCGGCGGAACGCCCGTCTCGGCAACGCTCACCGAGGCGGTGAGCCTGTTGCAGCGTGGCGGCATCGATTGCGTCTATGGTGTCCCGGAGTGGCTGAAGACCTATGCCTTCGGCGACTTCGCCAAATTCGTCGTCGACTATCCGCTGGGCGTCCTCTCGCCGGTCATTGCCTTCATGATCAGCCGGGACGCTTTCCACAAGCTCACGCCCGAGCAGAAGGTTGCGCACCTGCGCGGGGCCGCCCGCCTCACCGCGGTGCACTCGATCGGGAACTTCATTGTGAGGAACGAGGAGTCCTACAAGGACGCGCTCGCCAGCAAGGGCGTGCAGAAGGTCGCCGTGGGCAAGGATTTCGACGAGCTGATGGCGAAATACAAGGCAGGCGAGCGGGAGCGCAACATCAAGGTCGCCAAGGGCTTCGGCGTCGCCAGCCCTGAGGCCATCCTCGACGCCTACGCCAAGGCTACCGACAAGTGGCAGAAGCTGTCGAAGGACATTGGCCGAGACCCCGACAAGTTCACCGATGCACTGTGGCGCGAGATCTACGCCAAGCTCGATCCCGCCAAACTGTAGCTGAGGATGGCAGATGCCTGAGGCCGGTCTGTGACGGGCTGCCTCGATGGTCTCAGCCACTGAAACAGACGCTCGCACCTTCGACTACGTCATCGTCGGCGCCGGCTCGGCGGGTTGCCTGCTCGCCAACCGTCTGTCGGCCGATCGTCGCACCCGCGTCCTGCTGCTCGAGGCGGGAGGGCGGGATGACTGGATCTGGTATCACATCCCGGTCGGCTACCTTTACACCAACAACAACCCGCGCTCGGACTGGTGCTACGTCACCGAGCCCGAGGCCGCCCTGGGCGGACGCAGCATTCCCTATCCGCGGGGCAAGGTCGTCGGGGGCTCCTCGACAATCAACGCCATGATCTACATGCGCGGGCAGGCCGCCGACTATGATCATTGGCGCCAGCTTGGCCTCGCCGGATGGGGCTGGGACGACGTGCTGCCCTACTTCAAAATGCACGAGGACTACTTCGGCGGCGCCGATGAAGCGCACGGCGCGGGCGGCGAGCTTCGCGTCGATCCGCCCCGCGTGGCATGGCCGATCCTCGATGTTGTTCGTCGCGCCGCCTTGGACGCCGGCATCCCGGCCATCGACGACTTCAATCGCGGTGACAACGAAGGCGTCGGGCCACTGCACGTGAACCAGCGACGCGGGTTGCGCTTCCAGGCAGCCAAGGCATTTCTGCGACCCGCGCTGATCCGGCCCAACCTGTCGCTTAAGACGGGTGTCGCCGCCGAGCGCATTCGCCTAGAGGGCCGCCGCGCCGTCGGCGTCGACTATCTTGCCGAAGGCACCCGTGAAACGGCCTTTGCGCGGCGCGAGGTGATTCTGGCCGCCGGCGCCATCGGCTCGCCGCAGCTTCTCATGCTCTCGGGCATCGGCCCCGGCGCGCATATGGCCGAGCAAGGGATTGCAGTGCACGTCGATCGTTCCGGCGTCGGTGCCAACCTGCACGACCATCTGCAGATCCCACTGCGATTCACAGTCGAGGGCATCCGGACGCTCAACGAGCGCTTTCACTCGCCCCTGCACAAGGCACTGATGGCTGTCGAGTTCGCCCTCTTCCGGCGCGGGCCGCTAACCATGGCCCCGTCGCAGCTCGGCATCTTCACCCGCTCCTCGCCCGAGGTGGAGCGCGCCGACATCGGCTACAACGTCGTGCCGTACACGCGCACCAATACCGCAACCCCTACGCTCGATGCGCAACCCGGCCTCACGCTGACGGTCTACGATTGCCGGCCCACCAGCCGCGGTGACATTCGTCTGAAGTCGGCCGACCCGAGTGCGGCACCGGCGATCCGCCCCAACTATCTGGCGACCGAGCGCGACCGCCGCGTCGCCGCCAACGCCATGCGCGTAACGCGCAATATCATGCGCCAGCCGGCCATTCGGCCCTACAACCCGCATGAATTCTCGCCGGGCGACAACGGGGCCAATGACGATGCTGCCCTTCTGGCGTCGGCAGCCAAGCGTTGCCAACACGATCTTCCACCCGGTCGGCACCTGCAAGATGGGGCTTGCCAGCGATCCGTCCGCCGTGGTGGACGATCGTCTGCGCGTCATGGGTCTCGAGGGCTTGCGCGTGGTCGACGCATCCGTCATGCCGCAGATCACCTCAGGCAATACCAACGCGCCGACCATGATGATCGCCGAGAAGGGCGCGGCCATGATCCTCGCGGATGCGCGCGGAAGGCGAGTTTGACGGCAGGCCGTCCGCTCGCGAGCGGGACACAGGCGCCGGCGCCGAAACACCCCCTGTGACCGTTGTGCCCCTACTGCGCCATACCCAGATGCCGATCTAGTGCCAATCCTTGCGGCGGACTTGCGCTGCATGCACGATGCGTTCTGCTTTCTCACCCTAGTGGGTTCGACTGTAGCTAGTCCTTCATTAGATCGAGATCGAGGATGCGATTGGGATATTTCACCATGCCGGTGCACCCGATGCACCGGGATTGGAGCGAGACACTGCGCGAAGACCGAGAGGCGATCATCCTTGCCGACAAGCTTGGTTTCTACGACGCATTCATGGGCGAGCACTTGACCGACAAGTGCGAGAACGTCACCAACAGCATGCTGTTCCAGGCGACGCTGATTCCAGAGACGAAGCACATCAAGCTTGCAACCGGAACCGCCAACCTCTCGCAAACGCATCCGCTGCTTACCGCTGTCCAAGCGGCGATGTTCGACCATTTGGCGCAAGGACGGTTCATCTTGGGAGTTAGCCCTGGCGCGCTGACGTCGGATGCCGAGGCCCTTGGCATGCTCAGTGACGATCGCAACAAGATCTTCGCCGAGGCGATCGATGTCATTCTCGCGATCTGGGAGCGCGACCCGCCCTATGACATCGACCTTCCTGACAATCGCTTCAAGGTTTCCACAGCGAAGACCATCGCCCTCCACCTGGGCATCGGCTATCTGGCGAAACCGTTCCAGAAACCACGCCCTGAAATCGTCGGCACGGTGCTTGCGCCGTTCTCGCCCGGCGTGGTCGCCATGGGCCGCCGCGATTTTCATCCTCTTTCCGCCAACTTCCTGCTCTCACAACACCTGAAGTCCCACTGGCAAAACTACTGCAAGGGCAAGGCCGAGGTTGGGGTCGACCCGGACACGAGCGATTGGCGCATCGCCCGCGCAATCTTCGTCGCCGGCGATGACAAGGTTGCGGCCAGGTACGGGCGCCTGGACGAAGCCAGCCCCTACCGCTTCTACTACCGCCAGATGCATGCCAAGATGCGGCGCGGGAAGCGGCTGTTCGTGTTCAAGACGCACAAGGACCAGCCCGACGATGAGATCACAGATGATTTCGTCATGGATCGGCTTGTCATTCACGGCTCGGTTAACAAGGTCGTCGACGCCATCCTCGCGCTTCGCGAAGAGACCGGCGACTTCGGCGAGATCGTGTATGCCGGGATGGATTGGGTTGACGCCGATCTGGCAAAGCGCTCGATGCGGCTGATGGCCGAAGAGGTGATGCCGCGCGTGAACAGTGCACTCGGGCCATCCGCTGCGGTATGAGCGATGGCCAACGGTCGGCAAAATAGCCGAGAGTTGCAATTTGGGGCGCGGGGGCAGCCAAGGTATGCTTTCGCCAACACGAGCACTCCCGTAGTATGGTGCGGAGAGCGTTGGCGAGTGTCAGCGATTGAGGCTGACGCACACGGGTTCGTCTAGGGCTCTTCCAGAGAGGAATTCACCATGGCTTCAGCCAAAGCAAGAACGCCGGGCGCAAAACGCGCGGGCCCAGGCGAACATCACTTTGAATTGGCAAAGGTCAACCGGATCAAGGGCGGGCCAAGCTATTCGACGGCCATTGGAGCTTGCATAGAGGGCGATCGCATGATGGTCGCCTTGATGCGGATGCCGGCTGGGACCGGCGCGGAGCCTCATAGCCACCCCAACGAGCAATGGATCTACATTCTCGAAGGCACCTTCGCGGCCAATGTGGGGGGCAAGAAGTTCAACGCGAAGGCCGGCTCCGTCCTCTATATTCCCGCCGACGTGGTGCATTCGGGAAGAGCGACGCCTGACGCTGACGTGCTATTCTTCACAGCCAAGGATACCTCGCACAGCCTGCACGGCCGCAAGGTCGCATAACTGCGCGAACGCACGAGCCATTGAAGGCCGTGCGACGGAACGCCGATGAGGGAGGGCGCGGGAACGACGTCCAGCTGCAGTCAAGAACAGCGACAAAAACGACAAAGAAGGGATGGGAGGACCAAATGAGAGCATTCCGGGTAGTGCTGCTATGTATCGTCAGCCTCATTCTCGCAGGAGTGGATGCGAAAGCGCAATCCTACCCCACCAAGCCGGTGAAAATTCTTGTGCCCTACGCGCCTGGCGGTACGACCGACATCGTCGCCCGCATTATCGCCGAACAGATGCGCCAGAGCCTCGGTCAGCCGTTCGTGGTGGAAAACAGGCCGGGAGCGAATGGCATCATCGCCGTTGACGAATTGGCGCGCTCGAAACCCGACGGCTACACCTTGCTTCTCGGCAACGTGACGACCAACACCATCGCGCCGATCCTCTACCCGAAGAGATACTCGATCAGCTATGAGACGAGCGTTGTGCCAGTGCAGCAACTCGTCGAGATCCCGGCATTTCTGCTCACGACGACCACCAATTTCGCGCCCAAGACGGTGTCGGAGCTGGTCGACTACGCCAAGAAGAACCCAGGCAAGGTTCGCTACGGTACCACGGGTGCCGGCTCCTATCCCCACTACGACGTCGCGTTCCTTGCCAAGCACGCCGGCGATCTCGACATGGTCGCCATCCACCACAAGTCCGGTGCGGCGGGCGTGATCAACGATCTGATCACCGGCGACACGCAGATCGCCTTCCTCAACGTCGCGTCGACGGCGTCCATGGTCAGGGCCGGCAAGCTCAAGCCGCTTGCGGCGGTCAATGGCGAGCGATTGCCGGATTATCCGGACGTCCCGACAATGAAGGAGGTCGGCTACCCCGATGTTGGCACCCTCGCTTGGCAAGGGCTGTTTGCACCAGCCGGCACTCCCAAGGACGTGTTGGAGACGCTTCTCAAGGCTTCCACCTCGGCCATGCAGGCCCCCGCCGCCCAAGAGGCGTTCAAGAAACAGAACTTCAATATCGTACCCAACAAATCGCTAGACGACGCAAAGGCCTGGCTCGCTGCAGAGATGGGGGCCTGGAAGAAGATCACCGAGCAAGTGAAGATCGAAACGGCCGACTGAGGTTTTTGACGGTCGCAGGACTGAAGAAGTCAGGGACGCGGACCTGTCGTTGGCAGGCGCACGAGAGCCCCTGCTGCTTCTGGCAATCGTTCCGCCGCAGTCCCTGCGCCCATCCCCGGGCGACTGACAAATGGCTTACGAGGGGAAACCGAACCGCCGACTGCGCTTGTGGTCGGTCTTGCAACGCAAGAATGTCTTGTCGGGTCTCCTGTTCATTGGCGTGGCCGTATTGGGGCTCTGGGTCTCGCGGAACTATCCGGTCGGCACCGCGCTCCGCATGGGCACCGGCTACATGCCGCGATTGCTGCTGTGGACCTTACTTGGGCTCGGGGGGGTTGTGCTGGTCCTAGGCCTGCTCGAATCCGACCCGCGAACGGCAACGGACGGCGCTGATGGGCCAGCCTGGCGTCCGGTCGTCTTTGTATCCTTGAGCCTCGTGGTATTTGCACTCGCCATCGAGCGGCTTGGACTCGTGCTGTCGGTCCTGCTCTTGACGGCCATCGGCGCGGTCGCGGCGCGCGGCCTGCGGCCGTTGGAGACAGCGGTCGCCGCGGCAGTGCTGATGGTGCTGTGCTGGCTAATCTTCATCGTTGGACTCTCGCTGACGATCCCCACCTGGCCGGAATTCTGAATGGATCTCCTGCAGAATCTAGCCATCGGCTTCGGCGTTGCCATGACGCTGAAGAATTTGTTCTTTGCCTTCACCGGCGCCTTGATCGGCACCTTGATCGGGGTTCTACCCGGCATCGGTCCAATTGCGACCATCGCCATGCTGTTGCCGCTGACATTTCACCTCGAGCCGACCTCGGGCATCATCATGCTCGCGGGGATCTTCTACGGGGCGCAATACGGGGGCTCGACCACCGCTATTCTTGTCAACCTGCCGGGCGAAACATCCTCGGTCGTGACGTGCATCGACGGTCACCAGATGGCTCGCCAAGGGCGTGCCGGGGCCGCGCTGGCCGTGGCGGCCCTGGGGTCGTTCTTCGCTGGCTGCGTGGCCACGTCGCTGATCGCCGCTTTCGCTCCACCTCTTGCTGCACTGGGCCAGCAGTTTGGCGCCCCGGAATACTTCTCGCTCATGGTATTCGGTCTGGTCGCCGCGGTTGTGCTTGCGCATGGCTCTGTCATCAAGGCAATCGCGATGATCATTCTTGGGCTCTTGATCGGTCTCGTCGGCACCGACGGCCAGACCGGTGGCACGCGTTTTACGTTCGGCGCTACGCAATTGGCCGACGGGATCGATGTCGCAACTCTCGCTATTGGCATCTTCGGCATCGGGGAAGTTATCGCCAACCTGGCGCAGGGCGAAAAAAAGCGCTCGATCCTGTCACAAAAAATCACGCGGCTCTGGCCGACCCGCGAGGACTTCCGCCGCTCCTGGCCGGCGGTGCTGCGCGGCACGACCCTTGGTTCTGTGCTGGGAGTTCTGCCCGGCGGCGGCGCTGTCTTGAGCTCCTTTTCCGCCTACGCATTGGAGAAGAAAATATCTCGCACGCCCTCCCAATTTGGCCAGGGCGCAATCGAGGGCGTGGCGGGACCCGAGTCCGCCAACAATGCCGGTGCCCAGACGTCGTTCATACCTATGCTGACCCTAGGCCTGCCTGGCAATGCCGTCATGGCCTTGATGATCGGCGCGCTCACCATCCACGGTATTCAGCCCGGACCGCAGATCATGACCGAGCGCCCGGGCATGTTCTGGGGCATGGTGGCCAGCATGTGGATCGGCAACCTGATGCTGCTGGTCATCAACCTGCCGCTCATCGGCATGTGGGTGCAGCTGCTCAAGGTCCCTTATCGCTTCCTCTACCTGTCGATACTGCTGTTTTGCGCCATCGGCGTCTACACCGTAAGCAATAGTGCGTCGGCGGTCCTGCTTGCGGCCTTTTTCGGTGTCACCGGCTACATGTTCATGAAGCTCGAATGCGAACCGGCACCGATGATCCTCGGCTTCGTGCTTGGCCCGCTGATGGAGGACAACCTACGCCGTGCGCTGCGCGTGTCAGGCGGCGATCCGATAATTTTCATCGAGCGCCGGATTAGTCTCGCCCTACTCATCTCGACGGTACTGCTACTGGCGATCCTCGCTTTACCGTTCATTCGCAAGAGGCGCCAGGTGGCGTTCCAAGCCAAGCGATAGGCCCAGCACCACCCTTCCTTCACTGCTTATGGCCTTCTGACACTGGTCGATTCGCAACACGTGCAGCAAGGCATCACATGCTTGAAAGCATCGGCGATGCCCTGGTGTTGTTGAGCAGACGGTGCAAGAGGAAGCGTTCCTTTTCTAGCGTCGCCTGAAACGTGGTTCCATGGGTGCAGACCGGCAGTTGTCTGAGGGGTTTTCGTGGCTTGCACCTTCGCGTTCTAAGCGCCATCTGGCGCGGTAGCCCACACCATCGCCTCCGGAATGGGGGATGGCGCGCAGGAAGGGTCCGCTTCGGTCGCACCCTCGCTGAACTGGTAGCACACCCCCAGCACGTCGCGCATGGCGGCGGCGAGTGCCATCAGAGTGGCAGCGGGAATGCGTCCACCGATCAGGTGATAGGCTTCGGCCTCCAGTTTTGCCGCCGAGGCGCCTGCATCCTCGAAGCAATCGGTGACAGCGAGGAACAAGGCGATCTGGCTTGCAACAGCGCCGTCCTCGAACGCGCACTCCTGCATGTCGTGCCGTACCTGCAGCACATGCGCGATCGCCGTGAGCTCAAGCCGCAGGAGGAGTTGATGATCTCCTTCCGTGCTCTGGAGCTTTGCAAACTCCTTGCACGCGGCCAACGTGGCATCGAGGTGATTGACAAGGGAGTGGATGGGAGCGGGGGCATACTGCTGACGAGGTAACATCGCGAACTCCGCTGGCTGACCAACGCAACCGCAACGCAACTGATGCAACAGAGCCAAGGGCCCATCACACGCCCGCGCGGGTCCAAGAGCAAGGGGGCTGTGGATATGTTGGGGACAATCGACGCAATAGGACGGCGCCAAAATGAACGGAGCAACCCCGGGGCGGGGCCATCCCGCGCGCGGGTGGAAAACCACCCAGCGTCGACCTATGGCATCTCGCAGTGTGGATTGCAGCCTCAGCACCCGTGCCAAGCCACGCACCGGCGATAGCGCTGCCCGCGCCAGCCCCAGCGGCGAGCACACTGACGGCGCCAGGCGCGGCAGCCCTGATACTGTACCTCACTTACAAGCGCATGCTCGGTCGTGGTCGGGCCAGGGACCGAGAAGAACACCGCCGAGGAAGGTTGAGACGCGCCAATCAGCCCGGCGACGGCAAGGGCCCAAGCCACCACGAGACGATGCATGTCACTAGCTCCATTGTTGTGAAGGGCCGACTAGTAGTCGGCGCAAGATGAACGCCAGATGACGGATGGCCTCTTGAGGCACCATCACGCCGTTCGTGCCGGATAGGCGGCGGCTCCGTACATGGGACCGCCAGAAGGCGCGGCGGAGGTACATAGACGCCATCATCGGTTCGAACGATGCCTGCAAGCGAATTGACATTCCAAACGGGAGACCTAAGTCTTTGCTGTGCGGGGTTGGAGGGGGCCACATGAAAGTGCGCCAGCTCATTGGCGGGGCTGCCTTCAGTCCGGATGTTCTGAAAGTCATAGGCAAAGCGTTCGACGATGCCTGGGCGGAGCTAGGGCCCAGCGTGACTAACAGGCCGGACGGCATCGAAGCGGCCAGGTTGAGGCTAGCCAACATCGTCCTCAGCTTAGCCAAGGACGATGCTAGCGATGCCGAGTTTCTCAAGAACGAGGCGGTACGTGCCTTCCGGCTGAAGCATCGGATTGCGAACTGAGCGCGGGACGCACCTCACACGAGGTGCCTTGGATTTCACACGCCCGGCTCAGAGCCGACGACGTTTGTCCTGATCTGATAAGGGGTTGGAACTTTGGTACATCGTCGCACGTTGACGCCCTAGACCTCGGAGGGGGCGGCAACGATGCTTGCACATACTGATGATGCTGAGCGCTGGCGAAAGTTGGCGGTGGAAGCGCGCGAAATTGCCGATGCAATGACTGATCTAGACGCCAAGCGGGTGATGCTGTTCATCGCACAAGGCTACAAACTTCTTGCCGAGCGGGCAGAAGCACGCAAGGATGAGAAAAACTAAGGCCGGGCGTTCCAGAAGAAGCTGTTCATAATGTGGAACTCGCGTTTGGGCGGGTTGTTGACCATCTATGACACCTTCGATCGATCACCCAACGCATTGGCGCCAGCGTGCAGTGGAATCCCGTGAGATGGCGGATCAGTTGCACGACCCCGTCGCCAGGAAGACGATGCTGGAGATCGCCGACGCGTACGAGCAGCTAGCCGCGCTCGCGGAAGCGAAACTCGGGTCTAAGCCGACTAAGTGATCTTGCGTCCTGCGATTGGTGGTGCCGGGGCGTGATTGGTACGTTCGCCGCAAGCCTGGCCGTGCGGCTGCCGATACTAGTCTTGAGCTGAGCCGGGCCGCTGCTGGTGTCTCGTCGAGCGCGGGGCTTGTGTAGCCGCATTCTCTGCATGGCCGTCTCTGTCGATCTCGCGCAGACGGCACAGGACGTCGTCCATCTGCCGCGGCATCTCTGCAAGGTCACTGGTGGTGATTTGGAGCTTGATGCCGCGCCCAACGTGCCGCAGGAAGAAGATGGTCCTAATTTGTCGTGCCAGCTGATGCCGATCCATGTGGAGTGAAGCGCTGGGCAAGCCGTAAGTTCCGGAGATACCAGAATAAAAATCCCTATGGTTGAAAGGCGCTAGACAGGTCACAGCGGAGGTGCACTTGCGGAGCGGGCTTGCATCATGAGGGGTATCAGGTGCAAGCCGGCTGTAGTGCGGGTTTTGGGGGACGCAACGTGCAACCTATCAATGAGCCCTGGCCTCCAAATGCACCGTCATCCCGGCCGGCTTCGCATGCTTGCAGCTGTGTTGCAGGGCATAGCGCAGCGCACCGCAATCCCTACCTCTTGCGCAGCGACCGACCGGTGTTGTCGGCCTCGCTGCATAAATAGGAGGAATACTATGAAGACGATACTGTCTGCACTTGTTGCGCTTTCGGTTCTGGTCGGTGTGACCGGAACCGCACAGGCCGCGGACTTCGGTTCCAGCGACTACTGGGCCGAGCGCGACCGCAACCTGAACTGAGCAAGCTTGGAACTACGGAACTACGACCTCCTCACAGCAACGGGTAAGCTTCCCTGCCCCGCTTGCGGTGAAGGCCGGAGCGGCCCTCTGGTGTCATCCAGGGGGCCACTTTCTCTTGCTCAGTGGCGCTCGGTGCCAACGTTGCTTTGCCCGCTTCCTAGCTTTTCGATTTGCACTGACTTGGGCGCCGGCGCCGCCGCGATGCGCTTCGTGGCTTTGTCGAACTGTCGCGGGTGCCGCGGTGTCCCTCTCCCCGACGTTCGAAGGCGATGGTGACGCGACCCAGGCCGCTAAGCAGCCCTCAGAAGATCTTCCTTGTCGAACCCTTCCTGTACAATTCGCATCTGCTCCGACGGGAACTCGCGCGCTAGCGCGAAGGCTTCATCGGGCGAGCCGCGAAGCCAGGTCGCGAATTGTTCTTCCCGCGTGAGCAGCACTGGCATCCGCTCGTGATTGATCGTCGCAACCAGTGGGTTGGGGGTCGTCGTCAGGAACGAGTATGTCTCGATATCGACGTTGGGACCGTCCTTCTTCACCGGTCCCCTGTATCGTCGCCAAATGCCCGGGAAGGCAAACAGCGGCCGCGCATCCTGTCCTTTGATTGCGAACCAGTGCCATGTGGCTGGCTTCACGTCACCGTTAGGCTCGCAATACGATGACGCGGGCACGAGGCAACGCCGCTGCAAAAATAAGTCACGCCAGAACGGGTTCGCCTGAATTTGGTCGTCGCGGACATTGGTCACGGGCTTCGGCGCTCGTCCCTTCTCAAGACGGAAGAAGCCCCAGCTCATCAGCACCATCTCGCGCTCCCCGTCGGCGCTCTGGCGAACAACTGGTGCGACGTGGCGGGGAAAGATGGCGTTCACCGGCTCGAACGCGGCAGATCGGTTGTGCGACACGCCGAAGAACTGGCCGATCGCGCTTCTACCGGGTGTGAGACTGTAGAGATTGCACATTGGTTGTCTGCGGACCGTTCCCTAGCGCTCGGATTGCTGTGCAGCTGCGCGCGCGATACCAGGTCTGCAACCCAAGAGCGCCGCCGTTGCGCCTGTCTTCGAACTGTCGCAAGGGGCATACCAAAATAGCCCGTGTCCGCCGCGCCCCCGGTTTGTCCCCAGACTAGCAGGAGGGTCGGACACGGGCCCGCGGCGTTACCTGCCACCCCGCTGTTGACGTAGCGGGCCCTCTCTTTCCCCGCCAGCAAAATTTTGTCCGCGTCATCCAATCTAGTGCATAGGGCCTTGGACTTGACCAGAGGGCTATCGCGCTCCCGATGCCGATGCGCGAGCAGTTCCTAGATGCGGTCGAGACAGGCGAACGCAGCCGCGACGAGTCTGCGGGCGACGTTGCCGGACGCCTTGCCCGTTTCCCGCCGGCCCCAGAAAATGCACGCTTCGGCGACATCGGTCGAAATCCTCACTCCGTCCATCAGGTGGCGGCCGCTTGGTTCCCAAGCAGCGTCAAGCGGAGTTTGGAAATGCATCCCGCGAGTGGACAAGGTCAGGCTACTCTGCCGGGCGTGGACGGGCGCCCCGGCCCAGACATGGACTCGGCGGCTCGGAACAGGGGTAGCTCCAGCACCGCGCGGGTGCCGCCGGTCGGTGCCGCTTCGAGTGCAAGCCTGCCGCCGTGGGCCTCGGCCGCGTTGCGCGCAATGGCGAGGCCGAGGCCGGCGCCGCCCGTGCGCCGGTTGCGAGATTGCTCGAGGCGGACGAAGGGCTCGAACACCATCTCGCGCTGCGCCGGGCTGATGCCGGGGCCCTTGTCGTCGACCGTGACGACCAAGGTGTCGCCCTCGACCTCGGCGGTGATCAGCGCCTCGCGGCCATAGGCGAGGGCGTTGTCGGTCACGTTGGCGATGAGGCGCCGCAGCGCCAGGGCGTCGCCGATCAGCTGGGCGCCTCGGGCCGCGGGCGAGACGACGAGCGAGACAGCGGCGCCGGCGCGGCGGCGGTCCTCGGCCTCGCGCTCGAGGATGGGCGCGATGTCGATGAGCGCTTCTGCGCGAGCCGCGCGCGCCCGCCTCGATGGCCAGCAGCGAGTCGTCGAGCAGCCGCTTCATGTCGTCGAGGTCGTGGACGGCCTTGGCGCGCTCCTCGCTGTCGCCGATCAGCTCGGCCCGCAGCCGCAGGCGCGTGGCGTAGGTGCGCAGGTCGTGCGAGATGCCGCCGATCAGCGCCATGCGCGCCTTGAGCAGATCGGCGATGCGCTGGGACAGCCGATTGAAGGCGGCGATCAGGGCGCGGATCTCGGGCGCGCTGCGCGGCACGTCGGCGATGGTGTCGGCCTTGCCCGGCAGGGTCATGCGGTCGACGGCCTGCGGCCAGATCGCGCAGCGGCCGCGCCTCGCGGCGCACCATCAGCACCGTCACCACGGCTACGGCAAAGCCCAGCACGCCGGCCCAGAAGCCCGGCGGGAAGCCCAGCATGCTGAGGTGCAGCAGGCCGCCCGTGGCCACCATCAGGGTTTCCCCGGTCTTGAGCCCGACCTCGATCTCGACCGCGCCGGGCGAGACCCAGGCCAGCGCCTTCATCGGCCCGGCAAACAGCTCCGAGGACGGCTCGACGCGCACGCGCACCTCGCGCCCGCCGAGCGCGGCGAGATAGCGGCGCAGGATGAGCTCGACCACCGGCGCCTCGTACCAGGCCGGCTCGCGGCCTCGGGCCGCGCGTCGGAAACGCGCACGCGCAGGTCCGTGCTGCTGGTGGCGCGCAGCAGCAGCGGCCACTGCTCCTTGGGCATGCCTTCGAGCAGCTCGACCAGCGCCGCGGCCTGATCGGGGAGCGGCATGCGCAGGCCGGTGTCGGTGTCGCGGCTGCGCTGCAGGAAGAAGCGCCATGACGGCGAGCAGCTGCAGGGCCACGAGGCTCGTCACGAAGATGATGAACAGGCGCGCGCTGAAGCCGAGGCGGATCATGAGGGCAGCTGCTTGACGGCGGGGACGAACAGATAGCCGTTGTTGCGGACGGTGGTGATGAGATTGAGGCCCGGCGCCGCCGCCTCGACCTTCTTCCTCAGCCTCGAGATGGTCATGTCGATGGTGCGGTCGAAGGGATCGGCGTCGCGGCCGCGCGTCCAGTCGAGGAGCTGGTCGCGCGAGAGCACGCGCCGCGGGCGCACGACGAAGCAGGCGAGCAGCTCGAACTCGGCGCTGGTCAGGGGGATCGGCTCGCCCGCCTCGGTCGCCAGCCGGCGCGCATCGAGGTCGATGACCAGCCCCTCGAAGGCGTAGCGGCGGTTGGGCTCCGGCTCGACGTGGTTCCGCGCGCGCCGCAGCAGCGCCCTCACGCGGGCCAGCAGCTCGCGCGGATCGAACGGCTTGGTGACGTAGTCGTCGGCGCCCATCTCGAGGCCGACCACGCGGTCGACGGGATCGCTCTTGGCGGTGAGCATCAGGATCGGCACGCTGCCGCGGCTGCGCAGCCTGCGGCAGATGCTCAGGCCGTCCTCGCCGGGCAGCATCAGGTCGAGGATGACGAGGTCGGGGCGCTTGCGCGCCAGCATCTGGTCGAGCGCCTCCGACGTGTCGGCCACCTCGACGGCGAAGCCTTCGCGCGCGAGCAGGTCGCGCACCAGGCGCCGGATGTCCTCGTCGTCCTCGACGAGGACGATGAGCGCGTCGGAAGCTCCCGTCATGGACGGCACGATAGTGAGGGACGAGCCCGCAAGGCAAGCGCGCCGCCCGCCGTTACAAATCGTTACGCGCCTGAAAACAAACGCCAAGAGGCGTTTCCTCGCCGACAACGGCGGGCAAAGCGCGCCATTAGGTTCGCCTCCTCAGGGCACTTCCCTCGAAAGGAGACGGACCGATGCAGAAAAGCGCAGCGATCGCGGCTTGTGCCGCACTTCTCAGCATGGCGCTGGTCGCCGAGGCCGAGGCGCGCGGCCGCTCGTGGAAGCCGGCGGCAGCTTCACCGGACCACGCGGCGGAACGACCACCTGGCAGCGCTCGGGACAATGCTCAGGCGGCACGTGCACGCGCAGCGGCACGGCCACAGGGCCGGGGGGCGGGACGCGCTCGTGGGAGCAGACCCGCACCTGCTCGGGCGGGTCGTGCACGTCTGAGGGCAGCTATACGGGGCCGGGCGGCAAGACCTGGACGCAAAGCGGCACAGCGACCTACGGCAACGGCAGCTGGCAGGGCCAAGGCACCGTCACGGGGCCCCGCGGCGGCCAGGCCACCTATCAGGGCGGCGGCGGCTGCGCCAACGGCTCGTGCTCATCGCAAACCTCGGCCACTGGTCCCAACGGTGGCACCTGGACGCGGGAAAAGAGCGTCACTCGCAACGGCAACAGCTGGGAGACCGACGTGAAGGTGACAGGTCCCAAGGGCGGCAACTGGACGCGCGACGGCCAGGGCACCTGCACCACCGGTACCTGCACCTACGGCGGCACCGTTGTGGGCCCGGGCGGCAAAACCGGAACCTACAGCGGTACTGCGACCTACGGTCAATGACGCGCGGCGAGGTTTGCGTCGCGAGCTTGCAACACTTGGAGGCCAGGCCGGGGTCTCGAGCACACATTGGAGAACTGACAACATGAGCTACAAGACGCTACTTGCAATCCCCGTGGTCGCGTTGGTCCTGGGAGTCGCGGCCTCCGCGGCAGCCGCGGTTCAGGGCGGCACGCTGAAAGGTGCGGGCGCAACAGACGACCTTGTATACAAGGCGCACGGCTGCCACCGCTCCTGCGAATGGGGACCGGTCCTGCGCTGGCATCGGCACGGGGCCGGGTGCCATCCGATCGCGTGCTGGCCGCGAGCCGTCCATCCCCACCGTTGCTGGGTCGATGCGTGGGGTGTACATCGCTGCCGCTGGTAGATGGGCGCGTTCGGACACCAAACCATTGCGAACGCCGAAGATGAAGCCCGAAGCTCCGGGCTGCTTCATCGCTTGATACGTGTCCTTGCACGATCCGGCGAACGCGCGCGGGCGGAGGTTCACCTGGCTCGTTGGAGCGGGGGGTCGCTGCCCGCGGCCGCATTCGCCGCGCGCGTGATATGCTGGCCCGGTGTGATTGGAGGCCGCTTTGGAGGGCCGCTGCGGTGAAGCGCACCCTGCTTGCCATGCTGTGCGCCGGCTTGCTCATCGGCTCCTCGCCGCGACCGGGCTTGGCGCAGGATATTCTGCCGGGCCGGACGGGCGAGGTTCGAGCGGCTTGCGCCGCCGACTATTTCCGGTTGTGCCGGGATGTGCCACCGGGCGGGGGCCGCGTGCTGATCTGCATGAACCTGAACGCGGACAAGCTCAGTCAGCGATGCTTTCAGGCCATGACGGCGTGGGGATTGGCGGCGGCCAACGCCTTCAAGGCGTGCCTTCCCGACGCCGACAGGCTTTGCGGCCACGTGCCGCCGGGCATGGGGCGCGGCTTGGCCTGCGTTCTGCAGAACGCCGACAAGCTGAGCCAGTCCTGCCGCGACGCACTGACGGGCCAGGAACCGTTCAATGGTTCCCCTGCCCCCCGCAGGCGGTTCCCGTAGAGCAAGATCGTTTCTGATCGAAGCGCTTCGCTTCGCCGCCCCAACAGCGTCGGCACGATTGCGGTCGGGCCATGCGCGGACGATCAAGTAGCCGAAAGCTAACAGTTTCAATGGTCGGGCGGTCGCAACCGGCCCAGCCGATCGACAAGTTTGGTGACGCCGGACAAGTCGACCATGGAGGCGTCGAGTTCATCGGCAATTTCATCCGCAAGTTGCCAGATTGGTTCCTTTGCTGCGAGAGTGAGGGGAGCACCATCGATCAGATGACGCGCCATGCCATGCAGGCGCAGGATGCTCGAGCGCAGCCACAGGCGCCTCGCCTCGATGATATCGGCGGAATGCTGATTGGTGATTTACCCAGAAGATTTGTCACTGGAAAGCGACTTCGGTAAAGCTCCTAAGCTTACGCGAGTGTAACCGCTCCCGCTCTTGCGCCCTCAGATGCTCGAGCGCCTTGAGGCCAATCTGGAGATGTTGACCGACGCGCTGGCGGTAGAATTCGTCGGCCATCCCGGCGAGCTTGATCTCTCCATGCAGTGGCTTGTCCGAAATGCACAGCAATGTGCCGTAAGGCACCCGAAAGCGGAACCCGTTCGCCGCAATGGCGGCCAACTCCATATCGAGCGCGATCGCCCGTGACTGCGACAGTCGTCGCATGATCGCGTCGTGATCGCCGAGCTCCCAATTGCGGTTGTCGACGCTTGCGACGGTTCCAGTGCGCATAACCCGTTTCAGCTCGAACCCGGTGAGCCCCGTCACCTCGCCAACCGATTGCTCGAGCGCCACCTGCATCTCGGCAAGTGCCGGTATCGGCACCCACAGCGGCAACTCATCGTCGAGAACATGGTCCTCGCGGACGTAACCATGTGCCAGTACGTAGTCGCCAAGCTTTTGGGTGTTCCGCAGGCCCGCGCAATGCCCAAGCATCAGCCATGCGTGAGGCCGGAGCACGGCGATATGGTCGGTGATGTTGCGAGCATTCGACGGGCCCGTGCCGATATTGACGATGGTGATGCCCCCGCTGTCCGGCTCTACCAGATGGAACGCTGGCATCTGGGGGGCACGCTGAGGTGACGCCGCTGCCGGAGCGGCTTTGCTGAGGCGTTTATTGTGCGTCACTATGTTGCCTGGCTCGACGAAGGCTTCGCCGATCGGGTTGCCTGAGGCCATGCCCTCGCGGCACATGCGCGTGAAGACATCGACGTAGAACTGGTAGTTGGTGAATATAACAAAGTTCTGGAAGTACTCCGGATCAGTGCCAGTGTAGTGGTAAAGCCGGTGCAACGAGTAGTCGATCCTAGCGGCTCGAAACAGAGCCAACGGCTCCGGCGCCCCGGGATGCCGAAGGATCGTGCCATCGACGATCGCGTCGTCCATCCGAGCCAAATCCGGAGTGTCAAAAAGGTCGCGGAGCGGTTGCTCGCGAACCGGAAAACTCGCAGCGAGATTGATGTTCCGGCGATAGGCAAAATGGATGGGGATAGGCTCTTCTGATTCCCCGATCTCCACGGGGACGCCGTGGTTTTGGATCAAGAGCCCGATCTGCTCTCTCAAATAGTTACGGAAGAGATCAGGCCGCGTTATTGATGTCTCGTGCACGCCAGGACCAGAAACGAAGCCATAGGACAGGCGCGAAGTCGACCCGCGAATGGGTGGTCGTTGTGATCCGCACGAAGGGATAGGTCGCGCGGACGCGCTTCTTGAGAGGTTCGCCCTGTACGTAAGCTTCGAAGCGATCGCGCAGGAAGCTGGTGTTGCGCTCGTAGATCTGTTCGAGCCGGTCGCTGGCGGCAGAAGCATCCGTGAAGGCCTCGGTGACCATCCGCTTCGGCGACAGGATAGTTGGCGCTTTCTTCATCAGCCCGCAGGTTGCAGCGGGCAGCTGCGATGTCAAGCGGTGCGGGACTGGTCGCACCATCGGCTCTATGGATGCGCTGGATGTCGCTTCAGCCTAGTCCGCCTCGAATTGGTGTCTGTAGTCCTTTGCGAAGTCCAGATGCTGGACGTCCTTGCTCAGGTAGCAGTTCCCGCACACGAGCGTTTCCATCTCAGTCCCCATGAAGCAGCGGAACGCGTCCTCAGGCGTGCACACGATCGGCTCGCCGCGTACGTTGAAGCTGGTGTTGACGAGGACTGAGCATCCGGTGCGGCGCTTGAAGGCGGACAGTAGTGCGTGGTAGCGCGGGTTGGTCTCCGCGTGCACCGTCTGCATGCGCGCCGAGTAGTCGACGTGCGTCACCGCCGGTATCTCCGAGCGCACCACATTGAGCTTGTCGATGCCGAACAGTTGCTTCCTCATCGGCGCTCATCACTCGGCGCCGGTTTCGCTTCACGTCGGCAACCAGCAGCATGTACGGGCTGTCGATATCGAGCTCGAAATAGTCGGCCACGTCCTCGCGCAGGACCGACGGGGCGAACGGGCGGAAGCTCTCGCGATACTTGATCTTGAGGTTCAAGTTTTTCTGCATCTCGGGGTTGCGCGGATCGCCGAGGATCGAGCGCGCGCCAAGCGCACGCGGCCCGAACTCCATGCGGCCCTGGAACCAGCCCACAGCCTGCCCTGCCTCGAGCGCATCGCAAGTGCGCTCATAGAGGTCGGGCTCGGCAAGGACCACAAACTTCGCGCCCGCCGCAGCCAGGCGCTTTTCGATTTCGCCTTGGGCGAATTCCGGGCCCAGATAGGCGCCCTGCATGCCGTCAACCGCTCCATTGAGGCGGCGCGGGTATCCGAAGTGCGTGTGGTAGGCGGCCAGCGCCGCGCCGAGCGAGCCACCGGCATCGCCCGCCGCTGGCTGTATCCAGATGCGCTTGAAGGAGCCGTCGCGCAGCACTTTGCCGTTGCCGACGCAGTTGAGCGCCACCCCGCCGGCAAGGCACAGATTCTTGATGCCGTACGTCTTGGCCAGGTTGCGCGTCAGCCGCAGCATGATCTCCTCGGTGACCTTCTGCACCGAAGCGGCCAGGTCCATCTCCGCTGGGTGAGCCAGGTCTCGGGATCGCGCGGCGGCGCGCCGAACAGGTCATGGAACTTCCGCGACGTCATCGTCAGACCGGTCGCGTAGTTGAAGTAGCTCTGGTCCAGCCAGAAGGAGCCATCCTCCTTGAGGTCGATCACATTGTCGAGGATCAGCTGCGCGTACTTGGGCTCGCCGTAGGGCGCAAGGCCCATCACCTTGTACTCGCCCGAGTTGACCTTGAAGCCGGTGTAGTAGGTGAAGGCGGAGTAGAGCAGCCCAACGCTATGCGGCCAATGGATCTCACGCATGGGCTCCAGCGTATTGCCGCGACCGATCGACACCGAGGTGGTGGCCCACTCGCCAACCCCGTCCATAGTGAGCACCACGGCCTCTTCGAACGGGGAGGGGAAGAAGGCGGACGCCGCATGGCTCTGGTGGTGCTCGGCAAACAAAAGCTTGCCCGCCGCCTTGCCGCTCGGAGCGAGGGCGGAGAGCGCCTTCTCGAGGTTCTGCTTCTGGAACAGCTTTTCCTTGATCCACACGGGAATGGCCATTCGGAATGAGGCAAAGCCGCGCGGCGCGTTGGCAAGGTACGTCTCCAGCAGGCGCTCGAACTTGATCAACGGCTTCTCGAAGAACACCACATGATCGACATCATCGAGCGTGACGTTTCCCGCCCCCAAGCAGTAGCGGATGGCCTCTGCAGGAAAGCCCGCGTCGTGACGCTTGCGGGTGAACCGTTCCTCCTGCGCCGCCGCGACGATGCGGCCATCCTCAATGAGGGCAGCCGCACTGTCGTGATAGAAGGCCGAGAGGCCAAGCAATCGCATGGGAGAGCCGGTCGAGCCTCAAAAGATCGTGTAAATGAACGGCGCCACGGCCGTTCCTTGCGCCAGGATCAAGAGCCCGCCGAAGATCAAGACGACGAGCAGGATTGGCAACAACCACCACTTCTTCCGCGCGCCCATGTAGGCGAATAGCTCGCGAGTCAGTGCCAACATTCGGGCTTCCTTCCGATCTTCAGGTAGCTGGGTATTGCGCACATTGGCGCTACTAATTCAAGAGGTTGAAATTCAGAATTGGTTCGTCATAGACCCCGGATTCTGCGCGCTTGATCGCCGTTCGATCCAATAGGTTGAGCCCGATCTCGCGCGGCGGCGCCCGAGGGGGTCGTACCAGATGCGCATGATCAAGCCCGCAGGTATGAAAACGATCACAAACATCGTGAGCATCACGAGCGGGTTTACTACCCGGTGTAGCAGCAGTCCGATCCGGAACCAGAGAAAGTTCAAGGGCTCGAGAAGACGCGGCGCTACCAGGCTCAGGGCCGCGAGGATTGTTGCGACGCCGAACGCCGTCAGCGCGACAGAGAGGTTGTTGCGCCAAATGATCGCGACAATAACGGCGACACCGGCGAACACCAATCCGGTGGAGCGTGCCGAAGGCGGGTTTACGGCCTCGGGTCGATAGACCTCATGGAAATTTCTGGTCACGCCTGCGCGTCTCCGACCGATCCTGTTGAAATCCGTGACCATCAGACGAAGGTCAGAGGCCAACCACCGAACTGAGCGACCTCCGCCTCTTAAGGGCTGTGTAGGCGCCTTAGTTGGTACGACGTTGCCAGCACGTCAGCTAACTGTATACGGGAGTACCGAACCTGGGCAAGGTGACGTCAAGGTCGTGCTAGGGACGAGAATTGGTCCCCGCGCGCGCAGGTCCCGGCGGGCGCTGCTAACGCGGGGCTCCTGTCTCGCGTGCGGTTGCTGAAACGTCGAGCCAGGCGCCTCGGGGACCGACGACAAGCCGCCCGAGTTCCGGCGCATGATCGAGCAGTGGTGCAGCCAAGCGGAGGACGGGAGCCGTTCCAGAGGCTGCCGGGGGTTCTCCTTCATGGACCACAGGACGAGAAGAGGGCCCCATGCCTACGGAGGCCGGCGCTCATTCAAAGTGACGCGGAGATGACGCTCCAAGGTGCACCAAAAAAAGGACCGGTCATGGTCCCAAGCGTTGGGCGACCGGTCCTTTCAGACACCGGAAGATCACAAGTGCGGGGTATCGCGTGATCGCTCCACTGCCTCGCTATGTATCCTCGCAGAAGATGACAAGCCTGTCTGTCGCGTATCAGGCACACGCCCTCCAATATCTTGAGGCCGAAGTGACCGACTTCGAATTGGCACCTAATCAGTACCCGCACGAACATGTGATGTGATAGGCACGAAGTAATTTGCCGGGAGCTGTCCTCGCCGAGGGCCCGGCTTCGATGGCCGCCTAGCCTAGCGATTGCGCGATAGCTAACGCGTCGCGCCGATGCCGTCGAACTGTCCAGTGACACGGTCGAAGTAGTAGTCCTGGCCATCGACGCACAGACGCACGTAGTATTCGCCCACCCAGACCGATAGCCGCTGGCCGGTCAGGCTGTCGTCGAGATCGATTTCCTGGATGGCGCCTGCCCCTTGCGCGCGGAACAATTCCAGCCTTTGGCGCAAAGGCCTCCTTCTCGCCTCCGGCTGCACGGCTGCCACCAGTCGATGCCGGGCCACCCTCTCGGCCGGAAAGGGAATGATTTTGGCCGTCTCGCCGTGCGACGGGCCAGCCACATGGCTTGAATGTCCTTGAACGCGAATGGGATAGCCCCCCGCTACTTCGTGACGCCACAAAATCGCGCGGGGCAATCAAGCTTCGGCTGAAAAGTAAGGCTCGGCGCGGCCCCACCCCGCCGAGCCCCTGGGAAAAGCCCCGGCGCGGGCCCGCACTCCCGCACCGAGGCCTTGGCGGCTGATTGGGAGCAATTCCCGCGCCACCGACCGTTCATTCCCGCACCCAATAAAAACCTCAATCCACAATGGACAGATTGTAACAGCAAGCGTGAGCAAATGCTGTCACCCGCACGCAACAGTGAGCACGAATCTGACAGAAATCTGACAAGAAGAGTAGGTATTGCGTCAGGCTCTGGCACTGTAGTGGGGCCGAATGGGACACCGAACGGTGAGGCCACGCGTGGGATTGAAAGCTTTGCTAGACCGCCTTGGGCGAGATGAGCGCGGCGCTTCTCTCATCGAGTACGCCCTGCTCGTGGGCCTCGTTACCGTGTCGGTCTTGGTTCTGATCATTGACTTTGCCAGTTGGGCACATGGCATGTGGGCGAACTTCGTCCCCGGTATCCCTCCATAAGCATCGCATGCTCGCATTGAAGCGGCGGTTGGCCTTGATGTGGGAGGTCCGCTGATAACGCGATGTGGAATCTCTACGGTCTGACACCCGGCAGGGCGCTATCGGCCACTCCTTCCTTTCGCAAGCTGGTCTGCCGCGCTCGAGCTGGTGAACACCATCCTTCCCGGCCTTGCTCCCCTGGCTGGGTGCCCTCGACTGCTGAGCCGCACGGTCGAGCAATCTGTGGATAGTCGCAGATAGGGCTTTGTCCTGAACGGTGCGAAAGCAATCGTAGGGCGTTGGTGGCGGGGTGTGGCAAGAGAATGTTCGGATTGGCGAAGCGGGACCTGCTCGAGGGACCAAAGAAAACCTTGAGGCGAGTGGTCCGTTATGCCGCGCGAAGCGGAGATGATGCGGAGCGCCTGCCAACGATTGTGTTCGCGATCCTCGAAAGATGCGCCACGACTGGGCGGGAGCACTGGGTCGGCATTCCCAACCCGAATTGCACGAGCTTTACGGCCGCAAACAGGCTCCCTTCAGCCGATCAGGTCTACACCGAGAGAGCTGCAGCTGAGCGCGACGCCAAGACGTTGCGGGGCGAAAATGTTCGCTTGGTTCTGGCTACGAACGGGCGGCACAAGCTGAACACCGAGCCGCGGACTTACACTGTCGTTCCGATCCGGATTGGGCCTTGACCAGCATCGATGCCTGCCAGAAGTGCGGGCGCCAACCCGGTCAGCTTCAGGGTCGAGCCGGAGCCAGCCACGTTGCTTGGGACGGGCACTCCTGTGCCAAGTCCCGAGCGTTTCGGACGGAACACGCTGGTCGATGCCGCAAGGTCTTTGCGTGATCCGGAACTGACCCGGTTAGTGGTCGGGTTGAGCCCTGCCACCCGACAGCCTCTTGACGAGGCGATACAGGTACTCATGGCCGTCCTGAAAGGACTTCACAGGCACGCGCTCGTCCTTTCCGTGCGCGCGGAAATCGTCCACATCGTCGGCGCGACCCGAATGGCCGTGGGCATGTATGCCGGCATTGCGCAGATACGCGCTGTCTGTGCCTCCGGGGCTCATGAGTGGTATGACGGGAACGCCGGGCCAGAACTCGGCAGAGAGCCGCCCGATCGCTGCCATGACCTCGCCGTGTAGGGCAAACGGCGGGCTCTGGCCCGGCATCCCGAACAGCGTGATCGATATCTGATCATCGGCGAGCACTCGCTTCAGGGTCGCCTCGACCTTCGCGATCGGCTCGCCCGGCAGGACACGGCGGTTCACCGTGGCCCGCGCCATCTGTGGCAGCGCGTTCACCGCGTGTCCGCCCTCCAGCTGGGTGGCAACACAGGTGGTGCGCAGCTGCGCGTTGTAGAACGGGTTTGCGGACAGGCGAGTGATCGCCAGCGTCTCGAGGGGTGGCCGGTGACGATCGCGCGCATGTCCGCTGCCGTCTGCGGGCTCTCCGTCTCCGCGGCGCGCAGGAAGAACATGCGCGTGGTGTCGTTGAGCTTGAACGGGAAGCTGAACAACCGATCCCCGTACATGAGCTCGTTGGGGTCGATCGACCGCCCGGCGTGGCAGGTGCATCGGGATGGTGTCCCGCGGAAGGGACGGGGCAAGTCCTCCCCGGTGGTTGGGGCAGTTGCCATCGAGGGGAACAACACATTTCCGCCGAGAGCGTCGAAGCTGCCGGTCAATGCGTAGAGCAGCGCCATGGCAGCAGCGCCATCGGTAGCGGACGAAGGGTTCGCGACGTGATGTGTCAAGTACGGAAGTTAGGGGCATTTACATTTCATCAATTCGGACCTCGCCCAACAGCCCTGTCACTACCTAAGAGACGCAGCAACAACTGTGCCCTTCATTCGTCATCCTCCATGAGGCCAAAGTTGTAGACCAATGTCAGGACTGTTAAGGGTCTCCTAAGGGACGCGGACCGGGACTTCCGCGAATGTCCTTGGAGATTCTGCACGCGGGGGTTGTTCCCCGAATTTAGCATTAGCTCCGCAATGGTCGCATGTGAGACGCTTTGAATGCGCAATTTGTATCAGGTCCTTGGTGTTGATCCCGGAGCAGACGACGCGCAGGTCAAGTCCGCGTTTCGAACGTTGGCCAAGACCCTCCACCCCGATCTCAATTCTGGCGACGAGCGCGCGGAGCGACGCTTCAGGGAGCTCAATCAAGCTTATGAGACCCTGAGCGATCCCAAGGCGAGAGCGGCCTACGACCTCGGGTTGGCGGACGAACGCACCAGAGCCCGGCAAAACATGGGGAATGTGGCAATCGCGATGTTTGCCGTCTCCATGATCTCCACGGGCACCATCTTCGGCACGCTGATCTGGTTGCTAACGGTCGCCGAGCAAACCTCGCCGACAGGTCCAAGTGCATCACGTCCGAAGGAAGTAGTGAGTTCACACCAAGAGTTGCGTGAGGAGACCCCACAGCCGAATGTCCGTGACTTGCGATCGAGTTCACGCGTCGACCAGATTCCCACCCAAGCACGCTCCTCAATCGTCGACTGCTGTCGCGGGCACCACCACTACGCCGGACCCTGATAACCAGCGACCAACAGCTTTGCCCGGTCAGAAGACGGCCGCAGCACCTCGCTCCTTGCAACAGCCGCCCGATCCCCACGCTTCGCTCACTTCTTGCAGTGCGATCCTGGCCGAAGAGGAGCCGGGCATCTTGAGGATAACGCTTGTCGACCAGGACCGCGCGGGAAGCTCGATCATCGTCAAGGTCAACGACATGGACCACCGCGCGACGTTTGCGGAGGATGGGCGGCTGACACTGGCGGTGCCGAGTCTTTCCGACGCCCCCGACGTTCAATGGGCGCTCGCCGATGGGACCCCCTGCCGGCAGTTGGCAAATGTGACTCTCCTCCCGCGGCTGCGGATTGCGTTGGCCTGGGCCGGGCATGCACGCTTGGAAATGCACGTGATGGAACCGAATTCATGGCTCGGAAGCCCCGTCGGGCACATTTCGTCTGATAGGCCCAACCTCGATGGTATTCACGGCGCTGGCCAGTTTTACACATTTGGACAACCTGGCGACTCGACGCGCGTCCAGCTTTTTGTGGTGGATTTCGCCCGATTGAGCGATCGGGGATTCCTCCACGCTGTGGTCACGCTCGACCGCGCCAGTATCGGGACTTGCGCTGAAGTCGGACAAACCTCGGAGGTCCGTTACCAGGTTTACGTTCACCATGGTGGCCTTCGGAGCGGCATCCGCCACCCTGAAATTCGGTCAATGGCATTTCAGTTGCCCCGGTGTGGTGAAATGGAGGGGGATCGAACCCCCTCCGCGAATATCGTCGTTAGGTACTAGCGACTTGGGGGATGCGGTGTCTGCGCGGCGTGAAAAAGGGGGGAGCATGATCACGAGACGCTGCTTTATGCAGGGGTTCGCCACAGTGGCGACGGGCCACTCAAGCATGACGTCTCCGGCGTATGCGCAAGGGAGCCCTCGCGTGGTGATCATCGGAGGCGGCGTCGGCGGGACGACGGTCGCCACTTACCTGAAACGGGCCGCGCCGAGCGTTCAGGTGACACTGATTGAGCGCAATCAGGAACTTACGACTACCGTATTCTCCAATCTGTTCCTCGGTGGATTGCGCACCCTCCAATCCATTACGCATTCCTATGCACCGCTGCGGGCGCAAGGCACGGAAGTATTAACTGACGTGGCGATCGATGTTGATACGACGCGAAGGATCGTCACGCTCATGAGCGGCACAAGAATACCCTACGATCGCCTCGTCCTATCGCCGGGAGTCGATATGCGGTTCGATTCCATCGATGGGCACGGCACCGAAGTCGCCCGGACCATGCCGCATGCGTGGCGGACGGGCGAGCAGATGACGATCCTGAAAGGTCAACTCGAAGCGATGCCTGATGGCGGGGTAGTGGTGATCGCGCCTCCACCAGACCCCTATAGTGGGCCGCCGGCCCCATACGAGCGCGCCTGCACTATCGCGCATTTTCTCAAAACACGTAAGCCTCGGTCCAAGTTGGTCATTGTCGACCGGAAGCGGACTTTCTTCCATCAGCAGGTTTTTATGGAGGCGTTCAAGAAATACTACGCGGGAATAGTGGAATTGCGCTTGACTGATGAGAAAGACAATTACCAACTCAGCAGAGTGAACCCCACCACTTCGACCATTATCACCAAGAATGGGTTTCAGCTTAAGTCAGATGTTGCCAACATTATTCCCCCGCAGAAGGCAGGCGGAATTGCATATCGAGCCGGGTGCGTGAAAGATGATTGGTGCCCCATCAATCCAGATAATTTCGCTTCGACACAGGTCAAGGACGTGTACATTGTGGGCGACGCGTCGATTGCCACTGAAATGCCCAAGACAGCTTTTTCCGCCAACAGTCAGGGTAAGCTCGTGGCACGCCTTCTAGCGAGCGAGCTCGCCGGCAAAGAGATATTTTCACAGAGATTGCGGGATACGGCCTGGGCGTTCTTGGCGCCCGATGACAGTGTGAAGAGCGGCGCAAATTACACCGTTGGCGTGAAGGAAGGCATACGACGGCTTGTGGCCTCGGATGAATTTGCTTCCTCCCCCGGAGAAGATCCTTTGGAGCGCCATCAAAACTTTGACGAAGCGGTGGGATGGTACTCTGGGATCACGCACGACATGTTTGGCAAGTGGGGGTGAGTCCGTTCTGGGCCAGAGCGAAATCGAGATGTGAAAGTCTGCGTTTCGTCGCTTGCAGGTGTCTAGCATGCACAGCAAACTCACTATTTTCGCTCTGTCGCTCCTCTGGTGCGTGAGCATGCCTTTCGAATCGCTTGGCGCAGGCGTCTTCCGCATCGTGATGCGCGACGGTTCGGAATTCATCGGCGCAGTGCGCTCTTTCGAAGACGGAATGTATGGTCTTATGCTTCCGAGCGGCGACAGGAGTGTTGCGGCGGCGGATGTCCGGCGGATCGATGTTATCCGCGCCGATCTGGTTCTGGGGGATGGAGCGCAGCAGCACGGGCCGGTGGCTGTGGTCCCAGAATTCCAACTTCTCGTTGGCAAATCCGGATTTGTCGTGGGGCGCATGCGCTCGTTCGAGGATGGGATCTATGAAATCGAAACCCGGTTCGGGCCGGTCACGATACCTGCAGTGGATGTTGCAAAAGTCGATCTATCTTGGATGAGCGCTGCGGACGCTGACAAGAGGACGACGGCCGCAAGCGCGGACCTGGCTGCGAATCTCACGGAAGGTCTGATACGGTTTGCCGGTTCCAACGTCATCGGCGAGACGCTGGTTCCCTCACTTCTCGAAGGCTACGCCACGAGCGGCGGGGCGCTCAACACCCTTTGGGTAAGCGGAGCGACGGCGCAGGAGCAGTCGTTTGTCGCCGTTGCCCCCGACGGCAGGAAATTTGTCGCCAGCATCAATCGGCGCGGGACCGCATCGGCGTTGGACGCCCTGGCCGGTGGTAGCGCCGATCTCGGCATGATGTCACGGCAGGTGTCGCCGGAGGAGTTGCCGCGGTTGGCCGCAGCGGGATCTGGGAACCCACCTGCCAAGGTTCAGGGCCACCTGGTTGCGCTCGGCGGAGTGGTCGTATTGGTTCACCAGTCAAACCCCATCAAGGCCCTGCATCTTGATCGGATCGCGGATATCTTTTCCGGTCGCGTGCGCAATTGGGCTGAGGTCGGCGGTCCGTCCCGCCGCATTCGTATGGTTGCACCCCCAGAAGGCTCCGGAATTCTCGATGTCTTTCGGGCGCGGGTTCTGCGCGGCCAGGCCATCAGCCCGCTGACAGCGCGCATTTCGTCGAGTACGGAGCTGTCGGGTGTTGTCGGCAGTGACCCTACGGCGATCGGGGTAACTGAACTCGCGTACGTGCGCAACGCGGCAGCCCTCGCGATAGTGGACGAGTGCGGTCTCAGCCATGCGCCGAGTGAATTTTCAATACAGACCGAAGAATACCCGCTCTCGAGCCGCCTCTACCTGTACACCAAGTCGGGCGCGAGCGCCGAGGTGCAACGATTTGTTAGCTTTGCGCTATCCACGCCTGGGCAGGACCGCGTGCGCGAGCACGGCCACGTGAGCCTTTCGCCCATGCTGGCATCGCAGCAGGGAATGCCGGTTCAGCGCACTGGGGTAACGGGTGCGGATCTTGCCGGCCAACGCGTCGTGACGCAGTTGATGACTTTCTTGGAAACCGCTAGACGCCTATCGGTGACATTCCGCTTTGTGGCGGCCTCCCTTGATCTCGACACTCGTGGCCTTGCCGATTTGGACCGGCTTGCGGAATATCTGAGAGGCGATGCGCGGCAGGGCCGGCGTGTCGCGCTGGTGGGGTTTTCGGATCGCACGGGAACGGTTGCCTCGAATGTGCAGCTAGCTGAGAAACGCGCCCGCCTTGTCGCCCAGAAACTGAAAGGGAAGGGTGCGACTGTGGACCGTGTCTTTGGTTTCGGTCCGCTGCTCCCGGTCGCGTGCGATACCGTGCCCGAGGGTCGTGCCAACAATCGCCGCGTTGAAGTTTGGCTCTATTGAATTGCCTTCTTTCCGCCCTGGGCAGGACTGATGCTCGCAACCGAGCAGAGATGGGATCGCTCGCCCAGTCGATCGTTGAGGAGCGTAGACGCTGATGTATCGCTGGGTCATCTGTGGTCTTGCTGCGGTCGCCATCACCGCTGGCGCCGCGTCAGCCGCGGATGAAGAACGGCAGCGGCTGCTCCGTTACGGTGCGCAACTAGCCGAAGAGTGCTTCACGTGCCATCGCAGGGATGGGGTCGATGTCGGCATTCCGGACATTGTTTCCATGACCGAGCGGGAACTCCTGACCGCGCTAACGCTCTACAAAACGGGGCTGCGAAAAAACAAGGTCGTGACATCCGTCGCGGCGTCGCTGGACGAGACCCAACTACGAGCCGTGGTCTTGTATTTAAGTTCGCTCAAGAAAGAGACAGGAGCCCGCGCCCCAGGCGGGCTAGGAATTCCCAATAAATAGCATCGCACCAGCAACCAGTTCACGCACACGTCGCTTCTTGTGACAGAATCGAAGCATCGCTCCAAGATTTGCCTTAGTTCATTAGGACTGCTGTTGGGTCAGAGGCCGCCACTTGCAGTGCACGGTTAGGTGACCGAAGTACCCCAAGAGCGGACGTTATCGTTAGCGCGGAAACACCATTCGCGGCCAGATCCCGTATGTCCGCTTCTCATGCGATCGCTCCCGCCAGATAGAGTACAATGCCGGCGGCGCAGCAGCCCGCAAGGGTCTGGATCATTCCCACCTTGAAGCGAAAGATGGCGACCGCTGCCGCGATCGAAAGCGCCAACGCCCAGACGTTCACGCTCATGAGGTTGGGCGCGTCGAACGAGAGCGGGAACGCCCGTACAGGTATGGTTTGGCGAAAGACGCTGTGAATCGCGAACCAGATGGCGAGGTTCAAGATCACGCCAACGACGGCAGCCGTAAGAGCCGACAAGGCTGCATTGAGAGATTGATTGCCGCGCAGCTTCTCCACGAACGGCGCGCCGAGAAAGATCCAGAGGAAGCAGGGCGTGAACGTGACCCACGTCGCGAGCAGCCCACCCAGCGTCCCCGCCAGCATCGGCGATAAGCCACCGGGGTCGCGATAGGCGGCCATGAAGCCCACAAACTGGAGCACCATGATCAAGGGCCCCGGTGTCGTCTCGGCCATGCCGAGACCGTCGAGCATCTCGCCGGGCTTGAGCCAACCGTAGTTCTCGACCGCCTGCTGGGCCACATAGGCAAGCACGGCGTAGGCGCCGCCGAACGTCACCATCGCCATTTTGCTGAAGAAAATGGCGATCTGGCTGAACACATTGGAGCCACCTAGCGTCGCCAGCAATGCAGCGACGGGGATCAGCCAAAGAGCCAGCCAAACGGAGGAACTCTTCAACGCACGGACAACGGTCGGACGAGCATGGTCCGGCAGCTGATCGCCGAGCAGGCTATCGACCACGGCCTCGCTGCCTCTCTTGCTCGGCCCGTGACCATTGCCGCCCTGAAATGCGGTGACTCCCATCGCGGCGGCCACGAATCCAATGAATGCCGCGCCGAAGACGATGACCGGGAACGGTATGCTGAAGAAGAAAATCCCGACGAAAGCAGCAGCCGCCAGTGCGATCAAAGCCCCGTTCTTGAGAGAACGCTTGCCGATCCGCACTACTGCCTCGATGACGATCGCCAGGACCGCGGCCTTCAGGCCGAAGAACAGCGCGGCGACGATCGGAACGTTGCCCCAGCCAGCGTACACATAACTGAGCGCCATTATCGATATGACGCCCGGGAGGATGAACAGGCCCCCCGCCATGATACCGCCGAGCGTGCGATGCATCAGCCAGCCGATATAGGTGGCAAGCTGCTGCGCCTCGGGGCCGGGCAGCAGCATGCAGTAGTTGAGGGCATGCAGAAACCGCTCCTCTGACACCCAGCGCTTCTCCTCGACCAGTATCCGGTGCATTACGGCAATCTGGCCCGCCGGACCTCCGAAGCTGAGCGCCGCAACCCGCATCCACGTCCAAAATGCTTCGTGAAGCGACACCCCGTGCGAAGGGGCATCCGCCGCCTTCGCTCCGATACGCGCTGCGACGGCGTCGTCCACGTCAGGCTCCGGGCTTATTGCTCGGCCAATTGTGAGTTTCCTCGCTAGCGTCGCGGCACCAGCGATAGAACGCGTCGTAGAATCCCATCGCCGCGTCCAGTTGCGGGAGGTCATCCCGGTACATCCGTGAGTAACCGAGCGAAGCGGCAAGCAGTCCGGCCGATTGCGGTGTGAGGTCCGGACGCGCTGTATCGGCGCCGCGCACGATTTTGGCCAGTTGCAGCAGAGGACCCGACTTGAGCGCGAACTCCTCCAACATGGTATCGAACGTGCACGTGTCCCCACGATGGCTCCAGAACACGCTCTCGATGTCGAAGGGCGTGGCGTTGAAACGCTCCGCAACAGCCGTCACCTCGGCGCGGCAGGACGAACAGAAATACCGCGTTGGGGTCGATGAAGCGCCGGATCAACCAAGGACAGGCGATGCGGTCGACTTTCGGGCGCGAGCGCGTCACCCAGATGGTGCGGCCCTTGTCGTCGCGTGCCGGAAGCTTGTCGGTGCGAACCAGCAGCTCGCCGGCCTTTTTCCAAGCTTCAAAGCCGCCTTCAAGGGTCTGCGCGTCGATGCCGTCGTGCCTAAGCCAAGCCGCAGTGCCTTCACTCAATTTTTGTCCGCGCTGGCAAACGACGACGACGCTCTTGCCGTGGTACCCCGGCGCCCAACTACCGATCGCGCGGTAGTCGCGGCGCATTGAGGCCGGAAGCAATCGGGGATCGTTGCGATAGTCCTCGTCAATGCGCACATCGACGATCGCCGGTGCGTTCGGTAGGCCGATCAGGCGCGAAAGCTGAGCAACGGTGATGGAGGTAGCTGCGGGCATGTGCGTCCCCTTCCCCTAGCTGGGAGTGTGGACGCGATATTTCGGCCGCAGCCTCACGGGGCAATCGCGGATAACCCCTTGTGCCCTAAATGACATGCACGACGCGTCAAGGCAAGACCGTGCCGCGGCAGTAGCAACGTTGTTATTAGCCTGACAGACCTTGGACATAGCCTTTGCTCCAGCGGTTGCAGATGATCAGGGACAGCGCGTTATCTGCCGGATAGATCGAACCGCGTGCCCATGGCAGTACCGATGATCTCTTGGTAGGCGGCCCATGCGGCCGCCACGTCCTGCACACCACTGCCACTGGAATCGAAGATCACCACTTCGTCGGGCGACAAGCGGCCCAGCTTTTGGCCCGCCGCGAGCTCGGCAAGATCGGCATGGACCTGGGCTTTCGAGACCGTCCCGGCCCGTAGCGCGTGGTTGAGGTCGCCCCCGGACGCGCAGGCGTCGAGGTCATCTACCAGGATCCGCGCGCCACCCATGAGGGCCGGCGAAATTTCATGCTTCTCGGGGTTGTCCGCTCCGATCGCTGCGATAAAGCAGCCTCTGAGGTCTAGGTCTTCCGTCAAGACTGGAGATTTCGACGTGGTGCAGGTGACACAGATGTCCGTGTCCGTGACGGCCGCGCGTACGCTGTCGACCGGCGTCACGGAGCAAGTCGGTGTCGAAGAAGCCGCTGCGAACGCCTCGGTCCGGGCACTGTCAGTGTCGTAGACCCGAACGCTTTCCAACGGAAACATCGCCCGCAGCGCTTCGAGTTGATACTTGGCCTGGGCTCCGCAGCCGATGATGACGGCACGCCTTGAGTCCTTTCTGGCACCATAGCCGGCAGCAAGCGCCGCCGTTGCCGCGGTCCTGATGCCGGTCAGTGTTGTCGACTCCATGATGGCCAGAGGCCGGCCGTTCTTGGCGTCTGACACCACGACCACCCCTTGGATGGTCGGCAGACGCCGGACCTTCCAGTTATCGGGCAGATTGATGTTGACCTTGGAGGCAAATGCCAGATGCGACCCCGGCAGCAGGCCAGACTTGACGTGAATCGACCCGCCATCGATGACAATGCCGATCGACCGACCCTGGTCGGCGCGGTTGCCCGCAAGCGCCGCATAGGCCTCGCGCAGGGCTTTAATTGCCGCTACGGGTCGCAAGAGGCGCTCTAGATCACGCCCCGACAACAGCACGATCTCCGCGGACGCAGGTCCAACGTTCTGGGACATTGAGTTCCCCACCTGGAATGCGATCAGTATTTCGGCCGATGCGACGCCGCCCACTCTCTTGCGTGCTCGATCGGTGCCCGCGGGGGCAGCACGGCGCGCAGCTTCTTTACGGTCGGCAAGCCTTCCATCGTCTCCCGCCAACGGCAGAAACGCGGATACTTGGGATACATGACCTTGGCTTCGGGCGCGAAGCTGAACCCGTAGGTGCTGGGCATGAGATAGAAATCAGCCAGCGTGAGCTCCGAGCCCAGCAGGAAATCCTTACCGTGCGCGAGCGCGCTCTCCACCACCTGCAGACCCACCTCAATCTTCGGTAGAGCTTTCGCCACCACCTTTTCGTCGGAGGCAATCCCAAGCTCCGGGAACACGTTCCGCTCGTGTGAGACATGGTAGATCATGTACGGGTAGTAGTAGGAATTGACCATGCTGATCCACTGGTCCATGCGCGCTCGACCGGGGACATCTCTCGGCTGCAGCGGCAGCTTCGGAAAGGTGTCGTCGAGGTAGGCGACGATGGCGCTGGTTTCGTACACGGTGAAATCGCCATGCCGCAGGATCGGCACGCGATTGAATGGATGCAGCGCTAGGTGGCTCGGTTTGCCCATCTCCGGCTCCAGATCATGGAAGGTGTAGGGCACTTCTTTGTGGATAAGCACCAACCGCGCGATGTTGACAAACGTGCTGCGTGGAAAGCCCAACAGCGTCACGTCGGACATGAATTTCTCCCCTGGCTTGTGAGGTGATTAGCGGCGCCAGAAGGGCTTGGCTGCTTCGCGCAGCACTTGTGCGTAGGTAAGCCCAACGTCGTTCAGAAGACGTCCCTCTTGGGCCAATTCGCGCAACGTGCGCCTTTGACCACTGCGAATTAACCAGGTGGCGAGGAGACCCAGCGGGGAGCCCGGTAGTGATGACAGTCTGTCTCGTAGGGCCCGGCCCGTGCCGAAGGGCTGTCCTTTGCCAATTGCATGGACATGAGATTTGCTCCGAATTGCGACCGCTCACCGCGAGCGTTTGCAAGGGAGCCCTTCAATTGGGCCAGCAAACGGTTGCACGCAAAGCATCGTTTCTCTACCTTGCCTGAGTTTTTCTCATGAGAACGGATCCATGCTTCGCCGCCTGCCATCCCTGAATGCGCTCAAGGCCTTCGAAGCGGCGGCCCGCCACGAGAGCTTCACGCGGGCGGCGGAAGAGCTTTGCGTGACGCAGGGGGCGGTCAGCCACCAAGTCAAAGCCTTGGAACTCGAATTGGGGGTCAAGCTCTTCAATCGCGAACGGCAACGTTTGATCATTACCGAAGCCGGCCGCGAGTACTTGAGCGTTCTACGCGACGCCCTCGACCGCATCGCGGTCGGCACGGAGCGTCTGCTCCAGCGACAGAGTTCAGCCGTTCTGACCGTCAGCACGTCCCCCGACTTTGCCGCCAAATGGCTCGTCAACCGTCTCGGCCGTTTTGCTGAAGAGCACGCAAGCATCGACCTGCGCGTCTCTGCGACCCTGCATCATGTCGACTTCGCGCGCGAGGATGTTGACCTTGCCGTGCGTCATGGCGACGGCAATTGGCCAGGGCTCGACGTGACGCGCTTGAGCTCGGAGTACCTGTTTGCCGTATGCAGCCCCAAGCTGCTTGCCGGCCGCAATCGCCTGACCAAACCGGCTGACGTACTGAAGTTTCCGCTGATCCATGTCGACGATCGACGCGATTGGACCAAGTGGCTGGAAGCGGCCGGCGTCGAAGGCGCCGACCTAGCGCACGGTCCTGTGCTCAATCGCGTCAGCATGGTGATCGATGCGGCCATCGACGGGCAGGGGATTGCACTGGCTCGAACCACATTGGCGGCAACCGACCTGATCAACGGCCGGCTCGTCCGCCCATTTGCCGGCGAGCTGCGCCTCTCGAAGACGTATTGGGTCATTTGTCCGAAGGCGACGACGACGCTTCCCAAGATCGTGACGTTCCGGAGTTGGCTGCTTGCCGAGGCTGCCAACGATATGCGGCAACTCAAGAAGCTGGCCGCAACGGAGCGTGTGCCCGCACGCGCAAAGGGTTGACATTGCCTCGAGTGTGATGTGCACTCTCGTCAGGGGGTCGACCGCGATTACCCCGTGAGGCTTCGGCTGAAACATCGCGTCCACGTCCTCTGCCAGAGGTGGACGCTCCATGCCCTCTCCCACCCAAATCACCGTAGCGCAGCTCTCTCGCCTCGTCGGATTGCCCAACGCGCCGTCACTGGTAGACGTGCGGTCCGGCGAGGAATTTCAGACTGACCCGCGCCTCGTTCCCGCATCGCGGCGGCATGACACCAGCGATCCAGCAGTCTGGTGGAAGCGCTACACAGGCCAGTCTGTCATCGTGCTCTGCCAGCAAGGCCGCACGTCCAGCCAAACGGTGGCCGCGTGGCTACGCCCATCACGGGATGGACGCACAGACGCTTGAAGGCGGATACGACGCATGGCGCGGGGATCGGCAGCCGTTGCTGCGCACCGAGCGCCTGCCACAGCGTGACAGCAATGGCCGCACCGTTTTGGTGACACGGGCTCGACCCAAGGTCGTGCGCATTGCGTGTCCCTGGCTCATTCGGCGGTTCATCGATCCGTTGCGCGCCTTCAGAACAGCAATCCTTGCGATGGCCTCATAACCACGTTTTGGGCAGGCGATAGGGCGTCGATCAGCCAATCAAGCGGTCAGTGCCCATGGCCACCTGCCGGCGCGCAACGCATTTCATGCATCCACAAATACTGCAGCGCGATGCGATTGGGGCAGGAACGCATAGACTTTGGCCCGCCTCTGGTCGAGCGCCAGCGTGTGAGCTCCTGCTTCTGTCGACACCATCTCCAGACGGCGCATTCTGCCAACGTCGATGACGTCTATGACCCCGGGGTCTCCGACCGCCACGTAAAGCCGACGGGATTGTTGGTGCAGGAAGATGACGTCCGGAGTGCCACTTAGAGGAACGTCGCCGAGCACACGGCCAGAGCCTGCATCGACGGCGACCAGTATGCCGGCGTCACAGGCGCAGAATAACCGCCCCGTCGCCGGATCGAAGTCCAAGCCGTGCGGCCCCTCCGCCGGAATCTCGAACGACTTCGATATTTTGGTCGGCTCACGCGCGTCTATGGCGATGATGCGCGCGGGAGATGCGATGTTGACGAAGAACGTCTCGCGCGCCTCGTCGTAAATCGTCCAACGCGTCCGACCCGGAACCTTGACCTCAGCGATCCGCTCCCGGCTCGCGACATCCACCACCGACACGGTGTGTGAACCCGGGATCGAGGCGTCGCCGACGTTCGCGGCGATCAGGATGCCGCGAACAGCATCGAACGCAAGTCCGTTCGGTTTTGTGCCCACCGGGACCTTGAAAGCGTCCCTCTCGGCGCCTGGCGCAAAGATGGAGACGGTGTTCTCACCCCTATTGGAGGTAAAGACGAGACCACGCGCTTCGGAGACGAGTGCACCGGCCACTGCCGTCAACCCGGATATGGATTCAATATATTTGTCACTGGCAATATCGATTACATCGACCGCATCGTTGCTGGTGTGCGCGACGTACAGCCGATCGGTCGGCGCGTGAATGTCCGCGTGATCGAAGCCACCGCTGGCGTGATTGGCCGGGAGCTCAATGTGACCGAGCAGATGAAGTGCCATCGCTGCGAGTTTCCCTTGGGCCCGATGAGACAGGGCTACTACCGACAAGGTGGACAGTGGGCGACCTAGGCGCAGCCCGCAAAGCATTGTTTCTCCGTCATGTCGGAGAAAAGCTCATGGTCCCAGCACGCTGCCTTTGTCTCTCTTCGAACGCCGAAATCTCAGTCGCTACGACAGGCGCACACCGCGATGTCCGCAACCCAGTATGCGTGAACGGCTTCGTCGGCCCAGAACTCGACGGCCACCTTCTCTTGACCCAGCCGCCATATGAAGGGTTCGATGAAGGTAAGGTCTGGTGCATTTTCGGCAACGCGGACGAACCCGATTGAGTACAGACCGCTCGTGGTCGCGCATCGCGAGGCGTCGACATCTATCGATCCGGTCCATAGCCGCCTCAGGTTGAACATCTCGGAAAACCCCTCCTGCTTCACCGTCAGGATTGGCCTGCAGACCGGCTGCGCAGCGAGCTGTGTTGCGTTAAGGAAAGTGCATAACGCGACCAGTGAAAGAGATCTGAGTGACGGCATCGTGCTTCGCCTCTCCGAAACACCGCAAAGACCACCTTCAACAGTCAGTGGCTCACCGGCTCCTTGATTTTGAGCAACGCGAAAAGGTTGAGCCCACCGTAGACAACAAACCCGAGAGCGATCCCCAAAAATGCGCCGATCGCACCGGATTTCAGGACGTACACCGCAAATAGAGCCGCAGCGGCGCTTACCAGCAGGCGAAGACCGTTCGCAGCGACGGTGGCAACCGGCCGCCCCAGGCCCTGCGTGGCGAAATAGAGCGCCATCCCAAGCCCATAGAACCCGTAGAATGGACCGACGGTTCTGAGATACGAGACACCAAGACCAACGATCTCGACATCGTCGCTGAACAGCCTCATCCACAGCTCGGGAAGCACGGCAAAGAACAGCCCCACCGCCGCGCATGTCAGTCCGACCGTCGCGGCGCCGATCCAGCCGATCTGCAGAGCACGCTGGTATTGCTTCGCGCCCCAATTGGTACCAACCATCGTCACGATCGCGGTGCCAAAGCCGAATGCGAGCGGTATCAGGATGTATTCCAGGCGCGCTCCCATCCCGTAGGCGATCGCTGTCTGCTTGCCGAGATTCCCGGCCACTCCGGTCAACACGACGACCGAAAGATTGGTGATGCAAACATTGATCAGGCCAGGAACGCCGACCTTGAGGATGTCCGCGAACAGCTCCCACTTCAGCGGCACGCCGCGGAAGGCCAAGGTCACAAGCGATCGCGGCGATCGCAGGTACCAGATCAAAACCAGGCTTCCTGCACCGAACGATGTGACCAACCCCCAGCCAGCCCCGGCGGGACCCAGTGGCGGAATCGGTCCAAGGCCAAAAATCAAGGTTGGCGACAAGACCACGTGCGCAACGACGCTGCCGATGATTACCCCGGCGGGAAACCCCATGTTGCCGGTTCCGCGCACCACGTTTCCGAGGAGGTTCAACATGCAGATTGACACAGCGCCTGCGAAGGCAACCCTCGAGTAGGACAGCGCCGCGACCAGCATCTCGCCCTGGCCGCCCATCCAGCGAAAGATCACGGGACTGGCCGGCAGCATCACCGTCGAGAAAATGGCCGCTAGGGCCAGGGCGAGAATGAAGGCGTGATAGGCCAGTGCATCAGCTCGCCCCCGTTGCCCCGCACCGAGTGCGCGGGCTACCGCAGATGATACACCGCCGCCCATGCCACTGGCCGCCGTGTGCTGCACCAGCATGACCCAAGGAAAGGCAAGCGTCACACCGGCGAGCGCGTCGGCGCCGAGGCGGCCAAGGAACAGCCCATCGAAGGTGATCAGCCCCACGAACGCGAGAAGATTGAGAACGTTCGGAGCAGAAAGTCGCAGCAGCGTGGACAGAACGGGACCCTCGAGCAGCAATCGTGTTCGCGCGGCCATCGCCGGCTTAGTCGCAACTGCTGAGGGATACGCGATGCCTCGATTACTCATCTCCTAGCCACATCGGGCCAAAACAGCGCTTGGGACGAGATTGTCCTCAAAGGTCGGGGTCGCTGCGTTAAGCACCCGACTTGGTTGGCTTGCAAGGCTTCACGAGTATTCATCGCGGGGCTCTTGCGCAAAGCATCATTTCTAGGGCCTGCGATAGATTTTCTTATGAACCTTCGTGTTGATGCGCCTTCGATCCGCTACCTTGCGTCTCCTGGGGCCTTTGTTGCAGCATAGCGCGCCCCTTCAACTGCTTGCTTGCGGTAAATGTTTTCTCTAACTTACCAAAGTTTTTCTCATGAGAATGTACGATGCTGCGTCGCTTGCCACCATTGAATGCTCTCAAGGCGTTCGAGGCTGCGGCGCGGAGCGAAAGCTTCACTCGTGCAGCTGAAGAGCTGTCCGTCACACAGGCGGCCGTGAGTCAACAGGTCAAGGTGCTGGAGGTCGCGCTCGGGCTCACGCTCTTTAATCGGGAACGCCAGAGACTTGTAATCACCGAGGCCGGTCGTGCGTACCTTGCCGTGGTCCGCGATGCGTTGGATCGAATTGTGGTTGGCACCGACCGACTTGTTCAGCGTCGATCGTCAGGAATTCTGACAGTCACCACGTCACCGGACTTTGCCGCCAAATGGCTTGTGCATCGGCTCGGTCGGTTTGCAGAATCTCATCCGCAAGTCGACCTGCGCGTCTCCGCAACAATGCATCACGTGGACCTCGCGCGCGAGCAAGTCGACCTTGCGGTTCGACATGGTGAGGGCGATTGGGCCGGCCTTGACGCCCAGCGCCTTTGCTCGGAACGGCTTTTTCCGGTGTGCAGTCCCAAGCTCGTTGCCGGGCGTAACCCCATAAAGAAGGCGTCGGACATGCTGCGGTTTCCGCTCCTGCGTCTCAGTGACTGGACGACTTGGTTGAGCTGGTTCGAAGCCGCCGGTGTCTCCAATCCTGTCCTGCGCGGTCCTGTCCTGAACCAGGCAAGCATGCTGATCGATGCGGCCATCGATGGACAAGGCATTGCGCTTGCTCGCACTGCGCTCGCCGCATGGGACCTTATCAACGCCCGCCTTGTAATTCCCATCAACGTATCCCTAAGAATGCAGAAGACGTACTGGATCGTCTGCCCGAGGGCGACTTCCGGCGTACCCAAGATCAAGACATTTCGGGATTGGCTGTTGACTGAGGCGGCCGAGGACGCGCGCCGCCTGAGATCAACTACTTCAGCCAAAAGTCAGCGCTAGGTGCCATGCCGATCCAGATGCCACGCCATTGGCGTGATTGATGCGCCATACGGGTCGATGTCAAACAGCATTGTTGTTGAAGTTGCCCGCGACGATGGGGTTCGGCACCGCACTTTGGCCCCTCTCGATCGAACAACATCAGAGACTTAGGACGCCGATCGGCGCCGTTGACCCACGCCGATCCACAGCAGAGTCAGCGTTCGCGATAGAAGATCATTCCGACACGGTGAGACCGAGCGCCTTCTCGATCATTGCAACGGCACGAGGTCGCCCATCATGGTCGGAATGAGCTCCGACACGGTGGGATGAATGTGCATCGCGCGTTGCATCACCGTGCAGGGTGCCTTCGCATACATGAGATCGAGGATGCAGTGGATGACTTCGTCACCCGCTAGCCCCAGGAATGAGGCGCCGAGGATCTGCTTGCTATCTTGATCCACCAGGATTTTCATGAAGCCCTTGGTCTCGCCCTTTTCATACGCGCGACTGACGTCTTTCATGGCCCTCGTGGAGATCAGCGCGGGCCTGCCGGTCTTGCGGACTTCCGCCTCCGTCATGCCGGCGCGACCGAGCGGTGGATCCGTGAAGAGCGCATAGGCGGTTATCCGATCGCTCACGCGCCTCTGATCGTTGTCGAGTAGATTAGCTGCCACGATCTCGAAATCGTTCCAGGACGTGTGGGTGAACGCGCCCCGGCCATTACAATCTCCCATCGCCCAGATCCCAGGGACGTTGGTGCGCAGCTGATCGTCTACCTGGATATAACCGCGCCCATCGGTAGCGATGCCGGCCTTATCGAGGCCGAGATCATCCGTGTTCGGCCGTCGGCCTATCGCGACCAGAACGTGTGTTCCGACGACTTGCGAAATCTTTCCCGCGGACTCGACTTTCACGGTAATGGAGTCTCTGTCTTTCTCCACACCGACTACCTTGCTGTCGACGCGCACGTCGATCCCTTCCTCTCTGAGGAAAGCGGCGACAGCTTGTGAGACATCCGTGTCCTCGCGCGGGATCAGGCGCGACGCGAGCTCAATCACCGTCACCTCGCTTCCAAAGCGGCGATACATCTGCGCAAATTCAAGGCCGACGTAGCTGCCTCCCAGGATGATGAGGTGCGAGGGGAGGAAATCAACGTCCATCATCGAGCTGTTGGTGAGATACGGTACTCGGTCGAGGCCGGGTATCGGCGGAATCGTCGCGCGCGCACCTACGTTGAGGAAGATGCGATCGGCAGCAAGCTCAGAGCCATTCACTGCCACTCTCTTTTCCGCAACAAAGTGGCCATGGCCCTCATAAACTGTGCATCCTTTTAGCGTCTTCAGCGATCGCTCGACACCGTTGCGCGACGAAGCCACAATGGCGTCTTTACGCGCCTTGACCGCCTTCATGTCGACATTGACCGCTCCCTCAACCTTCACGCCCCAATCGGCGGCGCAACGCGCAACATGTGCCGCATATGCGCTCGCTACTAGCGCTTTGGTCGGGGTGCAGCCGGTGTTCACACATGTGCCGCCGAAAAGCGTGCGTTCAATGATCGCGACCTGCCAGCCTGCAGCCACCAATCGCCGCGTCAAGGCCGGCCCGGCCTGTCCCGTGCCTATGATGATCGCGTCGTAGGTGGCCATGATTGACCTCCAGTTGAGCCTCGCGGCTAGTCCTTGCATCACTCGGGGCCGGGCGGCTGCCCCGTGGACGACTTGCGCCTCTTGTCTTTTGCCAGCGTAACTGGCGCACGCTGCGGTGGGTCACGCCCCGACCAACTGCCTGCCCCGACGCTCATGCTCGATCGCTATTGCTTCACCCTCACCTTCGGACCTGCCACTGGCGCCTCACTCCACTCACACCCGGCCTCCCGGCCGCGACCGCGCCGTCCCGACGCAGTGCCTCGCCCGGCGAGCCGCCGCCGATGACGATGACGTCGTAGCCGCTGCTCATGACGGCAGCGGCTTGCCGGCGTGCTCCGCCACCATGTACGCGGCGTACCAGTCCGGCCAGTTTTCATCACGCTGGCCGCCCGTCCGCTTCTCGTGCTCGCCGTGCGCGGCCGATGCGCGTCGAAGCGCTGCCGTGAGCTCCGTCGACGAGGTGAACGTCGTGACGTTCGCGTCCACTCGCCCGGGCAATCGCGCGGTGACCTCCTGAAGCAGCCAGCCGTTGCCGTCCGGATCGCTGAACGAGGCGTACGAGCGGTAGCTGCGATGCTCGGGATCCAAACCGCTAACCCGGACCCGCCCGAACAGATAGGGCTCGTCTGTGCCCGCGTGAACGTCGCTGGCGTCGTGAAACACCTCGCTAATCTCGACGCCGCGACCAAGCAGCTCGTCGCGGGCTGCCTCGATGTCGGAGACGATCAGGTACAGGCCCTGGGCGGAGCCAGGTGCCGCCGCGGTGACGTTCTTGCCGAAGATGACTGAGCACCCGGAGCCAGGCGGCGTGAACTGGATCACGTGGAAGTCGTCACCGGCGGCGAACTCGGCGTCGAGCCTCCAATCCAGGCCACCGTAAAAGCGCTTGGCGCGCTCGACGTCCGAAACAGGAATGACGACGACCTCGAGCTTCATGTCGACCCTCCGCGCTCTCGGGGTCTCGATTGCAGTTTCGCTGCGCACTTGAGTACTGCTCATATCTAGCTCCTCAGGTTTGGGTGCCTTGAGATTGCGACACACGTCCAAGCATGGAGGTGGCTGCGATCACGAGGATTGGGGTCTGTTTCATGGATTGTTCTTTCATATGATGACTTCGTTCTTCGTCGTCGCAGTCGTCGCAGGGCAGGCGCATGCTAACGCCGGTCAACTTTCGGCGGTGGATCAGCCGAACGTGAACGCGAAAGCCTCCACGCCCGAACCGAAAAACTCGATTTCGAACTGTCGATCGGCGATGGGCTTCGGTTGTCTGATCAGTTGGTACAGCCGCTGCTCGGTAACTGTGCCGTCGCCTTGTTCGTCAACGTCAATTCCGTGGGCCGCGCCTGGCGGCCGTCCATCGATCAGCACGCGAAATCTCACTGACGTTCCTGGCGCTGCCGGGCCCATGACGAGATGAAGATCGCGGGCGTGAAAGCGGTACGCGATGCGTCCATTGGGCGTGTTCAGCGCCGCGGCTTCCTTCTTCACCGTCCAATCGCCGGACAGCGCCCAATCATTCAGGCGCAACCGCGTGGGCAGTTCATACATGCGAGGCTTGTCCAGGACCGCCCCGCCCGGCGACGCAAAGTTCTGGGTGCGCTCATACCCGACATAATTTTCCGGAGACTTCAGGTTGCTCCAATCGGCGGCCGCTTCGATACCGCGGGCATCTACCGACACGGGTTCACGGTCGACGCCGCCGACTCCCGCCTCGGCCAGCAATGCTTGAATGATCATCTCCGACTGTTCGTACGCACCCTCGCCAAAATGATGATGTCGAACACGCCCCTGCGAATCGATGAAATACAGCGCTGGCCAATATTGGTTCTTGAAAGCACGCCATATGACATGGTCATTGTCGACCGCGATCGGGTAGTCGATCCTCATGTCTTTCACGGCCCAGCGAACGTTGTTTATGTCTTTTTCAAATGCGAACTCCGGTGCATGGATGCCGATCACCACTAGTCCTTGATCCTTGTACTTCTCGGCCCAGGCGCGGACATAGGGAAGTGTGCGCAGCCAGTTGATGCAGGTGTAGGTCCAGAAATCGATGAGGACGACTTTTCCGCGCAGAGCCGGCGCCGTCAGGGGCGGCGAATTGAGCCATTCGTTCGCGCGCTCGAGAGAAGCCAACTCGGATTGACCAGCGATTTGGCCAGTGGGAAACCCGTGAAGGAACGGAACCCGTACCCCTGTGGATGTCATCGGCTGCGTCACTTTCATGTCCCCTATAAAGCCGCAATCGGCGCCCCGATTGCGGTGGCGAGCACCGCAGCTACCAAGAGCTTGTTCATGTTCATCGATGAATGCCTTCTGGATTCCGAGCGATGTTGCCGTGCTTGTGCGACGAGACGGTCGGGCGATAGAGCGGCTGCTGGTTCAGAACCTCGACGGTCCTCTCCTCGTCGACAGCCGCGTGCAGGGCCTCAGAATTCGGGTGCGCGGTGCGCTCATGGACGTGCGACGCGGGCATCCGATCGATCAGAAGGCTGAGCAGCTCGGGGCGGCTGTAGTGGCCCCGTGCGTCCATGAGCCTCTTGCGGGAGTCGATCTGAACGAAGTCAAGATCTGCAATCACTTCGCCTTCACCGGCTTTGAGAGGCCCGCCGATGATCCGGCCATCCGGGTTCGCAATGGCGGTGAAGCAGCCGCCGGATATCGGCCCGATGGCACAACCCGTATCCTTCATGATCTGGGCCTGCTGATCGGCATCGAGCCACGCCGTCGCGCTGACCACAAAGCAAGCGGATTCGAGAGCGTGCTGACGGATGTTAGCTTCCGTCTGCTCCGCGAATAGCGGACCGAAGATCGATCCGGGATACATCGCCGAGTGGATTTGCTCGCCATCGGCAATCAGCGCGTAACGCGCGAGCGGCAGGTAGTGCTCCCAGCAGGCGAGCTGTCCAATCCGCCCAACGGCGCTATCGACGGCGCGCAGGCCCGAGCCGTCACCTTGACCCCAGATCATTCGCTCATGATAGGTCGGCGTGATCTTGCGGCGGCGCTGGATCAGCGTACCGTCCGCATCAAAGAGAAGCTGCGTATTGTAGATCGAGCCACCGTCGCGCTCATTGACGCCGATCGAGACGACCATGTTCGCGTCCTTCGCGGCCTCGCCGATCGCACGGGTCTCGGCGGACGGGACGGTGACCGACTGTTCCAGCAGACGCTGATGCTCCTTCCCCATCGCGAACGCGGGCTGCACGAAGGAGAAGTAGGGGTAGTAGGGAACCACAGTCTCCGGGAAGGTCGCGAACTGGACATCCTGTTTGCCCAGCTCGCGGATCTTCTTCACGATCTTCTCGACGGTGCCCTGCCGGCTGTACAGCACGGGGCTGATCTGCACGGCGGCGGCTTTAACGATGGTGTTCACCGTACTTTCCTTTCGGGCTGACGTTACGGAGCTTCGGCTAGTCAGAGCGCGTCGGCGGCTGTTTGAGCCGAACCGCTTCCGCCGAGATTCTCTTTGCCGCTCTGGGTCCCGTGCAGACCTTTCGCGAGCTTCAATGTTTGCGAGACCGAGTCTCTCGGGATCGTGAACGTCACCGTCTGCCTGCAGGTCGCGCACCCGGTGAAGACCTGGTGCTCAGCATTGACCAACTCGATCAGCACCTTGTGCTGGCCGGGCGGCACTCCGGCGAAGTCGATTGTATTGTTGTCACTCGCGTCCGCCCACCACCAAGGCAGGTCGTCGACGGTTATGTGCAGATGCCCGACCCGTGGAGATACGTTGAGGGCGCCCGCCCCGAACACAGGTAGGATGCGCACGTTCTCCACCCGGTATTGGATCTGCACGACACCCTGGGCCAGCTGATCGGGGAGCGGGCGGTCCACGATCAGCTTGGGTGGGGGCTCGTTCTCGATGGCGTTGTACGGCGAGGGGCCGCGAACCTCTCTCGCGCTCTGTGCCGACGCACTCGCCGCAAGCAATGCGGAACTGGCCACCACAGCGAACCGCTTTAAAATACGGAACATGATCGTTCTCCAGCTTGTCGAGACTTTGTATCGGGCAGTGCCACGTTCCTATTGATGTTGCCGCGCTTGTGCGGGAGTCGGCGCGCACGCGAAGGCTTCAGGTCGATTTGCGGAGTGGTCTGAACGCGGCTCGGAGCTCGGCACTGAAGAGTTCCGGCTCTTCCCACGCAGCGAAGTGACCGCCCTTGTCGACCTCGTGGAAGTAGATCAGGTTGCGATAGGCGCGCCGAGCCCATGTCTCCGGGGCTCGATAGACCTCCCCCGGAAATACCGTAATGGCCACCGGCAGCGAGATTTCGGACGTCTTCTGAGCTGCCGCGAGAAGAACGCTTTGGCCACTCGTCTCCCAGTACAGCCGCGCTGCGGAGGTTGCTGTGTTCGTCAGCCAATACAGCGTGATGTCGTCCAGCACGTCGTCCCTGTTGAGTAAGCGCTCAGCCTCGCCGTTGTTGTAGTCATAAATCCAGGCCGCAAGCCCCACTGGGGAATCCGTCAAGGCGTAGCCGATCGTCTGCGGCCTCGTGCCCATCATTGCGCCGTATGCCCTGTACTTCTTGTAGAACGTGTCGAGGGAGTCGAACGCAACGCGTTCCTTCTCGGAAAGTCCCGCCGGCGCCGGCCCTCCGGTGGCGAGCACCGCAGCCACGTCGGGCGGTATCGTCGCGGGTAAGTTGATGTGGATGCCGAGCAATCCAGCCGGCGCCTGGCGCGCCATCGCGCTGGAGACGGGGGAGCCCCAGTCGCCGCCCTGGGCGACATAGCGGGTGTACCCGAGGCGCTTCATTAGTTCCGCCCAAGCTCGAGCGATGCGCTCCGGATTCCAGCCCGTGCCGGTCGGCTTGCCGGAGAAGCCGTAACCGGGCATCGATGGGATCACGACGTCGAATGCATCCTCCGCCTGGCCCCCGTGGGCCGTCGGATTGGTCAGCGGCTCAATGACCTTCAGCTGCTCGATCACCGAACCGGGCCAACCGTGCGTGATAATGAGAGGCAAGGCATTCGCGTGACGAGATTTCACGTGAATGAAATGAATGTCGACCCCGTCGATCTCGGTCATGAACATAGGCAACGCGTTGAGTCGCGCCTCCACCTTGCGCCAGTTGTAATCGGTCCCCCAGTGGCGAACGATTTCCTGGAGTTTCCCGAGTTGATTGCCCTGCGAGCGATCCGTGACGGTCTCCTTATCGGGCCACCGCGTTTCGGCAATGCGCCTGCGGAGATCGGCAAGTGCAGCTTCGGGAACGTGAACTTGGAACGGACGAATTGCGGTGTCGCCAACCGCCGAAGAAAAGATGCTCTGTCCGGCAAGGACGGCGATACCGAGTGCTGCCGCGAAGGCGGCAAGCACGCTGCGGGGAGGCGATGACGACCTTTCCGACATGACTTCCTCCTAATGCTCTGCGCTTTGCAAAAGCGGAGTTGAATTGACTTTGGGAGGACGGCGAGCGCTCTCACGCGCGCCGTTCCTTTTTGTTAGGTGGCGCGCGGCACGAACCTCGGACGCGTAGAGCTCCGGCTGTTCCCAAGCGGCGGTCCTCACGCCTCCGCGCTGCGATCACCATCCAACCAGCGGAAGTGGCCGCTCGTATCAACGTATGAGTCGGATAACGCCGCTCGCTGTCGCGCACAGCGACCCGAACTGGTACGAATCAATTCGACGGGATCCGCTCAAACAGCACCTGCGCGGTGTACTTTCCGTCACTCCAGCGGGTCGCACCATCAGGAAAAACCCGCAAACGCGGATGGAACCGCTGCGGGGGCGGCGGTTGAAAAATTGCAGCACTCCTTCCGGTAAAACACCGCAGCACCGAGCATTAACGCTGCACTCAGACAAGCGCAGAGCGCGCGGGCCGAGTCTTCGCGGGCGACGGAGAGGCAGCACCGACGCTCGGCTGCTTTCTCAGCAGGTTCGGTTGCGGACGAGGATTAACTCCTCGCCTGCGCGCGAATAAAGGGCTTGAGATCAGCCAGGCGCGCACCTTCGTCGGCGGAGACGACGAAGCGGAACTGATGCGGATCCTTCTCCGACCGTTCGAGGAACGCGTCGGCATCCACGGCGTCACCAGTCGGCTCATAGAGACGGCCGGGTGCGCCCTCGCGGGTCATGCAATCACGGACGATGTATTTCACGTGCGCCCGGGCGGCGGGTCTTGCTCAACCTGCTGGGCATGACCGAGTCCTTCAGCAGTGACTTCAGTGGCTGAGTACCAGCAGGATCAGTAAGGCCACAAAACCAACGACCAGCAGCAGGCCGTTGAACTGCGGCGAGCCGTGGAACGCCTCTGGGATCATCGTTTCCGAGACCAGCGCCAGGATCACGCCCGCTGCGAACGCCTCGACCGTCCCCCGGACCGCCGGCCCGGTGCCTCGGAGCACGAGCCCGGCAACCGCCGCAGCGAGGCCGATCATCAAGGCGATTCCAATCCACACGCCAAACACGTAGCGCGAGGACCGTCCCGCTCGCCGCATTCCTGCGCTGCTCGATAGTGCTTCCGGGATGTTCGCCAGGAAGAACGCCGCGACCGTCCCCAAGCCGGGCGCGCCGTGGTGCAGCACGCTCAACCCCAGCACCACCCCCTCGGGAACGCCGTCGAGGAATGTGCCGGCCGCGATGGCCAGTCCGCTACCGGGCTGCTGCTCTTCTTCCGGCTGCTCCACGCATTCGCCGCAGCGTTTTCGATGCTGTGCCCCGCGGCGGGAGAGTAACCAGTTCATGGAACTGAATGCCGCCGCGCCACACAGCATGCCCATGACCGTCCACTGCAGGCTTGCCGCGCCACGCGCGTTGATCACCAAGTCCACCGCCACCACAGCCAGGAGTACGCCGGCTGCGAACGTCATCGCGCGGGCGATGGTGGCGTGCTGAAGCGGCGCGTAGTAGCCACCCACGGCCCCGATCAGCAGGCCGGATGCAGACATGGCTCCCCAGCCGGCAGCTTGCAACCAGCCGGGAAGCTCCGCAAGTGGTCCCGTCACCGTCTGGAACAGCCCCGCTTGGTGGCCGAGCAACAGAAGGACCGCATCGGTGGCATCGAGCAGGGCCGGATCGCTCTCGGCTCCCTGGACCACGGGCCGAATCTGATCCGTCATGAAAGATTCCTTGCCGTCTGCGATCGCCGGTTTCCAGCAGCTTGACTACCTGGTGTTAACCTTCGCCCTCACCCGTCGACGCCAGCTGGCCATGGGGTGAGTGGTAATGCGTCAGCCGGCTTCCGACCCTGAATGCCCCTCGGCAGGTGTCGCGCATTGACGGTTCGCTCCGATGCTTTCGCACCGAGAGCTCGCGTCGTCGTGTGGTCGCTTCCCGGAAGCAACGAGATCGCCACGTTGCCCGAGCTGTCGCTAAGTTGGTATCAGCGCAAACCCCCAACCGACGCCGGGGAAACGATGAGCAAAAGGCGGCAGGACGATCGGTGTACAAAGAGGGCTGCCCAGTTCCACAGGTCCGGCGATCGTGGCTCCTGCTCGACCCGCGTGAAGCTGGCTATGGGATGGTCCGGCCGTGCTCCTGCCCCTCCAGGCGATGACGCTGGCAAGGGGCGCCAGAGAATGTCTCGCGCTGCACTGCATGAGTCCGTAGAGGGTCACGAGCACGCATGCTGACGGGCTAGCCGGGACGGTGTAAGTAACTTGTATGGGGCTTTTTTTGTCAAGAGTGCCCCCACGGTGCTCCGTTGGCTCAGTCTCTTGGTGCTTGTGGGCACGTCCATTGGACGTGCCCTTTGAGCCTTTCCGGCATGGCGGCCCTTTGGCGGCGCGCGCAGGAGCGGTCAAGGGTGGCCGCTGCGAAGGCCCAGCCTCTTGCTCCACCCTCTGCAGGCCATCCCTTGACCGCTTCGAGCACGCTGCCACGCTGGTGCCTGCCGGAACCTCCCGACCATCCGCACTGTAGCGCGGCGGCCGAGATCGACGGCAGACGGCTGTGGTCGGGATGACGATTGGAGGGGAGCCCGCATGTGGTGCCACGAGTTCGTGCCACATCCTTGTATTCGGTGGGCCAGAGACCCGAACCATGATGCAGTGATGCGCATCGGCAGCGAAGCTCCGAGGCGGCGGACCCATTCTCTGTAGCGGCATTGGAAGCCATAGTTACTTGCGGGACCCCGCCACCTCGAACCGTCAATCGGCGACCCGCCGCAAGCGTGCGAACAGGGCCGAAGCTGTCATGTGTGCTACGGCGATACTCCCTTCAGTGTGCGGGACGAAGGGCGACGCCCTCGGGCATCACGCCATCGCGGACGAAGTGCCACAAGGCGATCATGAGCTTGCGGGCCAAAGCGACGATCATCTTCTTGCGTGAACCACGGGCATTCCCGGTTCGGGCTTCAAACCATTGAGCCAGCGCGCTGTCCTTTTGGTACTGGAGAAAGCGCCAGGCCAATTGGATCATTCCCCGTCGCACCCGAGCATTGCCGGATCGGGCGAGCCCTTTCTCCCGGCGTTTGTTTCCGCTCTCGTCGGGCGAACCCGTGAGACCCGCATAGCGGGCCACGGCGCGTCGGTCGCGCAAATTCCGTGACAACACCTCCTGCACCAGCATGTCCGCCGTCTCGATGCCGATCCCGATAACGCGCGCCAGAAGACGCACCATGACGTTTGGTCCAGCATTGGGTGCCTGCTCGAGATGCTCCAGGCGAGCCTTCTCGACCTGCCGTATCTGCTCACGGACGAGCCGCAAGCGCTCCATCTCGCGATGGAGCTCGGCCCGCGTGTTGGGTGGGATCGGCTCGCCCTCGGCTGTGCGCACCTGCTCCAGGCGCCCAGGCGCCTTCTTGAGCTTCGGATTGAAGGTGCGGATGCCAAGCCGCGCCAGAACCCCCTTCATGCGGTTGACGATGCTGGTTTGCTCGGCAACCAGCGTCTCGCGCTCACGGTGGGGCCGCTTGGCGTCCTCCTGCGCGAGGGTCGGGATGGCAGCCATCTTGCAATGATCACGCTCCCCCCGCAGCCAGCCGAGAAACGCGCGTTTCAGCTGCTCCGTATCGAGCCGGTCTGTCTTGGCCCGCCGGTGCTCGCGCGACACCGCCACGCTGGCGGCGTGGATGACATGGGCCTCGATACCGCGGGCCCTGAGCCAGCGAGCCAGCCAGAAACCGTCCCGGCCGGTCTCGAAGGCGACGGCAATGCGCTTGACCTTGTGCCCCGCCTTTTCCGCCTCCATCCGCCATCGATCGAACAGCTTCAGCAGTTTGTTCTCTTCAGGCTCGAGCTTCTTCAACGGTTGACGCTCAACGCCAGGTACAATCCCCGCGACGAGCCAGCTCTGCTGGCTCATCTCGATCACCGCGATTAACGTGTGTTTAGGATCGAGCGGTGTAAGCGAACGGCTCAGGTCGTTGACCGGCTTGCTGTGCTGCTTGCGCTTGCGCATCGGGGTGGCTCCATCGGTTGCCCTACAACAGCGCCGATGGATGCCATCGCTCGGTTAACAGTTCGCCGGACGCGAGTTCATCGCCGCTCACCCCATAGCATCTCTGTAACCGGACGGAATTGCTGCGGCGCGGGGTTCTTCTGCCCTATTTCAGACCTTCGGCTCGTCGGCAACCACGGAGGAAACTGCATCCGTCGAAGTCGGCCCAGATTGGCGTCAGCCGACGAGACCAGCGGCCGGAATGACGTCGGCACTGCCCGGAAAAACGGTGCGCGCCAGCGCCGTCTCTTCGACCCTCAAGTGATCTCTGAGCAGGCCCTTGAGCACGGAGCGCAGGTCAATGGTCGGCCTCAGATCGCGTCCCTCGTAGAGATCGGTGGCTTGAGTCCCGGCCAGTCGGCGATGACACGTCCGCCGCGCAGCGCGCCTCCGGCGAGCAGCGCAACGGTGCCCGTGCCGTGGTCCGTGCCGTCGCTGCCGTTGATGCGAGCGGTCCGCCCGAACTCGGTGATAACAGCGACGACTGTCTCGCGCCAGGACGCGCCCATGTTGGTCTCGATCGCCGCCAGCGCGCCATCCAGCGCCCCGAGCAAACCGGCGAGTTGCCCCGACGCAGCGCCTTCGTTGATGTGCGTATCCCATCCGACAAAGCCCATCGCGCCGACGCGCGGGCCGTCTGGCCGGGCGAGATAGCGGGCAGCTGTGCCGGCCGCCTCCGCGAAGTAGGCGCGTATGCGCGCAATCCCCGCCGGCGGCAGCTGGGCGGTCTTGGGTGCCTCCATGCCGCCGGCGCGCCCGAGCGCCACGAGGCGGATGCGTTCTTCGAGCGCGGCCGCGAGCCTCGGATCGGTGTGGCGATAGAGATCGAGAAGGCGCGCTTGCGTGTCATCGCTCGCCGGGAGCAATTGTTGCGGGGCCCAGGACATCACCGGCGCCTGCCCGCGCACCACGAGCGGCGTAACCGGGCCCACGGCCAAGCTACGGCCGCCCCTGGGATCGACACGGCCGCCGGAGGCAAGCGCCAGCAGCGCGCGATTGAGCCAGCCGGTATCGGTCGCGCCGGGCCTGGCGATCCCGCTCTCCAGCACATCCTGGCCATCGAAGTGCGAGCGCTCGCGATAGGGCGTCGCCGTGGCGTGCACGATAATGGCGTGCTGCGCCCGATAGAGCCGGTGCAGGTTCGGCATCGCCGCATTGAGCGCAAAGAAGGAGTCGAGCGGCAGCGCCGGCGTTCGGCCATCCAGCACCAGCGCCCGATCCCCGCGCAGGGCGATCCAGTCGGGATCGCCGACGGGGGCGACGGCACCGAGTCCGTCGAGGCCCCCGCGCAGAACGATCACGAGCATGCGAGGGTCGCGGCCTTCGGCACGCGCGAGCTTGGGCAGCTGGGTCCAGGCAAACAGCGCGCCTGAGCCGATCAGCGCCTCGCGGCGGCTCGGGAGATGGCGGCAAGAGGTCATGCTCACCTCCTCTGGAACTCGGGCGACATGAACAGCAGGGCAAGCGCCTGCTGCCGGCTCTCGGCGCGGCCGACGGCCTGCGTCGTCTCCGCCGACAACGTGGACCCCAGGACGGTTTCCATGATGTGGCGAGGATCGACGCGGCCGGCGATCCGCTCGGCATAGACGTTGGCGAGATCCAGGCGGCGGCCCATGCCGTCGATCCAGGTCGGCTCGTCGTCGGCGTAGCCTCTGGGCGACGGCGGGCGCCACAACGGCTCGCCGAGGTTGGCCTGGCCCCCAGTGAAACGCGCGGCATCGGCCGGCGTGCCGGCGGCGCGCACCATGGAGATCACCCATTCGCTCGGGCGCTTGAGCTTGCCGGCGGCAAGGCCCAGGCCTCCGCCGAAGAAACGAGCGCCTTGGTGACCTCCTTGAGATCGCCTGCCGTGTCGCGGAAGGTCCTGGCCAATCTGTCGACCAGCTGCGGCGGCGGGACATCGGCAACGAAATGCCGGACCAGCTTGGTGGCGATATGTGTGGCCGTCGAGGGATGGGCGGCCAGGTCGCGCAGCACCGCCCGGCCCTGCTCGACGCCGGCATCCTCGTAGGTCCGGTCGAGAACCGTCTGCGGCCCGGGCTCGTGCAGGCGCCGGTTGAAGGTGAATTCGCCGCCGTGCTCGGGATTGTCGCCGGCAGGGATCAGCGTCCAGCCGGTCAGCACCTTGGCGAACGCTATGACATCGTCCTGCGTGTAGCCGGTCCGCACGCCCAGGGTATGCAGCTCCAGTATCTCGCGGGCCAGGTTCTCATTGAGCCCTCGCCTCCGATTGATGCCCGCAACCGAGTTCGGTCCCATCGAAGCGGTATTGTCCAGGTAGAACAGCATCGCCGGATGGCTCACGACGGCCGCAGCATGTCGGCGAAGCGTCCCAGGATGTGCGGGCGAATGGCTTCGCGCTCATAGGCCCCGGCCATGCTCTGGATCTTGTCGGCCGAGACGCAGAAATGGTTCGACCAGAACCAGACGAGCCGCTCCGCAAAGCCGATCTCGGCTGCCAGCGCGGCGTCGATGCGCGTCTGCGCCTCGTTGAGATAGATTTGCCGTCCCGGATTCGGGACGGCTTCAGCGGCCATTTTGGGCGCTATCTCTGTGCGGGCCTGTGGCTCTCGCCATGGGCGCGGCGGCCTGCTTCTGGGCGCGAGCTGCCGCAATCTGCCGGGCCTGCCGCTCGGCGTTTGCGTCCGCGACAATGCGAAAGGCCCGAGCGCTCGTCGGCAGCGACTGCGCGGCGACCTCGCCCGCGCGCGGCCTTGCGAGCTCGGCGAGCAGCGCGCCGCGGGGGTCCGACTCGATCGCCGCGATCGATCCCGGGCGCGGTCCCATTCCAAAACGGTGCAGCGCGAGCGCCGCCACTGCTTTCGCGGATGCACTCATGACAAATGCCCCGACACCAGGAGACACGGTGCTGATGGCAAATGCTTTCGAGTACAGCGATTGTTGTTACCCTAACACAGGCTTGGAAAGTACGTCGACCGTTCGCCGCCGGCAGCCGCGAGCTGCTCACCGATCACCTGATCGAATAGCCCCGACCTGGCCGGCGGCGAGGTGCCGAGCGCCTGCAGGAGCTTTAGTCCAATTCGGACCCACACCGGCGCGGTGGTCCAATCCTAAGCCACTGAATTGTAAGGCTCTGGCTCGTGGATCAACCGTCGATGGTGGTCAATTTTGCGACGCGGCAATCGCCGCTGTGGTTGGCAGAATTGGGTTATGGGCGGTCCTCGAACCGACTTCACATCGCCACGGTTCCCCACGTACGAAACGCGGGGAGGCCGCGGTGATCTAGTCTCAAGTACCGCCGACAGCTGACACGATATCACCGGAGCGCGAGAACGTCCGCGGCGTGTCAAGAGCAAGCCTCCTCAATGTAGTCTCAAAGACTAACACCGTGGCCAAATCGCATCGTGCCTCCAGCGGTGCGCGGTTGATCGGCCACGATGCGATCCAATTGCTCAGGAGGTCCATTGATGCGCACCGCACGTCCATTCATTCCCCGCCGCACGTTGTTCGACAACCCGACCTTCTTCGGCGCAAAAATCTCGCCGGATGGCCGATGGACCTCATGGCTGGCGCCAGTTGATGGCGTGCTCAACGTATGGCTGGCGCCAGCCGGCGATATAAAGGCTGGGGAGCCGGTGACGCGCACCAAAGGGCGGCCGATCAACTGGCAGGATTGGTCTGCGGACGGCCGCTTCCTGATGTTTCTCAACGACGAGACGGGCGATGAGAACCATCACCTGTTCGTTGTCGATCCCACGACGCAGGCCATGCGCGACCTGACGCCGCTCGCGAATATCAGCGCCCAGCTCAGCCTGTGGTCGCGGGACGCTCCGGGCGATGTCGTCGTCAGGATCAACGACCGTGATGCACGCTGGCACGACCTCTATCGCATCGATCTTGCGACCGGTCAGCGCACGCTGATCTGGGAGAACACGCAGGAGCTGCTCGATATTCGCCTGGATTGGCATCTGCGCCCGCGGCACGCGCGCAGCAACGCCCCCGACGGAGGCTCTAGATTGTGGCGCATCGAGGGGACGACCCTGAGGCCCTGGCGCGATGTGCCCTACGAAGACATGATCACGACCTGGGCCGGTCTCTTCAATCGTAGCAACGAACGTGTGCTGCTCATGACGAGCATGGGTCGCGAGACAGCGGCGTTCTACTGGCACGACTGGGCGACCGGACAGGAAACCCTGATCGCCGAGCATCCCAAGGCGGATTGCTCGCGTGTCGTCCTGCATCCCACGACGTTCGAGGTCGATGCAGTGGCTATCAACGCGGCCCGACAGGAGTGGATCCATATTGCTCCCAGCATCGCCGCTGACTTTGCCTTGCTCAGCACGCAGCTCACCGACTTCGAGTTCAGCGTTGAAAGTCAAACGGACGACAATCGCCGCTGGATCGTAGTGGCCCACAAGGCGGAGCAGCCCGCCACCTACTATCTTCTCGATCGCGACCAGCAGTCCCTTGCCGAATTGTTCCGCGCGCGCCCGGCGCTCGTGCCCTACCGGCTCGCGCCGATGCATACCATTCGGGCAAAATCGCGCGACGGGCTCGATCTCGTCTCCTATTTGACGCTGCCGGCGGACATCGAGGGCGACCGGCCGCCCAAACCGTTGCCGATGGTGCTCGCCGTCCATGGCGGCCCCTGGTTCCGAGACAGCTACGGCTATCGCGGCGACCACCAGTGGCTCGCCGACCGCGGCTATGCCGTGCTGTCGGTCAACTACCGCGGGTCGACCGGTTTCGGCAAAGCCTTCATCGCGGCGGCCGAGAAGCAGCACGCTGCCAAGATGCACGACGACCTTATCGACATGGTCGAGTGGGCGATCCGCGAAGAGATCGCCCAGCGCGACAAGGTCGCGATCTTCGGCGGGTCCTACGGCGGCCTTGCCGCGTTCATCGGCGCCACGTTCACACCGGAGGTCTTCTGCTGCAGCGTGCCCGTCGTCGGCATTACCAACCTGCAGACCATGCTGGAGTCCATACCGCCCTATTGGGCGGGGTTTGCCGAGTTCATGTATCGCAGCTACGGCGATCCGCGCACGCCGGAGGGGCGCGCCCTGCTTGCCGAGCGCTCGCCCATCCATAAGGTCGACCGCATCACGAAGCCGATGCTGATCTTCCACGGCGCCAACGACGTGCGCTGCAAGGTCGCGGAGAGCGATACGATCGTCGCGGCCATGCAGGCGAAAAACATACCCGTCACCTATGTGGTCTATCCGGACGAGGGCCACGGTTTCCACAAGCCGCCGAACCGGCTGTCGTACATCGCCATCGCGGAGGCGTTCTTCGCGCGCCATCTCGGCGGCGCGTGCGAGCCGGTTGGCCGCGATTTCGACGGCTCCAGCCACGAGGTCCGTGCCGGGGCGGAGATACTTCTGGAGATCGAGCGAGATAGTTGGACCGCCAGTGGTACACACTGCATTCCATGTACGCTTGGGGCGCGGGATAGGTTGCGGGCCATGACTTGCGCAACGAGGCCTGCGAGGTCTCCTTCGGGTCATGAGCACGCGTCGGCAGCGGCAAGCAACTCGATTCCGTTCTATCCCGGATAGCTGACGACATCGGCCGTACCGTTGAACGGGGAGTTCGTGCCATTGCACAAAATCGCTGCGCGATAGCCCGCTGAGGCGGGTGACTTGCCGAGAGGTCGGCAACCAGTTGAGAGATGGGAAGCCCCGTCCTGAGGATCGAGGTGTTTGCAACCTCACTCAGGATGGAAC
>CAWHBI010000045.1:0-35628 GCA_963827545.1 uncultured Alphaproteobacteria bacterium
TCGCCGAGATACCCGGTGCGCGAATATGGCCGTCCCTGACGGTCGAAGTCGGTGAACTGCCTGAACTTGGGGATTGCCACGTTTGCCCCGAACAGGCCGAAGCCGAGATGAACGGTGGCCAGATCGGTGGCGAACTCCTCCATGTCTGGCCCACCCGGTGGTTCCAGAGGGCTGGCTTAGCAGAATGTCGTGGGCCAGCTCATCCGCGAAGACAGCGACTGTCTTCATGGGATCGTTCAGGATGCCAGGGTCATACGTAACGCGCGCGGTGTTGCCGCGAACGCTGTAGGTGCCCTCCGCTCCCCTGGTTTCCATGGTCCCGAAGGCAACGCTGCTGCCGAGGTTCGGACGCTCCGCCTGCACAACGAGGTCGTAGTGGCGGTCGGCGACTGCCATGTAGCCTCGAACAAGATCGAAATAGTGAAATCTCTGCCCGAGCGTGTCCGGTCGCCTCGGTGGCGGGAAAAAATTGCCTTGCAGGCAATACGAGCTGGCGCGGAGGGTCACCGTCGATCGGTCCGAGCAGGCCAGTGAGCCATTGCCAGCACTCGATCAGCCAAGCCTCGTCTTCCTGATCGACATGCGGCCGCCTTGCCCGCCAAAACATGATGCCCTCTTTGAAAAGCGCATTGGGGTCAAACTTTCCCCCGCTGAAATGCTCCCATCCGAGCGGGACTGAAATACGGCGTCCGTGCTTCAGCAGCACCTCCGGCCAATCATCGGCAATGTGGGATTCAGCCGAGCTTCCGCACGTCCACGAAATGGCCGGCGATCGCCGCCGCTGCCGCCATGGCGGGGAGACGAGGTGCGTGCGGCCGAAACGGCCCTGGCGGCCCTCGAAGTTGCGGTTCGAGGTGGAGGCGCAGCGCTCGCGGGGTTTGAGCTGGTCCGGGTTCATGCCGAGGCACATGGAGCAGCCGGCCTCGCGCCAGTCGAATCCCGCGTCCTTCAAGATCGTGTCGAGCCTTCGGCTTCAGCCTGCTCTTTCACCAGGCCTGAGCCCGGCACGATCATGGCATAGACGCTGGCATTGACCTTCTTGCCCTCAGCGATCCGGGCCACCTCGCGCAGGTCCTCGATGCGGCCGTTGGTGCACGAGCCGATGAACACGCGGTCGAGCTTGATGTCGGTCATCCGGGTGCCGGGCGTAAGGCCCATGTAGGAAAGCGCCCTGCTGCATGGAGGCGCGCTTGCCTTCGTCGGTCACCTTCTCGGGGTCCGGCACTGCGCCCTCGATCGAGACCACGTCCTCGGGCGACGTGCCCCAGGTGACGATGGGCGGCAGACTGGCGGCATCCAGCCTGACCTCGCGATCGAACCCGGCGCCCTCGTCCGACCGCAGGGTCTCCCAGTAATTCAGCGCCGCGTCCCATGCAGCGCCCTTGGGTGACTTGGGACGGCCTTTCAGGTAGGCGAACGTGTTCTCGTCGGGCGCCACCATGCCGGCCCGCGCACCGCCCTCGATCGACATGTTGCACACGGTCATGCGGCCCTCCATGGAGAGGGCGCGAATGGCCTCGCCCGCATACTCGATGACGTGGCCGGTGCCGCCGGCTGTGCCGATCTCGCCGATGATGGAGAGGATGATGTCCTTGGCCGTCACGCCGTCGGGCAGCTTGCCGTCGACGGTGACGCGCATGTTCCTGGCTTTCCTCTGCGTCAGCGTCTGGGTGGCCAGCACGTGCTCCACCTCGCTGGTGCCGATTCCCATGGCCAGCGCCCCGAAGGCGCCGTGGGTGGAGGTGTGGCTGTCGCCGCACACGATCGTCGTGCCGGGAAGGGTAAACCCCTGCTCGGGCCGATCACGTGCACGATGCCCTGCCGCACATCGAGCCGTAGTATTATTCGATGCCGAAATCCTTGGCATTCCTGGCCAGGGTCTCGACCTGCAGGCGGCTCTCCTCGTCGGCGATCCCGGCCCGCCGGTCAGAGGTCGGCACGTTGTGATCAACGACCGCCAGTGTCTTGCCGGGCGCGCGCACCTTCCGTCCTGCCAGCCTGAGGCCCTCGAAGGCCTGCGGGCTCGTCACCTCATGTACGAGATGGCGGTCGATATAGAGGATGCAGGTGCCGTCGGGCTGGCGGGTGACCACATGGTCATCGAAAATCTTGTCGTAGAGCGTTCTTGGCGCCATGGGCGCGATCCTTTCTGCCGTGCTGGCAGCTGTGATAGCGCGACAGTTCGCCGCCCGCAAATGGTCCACACGGGACAAAAAAAAGAGCCGGGCACCAGGGCCCGGCTGTCAGTCACTTTGGACCGCCCTCGATGAGGGCGGCTGAAGGCGTCGAAGGGAGGGTAGCTGCCTTCATTAGCTGTCCGTCACAGCTGCTCATATTATCGGCAAGCGCGGCCCGGTTTGGTAGCCGGCAAGGGGCATGCGAGCCATGCGCCCGTGCATGGCTGGAGTTTTCGACCTCTGCTCAGAACTGCCACTGGCGCGCTTTTGCGACCAGGAAATCCCGGAAAACCTGCACTTTCTTCGCGGTCTTCAGCTCTTCAGGCAGCACGAAGAAGATCGGCAATGTCGGCAGCTCTGCTTCGCGCAGGACGGGTACCAGCTCGTTATCCTCCTCGGTCAGATAGTCGGGAATGAGCCCGATGCCGATGCCGGCGCGGATCGCGTACTTCATGGCGATGACGCTGTTGGCGGCGAAGGTCGGCTTGCGCGGCGCCTTGCCGTCTAGTCCGGCAATTTCCAGCCAGCGGATTGCGGAAAGATGGACGGCCGGCGTGCCGCTGTAGGAAACGATCGGGTGCTCGTCCAGCGCCTCCAGCGTCTGCGGCGCTCCGTTGCGGCGGATGTACTGGGCGGAAGCATACGCGTGGATTTTCATAGTGAAGAGTCGGCGCCTGATGAGATCGCTCTGCTGCGGCTCGGCGGTCCAGATGGCAACGTCTGCTGCCCGCATGGCGATGGCAATCTGCTCGTCGCTCAGCACCAGCTCGACGCGAATGTCGGGATAGAGCTCGAAGAACTCGCGCAGGCGCTGCGTGACCCAGACGGTCCCCAGCCCGATCGGCGCCGTCACTCTGAGATCGCCCGACGGCTTGGTCGTGGTGTCGGTGAGCAGCGTCTCGGCAGTCGAGAGCTTGCTCATGATCTCGCTGGCCGTGCCGAACAGCATTTCGCCTTGCTCGGTCAGCACGAGCCCACGCGCATGTCGATGGAAAAGCGCGACCCGCAGTTCCTTCTCCAGGGCGGATACCTGCCGGCTCACCGCCGACTGGCTCATGCGCAGCGATTCACCGGCGTGGGTGAAGCTGCCGGCCTCGGCGGCGGCATGAAAGATGCGAAGCTTGTCCCAGTCCATGGACGCGTGGTTCTTGTGACGGAGGGCAAATGACGTATAGGCCTATTCAGCAGCCTTTGCGACGTTTTCCAGTTTGGCGAGATAGCGTTCGGCCTCGAGTGCGGCCATGCAGCCCATGCCGGCGGCCGTTACGGCCTGGCGGAACACCTCATCCTTGACATCGCCCGCGGCAAACACGCCGGCAATGGAGGTGCGGGTCGAATCGGGTTCCGTGATCAGATAGCCGGACGGCTTCATCTCGAGCTGGCCCTTGAAGAGCTCGGTCGCCGGCACGTGGCCGATGGCGGTGAACACGCCGGCAACGTCGAGCTGCGACGTCTCCCCGGTCGTGACATTCCTCAGGCGAACGCCAGTCACGGCCTTGGGGTCGTTCGAACCCAGCACCTCGTCGAGCACCGAATTCCAGACCACCTCGATCTTCGGGTTCTTGAACAGCCGCTCCTGCATGATCTTCTCGGCGCGAAACGTGTCGCGGCGGTGCACGATCGTGACCTTCTCCGCGAAATTGGTGAGGAAGAGGGCCTCCTCCACGGCGGTGTTGCCGCCGCCGATCACCGCCACCTTCTTGCCCTTGAAGAAGAAGCCGTCGCAGGTGGCGCAGGCCGATACGCCGTAACCCTTGAATTTCTCCTCGGAAGGAAGGCCCAGCCAGCGGGCCTGTGCGCCTGTCGCAATGATCAAGGCCTCGCATGTGTAGGTGTCTCCGGAGTCGCCCTCGAGGCGGAACGGGCGGCGCCGCAGGTCCACCTTGACGATCTGGTCCATGACGAGCTCGGTGCCGACGTGTGCAGCCTGCGCCTGCATCTGCTCCATCAGCCATGGGCCTTGCACTACCTCGGCGAAGCCTGGGTAGTTCTCCACATCAGTGGTGATGGTCATCTGCCCGCCGGGCTGGCTGCCCTGAATGACGACGGGCTTGAGCATTGCGCGGGCCGCATAGATGGCGGCCGTGTAGCCGGCCGGCCCGGAGCCCAGGATGACCACTTTGGCGTGCTTGGCAGTCATGAGCGAAGGCCCCCAGCGGCTTCGGCAGGAACGAACCCCGAACTGATATGGGAAGCCTATACGGCCGCTGCAATGCTCAGGTCAATGCATGCTGGGCCCGAAACCCCCGTCAAAGGAGCCTCAGGCCCTTGAAGCTGGCATGCCCCTGGCGCCCGACGATCACATGGTCGTGGATGGTGATCCCGAGGGGCCGGGCCGCCTCCACAATCTGCCTGGTCATGTCGATATCGGCGCGCGATGGGGTGGGATCGCCGGAGGGGTGGTTGTGCACCAGGATGATGGCACTGGCGGACAGCTCCAGCGCCCGCTTCACCACCTCGCGAATGTAGACAGGCGTGTGGTCGACGGTGCCTTCCTGCTGCACCTCGTCGGCGATCAGGCGGTTCTTCTTGTCGAGGAACAGGATGCGGAACTGCTCGCGAGCCTCGAAGCCCATGGCAGCCCGGCAATAGTCGAGCACGGCGGTCCATGAGGCCAGAACGGGGCGCTGCATGATACCGCCCTGTATCAGGCGAAGAGCGCCAGCTCGCACAAGCTTGAGCTGCAGGATCGCGGCATCACCAACGCCCTTTACCTCCTTGAGCCGCTCGGGCGGGGCGTTGATGACCTCGGCGAAGGAGCCGAACCGCTCCAGCAGGCGCTTGGCCGTGGGCTTGGTGTCCCGGCGGGGAATGGCGCTGAACAGCACCAGCTCGAGCAACTCGTAGTCGGGCAGCGACTCCGGCCCGCCACTGACAAAGCGCTCCTTGAGGCGCTGGCGGTGGCCCGCGCGCTGGTCCGGCTCCGGAAGAAGGGAGCCCTGCTCGGGGACGACGACGCCCGCACTGCGGTCCTTCAGCCCGCCACTCATCCGCATCCCCAGGGCGCTCGTCTCAGGACAGGCGGTAGGGTGGACGGCTGAGCCCGCTGGGCGAGTGGGTGAATACCTCGCACCCGGTTTCCGTGACCCCAACGGTATGCTCGAACTGCGCGGACAGCTCGCGGTCGCGGGTTACAGCGGTCCAGCCGTCGGCCAGGATCTTCACGTGCGGCTTGCCCAGGTTGATCATCGGCTCGATGGTGAACAACATGCCGGGCTCGAGCACGACGCCGTCGCCGGGCTCGCCATAGTGCAAGATATTGGGCCGGTCGTGGAACACGCGGCCGAGCCCATGACCGCAGAAATCGCGCACCACGCTGCAGCGCTCGGCCTCCGCATATTTCTGGATGGCCGCACCGATGTGCCCCGTGGTGTGGCCCGGCTTGACCGCGGCCACGCCGCGCATCAGCGCATCGTAGGTGACCTCGATCAGCCGCTCTGCACGGCGCGAGATGTGGCCGACCGCATACATGCGGCTGGTGTCGCCGTGCCAGCCATCGAGGATGAGGGTCACGTCGATGTTGACGATGTCGCCTTCTTTCAAGGGTTTGGCGTTGGGAATGCCATGGCAAACGACATGGTTCACGGACGTGCAGATGGATCTTTGGAACCCGCGGTAGTTGAGCGGCGCGGGAATGGCCCCATGCTCGAGCGCGAACGCGACGACCACGTCGTCGAGGTGCTCGGTCGTGACCCCGGGCCTTACATGCTCGACCAGTATGTCGAGCGCCTGGGCCGCGAGCTGCCCTGCCTTGCGCATGCCCTTGAAGGCGTCGGGCCCATGCAGCGTGATCTTGGTCTCGCGCGACTGGCCGCGAGACATGTCGAGGTTGGCCATCATGTTGTCGAGTGAGGTCCACTTGCGCGCAAGACTGTTGTGCGCAGGAATTTAGAGCAAAAGCGCGCCTGCGCAACGTGTGGCACCTCCGCCCGGCATTTTTGGCGAGGGGAGGTGCTGCCGCATGTCGAGCTGACGGGCAGATGGCGTGCAGGGGTTTGTTGCGTCGCCCTGTTGTCGAGTGAGGTGCGCCGCCGACACGACCGGAGAGGCGTGTTGGAAACATCCCGTAGCGCTTTGTGATTGGCGGCCGGATCGGAAGATGAGGTCAAGACTTAATCCGTTAGGAGCGAGTTAACACTTGTCCCACATTTTGATCGTTGCAAGTAGTAGCGATTCGTTTTTTGGGCAGAACTCAACCTGGGAAAGAGAAAGAGAGAAGAGCAATGGCAAGGATTGCTAAGAAGAAAGCGAAGCCGGCCCGCAAGTCGAAGATGACGCGGACGGCTTCCAAGCGCTCCGGCGCCGCCCGCCGCAAGTCGGCGAAGCGCGCTCGTCCGGCCGCCCGCAAGGGCAAGGCCCGCCGCAAGGCCGCCTGACCTGCGCAACCACGTCTGCGAAGGTTCGGCCGGGTCGCTGCTGTTGGCGGCATCCGGCCGCAACTTTTTCTGGGCGGCCGTTCGAATGGTGGCCGGCCGTATTTCAGACAGCGTAAACTTGGACGAGAAAGGACGAGTTCGATTGCAAAGACGAATTCATTGCATTCCGACGTGCCGGCGTCGCACCAGCAGAAACTGCTAAAGAGCTCTTATTCTTAGCTCCGCAAGCACAAAAAATCGCGAGATTTGTGGACTCAGTGCAACACCGCGCCGCCAAAGCTCGCGCCTCTCATCATAAATTCTTTGTTCTCTGTCAACAAACTAGGGGCGTTTGCTCATTATGACAGTGTTCGAACTGATTCGAACGCGAAAGAGAGAGGGATAAGTGACATGGCTAAGGCAATGAAGAAGAAGGCAGTCGCGAAGAAGAAGAAGCCGGCAATGAAGCGCACAGCTTCCAAGAAGCGCGCCACCAAGCGCCGCCGCTAACATCGGAAGGACGTGGTCTGGCGCCGGCCCCGGCCGGGCACCAGGGCAGAGCAGCAGGCCACAGTCCTCCCGAAACGGCGTTCTGAAAGTTCGAGGCCGGAGACCGCGAAAGCGTCTCCGGTCTCGGTTTTTTTGTGAATTGGCACAGGTCTCACTCGGCCAGATGGCAGACGGCCTCGATGTTGTGCCCGTCCGGGTCGAGGACGAAGGCGCCGTAGTAGTTCTCGTGGTAATGCGGGCGCAGGCCCGGCGCCCCGTTGTCCTTGCCGCCGGCGCCGATCGCGGCCTTGTGGAAGGCCCGCACCGCCGCCCGGTTCTTGGCCACGAATGCGAAATGCACCTGGCCTTTGATGGGCTTGCCGCTGCCGATCCAGAACGCCGGCTTGCCCGTGGGGCCGAAGCCCGCGTGGCTGTCGCCGCCTGTCTCCTCGGAGGCGACCTCCAGCACCAGCCCGTAGCCGAGTGGTGCTAGAACCTTCAGGTAGAAGCCCTTGGAGCGCATGAAGTCCGACACCGGGATACCGACGTGATCGAGCATGCTGCACACTGTCCTCGATTTGCGCAGAGCCCCTGCGGCTACACCCTGCGCTCGACCATGAGCTTCTTGATTTCGGCGATGGCCTTGGCGGGGTTGAGGCCCTTCGGACAGGCCTTGGCACAGTTCAGTATGGTGTGGCACCGGTACAGCCGGAACGGGTCTTCCAGGTTGTCCAGACGCTCGCCGGCGGCCTCGTCGCGGCTGTCGCTCAGCCAGCGATAGGCCTGCAGAAGCACAGCGGGACCCAGATAGCGCTCATCGTTCCACCAGTAGCTGGGGCATGACGTCGAGCAGCAGGCGCACAGGATGCATTCGTAGAGACCGTCAAGCTTGTTGCGGTCGTCGATGTCCTGCCTGCGCTCCTGCGGAGGTGTGGGCGTCGCGGTCTTGAGCCATGGCTCGATGGACTGCAGCTGCGCGTAGAAGTTGGTCATGTCGGGCACCAGGTCCTTGACCACGCGCAGATGCGGCAGGGGATAGACGCGCACCGGGCCCTTCATGTCGTCGAGGTGCTTGAGGCAGGCCAGCGTGTTGGTGCCGTCGATGTTCATCGAGCACGAGCCGCAGATGCCTTCGCGGCAGGACCGCCGGAAGGTCAGCGTCGAATCGATCTCGTTCTTGATCTTGATGAGGGCGTCCAGAACCATGGGTCCGCACGTGTTGCGCTCGACCCAATAGGTGTCGATGCGCGGGTTCTGCCCGTCATCTGGGTTCCACCGGTAGATGCGGAACTCCTGCCAGCCGCGGCGCGCCTGTGGCTTGTTCCAGGTCTTGCCCGTCTTGACCCTGGAATTGCGGGGGAGTCTCAGTTCAACCATGCGGAGCCGCTTTCGTTTCTGCAGCGCACGAGCGTACCAGCCACTCTTGTATCTCGTGGCAGCCCGTGTCAACGGATGCAGCGCCGCGGGTGAGGCGAGGTGAGATGATGCCGGTCGGCGACTAAACCGGCGAGGCCCTGGCCGTCAGCGCCACCTCTGCCGCGGTCTCGCGGGCCGGCGCCGGCTCCAATCGATCGGTGGCGTCCTCCGCCGCATCGGGGCCGCGGTCGGTGGTGTAGAAGTCACCCAGGACGAGCACGTCCATGCCCGTGCGCAGGTAGCAGGAAATTGCTTCCTTCGGGGTCGCGACGATCGGCTCCAAGCGGTTGAAGCTGGTGTTGAGCAGGATGGGGACGCCCGTCAGGCGGCCGAAGGCCTCGATCAAACCGTAGTAGCGCGGGTTTGCCGACCGCTCGACCGTCTGGATGCGTCCAGTGCCATCGACGTGCACCGCCGCCGGGATGCGATCACGACTTTCCGCGCGCGCGCGCGGAGCGAGCGTCATGAACGGATCGGGCTGATCGATCTCGAAGAATTCGTGGGCCCGCTCCACCAGCACGGCCGGAGCAAAGGGGCGGAAGGGCTCGCGCTTCTTCACCTTGGCGTTGAGCACGTCCTTCATGTCGGGGCGGCGGGGATCGGCTAGGATGGAGCGATTGCCCAAGGCGCGCGGCCCCATTTCGAACCTGCCCTGGAACCAGCCGACCACTTTACCGTCGGCCAGGTCCTGTGCGACGCGGTGCAGCAGCTGCGCCTCGGCCATGCGGCGGTGGCGCAGGCCGGCCTCCTTCAGCGCGCGCGTGATGTCCTGCTCGCCGTAGGCCTGGCCGTAGAAGGCGTGCTTCAGCTCGAAGCCGCGTGGATGGCCGAGGCTCTGGTGGTAGTGCCACAGCGCGCTGCCGAACGGCGCGCCAGTGTCGGATGCGCACGGCGGGACCCACAGGTGCCTCACGTCCGTGTGCTCCAGGATCTTGGCGTTGGCCACGCAATTGAGCGCGACGCCACCCATCATGCAAAGGTCGCGGACACCGTGCTTCTTCAGCAGCCCGCGCACGAGGTGGAGCACGATCTCCTCGGTGACGGCCTGCAGCGCGAAGGCGACATCGCGGTGGCGGTCTGTCAACGGCTCGCCGCGCACGCGGGGCGGCCCGAACGTATCAATGAACTTGCGCCTGAAGGGCAGCAGCTGCCCGAACGCATCGTAGCGGAAGTAAGCCATGTTGACGGCATAGCCGCCGTCGGGCGTCGGCCGGACCACATCGCGAAAGCGCTCGACGTAGGTGTCGTCGCCGAAGGCGGCGAGCGCCATCACCTTGCCCTCGTCGCCGAAGCCGGCAAAGCCCAGGTATTCGGTGACGAACGTGTAGACGAGGCCGGCCGAGTTCATGATGTCGGTCGACCAGAGGCGATCGAGCCGGTTGCCATGCCCCAGATAGGCGCTGCTCGAGCAATCGTCGCCATAGCCGTCCATGACCAACACCAGCGCCTCCTCGAAGGGGGAGACGAAGAACATGGCGGCGTGGGAATGATGATGCGGGACGTTGACGATAGGCGGCAGCTTCACGCCGTCGAAGCGCTTGCGCAAATCGTGCGCCAGATAGTGGTTCAGGGCGACGATCTGGTTCTGCTGCGAGGCATGGGAGCGCGGGATGAGCAAGCTGAGGCTCTGCGGAAAGCGGCGCAAGAGGATCGATGCGAACGATCTGCGCAGCAGCCCCAGATCCCAGGGCGCTGTCATGACGTCGATGTCGGCGAGGCTGAGATTCAGCTCCTCGAGGCCCGCGGCCAAGGCGAGCCGCGGGAACTTTCTCGTCTTCTTGCTGCGGTTGAAGCGCTCTTCCTCGAGGATCAGCTCCGGTGCGCCGTCCTTCAAGAAGGCGACGCCGCTGTCGTGGGTCTTTGCAACAATCCCTAGGATTCTCAAGGCGGACACCGCTGCGAGATTGGAATGTGACGGCACGCCAGCGGCCCCACGCGCCAGTTCGCCAGCAGGGCATTAAAAACTAGCGATGGGGCATTGTCGAGTTGGCAAACACGGCCGGCACAACGCGAATCTCGCTGCGGCGGCGTCTGCCGTGGCCAAATTGTCAGCCAGCGCGCGGTCGCGTCCACGGCAACCCGTCGCTACAACGGTCAATCATGTTTGCCATGGCAATGCTTGTATTTCCTGCCTGAGCCGCAGGGGCAGGGGGCATTGCGCGAAACCTTGCCCCAGGTGGAGGGGTCCTTGGGGTTCAAGGACACCGAGGCTCTCCTGGTCTGCAGCGGCGCGCGCCTCTCAGGGCCCCGGTCCACGCTCGCCAGCGCTGCGTCCGCCATGGCGAGCTCGTCCTGTCCGGTGAAGGGATCGACGTGATGAGCCTGCATCGGGGGCAGCTCGACCGGCTCGAACAGGTCCTCGTTCGCGCCGGGCATGGCCTGAATGTGCATGAGCTGGCCGGTGACGGCCTCGCGAAGGTTGGCCAGCATCGTCTCGAACAGCTGGAAGCTCTCGGACTTGTATTCGTTGAGCGGATCGCGCTGACCGTAGCTGCGGAACCCGATGACGCTGCGCAACTGCTCCAGCACCACCAGGTGATCGCGCCAGAGATGATCGAGCGTCTGCAGCAGCACCATCTTCTCGATCTGGCGCATTGCCTCGGGCCCGAACTCGGCTTCCTTCTGCCTGGCTTTTTCCGTGACACGCTCCAGCAGCCGCTCGGTGATCTCCTGATCGGCGATCCCCTCCTCGGCAGCCCACGCGTCCACGGGCACATCGATATCGAAGATGCGGTGAATCTCGGATTTCAGCGTTGCCGTGTCCCACTGCTCGGCATAGGCGTTCGGCGGAATGCATTGGGCCACCAGCTCGTTCACCACCTGCGAGCGCAGGTCGGCGACGGTCTCGCTCACGTCGTCGTGGCCCATGATGTCGATGCGCTGCTCGAAGATGACCTTGCGCTGATCGTTCATCACGTCGTCGTACTTGAGCACGTACTTGCGCGAGTCGAAGTTGCGCGCCTCCACCTTCTGCTGTGCTTTCTCGAGCGCCTTGTTGATCCAGGGATGCGTGATGGCTTCGCCTTCCTGCAGGCCCAGCTTCTGCAGCACGCCGTCCATGCGGCTCGAGCCGAAGATGCGCATGAGGTCGTCTTCGAGCGACAGATAGAATTTCGACCGCCCCGGATCGCCCTGGCGGCCTGAACGGCCGCGCAGCTGGTTGTCGATGCGCCGGCTCTCGTGCCGCTCGGTGCCGATCACATAGAGCCCACCGGCGTCGATGGCCTGCTTCTTCTTGGCGACGACGTCGGCCTGGATCTCGGCGCACTTGATCCTGACGGCATTGAACGTCTCGACGATTGCAGCGCGTCTTGCGGCGATGTCAGCGGGGCCAGGCTGGCCGCCCGCCGCGGTCTCTCTTTCGACCCATGAGCGCAGGCGATCGCTCATGAACCGAAACAGGGTCTCGTTGATGGCGCTGAAGCTCCACGTGCGTCCCGCATCTTTGAGCCATTCGTGGGCCTCCTCGCGCAGACCGGCGTCGAACCAGTCGAGATACGCGGTCGCGTCGTGGCCATTGTGTCGGCCCGCAGCCTTGGCACTCTCGGCGAATTTCCTGGCGATTTCGGATCGCTTCTCGGCAACGGCACGGCGATCGCCTTCGATTTCGGCGCGCGCTCGAGCTGTCTCGCGTGCCGTCGGCTCACGGCCCGCCGCGCGCTGCTCCTTGTCCCAATCGGCCGCTCGCGCGTCGAGCCATTGCCGCAGGTGGCCCTCGATCCAGTCGTCGCCGAGGTAGAGAACGTCGTCGATCCACTTGCGCAACAGCTCCAGGTCGTCACCTTCGCCATGAACGGCGGCAAGGCGGCCTGCCTCGATCTCCTCCTTCATCCAATCGCGGGCGCGGTAGCGATCGTTGCCGCCGAGCTGGATGTCGGTGCCGCGGCCGGCCATGTTGGTGGCGATCGTGACGGTCCCGGGCACGCCGGCCTGGGCGATAATGTTCGCCTCCTGCTCGTGGTAGCGCGCGTTCAGCACCTGGTGCGGGACCGGGTCGCCGCTGTTCTTGCGGCCGAGCGCGTCGAGATAGCTGCCAACCTCAATGAGATGCTGTTTGAGCTTGTCCTCCTTGCCGTCCTTGATCGCGTCGGCCTGCTTTTTGAAATACTGGCCGAGCTCGCGAACGTACTTGCGATCCTTCAGCAGCGCCGAGAGCTGTTCCGACTTGTCGATCGACGTGGTGCCGACCAGCACCGGCTGGCCACGGCGGCCGCAATCGGCGATCTCGGCCACGATGGAGCGCGCTTTCTCCGCGGTCGTGCGGTAGACCTCATCGTGCTCGTCGGTGCGGTCGACCAGCATGTTGGTCGGCACCTCGAGCACCTCGAGCTTGTAGATGTCGAGGAATTCGTTGGCCTCGGTGGCGGCTGTGCCCGTCATGCCCGCCAGCTTCTCGTAGAGCCGGAAGTAGTTCTGGAAGGTGATGGACGCCAGCGTCTGGTTCTCGGGCTGGATCTTGACGTGTTCCTTGGCCTCGAGCGCCTGGTGCAGGCCGTCCGAGTAGCGCCGGCCATGCATCATGCGGCCCGTGAACTCGTCGATGATGATCACCTCGTTGGCTTTCACGATGTAGTCGCGGTCGCGCAGGAACAGCTTGTGGGCCTTGAGCGCCTGATTGGCGTGGTGCACCACGGTGACGCTCTCGATGTCGTAGAGGGAGCCGCCTTTCAACAGCTCGCGCTCGTTCAGCAGTTGCTCCAGGCGCTCGTTGCCGGCCTCGGTGAAGGAGACCTGGCGCTGTTTCTCGTCGAGCTCCACCAGGCCCTCGATCTTGAGCAGCTCCTTGGCCTTTTCCTTGCCGTGCGCCTTCTCGACCTCCTTCTCGATTTTGTCGTGCTCCGCTACCAGGCCCTTCATCAGCTCGTCGACGGCGTTGTATAGCTCGGCCCGGTCCTCCACCGGCCCGGAGATGATGAGCGGCGTGCGTGCTTCGTCGATCAGGATCGAGTCCACCTCGTCGACGATGGCGTAGGCATGCCCGCGCTGCACCATCTCGCTGGCGCTCATCTTCATGTTGTCGCGCAGGTAGTCGAAGCCCAGCTCGTTGTTGGTGGCGTAGGTGACATCGCAGGCGTACTGCTCGCGACGCTGGTCGTCGTCGAGCTCGTGCACGATGCAGCCGACGGTGAGGCCGAGGAACTTGTAGATGCGCCCCATCCACTCGGCGTCGCGCTTGGCGAGGTAGTCGTTGACGGTCACCACGTGGACGCCGCGCTGCATCAGGGCGTTGAGGTAGACGGGAAGCGTGGCCACCAGGGTCTTGCCTTCGCCGGTCTTCATCTCGGCGATCTTGCCCTGGTGCAGCACCATGCCGCCGATCAGCTGCACGTCGAAATGGCGCTGGCCCAGCGTGCGCTTGGCTGCCTCGCGGACCGTGGCGAAGGCGGGCACCAGCAGCTCCTTCAGGTCCGTGCCGTCGGCGAGCTGCTTGCGAAACATCTCGGTGCGCGCCTTGAGGTCGGCGTCGGAGAGCTTCTCCAGCTCCGCCTCCAGCGCGTTGGTGGCTTCCGCGGTCGGCCGGTAGGACTTGATGCGGCGGTCGTTCGCCGACCCGAACACCTTGGCTGCAATCGCGCCGATGGACAGCATATGACCAGGTTCCTGTTGCGCTGCGCGTTGGGCTGCCCAGCGGCCGTCCCGCCAAGGCCGGCCAACAGCTCATCACAGGTGCCATCTAGAGCAGGAAATGCATGAAAACCCGCGAAGAGACGCCTGCAACTGGCCGGTCCCGCCGGGCCCATGCTGAGATAAGGACCGGCTCCTGCCTTGTCAACGAAGGATGCCCGACGGCCACACCCGTCACATGACACAACAGTAACGTGGCAAGCTCGCGACGGGGCGGTGTTCGACATCCAGCCGGGCGCTGCAAGCCTTGGATCACTCGCGGGCTTGAGAAACACGGCGCACATCGAGTACATCGAGGCCCAGATCCGAACTGCTCGAATACCAAGCAGGAGCCCGTCATGGCCAAGTCGACGGTGTCCCCGTCACCGTTCGCGCCGGCGCACCTTCCCGAGGTGCCGCAGGTTCCGGGTGTGCGGCTGGCGGCCTGCGAGGCCGGTATCCGCTATGCCAACCGCACCGACCTGATGATGGCCGTGCTCGAGGCCGGCACTACGGTGGCCGGCGTGCTCACGCGCTCCAAGACCGCCTCGGCGCCGGTGCTTTGGTGCCGAAAGAACCTCGAGAAGGGCAAGGCGCGCGCGCTGGTCGTCAATTCGGGCAACGCCAACACCTTCACGGGCAAGAAGGGCGCCGATGCGACGCGCATGACGGCGGAGGCCGCGGCTGCGGCGGTAGGCTGCGCCCCCGACGAGGTTTACGTCTCGTCCACCGGCGTGATCGGCGAACCGCTCGATGCCTCGAAATTCGCCCATCTGCTTGGCGGCCTCGCCAAGGCGGCAGTACCCGGCGCCTGGCATGAGGTCGCACGCGCTATTATGACCACCGACACGTTCCCCAAGCTCGCCACGCGCACCGTGACGCTTGGGGGAGCCCCGGTGGTGATCAACGGCTTTGCCAAGGGTGCCGGCATGATCGCACCGGACCTCGCCACCATGCTGGCCTACATCTTCACCGATGCCGCCGTGGACCAGGGCACATTGCAGGCGATGCTGGAGGCGGGCGCGGACAAGACCTTCAACTGCATCACCATCGACAGCGACACATCGACCAGCGACACGGTGCTGGCGTTCGCCACCGGCCAGGCCGCTGCGCGTGGGGCGCCTCCCATCAGGGACGCCGCGAGCGCCGAGGGAAGGGCCTTCGCTGCCGCCCTGCACGACCTCATGCACGAGCTGGCGCTGTGGGTCGTCAAGGACGGGGAGGGCCTGACCAAGTTCATCACCGTCGAGGTCACGGGGGCCGAGAGCGATGGCGCGGCGCGGCGCATCGGCTTCTCCATTGCCAACTCGCCGCTGGTCAAGACGGCGGTCGCCGGCGGCGATCCCAACTGGGGGCGCGTGGTGATGGCGGTGGGCAAGGCCGGCGAGGCAGCCGATCGCGACCGGCTGTCGATCACCTACGGCGACATCCAGGTGGCGAAGGATGGCGAACGCGCGCCCACCTATGACGAAAAAACCGTTGCCGCCTACATGGCGGGCCGCGAGATCACGATCCGGGTCGATCTGGGACTGGGCGCCGGCAAGGCCACGGTGTGGACGTGCGATCTCACCCACGGCTACATCTCGGTCAACTCGGACTACCGGAGCTAGGAGATTCCCTCTCCCCATGCTTCTTCAGCATGGGGAGAGGGCTAGGGTGAGGGGCGGCACAAAGCGCCGACTGCAGTTGAGGCCGCTCCTCACCTCATGCCGGCAGGCATGGCTCCGCCATGACCCTCTCCCCGTGCTTCTTCAGCGCGGGGAGAGGGAGAAGGGCCGTTTGCCTTCCCTTAACGAGCCTTTCTGGCGAGATGTTAACACCTGGCATTGTAGCTTCGAGGCAAGCATGGGCACGGGACTTCTTCTTGTCGCTGCCTGCGCGCTGATTGACGCCGACGGGCGTGTGTTGCTGGCCAAGCGCCCTCCGGGGCGGCCGCTGGCGGGGCTCTGGGAGTTCCCCGGCGGCAAGATCGAGCCGGGCGAGACACCGGAAGCGGCCCTGATCCGCGAGCTCGAAGAGGAGCTTGCGATCAGGATCGCGGGAAAGTGCCTCGCGCCTCTCACCTTCGCCAGCCACAGCTATGAGGCGTTTCACTTGCTGATGCCTCTCTACGTGTGCCGCACGTGGGAGGGAGAGGTGAGGGCGCAACAGGGACAGGAGCTTGCCTGGGTCCGCGCGAAGCGGTTGAGCGACTACGCGATGCCTCCGGCGGACGAGCCGCTGAAGGCCGTGCTGCGGGACCTGCTCTAGGGACGGGCGGGACCTCAGGTGGGAGGGGTTCTTAAGATGCAAGGCCTGAAGGACCTCTTCGGCAGGCTCGCGCGCGACACCCGCGGCGCCACCTCCATCGAATACGGATTGATCGCCATGCTGGTCGCGGTCGGGGCAATCGGCGGAATGGCGGCGCTCGGCAGCGGCGTTTCCGGAAACTGGGGCAATACCGCGCAAAAAGTCAGCGAAGCCATGAAGTGATGTCAGCGGCGCGGCCCGCGGGGCCCAGCCTTTTCGCCCGCTGGCTGCTCCTTGGTTCCCAGCGCCTCAGCCAGACGCATTGATGCCGTGCCCGGCCGCAGCGGCTTCTGCTGGCTTTCGTGCGGCGCCCAGCCTGTCAGCATCATGATCTCGAAGGTCGCCGGCACGCGGCCGTTGGCCAGGCCGAAGCGCTGCCCGTAGATTTCGATCACACGCGCCAGCGTGGCACGGCGCAGGGGCGCTTTGCGCCTGGCGTGAAGGACATTGGTGCCGCCCATGGCCCTCAACTCGCGCATGAGTGCGAGCGCGTCGGGATAGGTGACGGTCACGGTGTCGGCATCGACCACCGGCAGCGCGAAGCCCGCCCGCTGCAGCAGCGCGCCCAGATCGCGCACGTCTGCAAACGGCGCCACGCGGGGGCTGGCGCCGCCTTCGACCTCCTCCTCGCCGAGCAGCAGCGAGGCTCTAAGCTCGTTGAGCGTCGCCCCGCCGAGCATGGCGGCCAGAAGCAGGCCGTCCGGCTTCAAGGCGCGGCGCACCTGCACGAGCGTGCCCGGCAGATCGTTGACGTGCTGCAGGGCCAGGCCCGAAACGATGAGGTCGAACGACTGGTCGGCAAACGGCAGGGCTTCTTCGTCGGCCTGCACGCGGGGGCCGTCGCATTGGTCGAGCAGGCGGGCGGCGCCTTCCGCGTCGATCACCAGCTCGATGCCCGGCACCTGGCGCAGCCGCCGGCCCAGCAGGCCGTGATGGGCGCCGAGGTTGAGCACACGGGGAAACCGGCGCTTGATGGCGCCGAGGCGCTCCACGATCTCGTCGGCCACGCGGGCCAGCAGGAAGTCGTGCCGGGAGGCCCCGGCTGCCACGCGGTTGCGGCGCTGGACGAGGAGGCGCCGGTCAAAGATGAGGTGGTCGGTGGTCACGACTTAAAACTAATGTGCCGCCATGCGGCGTTCAACATTGTCGCTGGATTCGCCTTCGGTCCGTACGCCGCGCTATCATCGGTGTCCATCGAGGGATGCCAATGGTTACATCCGATCCTGCATTGGAGCCTCGGGCGCAAGCTGGACGGTTGCGCTCTGCCATTGGTCGTGCCCTTGCCGCCTGCGCCGATCTGATCGTGCCGCCCTGCTGCCTCGTGTGCCGCACGCCGCTGGGCGCGCATCATCTGCTGTGCCCCTCCTGTTGGAAGGACGTGAATTTCATCCGCCCGCCGCTGTGCGACGTATTGGGCATCCCGCTGCCCTTCGACACCGGCGAGCGGACCGTGAGCGCCGGGGCGGTCGCCCGCCCGCCCGCCTACGACCGCGCCCGCGCGGTGGGGCATTACAGCGGCTCGATGCGCACGCTGGTGCATCAGCTCAAGTACGCCGACCGCCACGATGCGCGCACGCTGTTCGGGCGGTGGCTGATGGAAGCAGGGCGCGACCTGCTGCCAATCGCCGACGTGATCGTGCCCGTGCCCTTGAGCCGGCTGCGCCTGATCATGCGCCACTTCAACCAGGCGGCGGTGCTCGCCGGCGAGCTGTCGCGGCAGGCTGGCGTGCCCATGGACCCGCTCATTTTGAAGCGCACGCGCTTCACCAAGAGCCAGGTCGGCATGACGCGCGACCAGCGGCGGCGCAACATCGCGGGAGCGTTCGCCGTGCCGCGCAAGTGGCGGGCGCGGCTCGAGGGCCGCAACGTGCTGCTCATCGACGATGTCGTCACCACCGGGGCGACGGCAGGGGCCTGCGCGCGCACGCTCAAACGGGCTGGCGCCGCCCGCGTGGATGTGCTCGCCCTGGCGCTGGTGACGAACGAGGCACTGGTGGCGGCCTAGCCACTGGCACGGAGCCAAAGCGTGCGCGTTACGATTTGATAATATTGCCGAAATTCAAAATTAACCGAGTTGCGCCATTTTCGTTCGTGGTGGGGGACTGATGATTCGTGGGCTGTGATGCCTGGCGAGAGCAGGCAACTGCTTCCTCGGGATTTGGAGGCCGCCTGATCTTTGGTCGAAGCCCTGCCGCCGCTGCAATCGGTCGCGGATGGGGCGAGACGTCATGGTCGGTCGCAAACATTTCTGGGCTGGCATCCTTCTGGCAGGCCTGACCTCGCCTGTCCTGGCGGACGATCTGCAGGCGCTGAAGATTACGTATCGGCGGCCCGCCGAGATCCCGTTTCCCGCCAGCAATCCTTACACTCCTGAAAAGGCCGCGTTGGGCAAGGCGCTCTATTTCGATCCCCGCCTTTCAGGGGCCGAGAACATGATGTGCGCCTCCTGCCACAATCCTTCGTTCGGTTGGGAATCGCCTAACAAGACTGCGGTCGGCGCGCAGAACACGCGGCTCGCCAGACAGGCGCCGACCATCCTGAACCTTGCTTGGGCGCATCCGTTTTTCTGGGACGGGCGCGCCGACAGCGCCGAGGAGCAAGCCAAAGGGCCGATCGAGGCACCGGTCGAGATGAACCTTCCGCTGCCGGTGGCCGTGAAGCGCTTTTCCAGGGTCCCCGAATACAGGATGTGGTTCGACAAGGTCTTCCCCGACAAGGGCATCACGCCCGATACCATCGTCGCGGCCATCGCCACCTACGAGCGCACCGTGGTCGCCAGCTATGCACCCTTCGACGCCTGGGTCGACGGCGACGACAACGCCATATCGGACAGCGCAAAGCGCGGGTTTGCGTTGTTCACCGGCAAGGCGAAGTGTGCCCGCTGCCACTCGGGGTGGAACTTCACCGACAACAAGTTCCATGACATCGGCACGACGTCGACCGACATCGGGCGCGGCAAGCTCGAGCCCAACAATCCGCTGGCCCAGTACGCCTTCAAGACGCCTACGCTGCGCGACACCGCCCAGCGCGCACCGTACATGCATGCCGGCCAGCAGGAGACGCTGCAGGACGTCATGGCGCACTACGTGACGGGCGGGATCGACCGGCCCTCGCGTTCGCCTCTGATGCAGCCTGTCCGGCTGACCCAGCAGGAAATCGGCGACGTGCTCGAGTTCCTGAAGTCGCTCACCGGGTCGAAGCAGGTCGTTGCGCTTCCCGTGCTCCCGAACTGAGAGGATGACATGCGCATTCTTCATCGCATGCTGGTCGCCTTTGGATGCGTTGTGGGTGTAGGCGTCATCCAGAGCGCTGCGACCTTGATCAGCGTGCAGTCGCTGACCGGCAAGCTCGATCACGCAACGACCAATCCGCTGAAGCAGGTGGATGCCGCGCGCAGCGTGTGGGAGGCATTCGGGCACGCCAACGCCGAGCTTGCCAGCACGTTGGAAGGAATCCGCTACCGTTCCAGCACGGATGCGATCGCGCGCTTCAACGCCCACATGACCATGATGGAAGGTGAGTTGGCGCGGCTGAAATCGGCACAGCCGGCGGCGCAGATGATTGCCAGCACCGGCAAGGCGGAGAAGCTCATCAATCAATGGCGGCAGGGCGCGCTGACGCTGCTCGGCGAAAGGCCTGCGACTGCGATTCCCGCCCCGCACGTGATGGAGAAGCTGCAGAGCGGTATCAGGGCCGGGTTGCAGGAGCTCGTCGACCTGGCCCGCAAGGATGCCGAGCACACCAAGGCCGAAATCCGCAGCCACGTGGCCTGGACAGAACGATTGATGATCGGCTTTGCGGTGCTGGCGAGCGTCATCGGCATAGGAGTGGCGGTGGCGGCAGCGGTTTCGCTCACCCGCCCGATGGTGCGGCTGCAAGGGCGGATGCACGCCCTGATGAACGGCGATGTCGCGAGCCCAGTCTTGGATCAGGATCGGAGCGACGAGATCGGCGGCATCGCGCAGACCGTCGAATTCGTGAAGGCCACGTTGGTCGAACGCAACCGCCTGCAGGATGAGGCGGCCAGCTCCGCGCGCGCCGCTGAAGGGGAGCGCCGGCAGGCTGAGGAGAGGGCGATCGAGCGCGAGCGCACCCTGGTGTCGGAGTCGATCGGCACGGGCCTGGTGAAGCTCGCAGCCAAGGACCTCAGCTATCGCATGAGCGACAACATTCCCGAGGCCTATCGCAAGCTTCAGGTGAATTTCAACGCCGCCTTGGAGGAAATCGAAGGGGCCATGGACGGCGTGAGGGTAAGCACCCAATCGATGCACTCGGGTACTGCTGAGATAGCAACCGCCTCCAGCGACCTCTCCCGGCGCACCGAGCAGCAGGCAGCCCGACTGGAAGAGACGGCAGCCGCGCTCGACAAGATCACCACGACCGTCCGCAAGGCAGCGGAGGGCGCGAGCCACGCCCGCGGGGTGGTCGCCAACGCCAACGCGGACGCGGAGAAGGGTGGGGAGGTGGTGCGCAAGACGGTGGAGGCCATGGCCGGCATCGAGAAGTCGTCCCGGCAGATCGGCCAGATCATCGGCGTGATCGACGAGATCGCCTTCCAGACCAACCTGCTGGCTTTGAACGCAGGCGTGGAGGCAGCGCGCGCGGGCGATGCGGGCCGCGGCTTTGCGGTGGTCGCCTCCGAGGTGCGCGCACTGGCCCAGCGCTCGGCGGAAGCCGCCAAGGAGATCAAGAGCCTGATCTCGACTTCGACGGCGCAGGTCGGCGACGGCGTGGCGCTGGTGGCGGAGACCGGCAAGGCGCTCGAGCGGATCGTGGCCAAGGTGGCAGAGATCAACTCGGTCGTGCTCGAGATCGCTTCCGGCGCGGAGGGTCAGGCGTCGGGCCTGAAGGAAGTCAACGCGGCCGTCAACGAGATGGACCAGGTGACGCAGCAGAATGCTGCCATGGCAGAGCAGGCGACGGCGGTCAGCCACTCGCTGGCCCAGGAGAGCGATCGGCTCACGGCTCTGATCGAGCAATTCCAGGTGGGGAGCGGCGGTGCGGCCGGGCAGGTCCATCGTGCGCGGCCCGCGGTCCGATCGCAGGCCTCGCGGCGGGCGGCCTAGAGCAAGATCGTTTCTGATCGAAGCGCTTCGCTTCGATCATGGAACGTGAATCTTGCTCTCAAGTCCATGAATAGAGCAGGATTCACGCTTCGGCCGCCACGTCTCGATCTGGGCAAAGTGATTCAATCCGAAGCGATCCTGCTCTAGCAGGCCCCCGGCTTGGTCGCTGCCAATGGGGAGGGCTTGCGCAGCTCGGGCTCCACGAGGGCGTGGTACCTGGATTGATCCGCCCTTTCGATGGCGGCAACATCGGGCGCGCCGCCCTTGCGCCATTCGAGATACGTGTCGCTCGCGTCGATGCCCATGGCCTCCGCGGCGAGTTGGACCCAGTTCCTCACGCGAATTCCGTCGTTGCCGTCGAGTGCCGACAATTCGCGATGGCAGGAGTGAAAGATCGTACACACTGTATCGGCACGGCCTGTGGCCGCAGCAGTCCAAGTATCGCGGGCAGCGGCTGGGAGGGCGCCGGGAACTGCCGCAAGGGCGCTGCACATGTGCCCGGGATGCGCCGGTCCCTCACACAGCTCCAGTCCGGGAATGAGGGAAAGCAGACCAATCACGCGATCGTTGATCGGTACATGCGTGGCAAAGCCGATGTGGCGATGCACCAGCACACGGCGCTTCACCGGCACTTTCAACAGCGGCGCCAACCGATCCGCACAGCCGGCAAGGAGCTCGGTGATATGCGTGATGTCAAACGCGGCCGCATTTCCCGGTGCCATGATGTCGGACATGTGCATGTGGCAAGATGGGCACCAGGTCACCACGGTGCCGCGTCCGTCCTTGTGGGCGGCCTCATTGAAGCGGGACACGGTGCGAGCGGCCATGTTGCTCGCGCCGCGCGGCTGATGGTCGTGGGCGGTGCCGCAACAGTAGGCCGGACCGCCCGCGGCGCTAACGTCATATCCGGCACGTTCCAGGAGCATGATGGAGAGCCGTATCATCTCCGCGTGCCGCAGCATGTTGCACCCGAACCAGAAGGTGATGCGCTCACCGTCTAAAGCCATTGCGCAAGCTCCTCATCGCTCAGCTGCAACCGAGCGTAGATCTTGAGACGGGGGAAATAGGTCGGGTCCTGCTTGGCCGGCAGCTGCCGGGTATCGTTGAGGGCGCGCTGCTTCGCAATTCTGATGAGCAGCATCGCGTCGAGCCCTGCGGACCTTTCAGGACACGCCGCAACGCACCGGCCGCTCTTCGTGCAGGCACCCACCCAGGACACGGTGTCCGCAGGTGCCGGCTCGCCGATTGCAAGCCGACGCAAGCCATCAGTCGCCGATTTCGGATCGGCCCCGCGGAGCCCTACGTGATCGACCATGGGACAGGCATCGAAGCAGGCTCCGCAGGCCGTGCACAGGGTTGCGAGCTCCGGTCCGGCCTTGGCCAAGTAGGCTTCCGTCGTCTCTGCGCGCGCCGCCTGCAGCCTGGTCATTGGCGAAGCGTGCGCCGGGCAAACCGTGCGGTCAAGTCGCCGCACCCCGGGTGGGGCGGGATTGGCGCATTGGCGCGGGTGTTAATTGCTCGAAGGCGCCGTCCTAGGCGCGGGCGCGCAAAATCACTACATTAGCCGTTCGGCGATTGGAGGTGCCCGGCTTTATGACCGCGCAGATGAATGGCACGTTTCGAGTGGGGCTGGTGCAGATGTGCACGGGCCGCGACGTCGACAAGAACCTGGCCGACGCCAGCGCTCTCGTCCGCGAAGCGGCGGCGCAGGGCGCCCAGTACGTGCAGACGCCCGAGATCACCACGCTGATGGAGATGGAGCGCGCGCGCCTGTTCGCCGCCATCCGGCCGGAGGAGGGCAATCCCGCGGTGGCGCACTTCTCGGCGCTGGCGCGCGAGCTCGAGATTTGGCTGCACATCGGCTCGATGGCCATCCTGCTCGGCAACGGCAAGATCGCCAACCGCTCGTTCCTGTTTGCGCCCAGCGGCCGGATCGAGGCGCGCTTCGACAAGATCCACATGTTCGATGTCGAGCTGCCGGGAGGCGAGACCTACCGTGAATCCAAGAATTACCAGGCAGGAGGCACCAGCGTGCTGGCGGAGCTGCCGTGGGGCACCCTGGGGCTCACGGTGTGCTACGATCTGCGCTTTCCTCATCTCTATCGCGCGCTCGCCAAGGCGGGCGCGGACTTCCTGGCCATCCCATCGGCCTTCACCCGGAAGACCGGCGAGGCGCACTGGCACGTGCTGCTGCGCGCCCGGGCCATCGAGAACGGGTGCTTCGTGTTCGCCGCCGCTCAGGCCGGCAAGCACGAGAGCGGCCGGGAAACCTATGGCCACAGCCTGGTCGTGGCGCCCTGGGGCGAGATCATCGCGGAGGCCGGCGTTCACCCCTGCGTCATCGTCGCCGATATAAATCCAGGCGAGGTGCAGGAAGCGCGGGCGCGCATCCCCTCGCTCCAGCACGACCGGCCGTTCGAAATCAGCCGCGCGTCGGCAGTGCGGACCAGGGAAGCCTCATGATCCGCTACCGCCTCAAATGCGACAGGCGCCACGAGTTCGAAGGCTGGTTCGCCAACAGCGCCGCTTTCGACCGGCAGGCAAAACGCGGCCTGGTCACCTGTCCCAGATGCGGCTCGGACAAGGTGCAGAAGGCGCTGATGGCGCCCAGCATCGCCAAGAGCAGCAAGCGCAAGCGCGTGCAGAAAGCCTCCGAGCAGAGCCCGGCGGCCGGTCAGGGGCCGATGCCGATGGAAACCCATCGCCTGGCCGCGCACGGCGAGCTGGCCGCCGCCATGCGCAAGCTCAGGGACGAGATCGAGGCCAAATCCGAGTACGTAGGTCCGCGCTTCCCTGAGGAGGCGCGCAAGATCCACTACGAAGAGGTGCCGGCGCGCGGCATCCACGGCGAAGCAACCCGCGAGGAAGCGCAGGCGCTGAGCGAGGAGGGCATCGAGTTCTTCCCGCTACCGATCCTGCCCGAGGACCGCAACTGACTTTGACAAGAGGCCGCCGATGGGGCGCCCCTGTAAAGTCATCTTGGCACGGCTTGCCGCAGCGCTCGTCCTGGTCGCGGGATGGCCGGCGGTCTGGGCGGCGGAGGATGCCTGGGCGCTGCTGCGAATGCCAGGGCACGTCGCCTTCATGCGCCATTCCGAGGCACCGGGCGGCGTCGGGGACCCGCCGGGCTTCCGGCTCGACGAGTGTGCGACCCAGCGCAACCTGAGCGAGGACGGACGGGCCCACGCCAGGCGCACGGGTGAGGCCTTCAGGAAACACGGCGTGGCATTCGATCGCGTGCTCACGAGCCCATGGTGCCGCTGCCGCGAGACGGCCCTTCTGGCGATGGGCCGCGAGGCCGAGCCGATGGAGGCGCTGAGCAATCTCGTAGGGCGCCAGCAACATGCGCCTGGCCAGGTGGAAGCCCTGAAGGCTTACCTCGCGAGACTCGATGGGAGCACGCGCGCGCTGTTCGTCACGCACGGCATCGTCATCAACGCGCTCACGGGCATCAGCCCTGCGTCGGGCGAGATGGTGATCGTGAGGCCTGGGGAGGGCGGCGCGCCGGTGGTTGCCGGCAGGCTCAGGGTGGACTGAAGGCATCTCGCGGGGAGCCGAGGCCGGCTTTTGTGCATTGTTTCACGTGAAACAAATTAACCAATGTGTTGATGTTTCACGTGAAACATTGGGATCGCGGCAGGCCGGGCCGCCCACATAGCGCCTATCCCCGCAGTGAGGCGATGGTCGCAAACGGACTGATGTGCTCCAGCGCGGTTTTCACATCGACAACCACGGGCCCATCGTGCGCCAGCGCCTCATCGACCGCACCCTCCGCATCCCCGATCGTTGCCACCGTCAATCCCCGCGCGCCGAAGCTCTCCGCCCATTTGGCAAAGTCCGGGTTCTTCAGTTCGGTGCCGTGCACCCTCCGCTTGTAGGCGATCTCCTGGTGCATGCGGATGGTGCCGTAGCTGCCATTGTTGGAGATGAAGGTGATGACCTTGGCGCCATACTGCATCGCGGTTGCCAGCTCGCCGCCGGTCATCAGCGCGCCGCCGTCGCCGAGGAAGTGGATCACCTGCCGGCCGGGGCACCGCAGCGCTGCCGCCACCGCCGCCGGCATGCCGATTCCCATGGCGCCACCGACGCAGCCGACGAGCACATGCTCGCCCGAGAACGGGAAATGCCGGTGCAGCCAGCCGGAGAAATTGCCGGCGTCGGTGACGAAAATGGCATCCTTGTCGACGCGCTTCGCCAGCGCGGCCACGATCGGCCCCATGTCGAGCAGGCCATCGGCGGGCGGTGACCAGGCCATGGCCTTGGCAATCGGCTCGTTGAGCGTCCTGATCCATTGCGCGCGCTTGGCGGGCGCCGTTGCTGGCTGTTTCGCCAGGGCTTCGAGGAAGGCCACAGGGTCTGCAACCAGCGCTTTCGCGGCAGTGTAGTTGACCCCGATCTGAGCCGGATCATCGTGGATATGCACCAGCGGTTGGCGCGGGATCGGCGAGGCCGGCAGGGTATAGCCCTGCGTCGTTGCTTCCGTCAGCCGGGTTCCCACGGCAAGGATCAGATCGGATTCCAGGTAGCGGGCCACCGCTGCCTTCGCGATCTTGAACCCCAGATGCCCGGCATAGTTGGGGTGCGTGTTGGGGAAGTAGTCCTGCCGCTTGAAGGTCAGGGCCACCGGCAGATGGTGCGCCTCCGACGCCGCCAGCAGCGCCTTGCGCCCGCGCGGAGTGCCGATCCCGCCGCCGCCGGCCAGCAGCAGCGGCCGCTCCGACCTGGCGATCAGCGCCGCGATCTCCTCGATGTCCGCCGCAGACCCCCGGGCCCCTCGCGGCACGGCCAGCGGCTCGATCACGCCCGCCTCGGTGCTGTTCTCCAGCATGTCCTCCGGCAGCACCACCACCACGGGACCCGGCGTGGGTGCCTGCGCCTCCACGAACGCCCGCGCCACGATCTCGGGCACGCGTGCCGGATCGTGGATGACGTGCACCGCCTTGGCCATGTCGGCGAACGTCTTGGCGTAGTCCACCTCCTGGAACGAGCGCCGCCCGATCTCGGGGCGCGGCACTTGCCCGACGAACAGCACCAGCGGCACCGCGTCCTGCTCGGCCACGTGCACGGCAATCGAGGCGTTGGTGGCGCCGGGGCCGCGGCTGACGAACGCTATCCCCGGCCGCGCGGTGAGCTTGGCATCGCCCACCGCCATGAACCCGGCGCCGCTCTCGTGACGGCAGATCACCGTCTCAATGGCGTTGCTGTCGTGCAGGGCGTCGAGCACCGCCAGATAGCTCTCACCCGGCACGCAGAAAACGCGATCGACACCGTGGGCGGCGAGGCAGTCGACGATGAGGTCCGCGGCGCGGCGGGGCATGGGGCTACTCCGGGAAGCAGGGCAACAACGCGAGCGGCGCATCCAAGCACACAACCCGGCCGTCTGGCCATGGCGCCAGCAGCATCGCAGCGCAGGTGGCAGCGCGCATGCCGGCGATGGCGATGCCCGAGCGTGGCCGGTGGTCAGGCCCCGCCATGCGCCATATTCTGCGCTCGTGCCCATCCAGCCCGCGCAAGGACGTCCCTCAATGAGCCACGATAGCAGCGACGCCGTCACCTACCGCTCCCAGGACCGGATAGCCACCATCACCATCAATCGGGCAGAGCGGATGAACCGCCTCGATGACGCCATCGTGGAGGGCCTGCACCAATCCTGGCGGCGCTTCATGGCGAGCGAGGAGGACCGCGTGGCGGTGCTGACCGGGGCCGGCGACAAGGCGTTCACCGCCGGCGCCGACCTCGAGGCGCTGCCCACCGCCCTCTACCGTGGCATTCCAGGGGTCGGCGTGCCGGTCGACAAGCCGGTCATCGCAGCCGTGGCCGGCTGGGTCGTAGGCGGCGGCATGGTGCTCACCACCATGTGCGATATCCTGATCGCGGCCGACAATGCCCGCTTCTCCTATCCCGAGGTCAAGGTCGGCTTCACTGGCGGCATCATCAGCGCGCTCGCCACGCGCATCCCGCACAAGATCGCAATGGAGCTGCTGCTGATGGGTGAGGCCATCGATGCGCGGCGCGCCTACGAGGTCGGGTACGTCAACAAGGTGGTGCCGGTGGCAGACTTGATGCCCACGGCGCTCGACTATGCCCGCCGCATCGCCGCCACCGCGCCGCTGCCCTCGCGCGCCCTCAAGCGCTTCGTCGCCGAGACCCTGCCCAAGGGTCCCACCGAGATGGCCGGCATGGCGCGCGCCCAGGTGGACGCCATCTTCCAGAGCGCGGACTGGACCGAAGGCCGCAACGCGTTCGCCGAAAAACGCCCGCCGGTCTACCGGGGGCGGTGATGGCGGACAGCAAGAGGCTCACTTACCGGCGAACTCGTGGGCCCCGATCCGAAGCAGGAGGCGAGACGCTACCGCCGTTCTGAGGCAGGCGCTCAGTTGGAATTGTTTCCGGGGCGGGACCTCGGGCTGCATCCGAAGCGCACCAAGCCAGCGAGGCAAAGGCGCGGCCTTGAGCCCATCACCGCCATAAGGCTAGGAACAAAAAGAGAACATCGTACCGCCGCTCGCCCAGTCGTGGGTATCCCGACATCCAACCCGACATTGAACCCGACATTCCAGCCGACATTGACTATAGTGTACACCCACAAATGCCTTGATTTGCAAGGGTTTTCGTCCTATGTACATTCAGACATTGAACCCGACATTTTAGCCGACATCTAAGGCGACTTTCTCATGGCCAGAAAGGCAGTCAAAAAGCCCGCAGCCCCCGAGCTAGAGGATGACGGTGAGTCCGTAACGATGATGATGCCCGCTCTCCTATCTGACGAAGCCAAGGGCAAGGCGAAGCTAATGGATTTAACGCTTGAACTTGTCGCTAGCTCCGCTGGTCTCAAGCGCAGCCTCCCAGAGGGGACGCTGACTGCGTTGGCTGAACTCGTCCGCGTGATGAACTGCTACTACAGCAACCTGATTGAAGGTCACAACACTCATCCAATTGCCATTGAGCGGGCAATGCGGAAGAGCTACGACCGCGACCCAAAGAAAAGAAATCTACAGAAGGAGGCGGAGGCGCATGTGGCGGTCCAAAGATGGATCGATAGCGGAGGTCTATCCGGCCGCGCGATGACCGTTGAGGGTATCTGCGAGATACATTGTAGGTTCTGCGCTGCACTGCCCGATGACCTTCTTTGGGTTGAGATTCCTGATACCGGAGAAAAGATACGCGTGATTCCCGGTGAACTGCGCCAGCGCTTTGTTGAGGTAGGAAAACACGAAGCCGTTAGCCCCGGCGCAGTGCCTAGGTTCATGAAACAGTTTGAGGCGGTTTATTCTCGCTTGGGGAAGGCGGAGGCCACCGCGGGTGCGGCGGCTGCCCATCATCGCCTGCTCTGGATTTACCCCTTTCTGGACGGAAACGGTCGCGTCGCTCGCTTGATGTCTCATGCCATGATGCTTGAAACGCTGGACACGGGCGCTATCTGGTCCGTTGCTCGTGGGCTTGGAAGGAATGCCAACGTTTACAAGCAGCATCTAGCGGCTTGCGATCTTGGGCGCCGGAACGACTTGGATGGCAGAGGCCACCTGAGCGAAGAGACCTTGACGGAGTTCACGTCGTTCTTCCTCAAGATCTGCATTGATCAAGTGGACTTCATGGAAAAGCTCATGGAGCCTAGCCAATTGAGGGCGCGTATTCTTTCCTGGGCAGAGGACGAAAGCAAAGTAGGCTCGCTCCCCGCGAAAGCCGGACAGATTCTTGAAGCTATTCTTTATCGTGGAGAACTTCCTCGCGGCGACATCCCGAAGCTTCTCCAGGTGACGGATAGGCAAGCCCTCCGAGTGGTGAACGCGTTATCGGATCGGCATGTTCTTACGTCGCGATCCTCAAAATCGCCTGGCGTGTGGCTGTTCCCAGCAGCCCCGCGCATCGTTGGAACCCGGGTCACCTCACCGAAAGGCAGGCGGTTCGTGGCCAGCCGCCGCTGACCCTCAGTGCCCGAACAGATGGAAGTTCGGCACCAGGATCGCCATCGCGACGAAAAACAAGCCGATGCCGCCCACACCCAGGGCGCTCCACAGCAGATACATGACGCCGGTGATGAGGTAGGACGACGCCAGCACGATGGCGATCTGGAAGGCGGCGGAGCCGTACTCGAAATTGTGATACTTCGCCAGCGCCAGGTCGCGCTTGTTCTCCGCTGAGATGGCGCGCGCCATCAGCTCCTTGCGGCCCTCGCCTTTGCCGTCAGGCTTGGGCTCGGATTCGTAACGCGCCGCGCGCGACACCCAGCCCTCGATACGCTTCTTCAGAAGGTCCTTCGTGCCTTCGTCCTTGGCGAGCTTCAGGTCCACCTCCATCTGCTCGGCCGCTGTCTCCATCGTCGTCTTGCGGATGGTCTTGGCCTGGAAGAACGCCCACATGTTCGACGCTTCGACGTTGTAGCCGATCCCGTCGGTCTGCGCGCTCTTGCCCAGTGTCTCGGCTATGGCAAGAAACAGCGCCAGAATCGAAATGAGAATGGCGATCTTCTTGTTCTCGCCTTCGATCAAGCCGTGCCCACCCCCATGCGACATCACTTCCTCCCCTGATCGGACGTTGGCTGAGACAAACTAGATGCGCCCAGCGGCAAGACGCCTGCCATGCCAGCGGCAGGTTTCAACACGGGTGTGACGAAGGCGTTCAGACCGTCCAGCACACCCAACGCCCTCCTTCGGCTCGATGGGCAATTTCTCCCGTTACGCCGGAGGCGTGCCTTCGGCACGACGGGAAGAAGGGCCTCCAAGGCGACACGCTAGCTCTCCTGCGCGGCAATCAGACCACGACCACCTCCAAATCGCCCACGCCGTCGACGTGGCCCTTGAGCTTGTCGCCCTTCTTGATGGCGCCGACGCCGGCCGGCGTGCCGGTGAAGATGAGGTCGCCTCCCTTCAGCTCGAACAGGGTCGACAGGAAAGCGATCTGGTTCGGGATGTCCCAGATCATCTGACTCAAATCGCCGGTCTGCTTGCGCTCACCGTTGACATCGAGCCAGATCGCGCCCTTGGACGGAGCCTCGACATGCTGCGCCGGAACGAGCGCGGTGCAGGGCGCGGAATGCTCGAACGCCTTGCCGACCTCCCAGGGCCTCTGCAGCTTCTTGGCCTCGGCCTGCAGGTCGCGCCTCGTCATGTCGATGCCGACGCCGTAGCCGAACACGTGGCCCATCGCGTCAGCCGGCTTGATGTTGGTGCCGCCGGATTTCAGCGCCACCACCAGCTCGATCTCGAAATGCACGTCCTTGGTCGCGCTAGGGTAGGGAAACCTGCCGTCGGTGACGACGTTGTCGGGGTTCTTCTGGAAGAAGAATGGCGGGTCCTTGGTGTCGCCGCCCATCTCCTTGGTGTGCTCGGCATAGTTGCGGCCCACGCAGTAGATGCGGTGGATCGGGAAAAGCTGGTCGGAGCCCTTGATGGGCAGGGTGGGCTGCGGGACAGGCGTGAACGCATAGCTCATCGGGAGGGCCTTCTCAGGATGCAAACCGGGCATTCCTAGCAGACAAGCCGGCGCCGCGCGCCACGAAAAGGATTGCCGGGTACACCATGCTAGTGGTCTGATGCAGACAGTTGCACCCCGCGGTCATCCCGGGCCTTGCCTGCACCGGCGAAGGCCGGTGTGCCCGGGATCCAGCCATCAGCCAGCTTCGGCGCTTGCGGGACGATGGATCCCGGCGACAAGCGCCGGATGACAGCGGTAGACCCGGTTTGAGTCGCATCACTAGCATGCAAACTCGCGCCCTTCTGCCCGGCGTGATAAGCTTCACGCATGACAATCACGCTCACGCCAGAACAGCAGAAGCGCCTCGAGGCCGCGGTTGCGGCAGGGCAGTTCGCTTCCGTCGAGGAGGCGGTGCGCTTGGCGGTCGACAACCTGATGGTGGCGGACGCCGACGCTGACGATCTCTCCTGGGCAAAGCCCTACCTCGACGAGGCGCGCGCTGAGATCGCACGCGGTGAGACCCTGTCTGTGGAAGAGGTCTTTGCCGAAACGGATGCTTGGCTCAAGAAACGCGGCGCTTGATGGCCAAGGTCCGCCTGTCGTTCCGGGCGCGGCTGGACCTTCTCTTGGTGCTCGAACACTTAAGCGACGTCGCAAGTTCCCGCACGGCGCGCAAATACGATACTGATTTCAAGCACGCGATAAGACGCCTGGCTCGCTTTCCAGGTATGGGCAGCCCGCGACCGCACTTCGGACCCGAAGCACGCATGGTGAGCGTCGATCCTTACCTGATCTTCTACGACGGAGGGCCCCAGAGCGAAACCGTGCACGTGCTGCGGATCCTGCACGGCCACCGCAACATCACGCCCGAGCTGATCGCGCGCGGCCGCGAGCCCTGATACCGCAGAGCCAATGAATCACCCGTGATCCCGGAAGGCGAGGCGCAGCCGAGACTATCCGGGACCTGCCGCACGAACATCGCTCGCCGCAGATCCCGGCTCTGCGCGATCGCGCATCCAGCGCGATCGCTGGGCCGGGATGACGGGTGGAAGGATAGGCGGCTTGGTATGACATCCCGTGCTCAATGGATCTCCGGCTCCGGCGTTGGCGCGCCGTGCTCGAGGAAATCGAAGTCGCAGCCCTCGTCGGCCTGGCCGATGTGCTCCTGGAACATGCGGCCGTAGCCGCGCTCGTAGCGCGGCGGCGGCGCCACCCACGCCGCCCGGCGCCGCGCCAGCTCCTCGTCCGAGACGTCGAGATGCAGGCGCCGCGCGCCCACGTCCACCTCGATCTCGTCGCCGGTCTCAACCAGCGCCAGCGGCCCGCCGACGAAGCTCTCCGGCGCCACGTGCAGGATGCAGGCGCCATAGCTGGTGCCGGACATGCGCGCGTCCGAGATGCGCAGCATGTCGCGCACCCCGGCCTTCACCAGCTTCCTCGGGATCGGCAGCATGCCCCACTCCGGCATGCCTGGGCCGCCCTTGGGCCCTGCGTTCTGCAGGACAACCACATGGTCCGGCGTGACATCGAGGTCGTCGCGCTCGATCTCGGCCGCCATGTGGTTGTAGTCGCGGAACACGACCGCCTTGCCGCGATGCTGGCGCAGGCGCGGCTCCGCGGCCGACGGTTTCATCACGGCCCCGCGCGGCGCGAGATTGCCCTTGAGCACCGCTGTGGCGCCTTCCGCATAGATCGCCTTGTCGAGCGAGCGGATGACGTCGGCATGGAACACCTCGGCGTTCTCGATGTTCTCGCAGACGGTGCGGCCGTTGACGGTCATCGCGTGGCAATGCAGGCGGTCGCTCAGCAGCTTCATCAGCGCCGGCAGGCCACCGGCGTAGAAGAAGTCCTCCATCAGATGCGCGCCCGACGGCCGCACGTTGGCGATCACCGGCACCTTGCGCGAGATCACGTCGAACTGCTCCAGCGACAGCGCGATGCCGGCCCGGCGTGCCATGGCGACCACGTGGATGATGGCGTTGGTCGAGCCGCCCATCGCCATGTGCACGGTGATGGCGTTCTCGAACGCCGCGGGCGTGAGGATCTTGGCGGGCGTCAGGTCCTCCCACACCATGTCGACGATGCGACGGCCGGCCTGGGCGCACATGCGCGGGTGGGCGGCGTCGGCTGCGGGAAGCGAGGAGGCACCTGGCAGCGTCAGGCCCAGCGCCTCGGCGATCGCCATCATGGTGGCCGCCGTGCCCATGGTCATGCAGGTGCCGAACGAGCGGGCGATGCCACCTTCGATCTCCGCCCAGGCGGCTTCGGAGATCGTGCCGGCTCGCTTCTCGTCCCAGTACTTCCACACGTCCGAGCCAGAGCCCAGCATCTGCCCGCGCCAGTTGCCCCGCAGCATGGGCCCGGCAGGGCAGTAGATCGCCGGCAGCCCCATGGAGATGGCGCCCATGATCAGGCCCGGCGTGGTCTTGTCGCAGCCGCCCAGCAGCACGGCGCCGTCGATCGGGTGCGAGCGCAGCAGCTCTTCCGTCTCCATGGCGAGGAAATTGCGGTAGAGCATGGTGGTGGGCTTGACGAACGGCTCGGCCAGCGAGATCGCCGGCAGCTCCAGCGGGAAGCCGCCGGCCTGCAGTACGCCGCGCTTCACGTCCTCGGCGCGCGAGCGCAGGTGCGCGTGGCAGGCATTGATGTCGCTCCACGTATTGATGATGCCGATGACGGGCTTGCCCTGCCAATCCTGCGCGTCATAGCCGATCTGGCGCAGCCGCGAGCGGTGGCCGAACGATCGCAGGTCCTCCACGCCGAACCAGCGGTGCGAGCGTAAGTCTTCCGGGGCTCTCGTCTTGGACATGCGCTTCCACTCGCTGTTGTACGGTGTGACGCCTGCACTGCCGGTGAACGGGTGGTCGTCCCGGCCGTCAAGAGCAAACACGACTTCTCTTCACGCCCTCATGCCGACCGCAGGCGGGAACTTGTCAGGCCCGATATGGCGTGGAACTTCGGCATAGTGGCTGAAGCGCAAGGTATGGTTGGCACGTCCGTTGCTGTTGGACAACAGCGTACTATTGAAGCCAAATAAGAGCGCGAGCGGCATGTGCGCCTGGATGGCTGTGGCGTCGCCACGTATCTCTTGGCCGTTGATCTGGCCACGTCGGCTGTCAATGTCGTCGATCACTGTGCTGATGCAATCATTGGGCGTCACCACCTCGACATCCATGATCGGCTCGAGCAGCTTGACGCCGGCCTTTTCGCAGCCCTCGCGCATGGCTTGGCGTGCCGCGATCTCGAAGGCGATGGTGGAGGAATCCACCTCGTGATAGGCGCCGTCGAACAGGGTTACCTTCATGTCGACCATCGGGAAGCCGATCAGCACGCCGGAATCCCACACCGACTGCACACCCTTCTCGACGCCCGGGATATATTCCTTGGGCACCACGCCGCCGACGATCTCGCTCTCGAACTCGTTGCCCGCGCCGGCCACGTTGGGCTCCAGCCGCAGCTTCACTCGCGCGAACTGGCCGGTGCCGCCGGTTTGCTTCTTGTGCGTGTAGTCGACCTCGGTCGAGCGTGCCAACGTCTCACGATAGGCCACCTGCGGCGCACCGACGTTCACCTCCACCTTGTGGGTGCGCTTCAGGGCATCGATTCTCGTGTCGAGATGCAGATCGTCGAGCCCCTTTGCGATCACTTCGCCGCTTTCCGGATCCTTCGAATATCCGAAGCTCGCGTCTTCCGACGCCATCAGCGCGAGCGCCGCCAATAGCCGCTCGGCATCAGCCTTGGTCTTTGGCTCAATCTTCATCTCGATCAGCCAGTAGGGATGATCGCTCATGAGGAAAACCTTCGATGAAGACACCACAATCGACTTGGCATAACCGTCCTGCCACGCCGGAACAAGACGATTGCAGGAGGCCGGGATCGAATCTGTCTGATGATGAAGGACACCGGACGCCAGTCGTCCCTCTTCGCCGGCGCGCCTTCGAACATGCGATGGCGCGCGTTTTCGATGTGGGTTTCCAGGAACCCCATGGCGCGGCCCATCACCGCTTCTTTGCCGCCCGCCAGCGCGCAAACTCCTCGCGCGTCTCGGGCAGAGGCGGGTAGAGGCCGAAGATCGAGCGGCCTTGCCCGACCTGCTCCTGCACGAAGTCCTCGAACACGGTCTGCTCGAACGCCTCTTCGGCAACCTCGTCGGCAATGCCGTGCGGGATCACGGCCACACCCTCGCCGTCGCCGACCACGACGTCGCCTGGATACACCGGCACCTCGCCGCACCCGATCGGCACGTTGAGATCGACAGCGTGATGCCGGATCAGGTTGGTCAAGGGTGCGGGCGCCGCGTGATAGGCAGGGAACGGCATCTTTGCGATATCCGGCGTGTCGCGGAAGCCGCCGTCCGTCACGATGCCGGCCACGCCCCGCTGCCACAGGCGCGTCACCAGGATGCCGCCTGCGGACGCGGCGGCCGGGTTGCGCCGGCTGTCGACGACGAACACGTGCCCCGGCGGGCACTCTTCCACGCCCTTGCGCTGCGGATGGCCGCGATCTTCGAACACGCCCAGATGGTCGAGGTCCTCGCGGGCGGGGATGTACCGCAGCGTATAGGCTGGGCCGACCATGCGTGGAGCCGCCGGGTTGATCAGGTGCACGCCCTGGATGACCGTGTTCCGGAAGGCTCGTTTGAACAGCACCGTGGTGAGGGTGGCTGTCGAGACCGCGCTCAGGCGGGCCTTGGTGAGTTCACGCATCGCCATTGTCATGATCCTTACGCTTCGGTCGGCCCGTCAGCCATGCTGTCTGTTTTAGTTCTATGTTGCCAAGAGTTGACAATTGGTCGCGTGAACCAGCGGTGCGAGCACA
>CAWHBI010000046.1:0-218873 GCA_963827545.1 uncultured Alphaproteobacteria bacterium
CGAGGAGAGCGGCCCGAGCGGCGGACCGTCGGCTCGCCCCTGCAAGCAGCGTCGCGGAGCTTCAGCTCAGCTCCGCGACGGCGTGGAAGCGCGATCAGCCGCCTTTTGCGGCACGCCGCAACCGTTCGAGGGTGCGCTCGTCCGCCTCACCGGTCACACGCAAGCGTTCATCTCTCTGGAATCGGCGCACTGCTTGGCGAGTCCTGGGCCCGTACTCGCCGTCCACGTCGTCCCGGTCCAGGTAGCCTGCTCGGCGCAGCAGCCGCTGGACGGTGAAGGCGGCCCGATCGTCGTCCTGTCCGAAGGTCGCATCATCGGCTGCGGCAGAGATCCTGCAAGGATAGGCGCTGACGCTGCAACGCTGGTTGAATTTGCCAATCGCACCGATCGAGGCCGCCTCGCACTCGAAGCGCGCCTCCCTGCTCTTGGAGAAGTCCATGTAGCGCTCGCCGTATTTCTGGCGCACCTCGCGCTGCCAGTTGTCGATGGCCAGCCGTCTGGCCCGGCCTTTACCAAGGATGGTGGCCTTTCCGGCTGCCTTGATCGTGTCGTTCCTGCAACGCTCCTCCTGTGCGCTGGCCGGCATCACCAGCATGCCCGTTAGCAGGATGGCTCCCGCCGTGACGAGTGCAAGTCGTTTCATCGGCATCCATTGTCTCCCATTATCGCAAACAAACGATATCCGTCCGCGCTGGCGTGGCGCACGCGACCGCGCTGAATATCTGTCTTCCGTGACAGCCTGGAGGCAGCTTCTCGGGTGGCGCCAAATAGCCCTCCCCAAGCAAACAGCGGCAGCCTATCCGGCTCCGCGTCGGTTCGCAAACACCCACTGGACGCAACCGTCGGAACAAGCCCGCATTTTCTTGCAGTGGGAGGTGGAGGCGCTCAACACAGGCCGTCGCGTCGGCATGGGCCTAACCCGCCTACTCCGGCAGCACGGGCGGCCGCGTGAGGCCCAGGTGGGCGAGCAGCGCCACGAAGGCCTGCAGGCGCTGCCGGCGGTAGGCGTCGAGGTCGAGGGCGTCGTAGTCGAGAAAGCCCTGGCCGGTCTTGAGGCCGATGCGGCCCTCCGCCATGTTGCGCTCCACGATTGACGGCGCCGCGTAGCGCTCGCTTGCGAGCGCGCCCGAGAGATAGCGGCTGGCATAGTAGAGAATATCGCCGCCGCCCCAGTCGATGAACTCCAGCATGCCGAGCGTAGCGAAGCGCACGCCGAAGCCATACTTGATGGCCTTGTCGATGTCGGCTGCGCTGGCGACGCCTTCCTCCACCATGCGCGCAGCCTCGTTCATGGCAAGGGCCTGGATGCGCGGCACGATGTAGCCGGGGCGCGCGGCGCAGACGATGGGCACCTTGCCGATGCCTTCGAGCAGGGCGCTCAGCCGCGCTGTGACCGCCGGATCGGTGCGGGCACCGGGAGCGATCTCGACCAGCGGCACAAGGAACGCCGGGTTGAGCCAGTGGGCGTTGAGGAAGCGCTGCGGCTGTTCGACGGCGGGGGAGAGGTCGTCGACCAGGATGGTGGAGGTGGTGGAGGCGATGATGGGCTCGGGGCCCGCGAGCCGGGACGCGCGGGCGAGCACCTCGCGCTTGAGATCGGGTACCTCCGGCAGGGCTTCGAAGATGACGGTAGACTGCGCAAGGGCGGCGGCCGAGCCCGCTTCACGGATCACAGAGACGCGGGCAGCGATCGGCTCGACGGCCTCCGGCGCAAACAGCCCGAAACCGGCAAGCGCGGCGAGGGTGCTCTCGACCTCACCTTCGGCTTCGTGCGCAGTGCGGGCGTGGCCGGCTTCGTCGCGGGCTTTGACATCGACGATAGCCACCGGGTGGCCGGCATAGGCGAACACCACGGCGATGCCGCGCGCCATGCGGCCGGCGCCGAGGCAGGCGATGGGTTGACGCGTGCTCAATGGAACCCCCCTGCGAGCAGCTCCTGGAGGCCGGCTTTGTCCAGGTGGCCCAGGCCCAGATTCCCCAAGGTGCGGCCCGTGCGCATGAAATCCTCGCCGCAGACGGCGGAGCCGATGGCGAGAAACGCGTGCACCAGCGGCGTCTCCACGCCGGCCAACTCGCCCACCGAGGCGAGGAAAGAGAGCCCTATCCCCACATCCTCGCGCATGTAGCGGTGCTCGGTGAGCACGATGCGCTCGCGCCAGTCGCCGGAGTCGGTGAGCCTCTCGTGCGAGCCTCGCCCGTACATCCATTCCTCACCGTCGCTGGAATAGTGGTTAACGAGCGGGAAGTGCGGTGGGCCATAACCCAGCGCGTCGCGAATGGCCATGCGCTCGGCATCGAGGGCGTCCGTGACACGCCGCACGGAGGCTTGCGTCCCCTCCTTGTGGATGTCCCAGCGCGGGAAGTGCTCGAGCGGTGCGGCGTTCATGGTGATCAGCGGCGGGTGGATGATGGGACCGGCATTCATCAGGGCACCCGACAGGGCATCGCCGCACGGCTCGATGACGCCTGGGAACGCCTGCGCGATGACTGCTATGGCCTCACGCGAGGCCTCGCGCGGGAACACGCCCGTCGGCAGCCGCTTCGCCCGCACGGTGATCGCCGCCTCGTAGGCGCCGTGCCGACGCGTGAGCCAGGGGAGCGTGCCGGTCTCCGCATACGCGACGCTTGAGCGGTTGCCGCTGTCCCATGCCGCCTTGGCAAACAGCACCGATCCGAACGTGCCCGGCGGCAGGAACACCACCTGGCCATCGGCGAGGTGCGGCGCGACTTCCCGCGCGATATCGGCGTGCGCGGTCGCGGGCGTCGGACACAGGACGAGCGCGGCATCCCGCACGGCCACGGCCAGGTCGGCCGTGATCAGGGCAGGCCGCGCCTCGCGCCGGCCGCGGAAATCCTTGACGGTGATCAGCCCGCCGGCGGCCCGATGCGCCTCGACGGCAGCGCGATTGCGCCGCCACCAAACGACCTCGTGACCAGCCAGAGCCAGGTCACCGGCCGCCGCCAGGGAGCCATTGCCACCGCCGAGGACGGCTATCCTCATCTGACCTCTCATCGCTCGCCGAGGGCGGCTGGCCGGCGCCCACTGCCGCCTCGGCGATCAGCTCTTTCAGCCGGAAATGCTGCACCTTGCCCATGGCATTCTTCGGCAGGCTGTGCACGAACACGTATTCACGGGGCACCTTGTAGCGCGCCAGCTCGGCCAAGCAAAAGCGCTCGATCTCGGCGGGATCGGGGGTGGCACCCTGCCGGGCCACTACGTAGGCCACCGGAACCTCCTGCCATTTGGGGTCTGGGCGGCCGATCACGGCAGCATCGGCGATGGCCGGATGCTGGCCCAGCACCCGCTCCACCTCGGCGGGGTAGATATTCTCGCCACCCGAAATGATCAGGTTCTTCTTGCGGTCCTGAACAAAGAAATGCCCATCGGCGTCGCGCACGGCGATATCCCCGCTCAGATACCAGCCATCGCGCAGCGCTTGTGCCGTTGCACTTGGGTTGCCCCAGTATTGGCTGAGCACGTTGGGCCCGCGCACCGCCACCTCGCCGGGGGTGCCGGCCGGCACCTCGTTGCCAGTGTCGTCGACCACGCGGGCTTCGCACGCCAGACCCGGCAACCCCGTGGACCCGGGCCGCCGCCAGTCACCGCAGAGCCGCGTATAGACCGCCACCGGGCATGTTTCGGTCGACCCATAAACCTGCAGCACCGGCGTGCCGCGGCTCGTAAATGCATCGACCAGGCGCTGCGGCACCTGAGTGGAGCCCGTCGTCAGGGCACGCAAGCTCTCGAGGCCCGTGGTCTCCCAGCGCGGATGCTCGATCACCGCCTGGATGGTGGCCGGCACCAGCACCGTCAAGGTCGGTCGATCCCGCGCAATGGCTTCGAGCGTCGCATCGGGCGCAAAGCGCGGCAGAAGCGTAACGGTGGCGCCCAATTGCAGCGCCGGCGTCGTCTGGATGTTGAGCCCGCCGACGTGGAACAGCGGCAGCACCGTCAGCACGTGATCCTGCGCCGTCATGTCGTGCATGTGCTGGCTCATCACCGCGTTCCAGACGAGCGCGTCCTGGCGCAGCACCGCGCCTTTGGGGTGGCCGGTCGTGCCGGAGGTGTAGACGATCAGCAGCGGGCAGGTCGTATCGACATTGGCGCCGCGTCCGTCGCTGGCCGCGCCGTGTAGAAGCGCGGCCAGCGATGTTCCGCCGTCCGGCGCAAAGTCGAGACCGACGATGCGCGCGTTCGGCATCAGTTTGCTCAGCGGCTCGATGACGGCGGCAAATGCCTCCTCCACCACCAGGGCGCTGGCGCCCGCATCGCTCAGGATGTAGAGCTGCTCCGGCACGGCGAGCCGCCAGTTGATCGGCACCAGCATGGCGCCGAGCCGGGCGCAGGCATAGAGCAGCACCAGGTAGTCCGGGTGGTTGGCCGCGAGGATCGCCACCCGGTCGCCACGGCCGACCCCCAGTTCCGACTTGAGAGCGCGAGCCGTCTCCGCAATGCGCTGCGCCAGGCCGGCATAGGTCAGCTCCGCACCCGCAAACCGGATCGCCACCTTGTCGGGCGCGAAAGCGGCATTGCGGTCGATCAGGTCGGCAAGGTTCATGTCAGCTCCCCTCTCCCCGCATGCGGGGAGAGGGCCGGGTGAGGGGCAGCCGCTTGCTGTGGCGGCGATTGTCGCCGCCTTTCCGCTCTCCGTCGAGTGGGGGCCGCGGCGCGCATCGATCCAGCATTTGCAGATCGATCCCCAGCCTCACTATGCTGGCCGCAGGCCCGCGTCATCACCGCCCTTACACGAGGCAAAGCCATGTCCCAGACCATTGCCGATCTGGCCACCAAACTGGAAGGCCTGTTGAAGCTGCGCTCGATCCCGTTCGGCATGAAGCTGTTCGAGCACCGCGCCGACATGGAGGCGATCCCCAAAATCCGGCGCCCCAAATCCGTGCACACGCTGGACCAGGCGGTGGCGCAGGCGGCGCGGCTCGGCTGGACCGTCGGCATCACAGCGGAGGATTTGGTCGGCGCGCAATGCCGCGCGGTCGTCGGGCTCGGGCACGCGAAGGACGACCGTTGGCGTTCCGGCAAGCACATGACGGGCGTGTGGTTCTCCACCCTCGAGGACGCCGCCGCACACCAGGCGGCCATGCACTGTGTCGAGGACGGGCGCTACGAAGCTCTGGCCGTTGCGCCGCTGGCCTCCGGCCGGCTCGATCCGCCCGACATCGCGCTGTTCTACGCGACGCCGGGCGCCATGATGTACTTCATCAATGGCCTGCAGTGGTCGGGCTACAAGAGCTTCGAGTGGGGCGTCGTAGGCGAGAGCGCATGCGCCGACAGCTGGGGCCGCGCGCTCAAGACCCGTCAGCCGTCGCTTTCGATCCCCTGCTTCGCCGAGCGGCGCTACGGCGGCGTCCTGGACGACGAGATGCTGATGGCCGCGCCACCGGAGTATTTGGCCAAGGCCATCGCGGGCATGACGGCGTTGGCCAAGAACGGCTTCCGCTATCCCTTCCCCCAGTACGGCATCCAGCAGGACGTGCGCGACGGCATGGCCACGGAGCTACCCCGATCGTGCAGCTGGGAAGCCCGGATGAAAGTCTCCACCCGTCATCCCGGAAGCCGAGCGAGCGAGGCTGTCCGGGATCTGCGGCAAGAGTGGACATCGCTGCAGGTCCCGGCTCTGCGCAATCGCGTCTCTGGCGCGATTGCTGGGCCGGGATGACGGGTGCGGTGGCGGTGCTTCGCTCACCTCCATCACCCGTCCGTCTCACCCGGCTCGTACAGGCTCTCCCGTCCGATCCGGTCGAGGCAGATCTCGGCCGTCCACGGCAGCATCAGGGAGCCGCAGCGGCTGTCGCGATAGATGCGCTCCAGGCTGAGATTCTTGAGCATGGCCTGTCCGCCGCAGGTGCGGATGGCCTTGGCGGCCAGCGCGTTGGCGTTCTCCATCACCGTGAACTGCGCCGCGTAGGCGCGCAGCACCTGCTCCTTGGTAGGCTCCGCGCGCGCCTCGCTCACCGCCTGGAACCACAGCGCCTTGGTCTGCTCCAGCATGATGCGCATCTCGGCCAGCGCGATCTGCTTGGTCGGATACATGCGCCGCTTCACCGGCGGCGTGCCCGGCAGCTCGCCGCGCAGATAGGCCACGGTGAAATCGTAGGCCGCCTGGGCAAGGCCCATGTAGGTCGGCGACAGGGTGAGGAACATGTGCGGCCAGGACGTGGCGGCGCGGAAGTAGACGCCGCGCGGCATCAGCATCTCTTCCTCCGGCACGAATACGTCCTTCAAGAGCAGCGTGCGCGAGACCGTGGCGCGCATCCCCAGCGGGTCCCAGTCACCCACCACGGACACACCATCGGCCTTGGCAGGAATGGCCAGATAGAGCGTGTTGCGGCGGCTGGCGGCGTCGCCTTCGGCGCGCTCGGTGCACAGCACGCCGTAGTAGTCGGCCGCGCCCGAGAGCGAAGCGAAGATCTTCTTGCCGCTGACGAGAAAGCCGCCGTCTACCGGTTTGGCTTCCGTGCCGAACGCCGCCGCGCCCGCCGCCGCCGCACCACCCTCGGAGAACGGCTGGGAGTAGATGGCGCCGTCGCCGACGATGCGCTTGTAGTGCAGGCTGCGCCGCGCGTTGTGCTGAGCACGCTCCTCCGCGCTCATGGCGAGATCGTCGGCGAGCGCCCCGGTCCACAAGGTCGAGCATACGTGCATGTTCCACGACAGCGCCGTGGCGCCGCAGTAGCGCCCGAGCTCGGCGGCCGCCAGGCAGTAGGTCTTGAAGCTCGCCCCTTCGCCGCCCTCGTCCTCCGGCACGCAGATGGCCAGCAGGCCCTCGCCGTGCATATCGCGGAAGTTCTCGATCGGGAACGTGGCGTCGCGATCGTGCTGAGCGGCGCGAGGGGCCAGCACGCGGGCGCCGAACCGCCGCGCCCTATCGATCAGCTCGGCCTCCTCCTTCGACAGTCGGAAGGCGGCGCGATCGAAGATGGGCGCATCGGCATCGTGCTGGTCGAAATCGCGAGGGTTCATGGGTCTGGCAGCTACTCAGGTGCAGCGGGCGCCAGCGCCTGGCGCAGGAAATCCAGAATAGCAGCATCGAAGGCGGCCGGCGCCTCGACGTTCGGCAAATGCCCGATGCCGGAAAGGCAAGCGTAGCGGGCGCCGGGGATCTTGCCGGCCATGCGCTCTACCACCAGGGCCGGCGCGTTCGGGTCCTTTTCCCCCGCGAGGCATAGCACCGGGACCGCGATCCTCGGCAGGTTGGCCCGCTCGTCGAAGGCGACCAGGCAGCGGACGGCAGCGCGATAGGTCTCGGCCGGCACGGCGCTCATGACCACGATGGCGTGCGCACACCCGGCCGGATCGGCTGCCGGCCCGGCCATGCGCGCCACCATCGTCGGCGCGAGGTCGGCCATGGTCTGGCCGGCATCGAGCGGACCCAAGCGATCGCCCACGAACTTCCTCTGGAACTCGCCGTCGGCATTGCCGAAGGCCGGGCTGGTGCAGGCGAGCACCGCGGCGCTGTAGGCATCAGGCCGCCGGCGCAGCATCGCCTGCACGATCATGCCGCCCATCGAATGTCCAACCAGCACCGGCCTCGCCAGCCCGCGCCGCTCGATGGCGGTCTCGACGTCCGCCGCCAGCCCCTCGAAATGGAGCGCCGCGACCGGCGCCCGCCCGCCGTAACCCGGCAGGTCCAGCGCCACCGGCGTGTACCCGGCCGCCGCGAAGGACGCCATTTGCGGCTCCCACACGCGCGCCGAACCACCAATACCATGGATGAAGATGACGGCAGGCTTCTTGCGCTCAGTTCCGGACATCGACGCTCCTCAGTCCAGGTGAGACGCCGATAGTAGAACATTTTCGCCCATTGAGGCCGACGCGATCCGGCAACCTGTGGGGGTTCAACAAACCATCCGTCATCCGGAGGCTGAGCGTACCGAGGCGCCTACCGCTGTCCCAGCCGCCGCAGGCGATCGGAGGCCTCGGTAGCGCCGAGCTCGCGCGCCTTCTCGTACCACTTCTTCGCCGCGTCGACGTCGGCCTGGATGCCGATGACCCTCAGCTTGGCCAGCTCCTCGGGATCGTAGGTATCCGCGAGAGCCACCGCGCTCTGCGCCAGGCCGATGTCTGCCGCGCGCTCGAAGAACTTGCGCGCCGCGTAGATGCTGCCGCGCTCGAGCTGCTCCTGCCCCTTGGCATGCAGGCCGAGCGCGCGCTCGCGGTCGGGCGGCGCGAGTGTTGGCACGCCCCGTGCCACGGATGGAGGCGACTGCGCCTCGCGCGGGCTCGGTCGGGTTGGCGCGGCAGCGGCGACAACGAGCGTGGTCCGAGCCTCCGCGAGCACGGTGCCGTCGACGCTCACGAGGCTGATGGCGATGTCCGACTGCCCCTGCAGCCCGATCGGCAGAATGATGCTGAGGTTGGGCAGGGCGGCCAGCGGAATCGCCCAGGACCCGGGAGCAACGACATGACCCTCGGTCAGAGCAACCGTGGGCGGCAGGCCGCGAATGCGGATGAAGCTGTTGGCCGTGATAGCCTCACGCGGCCCGACCTGGATGGCCAGACGTGTCCTGGAGGCAGGCTCGGCCTGCGTCGTCGGAGCGACATTGATGACGGCGCGCTGCTGGGCCTGAGCCGGCGCCAGCCATGCGCTGGACAGGGGGACAATGGCGGCCAGAGCGCACAGAGGCAGGCCAAAGGCAAAAAAGCCGGTGCGCACCTTGCTGGGCGGCCGCACGCAACCTTTGCCGACTGCCTCCGCGTGCGGCGTGGCAGCGGGGTTGTCGCACCGATGCGCTGGTCCGAACAGCTGCACGTACCTCCCCAGTCGCCTCTCCCGCACTTGCCACTTTCCGGCTGGCGTCATCACCCACGCCAGACGCCGTCACTACTTGCGGTTCTTGCTCCACTCCAGAAACTGCTGGAACAGCCGCTCCTGCTCGGCCGCGCTCTTGGGCGCCGCGCGGGCGGCTTGCGCCCTCGCCAGCCCCGGGTCGACGCCCGAGGGCTTGGCCGCGACCTTGTCGAGCATTTCCTGTGCCGGCGGAAAGCGCGTCCAACCGGGGACGGTCCCCGCCAGATTCATCTGCTTCCACCCGGGCTGGTAGGGCGGAGCGCGCAGCTTCTCGAACCGGTCGAACAAATACTGGATGAAGCGCACGCAGCGGCGGTGGCGGTCGACGTGCGTGTCCTTGTTCCAGTTGTAGACGGCGAGCAGGGCCGGCACCGAGATCGTCTCGATCGCCTGGCCTTGCGGGATCAGGCCCGGATAGTCCGCGGGCGTGAGCTCGGCAGGGACGTAGTAGTCCTCGAACTTGGACGAAAACTCCAGCGGCAGGAAATGGAAGCCGGGCTCGGGCTTCATCTTGGCGAACAGATCGTTCGGCTTGCCAACAACGTGCACAATGGCAGCGATCTCGCCGGTGCGCATCTTTTCGAGCGCAATGGAGTTGTTGAGGAACAGCCGCTCCGCCTTGATGCCGAGGCGATCGAACACGATGCCTCCGGTGTAGTTCGCGGCGCTGCCGACCGTGTTGAAGTTGACGGTCTTGCCCGCCAGATCCGCAAGGCTCCTGATTTCCGGCCGGGCCAGGATGTGCACCTCGCCCTGGAACATCGGGATCACGTAGTTGACGCGCTTCTCGATGCCAGGGATCTTCTCGACGTTCCTGAAGTGATCCAGCACGTCGGCGTAGGTGATCGAGAAATCGACGCCCTTCAGATAGATCAGGTCGGTGACGTTGCCGACGGCGCCATAGCTGATGATCGGCAGGACGCGGAGGTTCTCGCTGTCGTCGAGCGCCTTGCCGAGGTCGGCGGCGTAGCGCACGAACGTGCCCTCGAGCAGCCCGCCGGCAAGGCCGACCGTCCAATTGTTGATGCGCGCCGCCTTGGCGATCTCCTCCTCGCTGACCGGCTTGGGGGGCAGCGGCTGGGCTCGCTTCGGTGCGGCCGCCTGGGCAACGACAAGGGTGTCCGAAGGCGCCTGCGCCGCCACCTGCGGTGACAACAGCAGGGCTGCCACCAGGCAGCCGATCATGCCCGCCGAGCGACGCATGGTTGCTCCTCCCTTCATATCCGGATGCTGCAGCACTTGCACACTGATGGGTCGGACCAAGGTGACTTCTCCCCTTGCGCCCATACCCCTCCCAATCCCTCGCTGCACCCTGTTGCCCGGTTGTTGTCAGCCTCGACCGAGGCAATTTTTGGGGCGGAAGTCCCGGGTGCAGAATTTTTTTACCAATAGCAGACGACCACGGTCGTCACAACGATGTCAATGAATTGCGTTTATTTCCTGGCCTCGGCGGGGCCGGCGGAGCGCGAGCAGAGGTTGCCCGACCTACGGCAATGCCCGCGCGCAACGCGAGCCTCCACGGGGCTTCCTGCCCTCCCTGGGCCGTCTGCACACTCCCGGCCGGCCTCAGGTGGCAGTCGCCCGAAGCGCAACTGCCTCGGCCGCCAGCCGCGGCAGGGCCTCGCGCCAGAATTCCGGCGGCTGCGCACCCGACACTTGGTATTTCTGCAACAGGATGAAGTGTGGCACGCCCTGAATGCCCATGCGGTACCCTTGCTCCTCGAGCCGGACCACCGCATCGAGGCTTTCGGGGCCGGTCAGCGCGTCGTTCACACCCTGGGCCTCGAGCCCGCCTTCGGCTGCAACGGCTTTCAGAACGTCGGGCGAGCCGATATCGCGGGCTTCCTCGAAATAGGCACGCAACAGCCGCTGCACCACCTCGTCCTGGCGCCCCTGCCGCTCGGCCTCCCAGATCAGGCGGTGCGCCAGACGCGTGCTGGGGGTGCGCTGCATGCGATCGAAGGCGAAGTTGATCCCCACCTCCCGACCGGTCTCAGCCATCTTCCGGTCCAGCTCGATGCTGCGCCCTTCGCCGAACTTGGCCGCCCGGTAGTCCTTCCGGGCCATCCCCTCCGCAGGCATGTCGGGATTGAGCTCGAAGGGGCGCCAGGTCAGACGCACCTGCGGCATGCCTGGCTCTCCGAGCGCGGTCTCCAGCCGCCGCTTGCCCACATAGCACCAGGGGCAGATCACATCCGAGTAGACGATGATGGAAACTGGATCGGACATGGTGGCATTGGTCTCCGTCTTGACTGGGAAGCTGCGGACCCTTCTCCCCTTGGGGAGAAGTGGCCTGCGCCGAGAAGTCGCCCCTCACCGGTTCGGCCAGATGACTACCGCGCCATCGAGGTCGACGTGCTGGAACCACGAGGCCGTAAGTCATGGCCTCACGTCCTCTCCCCCGAGGGGAGAGGGGTGGAGCTGGCCCTTACCGGTGCTTACTCAGCCAGCCCAGCATGATGCGGTTGAAGGTCTCGGACTGCTCGACATTGGGGAAGTGCCGCGCGTTGGCGATCTCCTCGTAGCGCGCACCTGGAACGAGCTCGGCGATGCGCTTGTTGCCCGCCGGCGGCGTGCCCTCGTCCATCGCGCCACACACCACGAGCGTCGGCACCTTCACCGAGGGAAGCTTCGGCACGAAGTCGAAGTTGAGAATGGCCGCAGCGCAGCCCAGGTAGCCAGCAGGCGTGGTGGCAGCGATGGTGGCATGGATCTGCTTCCAGCGCCCCGGATTGCGCGGCTTGTAGGCGTCGGTGAACCAGCGTTCCATCGTGGGGTCGGCGAGCGGCGTCAGCGAGTTTGCCTTCTTCACGGCGGCGATGCGGGGCGCCCACGCGTCCTGCGCGCCGGCCATCGTCTGCGGCGAGGTATCGCACAGCATGGCTGAGATCAGGCGCTGACCATGCGCAAGGGCAAACGCCTGGCCGATCATGCCGCCGATGGACAGGCCGATGAGCTGCACGCGCGAGATACCCAGGAAATCAAGCGAGGCCGCAACGTCGTCGGCCAGCTGCGCCATGGTGTAGTCGCCGGCAACCGGATCGCTGCCGCCATGGCCGCGCATGTCGAGGCGCAGCAGCCGATAGCCGGCCGCCAGCAGCGGCGGCACCTGCTCGGCCCACATGCCGCCGTCCGAAGCGAGCGAATGCGTGAAGCATACGACCTGCCCGTTCTCCGGCCCCATGAGATCGTAGTAGACCCGGCGTCCTCCAAGATCGATGAGCATCGTATTGGCCTTTCCCGTCTGGCTGAGCGTGACTGAAGTGGGTCGGCCCCGACCCTAGCCGGATCAGGCGAAGATTTCACGTGGACTTTGAAGTCGGGCCGTGAGCACGCCGCGTCCGGGCTGTCTGGCGGGGCTCCGCCCTATCCCTGCCGGCGGGGATCGGCGACATCCTCGATGACGAGCTCGCGCCTGTCGCGGCCATTCCAGGTGTCGCGACGCAAGTGGCCGACAACATGCAAGGGCAGGCCAGCCGAGGACAGCAGGGCCACACCCACGGGCTGCTCAGCCGCGCGGAACGCCACAGCGTCGAGGCGGGAGCCGTCGCCCGCCTCCAGCACGCAGCGCACATGGGCGGTGCCCACCACCTTGGCAAACTTGACCCGGTGCGCGGGAAAGGCAAAGCGCGGCTCGGGATTGCCCTGGCCGTAAGGCCCTGCACGGTCAATGAGTGCCATCAGCTCATCGGTGACGCTCACCGGCGTCAGGGCGCCATCGATCTCGAGCGCCAGGGCCGTCCGCGCCGCACTCGTCTTCACGGCCAGCTGCTCGTTGAGAAACTGGCGAAGGGCGTCCAGGCCATCGCGCGCCACGGTCAGACCGGCCGCCATGGCGTGACCGCCGCCCTTTCTCAGGTGTCCGGCCGTCACCGCCGCGCGCACGACCCCGCCGATGTCGACGCCAGCGATCGAGCGCAGCGAGCCTGTGCCTTCGTGCTTGCTGTCCCAGGCAATGACGCAGGCGGGGCGCTGGAAGCGGTCCACCAGCCGGCTCGCCACCAGCCCCACGACACCCTTGTGCCAGTCCTCGGAGGCAACCATCAGCAGCGGGACGGCGGGATCGGCCTCGACGAGGTGATCGGCATGCGCCATGGCCTCGTCGAGCATCTGCTTCTCGATGGCCTTGCGCTCGCGATTGAGCTTGTCGAGCAGCACGGCGATGCGCGCCGCCTCGGCCTCGTCGTCGACCGACAGGAGCCGCGCCCCCAATGCAGCCTCGCCGATGCGGCCGCCTGCGTTGATGCGAGGACCGAGCACGAACCCCAGATGATAGGCGGTTGGCACCACCGCGAGCGCTGCCGCATCGCTGAGCGCCTTGAGGCCGATGTTGCGGCGCTGACGCATCACCTGCAGGCCCTTGGCGACGTAGGCGCGGTTCAGTCCCGTGAGCGGCACCACGTCGCACACGGTCGCCAGGGCGACGAGATCGAGCAGCTCCAGCAGATCGAGTGGCGCCGACGCGCCGTTGTAGTGCCCCCGCGTTCTCAGCTCGCGGGCCGTCGCCACCAGCAGCATGAACGTGACACCCGCCGCGCACAGATGCCCGAGGCCCGACACGTCGTCCTGGCGGTTGGGGTTGACGAGCGCCGCCACGTCGGGAAGCCGCTCGTCGGCCTGATGGTGATCGACCACCAGAACGTCGACACCCAGCGGCCGGGCGACGCCCAGCGCCGCGGTGCTGGTGGTGCCGCAGTCGACGGTGACGATCAGCCTGGCGCCGTCCTTGACGAGGGCCGTGATGGCATCGGCGTTGGGACCATAGCCCTCCGTCATGCGGTCCGGGATGTAGATGCGCGCACCGAGCCCGTGCGCGGCAAGAAAGCGTTGCAGCAGCGCCGACGAGCAGGCGCCGTCGACGTCGTAGTCGCCGAACACGGCGATCGCCTCGCGGCGCACGATGGCATCGGCGAGCCTGGCCGCGGCCTTGTCCATGTCCCGCAGGGTGCTGGGATCGGGCATCAGGGCCTTGACGGTCGGATCGAGGGCAACGGGCACGTCCTCCAAACCAATGGCGCGCGCGGCCAGCACGCGGCCCAGGAGCTCGGGCAGGCCGTGACGCTGGCTGATGGCGATCGCCGTATTGGCCGCGGCCGCATCGAGCCGCTCGCGCCAGGCGAGCCCGCGCGCCGAGGCCGTGACGCCCAGATAGGCGCCGCCGGCATCATCGTCCGGCCTGAGTTTGCGGACTGCCCCCATGCGCCCCTGCCTATTGGCCCTGCGGCGACTCTACGCCGTGCCGCCAGGGCAGGAACATCGATTCGCGCGGCTATTCCACAGGTAGGTTGGCCTCGCGCGTGTCCCCTCTCCCCGTCGCGCTTCTTCAGCGCGAACGGGGAGAGGGCTAGGGTGAGGGGCGGCCACAAGCCGCAGCCGTGATCCGGGTACGAGAGCTTCGACGGCGTGTTCGCTAGCCTGGTCGCCTTCATCGCAAACACGCCCTGACGCGAGCTGCCTCGACCCTGTTGCCGCCCCTCACCCCGGCCCTCTCGTCATGGCGGAGCCATGCTTCGCATGGACGCAAGCGGGGAGAGGGAGAGTGTGGACCGGTTCAAATGCCCGGCGTCGCCTTGGTGCCGATCATGCGGAAGCTGGTCTTGATGCGCCGCACCGTCCCGGTCTTGGAGCGCAGCACGACGGTCTCGGTCTCGGCAAAGCCCTGGCGGAAATGCACGCCGTCGAGCAGCGAGCCGTCCGTCACGCCCGTCGCCGAGAAGATCACGTCGCCCGAGGCCATCTCGTGCATGTTGTATTTGCGCCTGATGTCGGTGACGCCCATGGCGGCGGCGCGCGTCTCCTCCTCCTTCCTGAGGGGGTGCAGCCGGGCCTGCATCTGGCCGCCGATGCAGCGCAGCGCTGCTGCCGCCAGGACACCCTCGGGCGCGCCACCGATTCCCAGGTAGACGTCGATGCCGGTTTCCTTCGGATCGGTGGTCCAGATGACGCCCGCGATGTCGCCGTCCGGGATCAGTTGGACGCCGGCGCCGGACTTGCGCACCGCAGCGATCAACTCGGCGTGCCGCGGCCGGTCGAGAATGCAGGCGGTGATCTCGGACACCGGCACGCCCCTGGCCTCGGCCAGCTTGCTGATCGTTTCGGCGGGCGGGGCATCGAGGTCGATGATGCCGTCGGGATATCCGGGCCCCACGGCGATCTTGCTCATGTACATGTCGGGCGCGTTGAGCAGCCCGCCGCGCTCCGAGATGGCCAGCACCGACAGCGCATTCGGCATGGCCTTGGCGCAGATCGTGGTGCCCTCAAGGGGATCGACGGCAATGTCGACCTCGGGGCCGTTGCCGGAGCCGACTTCCTCGCCGATATAGAGCATCGGGCTCTCGTCCATCTCGCCTTCACCGATGACCACGCGGCCCCTGATGTCGATCTTGGCGAGCTCCTTGCGCATGGCATCGACTGCCGCGCCGTCGGCGGCCTTCTCGTCGCCGCGCCCCCTGAGCCGGGCGGCGGCAATGGCGGCAGCCTCCGTTACGCGCGCCACCTCCAGCACCAGCACGCGGTCGAGGCCGCCTTTGTGATCTGCCTTGGACATGACCTCGCTCCTTGTCTTGCCGGCATGCCCGCTTCACAGCGGCTCTATGCGTATCATTTGCGGTTTCTCGGACACGTTGCCGTCACGGTGGATCGCTGACAATGCGGCCCTGATCGCCTCCTCCGTCGTCTCGTGGGTGATGAGAATGACTGGCGTGGGCGCACCGGGCTCGAGCCGCGCTCCGATGCCGATCTGGGCACCGCGCGGCCGGCGCTGCACGATGCTTTCCAGCGAGACCTCGCGTTCTCCCATGCGCCCGGCGATGCCGGCCATGGCACCGGGCTTGTCATAGACCGACAGGCGAACGTAGTAGGCGCCACGGTGCTGGCCGAGCTTGGCACGTTTGTAGGGCTCGAGCTTGTGAGCCGGCACCAGGAACGGCGCCGGCGAAGGGCCGCGCGCGATGTCCAGGATATCGCCCATCACCGCCGACGCGGTGGCGCCTGCACCGGCACCCGCGCCGACCAGCAGCACGTTGCCCGCGAAATCGCTGTCGACGGCCACGCAATTGGTGACGCCGGAGACCTCGGCAATGGCCGAATGCGTCGGCACCATGGCCGGGTGCACGCGCTGCTCGATGCCGCTCTCCGTCATGAGGGCGACCCCCAGGAGCTTGATGCGATAACCCAGGTCCTCCGCCGCCTCGATGTCTGCCTGTGTGATGCCTTCGATGCCCTCGATGTGGATCTGGTCGAAGGCGACGCGGGTGCCGAATGCGAGGCTGGTGAGCAGGGCCAGCTTGTGCGCGGTATCGAACCCGCCGATGTCGAAGGTGGGATCGGCTTCGGCGTAGCCTTTCGCCTGGGCCTCCTTGAGGACATCGCCGAAGGAGCGATGCTCCTCCTGCATCTGCGTGAGGATATAGTTGCAGGTGCCGTTGAGTATGCCATAGACGCGGCGCACGCGGTTGGCGGCGAGCGACTTCGCGCAATGTCTTGATGATGGGGATGCCGCCGGCCACGGCCGCCTCGAAATTCAAGGCAACGCCGTTCTTCTCGGCGAGCCGAGCCAGCTCGGTGCCGTGCCTTGGCAAGCAGCGCCTTGTTGGCGGTGACCACGTGCTTGCGGGCCCGCAGGGCCGCTTCCACAGCCGCCTTGGCGGGTCCATCCTCGCCGCCGATCAACTCGACGAACACGTCGATGGACGGATCGGCCGCCAGCCGCTCGGCTTCGTCGAACCAGGGGATATTATCGAAGGTAGCTTCGCGCTTCTTGTTGCGCGTGCGGGCGCAGACACCAGCCACCACGATGTCGCGGCCGATCACATCGGCGAGGCGAGACCCGTGGGCTTGCAGCAGGCGAAGCAGGCCACCGCCAACGGTGCCGAGCCCGGCAACACCCAATCTCAATGGCTGGCTCATCGGGCCTGAAGTCTAACGTGATGCCTTTTGCGGAATTGGGATCACGTTATGCATGGTTTCCTGCGACCGCGCGAGGAACTTCTTGATATTGCGGGCTGCCTGGCGAATCCGGTGCTCGTTCTCGACGAGCGCGATGCGCACGTAGCCCTCGCCGTACTCGCCAAAGCCCAGCCCCGGTGAAACCGCCACATCGGCCTTGTCGATGAGCAGCTTGGCAAACTCCACCGATCCCACCTCGCGGTACGCCTCGGGGATCGGCGCCCACGCGAACATGGAGGCCGCAGGGGTGGGAATGTGCCAGCCGGCGCGGCCGAAGCTGTCCACCAGGCAGTCGCGACGTACCTTGTAGATCTTGCGGATCTCCTCGACGCACTCCTGCGGTCCGTTGAGCGCGGCAGCGGCGGCTACCTGGATCGGCGTGAAGGCGCCGTAGTCGAGATAGGATTTCACGCGCGCGAGCGCGGCGATCAGCCTTTCGTTGCCGACCGCAAAGCCCATGCGCCAGCCCGGCATGGCGTAGGTCTTGGACAGCGAGGTGAACTCCACCGTGATGTCCATGGCACCCGGCACCTGCAGCACGGACGGCGGCGGGTTGTCGTCGTAGTAGATCTCCGCGTAGGCGATATCCGAGAGGATGATGAGGTCGAGCCGCTTCGCCAGCTGCACGGCCTCGGTATAGAAGCCCAAGTCGGCCGTGGACGCGGTCGGGTTGGACGGATAGCTGAGCACGACGGCGAGCGGCCTTGGAATGGAGTGCTTCACGGCCCGCTCCACGCCGCGCAGGAACTCGGCGTGCGGATCCCTTGCGGTCGCGGCCCCGCCCGTCGTGGGAATATGCCGGATCGCGGCGCCCGAGATGATGAAGCCGAACTCGTGGATCGGATAGGTCGGGCTGGGCACCAGGATCACATCGCCGGGCGCCGAGATCGCCTGCGCCATGTTGGCGAAGCCCTCCTTGGAGCCGAGCGTCGCCACGACCTGGGTTTCCGGGTTCAGCTTCACGCCGAACCGCCGCGAATAGTAGGCGGCCTGCGCCTTGCGCAAGCCAGGAATGCCCTTGGAGGCGGAATAGCGGTTGGTGCGCGGCTTGGCGACGGTCTCAACCAGCTTTTCGACGATGTGCTGGGGCGTGGGCATGTCCGGGTTGCCCATGCCGAGATCGATGATGTCCGCGCCCCGAGCGCGGGCGGCCGCCTTCAAGCGGTTCACCTCGGCAAACACATAGGGGGGCAGGCGCTTGACGCGATGGAATTCTTCGATCACGGGACTACCGAAAGTTGACTGCCGGGACCGCAGCCTATCAGGAACCGGCGCGCGGGCGTATGCCTACTTGCCCTTCTCGATCTGTTTGGCTGCTTCGGCCTGGTGGGATTGGCCTTTCTCGATCATCTGATTCATTGTCTTCTGCTGCTCCTCCTTGTTCATGACCTTCTCGGGCAGCTTCGCGACATCCGGCAGATTGATGAGCGGCATCGTCTCCGAGCAGCCGCTGAACAGCGTGCCGATCATGGCGCCAGTTACGATCAGAACTGGTGCGATTCCGCGAGCAGTCATCAAATCCTCCGCCCCGGCCTGCTGCGACATCTGCCACCGCCGGATAGCCAAGTCTTGACCATTCGCAGCCACCGCTACCAGATTCTGCACCTGTTAGACATCAAACCTTAGCGTTTTTTGACGCAACTGAGGCGTGGGCACGCTACATACACGTCAGATTCGGCAAGACCAGTCGCAGTCTTGCCGCACCCAGCCTTCGTCCTGCGAGAGCAACGATGCAGAAATTCGCCCCCGAGACCAAGAAGCCCGTACCGGCGGAGTTCGACCTGGGCGCCTACCGGATCGCCGACCCGGAGGCGTTCGGCCGCAACATGCTGCGCCTGATGGAAGAGGGCCAGAAGGCCATGGCCGGGTTCCTCGAACGGGCCAATGGCGTGGCCAGCCCGTACAGCACGGCCACCGAGATGACCGATGCAGGCAAGCTGTTTTCGGAGATCGCCCAGCCTTGGATGGCCGACCCGGCGAAACTCGTCGAAGCGCAAAGCGCGCTCTTCAGCAGCTACGTGCAACTCGTCACCGGCACGGCGCGCCGTGTCATCGGCGGCGAGGCTGTGCCGGTCGCCGAGCCCGAGCCCGGCGACAACCGCTTCAACGATCCCGAGTGGAGCCGCAATCCCTACTTCGACTTCTGGAAGCAGGCCTACCTCATCACCTCGCGCTGGCTCGAGGACGTGCTGGACAAGACCGATGGCCTCGATGAGCGCACCCGCCAGCGTGCGGCTTTCTACCTGAAGCAGCTGGTCAGCGCGCTTTCGCCTTCCAACTTCCCGCTGACCAACCCGGTGGTGCTGCGCGAGACGTTCGCATCGAGCGGCCAGAACCTCGTGCAGGGCATGGCCAATCTCGTGCACGACATGGAGCGGTCCGGCGACCTCCTCAGCATCAGCCAGACCGACGTGGAAGCCTTCGAGGTCGGCCGCAACGTGGCCACCGCCCCGGGCAAGGTCATCTTCCAGAATGACATCATTCAGCTCATCCAGTACGCGCCTTCCACCGAGGAGGTGCACGAGCGACCCCTCCTGATCGTGCCACCGTGGATCAACAAGTTCTACATCCTCGACCTCGGGCCGCAGAAGTCCTTCATCAGGTTTGCCGTCTCGAAGGGCTTCACGGTGTTCGTCGTGAGCTGGGTCAACCCCGACGGGCGCCTCGCGCACAAGACCTTCGAGGACTACATGACCGAGGGCATCCTCACGGCCACCGACGCCGTCAAGCGCGAGACTGCCACCGACAAGATCAACGTCATCGGCTACTGCGTGGGCGGCACGCTGCTCGGAACGACGCTTGCCTATCTCGCCGCACGCGGGGAGGAGCCGTTCTCGTCCGCCACCTTCTTCGCCGCCCAGGTCGATTTCACCAAGGCCGGCGACCTGATGCTGTTCATCGACGACGCCCAGCTCAAGGCGCTCGAGGAGATGATGGCGGAGCGCGGCTACCTCGACGGGGCGCGCATGGCCACGGTCTTCAACATGCTGCGCCCGAAAGACCTGATCTGGCCTTACATCATCAACAACTACATGCTGGGCAAGAAGCCGTTCCCGTTCGATCTGCTGTTCTGGAACCAGGACTCGACGCGTCTGCCGGCAGCCAACCACAAGTTCTACCTGCGCGAGTTCTATCATCAGAACAAGCTCGCCCGCGGGCAGATGAGCATCGGCAACGTCAAGCTCGATCTCGGCAAGGTAAGGCTGCCGATCTACGAGCTGTGCGCCAAGGAAGACCACATCGCGCCGGCCAAGTCGGTGTTCATCGGCTCGCGGCTGTTCGGCGGTCCCGTGACCTATGTGCTGGCGGGCTCCGGCCATATCGCCGGCGTCATCAACCCGCCGGGCGAGAAGATCAAGTACCAGTACTGGACCAACGACAAACGCGCCGCGACCCTGGAGGCCTGGTTCGACAGCGCCGTCGAGCACCCCGGCTCCTGGTGGCCGCACTACGCGCGAGTGGCTGGCGGGCTACTCCGGTGACAAGGTGCCCGCACGCACCCCTGGCGCCACGCTCGGCGTGATCGAGGATGCGCCGGGGAGCTACGTAAAGGTCAAGAGCTGACGCGATCGCCCCGGGGCTCGGCCCGGCGGCACCTGCGCCGCGTGCCGTCTCGGCACACTCATGTATGCTGAGGCCGCAGGTCCATGGGGACGATCGGGAAACAAGCGATGTCACTCTTCTCGCTGGCGGAGCTGGAGGCGGCAGTTCCGCTCGTGCGCACCATCGTGCCGCCGACGCCGCAGCACGCCTGGCCGCTGCTGGCGAAACGCACGGGCGCCGAGGTATGGGTCAAGCACGAGAACCACACGCCGATCGGCGCCTTCAAGGTGCGCGGCGGCATTGTCTATCTGGACGCGCTCAAGCGGCGCACCCCCAAGGTCAACGGCGTCGTGACTGCGACGCGCGGCAACCATGGCCAGTCCATCGCCCTGGCGGCCGCACGGGCCGGCTTGCCGTGCGCCATTTTCGTGCCGCGCGGCAACTCCCGCGAGAAGAACGCCGCGATGCGAGCCTTCGGCGCCGAGCTGATCGTTGCCGGCGCCGATTTCGATGAATGCCGGCCCCATGCGGCTCGCTTCGCAGAAGCGCGCGGCTACCACTACGTCCCTTCGTTCCATGTGGACCTGGTCAAAGGCGTGGCGACCTACGCGCTGGAGCTGTTCCAGGCCGCGTCCAATCTGGACGTCGTCTATGTGCCCATCGGCATGGGCTCCGGCATCTGCGGTCTCATCACCGTGCGCGATCTGCTGGAACGGAAGACGGAGATCATCGGCGTCGTCGCCGATCAGGCGCCTGCCATTGCCCTGTCGTTCGAGCAGGGACACCCCGTGGCGACCAACTCGTCCGCGACCTTCGCCGACGGCATGGCCTGCCGTGATCCCGTGGCGGAGCCTGTCGGGATCATATGCCGTGGCGCAAGTCGCATCGTGCGCGTCACGGAAGAGGACATCGCGGAGGCCATTCGCGCCTACTACGAGGATACCCACAACCTCGCCGAGGGCGCCGGTGCCGCTCCGCTCGCCGCCCTCATGCAGGAGCGGGAGCGGATGCAAGGCAAGCGCGTCGGGCTCATTCTGAGCGGCGGCAATATCGATCGCGACGTGTTCGCCGAGGTTCTGGCCGGGAGAACGCCACGCTGCTAGCGTCAGACCGATGGAACCGCGCACACCCCGGCATCTGCCGCCGACGGCCCTGTGTTGCTCGTCGGCAAGCTGGATATGGATCCAGATCAGGCGGAGCGATTCTGCTGCATCGAGATCACGGCCAGAAGTGCGAGGTTGCCTGCCGATACCACGGCGATGCCGCAGGCTATCAGGTAGGCGAGCAGGCTCTGGCTGAACAAGGGCGTGTTCAAGACAACATTCATCTCGAGCGGAACAAAAAAGGTAGCCGCCATCGCGGTGTAGTGCATCGACGCGATTGCCAGCCCCTGCACCACGCCGCCCGCAAGCGTCGTCAGGACACCGCGCTTGTAGAAGGCAAACCACAACGCCGCCATCGATGCGCCGATCGCTATCGCCACTGATGCCGCGACCAGCCCAATATCGTAGGCGAGGCCGCAACCGCGAATGGCGCCCATGCCGAGATAGTGCATGCCGGCAATGCCGAGCCCCATGAAAACGCCACCGACGGGAATGCTCCAGTGTCCCAGCGTGCGCGCGCTGGCGAGATAGAGCCCGACCCCCGTTGCGACGATCGCAATGCAGATGGAGCCGATCGTCTCCACGATGTTGTAGTTGACGAGCACCGGCAACTCGACGGCCATCATGGCGATGAAGTGCATCGACCAGATGGTGCTGCCCATGATGAGGCCGCCATTGGCGAGGGCAAAGCTCGTGTGCCATGCCTCGGCATCTTTTTCCTGCGCGCCCGAAGTGAGCGCGAGAGCCGTAAGGGACCCGAGAATTGCCACGCCGATCGACAGAAGAACCAACACGGGTTGATACATCACCGCCATTGCCGGACCTCACGCTGCCCAACGGATAGACGTTGTTCGATGCAGGACTGTGTACTGCTCTCGACAAAAGAGTCGAACACAGACTACATCCACCTTGCCGCCGCAATGAGCCGCAACGATGACAGGGCGGCGGACGACTTTCAAGCAACAACGCGATCTCATTCAGGGAGAAGGAATCTCTCCTTGGCCGAAGAGGGCAGCTGACATGCGATCATCAGTCGGGGCGTTTTCGATTGCATTTTCGGAGGGTTCTCGCGCTAGCGCCATTGCCGGCCTTTGCAGCACGAGGCTTGCTTGCGCGTGTCTCCTGGCGTCGATGCTGCTGTTCGCGCAGGGCGAAGCCGCGCTCGCCCAGAGCCGGAAGTCGCCGCAACGGCCTTCGAGTGCGCAGCATCAGGCGCTGCGCGTGAAGCTCAACGAAAACACTTTGATCATCGCCGCGAGCCGGCCGGGCGGCGGCTATCTCGCGATGGCCGACGATCTGGTGGCCGCCATCGGCGCAAGCGAGAACTTCCGCCTGATGCCGATCGCCGGCAACGGCGGATTGGAGAACTTGCAAGACCTCTTGCTGCTGCGCGGCGTCGACATGGCGATCGTGCCAGCCAATGCGCTGGCTCATGCAAAGGCGACGGATGCGCTTGGAAGCGGCCTGCAGGAGAGGACCGCCTACATCGCCCGGCTCTATGGCGAAGAGGTTCATGTCCTGGTGGGCCACGACATGAAATCGGTCGACGATCTTCGCGGCAAGAGGGTGGCCGTGCCCCTGGACGACGGTACGGCACAGTTCACGGCCAACGACGTCTTCGGTCGCCTCGGCGTGGCGATCGAAAGCGTCGCCATGGCACCGGCGCAGGCGATTGACGAGATTCGCTCGGGTGCGGTCGCAGCAGCCGTGCTGGTGGGGGGCAAGCCGCTCGCATTCGTAGGCGGGCTGCCCAAGGATGGCAGCGTGCGATTGCTCAGCTTGCCTTTCTCCGCGGCCCTCGAAGAGGCCTACTCGCCTGCCGTGCTGCGGGCCGAAGACTATCCGGCGTTGATACCGCCCGGCACCCTCGTGGAGACCGTCGCGGTGAGCGCTGTGCTCATGACGCACACCGACAAGGGCAACGAGGAGTCGGCGCGCAGGGTTGCCAAGTTCGTTCCGGCCCTGCTGGGCGCGACTTCCAAGCTGGCCGTTTCGCAGCGCCACTCCAAATGGAAAGAGGTCAACCTGGGGGCGATCCTGTCGGGATGGTCCCGGGTCGAGGCAGCCGAGGCGTGGCTCGGCAGCGCACTCGCGCAGCAGACGGGCGTGCTGCAGGACCATTTCGAGGAATTCCTCCGCGCCACGAGGCAGAGCGGATCGCCGGACCTTTCCCCGGCACAGCGACAGAAGCTTTTCCGCGACTTCCAGAACTGGACACGGAAATCCGTGAGCCACACGAAGTGAAAGCATCGAGGAATTCCGGTCAGAGGGCCTGACAGGACAAGTGTCAATTCCGGAGTCCACTATGAGCAATGCCGACGAAATTGCGCGGGTAAGAGAGATCAAGACCCTTTTGGATCGTATTCAGCAGCTTCCGCTGGTGACGGGGGCGTTGGAGGACAGGGCGCTGCGCGCCCAATGGACCGACCCTGCCGAGGGATTTGCTGCAGCAGGCACAGCTGCGCGCGCCCACAACAGCGCAATCAGCCCATGGCTGTTTGTCATGGCGACTGCGCTCAATACGATCGTTGCCGCTGTCCTGGCCGTCCTCATCACCTTGGGGGTCGTGAACCGAGAGCCGCCGCGTGACAGCGAGCAATTGCTGTCGATCCTGCCTGGCGCTGGACCTGCGGCCGCCCCCCGCGCAGTCACGACGGGTGCCCTCTATTCCAAATCCAAAGACCCAGGCGAGTTGGCGTTGGCCCGTCCTGTCGAGTTGCTGCCCATCGGCTCGCCCGGGCAGCCGCTGCGACTGGAAGCCCTGAAGCCGTCGCGACTGCCCTTGCAGGTTCGTCCCGAGGAGGCGGCGCAGGAGACCTATATTCTGGTTCTGTCGGGACTGCCGACGAACGCTACCCTCTCGGGCGCGAGCAGGATGGGCTCCGACTCTTGGCTGCTGCCCCCCGGTTCGCTGACGCAGCTTGAAATAATCATGGCAGAATGGTCAGCGTCGCTCATCGAGGTCGGAGTTGAGTTGCGGCGAACCAACGGCGTTGTTGCCGCCCACAATAGGGCATGGCTGTTCGTGCCGCCGCCCCGCGCGCCGCAGGGCGCCAAGCTCGACGAGGCCGCGATCAACGAGATGTTGCAGAGCGGCGACCGGCTGCTCGGCCGCGGTGACGTGGCAGCAGCGCGGGCGCTCTACGAGCGGGGCGCCGCCATGGGCAGCGGGCCGGCGGCCCTGGCGCTGGGCTCGACCTATGATCCCGGCCGCCTGTGGTCGCTCGGCGTATTCGGCATGGTGGGAAGCAAGGAGCGGGCAAGGCACTGGTATGCACGTGCCGATCAGCTCGGACACCCTGAAGCCAAGGACCGGCTCAAAGCCCTGAGAGAGTGATGCTCCACCTGCGCAAGAACGCGACCAGGATTTGAGATTGCCGGCGCCTACGCCGCCAACCCCTGTTGCAGATCAGCGATGATGTCGGCGGCGTCCTCCAGCCCGATGGACAGGCGCACGACGTCGTCGCCGGCACCGGCGGCCTTGCGCTGCTCGTCGGTGAGCTGGCGGTGCGTGGTCGAGGCCGGGTGGATGATCAGGCTGCGCACGTCGCCGATGTTGGCCAGATGCGAGAGCAGCTTGACATTGGAGACGAGCCTCACGCCCGCCTCGTAGCCGCCTTTGAGGCCGAAGGTGAAGACCGAGCCCGCACCCTTGGGGCAGATCTTCTTCGCCAAAGCATTGTACGGGTTCGACGGCAGGCCCGCATAGTTCACCCATTCGACCTGGCCGTGCTTGGCGAGATACTTGGCCACGACCACGGCATTGTCGCAGTGCCTGGCCATGCGCAGAGGGAGCGTCTCGATACCGGTCAGGATCAGGAAGGCGTTGAACGGGGAGATCGCGGGGCCCAGATCGCGCAGGCCCAGCACGCGGCAGGCGATGGCGAAGGCAAAATTGCCGAAGGTCTCGGCCAGCCGGATGCCGTTGTAGCTGGGATTGGGGTCCTGCAGCGTCGGGAATTTCCTTTTCGATGCCAGCCAGTCGAAGCTGCCGCAATCGACGATGACGCCGCCGATCGAGTTGCCGTGCCCGCCCATGAACTTGGTGAGCGAGTGGATGACGATGTCGGCGCCGAACTCCTTGGGCCGGCACAGGTAGGGCGTCGCCAGCGTGTTGTCGACGATCAGCGGCACGCCGGCTTTCTTGGCGATGGCCGAGATGGCGGGCAGGTCGACGATGATGCCGCCAGGGTTGGCGATCAACTCGCAGAAGATCGCCTTGGTCTTTGGCGTGATGGCAGCTTCGAAGGTTTCCGGCTTGGTCGCGTCGGCCCACGCCACCTTCCAGTTGAACTTCTTGAAGGAGTGATTGAACTGGTTCACCGAGCCGCCATAGAGCTGCTGGCCGGCCACGAACTCGTCGCCCGGCTGCATGAGCGTATGGAAGGCAATCACCTGCGCGGCATGGCCAGACGCAACGGCGAGCGCCGCCGTGCCGCCTTCCAGCGCGGCGACGCGCTGCTCGAGCACGGCCTGCGTGGGGCCGCCGATGCGCGTGTAGATGTTGCCGAACACCTCGAGGTTGAACAGCGCCGCAGCGTGGTCCACGTCGTTGAAAACGTAGGATGTCGTCTGATAGATCGGCGTCACACGTGCGCCCGTGGATGGGTCCGGCGCCGCACCGGCGTGGATGGCGAGTGTGGCAAACCCCGGCGCATCGTTGGATGGCATCGGCATCTCCTGTCGGGCTGAAAGGCGATGGCCAACGGAGCCAATTGCGCTGCCCAAGTCAACGGCTTCATTGGCCCGAGGTCCAAGCGTTGCCCGTGCACTGCACGCCATCGCGAGCGTCGCGGAATGCGTCAGGCCGCGCTCACCGCATCGGCCCTGCAACTGTTGCGCTCGGCCTGCAACAGCGCACCGATCTCGTGGGCTGGCCGCGGCCGGCTGAACAGGAAGCCCTGCATCTCGGTGCAGCCCTCGGACCGGACGGTGTCCATCTGCTCCTGGGTCTCCACGCCCTCCGCCGTCGCCGCCATGCCCAAACCTTTGGCCATGGCCGCGATCGCACGCACGATGTTGAGCGAGCCGGTGGCAACCGTGATGTCCTTGACGAACGAGCGGTCGATCTTGATGCGGTCGAAGGGGAAGCTCTGCAGATAGCTGAGCGAGGAGTAGCCGGTCCCGAAGTCGTCCATGGCAATGCGCACGCCCAGCTCGCGCAGCCGGAAGAGGGTTGCGAGCGTCGCCTCGCTGTCCTCCAGCAGAACGGTCTCGGTAATCTCGAGCTCGAGCCGCCGCGCCGGCAAACCCGAGGCGGCGAGCGCGCCGAGGACGACCTGCGCCAGCCCGGGGTGCCGGAATTGCGCCGGGGAGATGTTGACCGCAACGGTCGTGTGGTCCGGCCAGGTCGCAGCCGTGGTGCAGGCCTGCCTGATGACCCATTCGCCGATGCGCACGATCAACCCGATCTCCTCGGCCAGGGGAATGAATTCACCCGGCAAGATCATGCCCTTTTCGGGATGGCGCCAGCGGATAAGCGCCTCCAGGCCGGTAATACCCTCGTGGGCAAGGCTGATGACCGGTTGGTAGTAGAGCTCGAACTCGCCGGCAATCAGCGCCTTGCGCAAGTCGCTTTCCATGACGCGGCGCGCCTTCAAGCGCACATCCATGCCCGGCTCGAAGAACCGGAACGTCGCTCGTCCCTCGCTCTTGGCCCGATACAGCGCCAGGTCTGCATTCCTCAGCAGCTGGTCTCGATCGACACCGTCGGTCGGGCCGACCGCAATGCCCACGCTGGTGCCGACGACGACATGATGGCCGTCGATCTCATAGGGCTCGCTGATAGCCTTGATCACACGCTCCGCCAGCGTCGTCGCATCCGCCGCCCGGGCGAGCGCCACCTGCACGATTGCGAACTCGTCGCCACCCATGCGCGCCACCGTGTCCGTCTCCCTGGCGAGGGCATTGAGGCGGCCCGCCACGGCCTGCAGGAGCTTGTCGCCGACGGCATGGCCGAGCGTGTCGTTCACGTGCTTGAAGAGGTCGAGGTCGAGCAGGTGAGCGGCGATAATATCGCCGCGCTTGACGCGCGCCAGGGCGTGCTCCAGCCGTTCGCTCAGCAGGGTGCGGTTGGGCAGGTTGGTCAGCGCATCGTGCAGCGCCATGTGCGCGATCTTGGCTTCCGAGCGGCGCTGTTCCGTAATGTCCTGGTGCGTGGCGACCCAGCCGCCGTCCTGCATCGGCTGGCGCGAGATGGAGAACACGCGTCCGTCGGGTAGCGTGTGCACCGTGGTAGACGCGTTCTTCTCGCAAACTGCCGCGAGCCGTTCGCTGATGTATGCCTCCGGGTCGCCGCCGACGTGGGTCCCCATCGCGATGCGATGCTCGAGAAACTGGCGGAAGGTCGTCCCGGGCTTCACCTGCTCTGGCGTGAGACCATACATCTCGGCGTATCGGTCGTTGGCAATGACCAGGCGCTGCTCCGCATCGAACATGCACAGGCCCTGGTACATGTTCTTCAGCGCCGCATCGAGACGAAGGTTCTGCTGCTGCAGACGCGCATTCAGCTCCTGGCGCTCGGTGATGTCTTCGGTCGTGCTGACCAGGCCGCCATCGGGCATCGGCCGGCGCACGATGGAGATGACGCGTCCATCCGAGAGGGCCTGCACCCGCGACGAAGCCGTGCAGAACTCGGCGAGCCAGCTGCGCGCGAACGCCTCGAAGTCGATGTTGCCGAAAACGCCCTTGGCATGGCGATACTCCAGCAGCTGCCGAATGGTGGTGCCGAGCTTCATCTGATCGGGCGAGAGGCCGTACAGCTCCGCATAGCGCCTGTTGCAGACGACGAGCCGCTGCTCGGCATCGAACATGGCCAGGCCCTGCGACATGTTGTTGAGCGCCGCATCGAAACGCATGTTCTGCGTGCGCAGCTCGTCATCGCGCTCTTGCAACGTCCTGTTCTGGCGGTCGCGCTCCTCGGCCGCTTCGTGGCGCTCGCGCAGGTCGCGAATGGCATAGACCAGCACGCCCTGCAGGCTGGTGCCCAGCGGCTGGCGCACCACCTCGACGGCAATCCGGGTTCCCGATGCTGTCTCGAGTGCCGTTTCCCAACGCTGGATCTGTGGATTGCAATGCTCCGCAGGGGTCCCCTGGAACAGTGCGTCGGTGGCGTTCTTGCCGATCAACTCCGCCCGCGAACGGCCGCAGAGCTGCAAGGCCAGCCTATTGATGTCGATGATGACGCCGTCTGCGGTAACCACCAAGGCCTTGTTGTCGCGCGCGACGTTGAGCCCCTCGAGCATCGCCTCCAGAAGCTGCCGATCGCTGGCCGATGCCTTTGGGGCAGCGCCGCGCAGGCGAACCCCAGACCGGACGCGTTTGCGACTATGCAACATTGCTGCTTCCCCACACTTGTAGAAAGCAGCGATATCCGGGTCGCCCTAAATCCTTCTTTCCATGCGCGGCATTTGCCGAGAATTGCAGCTATTCATGGGTAACAAGAGGTTAAGGCGTGCGGAAGTGAGCGACCGGTAAACCAGGCAGTAACCATGGCCCTCCCTCTCCCCGAGCCATGCCTCCGGCATGAGGTGAGGGGCGGCCCCAAACAATGTCGGCGCTTTGTGCCGCCCCTCACCCTAACCCTCTCCCCATCATGCCGGAGGCATGTCTTCGACATGACGAAGAGTGGGGAGAGGGGATCGGCCGGCGCTTGGCGGCACGCTAGCGCTTGCCGGCAATGATGTGGTTCTGCACGCCGCGTCCGGCGAGCAACGGGCGCTTGGAGGACAGCACGCCGGCGTTCACGCCAGCCCAGCCGATCTCGCCGGACAGCCGCCCGTACTCGATCTTCGGGCAGCGGTTCATGACCACCTTGAGGCCCGCGGCCTCTGCTTCGGTCGCCGCCTGGTCGTTGCGCACGCCAAGCTGCATCCAGATCGCTTGCAGCCTCAGCGCTTCCTTCAGGAGGATGGCCTCGCGCACGATCTCGAGCGCGGCAGCAGCGTTGCGGAAGATATCGACGATGTCGACGGGGCCTTGCAGCTCGCCGAGCGAGGCGTGCACCTTGCGACCCTGGATCTCCTTGCCCGCCAGCGTGGGGTTGACCGGGATCACGTGGTATCCCTTGCCCAGCAGGTACTTCATGGCGAAATAGCTCGGGCGGTTGGTCGCGGCGCTGGCACCGACCATGGCGATGGCCTTGGCCTGCGACAAAATCCCGGCGATGTAGGAGTCCTGATAGGCGTCGTGGTTCATTTCTGCGTCTTCGGCGGCGGCAACTGCAGGTGGCCCTGCGCGTCGAGCGGGAAGCCTGGATTATGCGCCACCTCCCACAGATGGCCGTCGGGGTCGGCGAAATAGCCGGAGTATCCGCCCCAGAACACCCGCTGCGCGGGCTTCACGATGCGGCCGCCGGCTGCGGCAGCCTCGTTCAGAACCGCCTCCACCTCCGCTTCGCTGGCAACGTTGTGGGCCAGCGCGATACCCGAAAAACCCGGCCTGCTGTCGGCGAGGGTGGCATCCTCCGCAAGGTCCTTGCGCCCAAAGAGGGCGAGCACCACGGCGCCGGCCGGAAAGAACGCAACGCTGTCCTGGCTGGCCCCGGACGCCACGAACCCCAGCGTCTCGTAGAAGCGCCGAGCGAGTGCGACGTCAGCGACGCCGAGCGTGATCAGAGTTATGCGCGGTTGCACGGACGATCAGGCCTTGTCCCAGTCAGGCGGCCGCTTGTCGAGGAACGCGCCGATGCCCTCCTTCGACTCGCGATGCATCATGTTCTCCACCATGACGCCGGCAGCATACTCGTAGGCGTCGGCAAGCGACATCTCGACCTGCCGGTAGAACGCTTGCTTGCCGATGGCCAGCGTCACCGGCGGCTTTGACGCAACGAGCTCGGCGAGCGCCAGGGCCTCGTCCATCGCCTTGCCGGCCGGCACCACGCGATTGACCAGGCCATGCTCGGCCGCCTCGCGGGCGGACAGCATCTCACCCAGCAGCAGCATCTCCATGGCGCGCTTGCGGGGCACATTGCGCGACAGCGCCACCATCGGTGTCGAGCAGAAGAGCCCGATGTTCACGCCGGGCGTGGCGAACCCGGCAGTCTCCGAAGCGACGGCCAAGTCGCAGGTGGCTACGAGCTGGCAACCGGCGGCCGTGGCGGCTCCCTCCACCACGGCGATGACGGGCTTGGGGCATTGCACGATGGAGCGCATCAGCTTGGCGCACTGCCGCATGAGGCGCTCGGTGAAGGCGCGACCGCCGTCCGCGTCGGCACGGTGGGCGGTGAGCTCCTTGAGATCGTGGCCGGCGCAGAATGCGGCTCCCTTCCCCGCGATCACGACGACACGGACCTCTGCGTCCTGCGAAGCCGCGTCCACCGCGTCCTGCAGTGCCGCGAGCATCGCCTCGGACAGGCTGTTGCGCGCTTGCGGGCGCGCGAGCGTGAGTATCATCACCCCCGCTCGGCGCTCGCTCTCCAGCAGGCTGCCGCGCGGAGGCGCCTCGTCCTTCCGGCGCGCGGCCTGCTTCACCTGCATCGTCGGCTACTCGCTACTGCAGCAACGGCTCGAGCCTGTCGTAGTACTTCTTGATCAGGTCGATATTGCCCTGATGCTGGATCGGCTGCGCCATCTTCATGGCCTCCGCCAGCTCATCCAGCATCGTCTTCTTCTCTTTCTCGGGGATCGACTTGTCGGCGGTGACCTCGTCGATCTCACGCTTGATGGCCGTCGGCGGGTCGGTGAATGCCTTGGTCTGAGGGTCCATGCCGGCCATCACCAGGGCGATGTTGGAAGCCACGTCGTCGTAGTCGTCGAAGCTCTTGAAGCCGAACTTCTTGGAGATGCCTTCGAGCTGCTGCTGGATCGCCGGGTCGGGCTTGTCGCTCTGTATCTTGTCCGTCACCGCAGCCATGTCCTTGTGCGCCGCGATGAAGCCCTCGATCTGCTTCTCGGAGAGCTTGATCTGCTTGACGGGGCTCTGAGCCGATACGAGCCCCGAGAAGTGGATGAGCGCGACAGCGGCAATGGCCGCAATGAAGAGACGAAGCACTTGCTGCATGGGAGTGAACCTCGCTTGCCGACTGTGAGCGTGACGATGCAAAGTCCGGCCCTCGTAATAGTCCCAAATGACCAAAGTTGGACACCCCTGGCATGTCAATCGCTACTTCCGTGGCCAATCGCCTCGACGCCAAGCGCATCGAGGAACTGATCGACGCGCGCTTCCCGCAGATCCACTCGGGCGGACGCAATCTGGTCATCGAAGATGTGGGCCCATCGAGCGCTCGGGTGCGCTTGAAGGCCGATCCTCGCAATACCCGCCCCGGCGGCACCATTTCGGGCGTGGCCATGTTCGCCCTGGCGGACTTCAGCGTCTACGTGGCAATCATCGGCACGCTCGGCGAGAGCGGCGTCGATGCTGTGACAACGAACTTGAATATCAACTTCTTAACCAAGCCCGAAGCGCGCGACATGACCGCCTCGGTCAGGCTGCTCCGCATGGGCCGCCGCCTGGCCGTGGGGGAGGTGGAGCTCTATTCGGAGGGCGTGGCAGACATGGTCGCGCACGCCATCGCCAGCTATGCACTGCCCCAGGATCGCATGGGGTAAAAGAATACCCCAAGCAGGGTATCATGATACCACATGGATAATATATTGATTTTTCGTACGAATTGTTCTGCTGTTTGGCATTGACAGGGGATGCGGCACCGCCTAAGAGGCTGCGCGCAGCGCACCAAGCACCGGGGCCGGATCATGAAAACCTATGTCGCCAAGCCCGGCGAGGTCGAGAAGAAATGGGTGTTGATCGACGGCCAAGGCCTCGTCGTCGGCCGGCTCGCCTCCCTCATCGCCATGCGGCTCAAGGGCAAGCACAAGGCCACCTATACGCCGCACGTCGACATCGGCGATAACGTGATCGTGATCAACGCCGAGAAGGTGGTGTTCAGCGGCACCAAGACCGACGACAAGATCTATTATCGCCACAGCGGCTATCCCGGCGGCATCAAGAAGCGCACGCCGCGCCAGCTTTTCGACAGCAGGTTCCCCGAGCGCATTCTGGAGCTGGCGGTCGGGCGGATGCTCAAACGTGGCCCGCTGCAGCGCAAGCTGATGCGCAATCTCAAGGTCTACAAGGGCGGCCAGCATCCCCACGAGGCACAGAAGCCCGAGCCGCTCGATGTCAAAACGCTGAACCGCAAGAACGCGAGGGCCTGAACCCCATGGCCGAGACCAAGACCTTCGAGGATCTTTCCCAGCTCAAGGGCAGCGAGGCTGCCCCGCCGCCCGTCCACGCCAGGAAGGTCGATGCTCAGGGCCGCGCCTATGCCACGGGCAAGCGCAAGAACGCGGTAGCGCGCGTGTGGCTGAAGCCCGGCGTCGGCAAGATCATGGTCAACACCAAGGATTTCGAGCAGTACTTCGCGCGGCCGGTCCTGCAGATGCTGCTGAAGCAACCCCTGCAAGCCGCCAACCGCGCCGACCAGTTCGACATCATGGCCACCGTCACGGGCGGCGGCCTTTCAGGGCAGGCTGGGGCGGTGCGCCACGGCATCTCGAAGGCACTGACCTACTACGAGCCCGAGCTGAGGCCGGTGCTCAAGAAGGGCGGCTTCCTCACGCGCGACAGCCGCGTGGTGGAGCGCAAGAAGTACGGCCGCATGAAAGCCCGCCGCAGCTTCCAGTTCTCGAAGCGGTGAGACAGGCTCACGCGCCAGCATGATCGAGTGGTTCCAGCTCAACGCCGCCGCGCTCCTCCAGGTCATCGCGATCGACGTGGTGCTGGCGGGCGACAATGCCGTCATCGTCGGCCTCGCCGCGTCTCGCGTCGCGCCGGAGCTGCGCCAGCGCGTGATCCTGTGGGGCATCGTCGGGGCCGTCGGGTTGCGCGTCGTCTTCGCGGCGCTCGCCACCTATCTTCTGGCGATCGTCGGCCTGCTGCTCGCCGGCGGCCTGCTGCTGCTGTGGGTGTGCTGGAAGATGTACTGGGAGCTCACGCACGCGGGCAAAAAACGCGTCGGCGCACACGGCGTCGCGGCGAAGACCGGGCAGCCCGTGGACCGGCCCATGGGCTTTGGCGCCGCGGTGACCCAGATCATCATCGCCGACGTGTCGATGTCGCTCGACAACGTGCTGGCGGTCGCGGGTGCCGCCAAGGGATCGCCCGCGGTGCTGATCATGGGCCTCGGCATCGCCATCGTGCTGATGGCGGTGGCGGCCAACGCCATCGCCAATGTACTGGCGCGGTTTCCCTGGATCGCCTGGATCGGCTGGGCCGTGATCCTCTACGTTGCCCTCGACATGATCTTCGACGGCTCGCGCGAGGTCGCCTGCGCCACCTGGAAGGGCGTGTGGTGTGCCCCCGACATGATCAGCCTGGTGAGGGGCCTGGTCGGGCGGTGACGCTTGGAACTATTCGGCCGCATTGACAGACAGGCGCGCCGATCCCATAAGGACGGCATGATCACGCATGCAAAGCTCGCCGTTCGACGCCCGCGCAACTCGCGGCAGCGATGACGGACGCTTTCTCGACCGTTTTCTCGCAAGGCCGCTCCCCCGATGCGGCCTTTTTTGTTGCCCCTTTTCCGAGCTTGACCGATGTCCACCAAGACCGCTGCAAGAGCAAAGTCCTCCAACGTCCAGGTCACCACCAAGCCCACCGTCTTCATCGATGGTGAGGCCGGCACCACCGGCCTGGAGATTCGCCGCCGGCTGGCGGCCGTGACGGGCGTGAAGGTAGAGAGCATCACCGCCGACAAGCGCAAGGACGAAGCTGCGCGCCTCGCCATGATGCGGGAGGCCGACCTTGTCGTGCTCTGCCTGCCCGACGAGGCGGCCAAGGCGGCCGTCGCTATCATCGGCTCGCTGGGGGATGGCGCACCCAAGGTGGTGGATGCCAGCAGCGCGCATCGCGTCGCCGACGGCTGGGTGTACGGCTGGCCCGAAATGGACGCCGGTCAGGCCCAGGCGATCAAAGGCGCCAGGCGAGTGACCAATCCCGGCTGCTACCCCACCGGCGCCATCGCCCTCATCCGGCCGCTGGTGGAGGCCGGGCTGCTGCCGGTCGACCATCCCGTCACGGTCAATGCGGTGAGCGGCTACAGCGGCGGTGGCCGGACGATGATCGAGGCTCACGAGGCGGGGACGGCTCCCGCCTTCGAGCTCTACGGGCTGGGCCTCGAGCACAAGCATGTGCCGGAGCTGCACAAGTACTCCAAGCTCACGCTGCGGCCGATTTTCGTACCCTCGGTGGGCAACTTCCGCCAGGGCATGCTGGTGTGCGTGCCGCTGCACCTCGACGCGCTGGCCGGAAAACCCAAAGCACGCGACCTGGAAACCGCGCTCGCCAGGCACTATGCCGGCGCCAGGCTCGTGAAGGTGGTGCCGGCGGACGATGGATCGGCCAAAGGCGGGCGGCTCGACGCGCTGGCGCTCAACGACACGGACATGCTGGAGCTGCGCGTGTTCGCCAACGAGAAGCACCGCCAGGCCGTGCTGGTGGCGCGGCTCGACAACCTGGGCAAGGGCGCGGCCGGCGCCGCGGTGCAGAACATCGGGCTGATGCTGGGCGTCGCGACGTAACACGCGACGGACCGCATCGCCGCCCGCATCTACGACGGCGGCAGCGCCGCGATCGCTTCGATCTCGAACAGGCCGCCGGGGCGGGCCAGCGCCGGCACGCCGATGGTGGTGCTGGCCGGCGGGGCCGCCTTGTTGAGGTAGCGGTCGCGCACCTCGCGGAAGGCCGGCATGTTGCGCTCGATGTCGACCAGATAGTTGTTGATCTTCACGAGGTGCTCGAAGCCGGCGCCGACGGCCTCCAGCGCCGCCTTCAGGTTCTCGAAGGCCTGCACGGTTTGCGCCTTGAAGTCGCCGACGAACGCACCGGTCCTGTCGACACCGAGCTGGCCGGCGAAGAAGACGATGCGGGCGCCGCCCTCAATTTCGACGATGTGGGAGTAACCGGGCGGCTTCTCCATGGTCGGCGGGCTCAGAAAGCGCAGGATCTCGTGCATCGCCATGTCCTCCTCATCGGTCGCATGCAAGGCGATCGCTATTGTTATGCGAATGCGCCGTGGCTCGCCACCGAGCCTGTGTTGGCACGATCGCGCCTTTTGCCTTAGCCTTGCCGCGAAAAAAGGCTGCGTGGGAGTGAAGCGCTGCGCAAGCGCAACCGGGGGAAAGGGTGGGAAGCCGATGCGTCGCTGTCCCATGGCTTGAGCCAGCCTCTGCGGCCATCGGCGCTCGCGCCCTTCCGGGTTCGCAGCTTCCGCTTCCAGTGGCCCGCCGACCTGCTGACCTCCTGCGCCTTCGAAATGGAGACGTTGATCCTCGGCTGGTACATCCTGGTCGAGACGGGCTCCGTGCTGCTGCTGACGCTGTTCGGGGCCCTGCTGTTCGGCGGCACGCTGGTCGCGCCGATGTTCGGCGTGGTTGGCGATCGCGTCGGCCACCGCAACCTGCTGTGCGGGTTGCGGGCCTTCTACCTGGTGCTGGCCGCCAGCGTCATGGTCATCGCCTTTGCCGGAGCCTTGAGCCCTCTGGTCGTCCTCGTCATCACCGGGCTGATGGGCGTCGTGCGTCCCTCGGACCTGGGCGTCCGTGCGGCCCTGGTCGCCGACAACATGGCAAGCGACGAGCTGATCGCCGCCATGGGCATTTCGCGCACTACCTCGGATTCGGCGCGCATCGCCGGCGCGCTCACGGGTGCCGGCATGTTTGCCGCCTTCGGCATTGGCCCCGCCTATGTCGCGGTGGTGGCTTTCTATGCGCTGGGGCTGCTGCTCACGCTCGGGATCACGAACCGGCGACCCAAACCTCGGTCACGCGACGCAACAGATGCGGGCCTGCCGCGCCCATCGGCCTGGCGCGATCTGCGCGAGGGCCTTGCCTATGTGTGGTCGACCCCGCGGCTGCTGGCGGCAACCTGGATCGCCGTGCTGGTCAACCTGACGGCGTTCCCTCTTTCGAACGGACTTCTGCCGTATGTCGCCCGCGAGGTCTATCGCATCGATCAGACCGGGCTCGCGTATCTGGTCGCCAGCTTCGCCTTCGGCGCTTTGCTGGGCTCGCTGGCGGTGAGCATGCGCGGCGGCATCCGACCCGCGCGCATGATGATCATCACCGGCGTAGCCTGGTACCTGTTCCTGCTGATCTTTGCGCAGCTCCGCGACCCCCAGATCGGCATCGCCATGCTCCTGCTCGCAGGCTTCGCCCAGAGCTTCAGCATGGTGAGCCTGGCGGTCCTGATGCTGCGCAACACCAGCCAACAGTTCCGCGGCCGCGTGATGGGCGTACGCATGATGGCCATCTACAGCCTGCCCCTGGGTTTGCTGACCGCCGGCGTCCTCATCGAGCACATCGGATTCCAGGCGACGGCCACGCTCTATGCCATGATCGGGCTGGTCCTCACGCTGGTCATCGGCGTCATGTGGCGTGACGACATCTGGCACGCCGACGTGCCGGCCAATGCGCGGTAGCGCTTCCTTGGTTGCTCTCGCACACCCTTCTCCGTGGGCGTCGCCTGTGCGCCTGTCCTGACGAGACGTGGCTGGTCGCCTTCGCGGGGATGACGCCAGTTGTCAGCAGGTGACCCTGCCACAGACGTCATTCCCGCGGAGGCGGGAACCTAGTGCACCGAGCTGCGGGGGATTGCTATCGTTGGAGCAGTGTCCAGGCTGCCGCGGATATCGCGCGGCAGGCACTCGGCCGGTCCCGTGTTGAGACGTGAACTGGGTCCCGCCTTCGCGGCGGAGGCATGGCTGGCGACATGACGGGATGACGCGTGTCGCGAGGTCGGCGCCACAAGCTTGCGTCATGACGGCGCAATGCGGCTGTCGCCTAGTGCGCCCTACCTTCGGGGCGCGTTAACGCTGATGGCAGATGGCACAGCGGGCCAAGGCGGGCTTATCCCCGCTCTCGCCGCGCCGTGTGATGATGCGCGCGTCGCTTGTTGCGACGGGACGTGAAATGCGCATCCGTCCTTCACGTGCAAGCGACCGGCGCCTGGAAGGAGAGGCTCGGATGGCTCGAGATCCAGGAGGCCCGCTGCGACCGTTTCCGGCAGAGCACCAGCAATGGGCGCCGAGCCGGCGACCGCCCAAAAGGCTCAAGGCCAACCGTGAAGCTCTCATTGGGCGAGCGGGACGCCAAAGCTTGCAGCGGGACACAAATCGCCGCACGCGGGTGCCGTAAGGCAACCCCCCGGGACCGCGAGGTCCCAGAGGACCCGCAAGGGTCCCCGAGGAGGTCTCACGGCCTCCTGGGGCCGCAAGGCCCCGCGGTTGCCGATAAGGCACCCGCGTACCCGTCGCACCCCTCGCCGGCGATTGCCGGCGGGGCTGATGGTGCTGGTTGAAGGTCTTCGGGCCCGATAGAGCTCGCACAACATGCGCCGATTTCCGAAGGAAGCGTTAGATTGCTGCCATGAGCCGATACGATTTCGCCGCCCAGCGCCTGTTTGTCGACGCCAACCTGAGCGAAGGCGCGACGTTTACCTGCACCCCAGCGCAGGCCAACTATCTGCGCAACGTGCTGCGCCTGAAGCCCGGCGATGCGATCCTGGTGTTCAACGGCCGCGACGGGGAGTGGCGCGCCGAGATCGCCGACGCCGGCAAGCGGACGACGGCGCTCGCCGTGCGCGAGCGGGTGCGATCGCAAGAGGGCGGGCCCGACATCGACTACCTGTTCGCACCGCTGAAGCGCGCCCGCCTCGACTACATGGTCGAGAAGGCGACCGAGATGGGCGTGGCCCGTCTGCGCCCCGTGCTCACGCGGCGCACGACACCCGAGCGGGTGAACCTCGAGCGCATGCGCGCCCATGCCATCGAGGCAGCCGAGCAATGCGGTATCCTGCGAATCCCGGAGTTGCATGAGCCCCAGAAGCTCGAGCGCGTGATCGCTGGCTGGGACGCCGCACGTCCTCTCGTTTTTTGTGACGAGGACAGTGAGGAAACCTGCCCGTTCAACGCCCTGGCACGCCTGCAGCCCGGCCCGCTGGCTCTCTTGATCGGCCCGGAAGGCGGGTTCGACCCGGCCGAGCGTGAGCTTATCTCAACCCAGCCATTCGTCACGCGCATCTCACTGGGCCCCCGCATCCTGCGCGCCGACACGGCGGCCGTCGCCGCTCTCGCTCTCGTGAACGCGGCCCTTGGCGACTGGCGCTGACCCAGCGCGACAAGGCTTGTGCGGGCTGATGATTTTCAATTAACAAGGGCGCCAAGGCGCGCCCCGCACAAGCCCTGCCGTCGACGAGGAAACCGACCCCGATGTCCACCCGCCAGGACCAAGCGCCGAGCCCGCCGGTGGGCTCGCGGGACGACCTCGTCGCCTGGATCGCGGCGGGGTCGAAGCCGCCGGAGCAATGGCGCATCGGCACCGAGCACGAGAAGCTTCTCTTCCGTGTCGACACGCTCGAGCCCGTGCCCTATGCGGGGCCGCGCGGCGTGCGCGCCCTGATGCAGAGCCTGATCGACCGCTTCGGCTGGCTGCCGATCATGGAGGGCGACACCATCATCGCGCTGAAGCGCCCCGAAGGCGAGGCGGGCGGCACGGTCTCGCTGGAGCCTGGCGGCCAGTTCGAGCTGTCCGGCGATCCGCTCAGCAGCGTGCACGAGGTGGCCGCGGAAACGCACACGCATCTGAGCCAATGCCTTAAGGTCGGCTCGCCGCTCGGCATCGGCTTCCTCGGCGTCGGCTTCTCGCCCAACTGGACGCTGGAAGAAACGCCGCGCATGCCCAAGCAGCGCTACGACGTGATGACGCGCTACATGCCCAAGGTCGGCTCGCGCGGCCTCGACATGATGTATCGCACCTGCACCATCCAGGTGAACCTCGACTTCGCGGACGAGGCAGACTTGGTGAAGAAGTTCCGCGTATCGCTGGCCCTGCAGCCGATCGCCACCGCCATCTTCGCCTGCTCGCCGTTCACGCAAGGGCGGCCCAACGGTTTCCTCTCCATGCGCAGCGAGGTGTGGCGCGATACGGACAAGCGCCGCACCGGCATGCTGCCGTTCGTGTTCGAGCCCGGCATGGGCTTCGAGCGCTACGCCGATTATGCGCTCGATGTGCCCATGTATTTCGTCTACCGCGACGGCCGCTATATCGACGCCGCGGGCGCCTCTTTCCGGGATTTTCTGGCCGGCAGGCTGGCGCAGCTGCCGGGCGAGCGCCCCACGCTCGACGACTGGTCCGACCACCTGACCACGCTGTTCCCCGAAGTGCGCCTGAAGCGGTTCCTGGAGATGCGCGGCGCCGACGGCGGGCGATGGCGGCGCATCTGTGCGCTGCCTGCGTTCTGGACCGGGCTGCTCTACGAGCGCACATCGCTGGATGCCGCGTGGGACCTGGTGAAGGGCTGGACCGCCGAGGAGCGCCAGGGGCTGCGGGACGCCGTGCCGCGCACCGCGCTCAGCACACCGCTCCGCAAGACCAGCGTGTTGGAGGTGGCGCGCCAGGTGCTCGCCATCTCGCGCGCCGGCCTCGAGCGGCGTGCATTGCTCGACAGGGAGGGACGCGACGAGACCACATTCCTGGAGCCCATCGAGGCCATCCTGAGCGAGGGCTGCACGCCGGCCGAGGAGATGCTGGCACGCTATGCGGGCAACTGGGGCCGCAGCACTGCTCCCTTGTTTACCGAGTTTGCCTTCTGATGCCCGCTGTGAAAGCGGCCTTCCAGCGCTGCCCCTGGATAATCCATGCGCGGCTCCCACGTGTCTCCTGTATTCAGCGTTTGTTCATGGTTGCGACCGTAGCAGTGGCCATGCCCGCCTCTGCTGGCCCGCGCGACGCGGACGCTGGCGCCGGGGTGCTGGCCAGGAGTGCGCGCCGTGAGAGGTCGCAGAAATCTGTTGCTTGCCGCCGGCGCGCTGGCCCTGCTCGTCGCACTGGGTGGGCTGCTGTCGCCGACGGAGACGCGCGCCCAGGGGTCGTGCAGGGCGACCTGCTGGGAAGGATACGGCGCCTGCTACAAGTCGACCAGCAATCGCCAACGCTGCCAGGCGCAGCTGCAGCGCTGCCTCGACGGCTGCATCCGCAGCCGTCGCTGAGGGACGGCCCGTCAATCGCGCACGAGGATGACGCACAGGCGCCGCGGGCCGTGCGCGCCCATCACCAGCTGGCCGCCGATGTCGGCCGTGCGCGAGGGCCCGGAGACGAAATTCACCGTGCGCGGCATCTGGCGCCGGCCGTAGCGGGCCCTGATCTTCTCCCAGGCGCCCTCGTAGCCGCCCACCAAGTCCTCATCCTTCACCACCACAATGTGGGTCTCGGGCAGGAAGTCGAGTGTGACGGGGTTGTCGGGCCCGGAAGCGAGCACCAGTGTGCCGGTCTCGGCGATGGCTGCCTCGGCATGGCTCAGGCCCACCTCGTCGCCTGCCGCGGCGGGCCCCGGCAGGCGCTCCAGCGCGGGCTCACTCTGCCAGGGCAGCCCCGCAAGATAGGGATCGCCGCCAGCCCGCACCCTGAGCGGGAGATTGGCGCCGCGAAGATAGCGCCCGACAGCGGCGGGCACCTCGGCGCCGTTCGCCACCTCGACGACGGTGGCGGACTGGCCCTCGAGGAAGGCGCGGAAATCGCGGCGCTGCTGGTCCTTCCCGCGCCTGGCGCGCTCGGGCACGAGGGGTTGAACCGGCTGGCCCAAACGAGCAGCGACAGCGGCGCGGCGCTCGGCCTCCGCGCGTGAGCCACCGAGCGCGTTGCGGACCCTGGAGAGCACGGCCACGCGGCCCGGCACACCGGCGCTGCTCATCGGGGTACCCCGGCTCGCGTGTCCGCCCACAGGGCCTGGAAGGTGCGCCCCTGCGGCGCCGGCAGATCGCGATGCCGCGTCCAGCCGCCGGCCAGCGGCAGCTTCAGAGCGCCCCGCCGCGCGAAGAGGCTCAGCAGCGGCATGCCGAGCCTTGCCGCCGCGTGATAAAGTCGCGGCCGCCTGGCAAAAGCGGCCCAGACCTTGAGGCCGAGCCGCGCGGCGAGAGAGCTGGCACCCAGCCGGAACTCCTCCTCGCGCCAATGCCGCATGAGGCCGGGCAGCGGGATCTTCATTGGACACACGGCCTCGCAGCGCCCGCAGAACGTCGAAGCGTTGGGCAGGTGGCCCGCCTTGCGCACGCCGATCAGCGCGGGCGTCAGCACCGCCCCGATGGGGCCCGGATAGACCCAGCCGTAAGCATGGCCGCCAATGGCGCCGTAGACCGGACAGTGGTTCATGCACGCCCCGCAGCGGATGCAGCGCAGCACCTCGCGGAACTGGGAGGCGAGCAGCTCCGAGCGCCCGTTGTCGAGGATCACCACATGGCACGCCTGCGGTCCGTCGGGATCGCCGGCACGCCTGGGCCCGGTGGAGAAGGTTGTATAGGTCGAGATTTCCTGTCCCGTGGCCGACCGCGCCAGCAGGCGGATCAGCGTGCCCACGTCCTCCAGCGTCGGCACCATCTTCTCGATGGAAGCCAGCACGATATGCACCCTGGGCAGCGACTGGGTGAGGTCGCCGTTGCCCTCGTTGGTGACGATCACCGAGGAACCAGTCTCGGCGATCAGGAAGTTGGCGCCCGTGATGCCGACGTCGGCAGCGAGGAACTTCTCGCGCAGGATCTGGCGCGCCTCGGCCACCAGCTGGGCCGGCTCGATCAGCTGGCGCTCCTTCGGCAGGCTCGTATGCAGACGGCGGAAGTCGGCCTCCACCTGCTCCTGCGTGAGGTGGATGGCGGGCGCGATGATGTGGCTCGGCGTCTCGCCGCGGATCTGGATCAGGTACTCGCCCAGGTCCGTCTCCACGACCTCGAGGCCCGCCGCCTCGAGCGCATCATTGAGCCCGATCTCCTCGGAGATCATCGACTTGCCCTTGGTGACGACACGGGCGCCGGCGTGGCGGCAAATCTCGAGGATGATCGCGCGCGCGTCCACTGCCGAAGGCGCGAAGTGCACGACGCTGCCGGCCTCGCTGGCCTTGCTCTCGAACGCCTCGAGGTAGGCGTCGAGGTTGGCGAGCGTGTGGTCCTTGATGCGGCGGCCCTCCTCGCGCAGCGCCTCGAACTCGGGCAGGCCGGCGCGCGCAGCGCCGCGCCGCGCCGCGAGCCCCGGACCTACGCTGCTCAGAGCGCGCTGCAGCTGCGCATCGGCGAGCGCGGCCGTCGCGTTCTCCTTGAAGGCGGGCGAGGTGAGCTTCATGGGCCCTCACCGATGGCAGGATCGCGCGTCTCGCCGGCGAGCACCTCGGCCACGTGGCGCACGGCGATCCTGCGGCCCTGGCGGCGCAGCTTGCCCGCCATGTTCATCAGGCAGCCGAGGTCGCCGGCGAGCAGCACGTCGGCACCGGTTGCGGTCACATCCGAGGTCTTGCGCTCGACGATGGCATTGGAGATGTCGGGATACTTGACCGAGAACGTGCCGCCGAAGCCGCAGCAGGCCTCGGTGTCGGCAAGCTCCAGGAGCTGCAACCCCGGCATGGAAGCGAGCAGAAGCCGCGGCTGCTGCCGCACCCCCAGCTCGCGCAGGCCCGAGCAGCTGTCGTGATAGGTGACGCGACCGCTGAACTCCGCGCTGACCGCGGTCACGCCGCGCACGTCGACCAGGAAGGAGATCAGCTCGTGCACCTTGGCGGCGAAAGCGTTGGCGCGAGGTGCCCACGCGGCATCGTCGGCCAGCAGCTCGGGATAGTGCACCTTGAGCATGCCGGCGCACGATCCCGACGGCGCGACCACATAGTCGCAGTCCTCGAAGGCGGCGATCGTCTGGCGCGCGAGGTCCTGCGCGGTTGCCTTGTCACCCGAGTTGTAGGCGGGCTGCCCGCAGCAGGTCTGCGCCTTGGGCACGTCCACCTCGCAGCCGGCATCGCGCAGCAGCTTGACGGCCGCAAACCCCACCGAGGGGCGGAACAGATCGACCAGGCAGGTGACGAACAGGCCGACGCGCGGACGCTGCGGGATAGATGGCATGGGCTCACTTTTCTCCCTCTCCCCGCTTGCGTCCATGCGGAGCATGGCTTCGCCATGACGAGAGGGCTGGGGTGAGGGGCGGCACAAAGCTCGGATCGTCGTTGGGGCCGCCCCTCACCCTAACCCTCTCCCCATGAGGTGGGGAGAGGATGGAGCAGTACGGGGAGAGGGACACGCTACTGCTTCGAGTTCTTCTTCAGGTACGCGATCACGTCCTTGCGGTCCTGCTCGTCCTTGACGCCTGCGAATGCCATCTTGGTGCCGGGCATGAAGGTCAACGGGTTTTCGAGGTACTTGAACATCACCTCCTCGGTCCACACCAGGCCCTTGGCGCCGGCCTGCTTGTTGGCGTCCGAGTAGTTGTAGCCCTCGATGGTGCCCGCCGCTCGGCCGATGATGCCGTTGAGGATGGGCCCCACCTTGTTCTTGGCCTCGGGGCCGACGTCGTGGCAGGCACGGCACTTCTTGAACACCTCGGCGCCTTCCTCGGCATTCCCCTCCTGCGCCCGGGTCAAGCCCGGCACCGCGCTCACGGCACAGGCGATCGCCATGGCGGCGGTTGCGATTCTCGATTCGGATCGATTTGCGGTGGCGCACCATGCTTGCTCCCGGCTCCCTTCGATTCTGTCCCGGCACCGCAAAAACGCTAGCAGAGGGACAGCTTTTTCCCACGCGACCGTTCGCAGCACGCACGTTGTGATATACCATCGGGCAAGAGGCGGGGAGGGGCACCGCGTCCTGCGCGGCCCCTGCCCGAGCACACGGAATTCGGCGAGGCCTGTCATGCCGCTGGCACTGCCCCAACCGGACCGCGCAGTCGTGCGGCAACGCGACAACATCGTCGCGGATCTGTGCCGTCTCGTGCCGCCCGACACCATCATCGCCGACGAGGAGGGCCGGCGCGCCTATGAGACGGATGCCTTGACGGCCTATCGCCGCGTGCCGCTGGCGGTAGCGCTGCCCTCCTCCACCGAGGAGGTGTCGCGGCTGCTGCGCTACTGCCACGCCAACGACGTCAAGGTGGTGGCGCGGGGTGCCGGCACGTCGCTCTCGGGCGGCGCGCTGCCGGCCGAGGACGCGCTGGTGATCGGCGTGTCGCGCATGAGCCGCGTGCTCGACATCGACACCATGAACCGCACCGCCCGGGTCGAGGTCGGCATCACCAACCTCGGCATCAGCGAGGCCGTGAAGGCGGAGGGCTTCTTCTATGCGCCCGACCCCTCCAGCCAGCTCGCCTGCACGCTCGCCGGCAACATCGGCATGAACTCTGGCGGCGCCCATTGCCTCAAGTACGGCGTCACCACCAACAACGTCCTGGGCCTCAAGATGGTGCTGATGGACGGCGAAGTGGTCGAGATCGGCGGCGCGCACCTGGATTCGCCCGGCTACGACCTGATGGGCCTGATCGTCGGCTCCGAAGGGCAATTGGGAATCGTCACGGAGGCGACGGTGCGCATCCTGCGCTCGCCCGAAGGCGCCCGTCCGATGCTGCTGGGATTCGGCTCCAGCGAGGCTGCAGGCAAGTGCGTGTCCGCCATCATCGCCGCCGGCATCATTCCTGTGGCCATCGAGTTCATGGACAAGCCGGCCATCCAGGTGTGCGAGGCCTTCGCCAAGGCCGGCTACCCGACCGAGGTGGAGGCCCTGCTGATCGTAGAGGTGGAGGGGTCGAACGAGGAGATCGTCGGCCTGCTCAACGTCATTGCCGACATCGCCAAGCGCTTCCATCCGACCGTGCTGCGCATCAGCCAGAGCGCTGAACAGAGCGCGGCGATCTGGAAGGGGCGCAAGTCGGCGTTCGGCGCCATCGGCCGCATCTCCGACTACTATTGCATGGACGGCGTCATCCCGCTGGGCAAGCTCGGCGAGGTGCTGGTCGCCATATCGCACATCTGCGACAAGCACGGCCTCAAGGTCGCCAACATCTTCCACGCCGGCGACGGCAACCTGCATCCCCTGATCCTCTACGATGCCAACGACGAGGCGCAGGCCGAGCGGGCCGAGCAGGCGGGCGCCGAGATCCTCGGGCTGTGCGTCGCCTCCGGTGGCTGCCTGACCGGCGAGCACGGGGTGGGCATCGAGAAGCGCGACCTCATGCGCGTGCAGTTCAGCCCGACCGACCTCGACGTGCAGATGCGCATCAAGACGGTGTTCGACCCCAAGTGGCTGCTGAACCCGGCGAAGGTCTTCCCGCTCGACGGCCGCGAGGCGGCGCGCGAGGCCGCATGAGGCGCCAGTGACCGTGCTCTCACAGATGCGTCCCGTCGACGAGCGCGAGTTCGCGCGCGTGCTCGCCGAGGCAGCCGCCGCCGGGACCCCGCTCGAGGTGTCGGGCAGCGGCTCCAAGCAGAAGATCGGCCGGCCCATGCAGACGGCGGCCAACATCTCGGCCGGGGCCCTGCGCGGCATCACCCTGTATGAGCCGAGCGAGATGGTGATGGCGGCGCGCGCCGGCACCCCGTTGAAGCAGATCGAGTCCGACCTGGCCGACCGCGGCCAGATGCTGGCCTTCGAGCCTATCGAGCTGGGTCGCCTCGTTGGCAGCGAGCGGGGGCAGGCAACGATCGGCGGCGTCTTCGCCACCAACTTCTCCGGTGCCCGGCGCCTCTCCGTCGGGGCGGCACGCGACCATCTTCTGGGCGTGAGAGGCATCAACGGCCGCGGCGAAATCTTCAAGTCCGGCGGACGGGTGATGAAGAACGTCACCGGCTACGATCTCTGCCGTGGCCTGTCGGGCAGCTGGGGCACGCTCGCCGTGCTCAGCGAGGTGACGTTCAAGGTGCTGCCGATCCCTGAGGACACCGGCACGGTTGTGCTGCTGGGCCTGCCCGACGAGTTCGCGGTCGAGGTCATGTGCACCGCGATGGCGAGCCCGTTCGAGGTGTCGGGCGCAGTCCACCTGCACCCCGCACTCGTGGCTCGCCTCGAGCATCCGGGCCTGCGCAACCTGGGGCAGGGCCTCACGGCGCTCCGGCTCGAGAACTTCTCGAAGTCGGTGGCCTACCGCAAGGCCAAGCTCAAGGACATGCTCAAGGCCTACGGCGAGCTCAACGAGCTCGACCGGGACAATTCGCTCAGCTTCTGGGACGAGCTGCGGCGGCTGTCCCTGCTGCAGGGAAGCGAGGCGCCGCTGTGGCGCATCTCGACTGCGCCGACCGCTGCCCCGAAAGTCGTGGCGGCGATCAGCGCCTACATGGAGTGCCGCGCCTTCTACGACTGGTCGGGCGGGCTGGTGTGGGCCGAGGTGCTCCCCACCACCGATGCCGGCGCCGCCGACGTGCGCCGGGTGATCGCCACCCACGGCGGCCACGCCACCCTGATCCGCGCCGAGCCTGTCGTGCGCGCCGCCGTGGAGGTGTTCCAACCGCTCGAGGCCGGCGTCGAGAAGCTCTCCCGCAAGCTCAAAGCCACGTTCGACCCCGCCGGCATCCTCAATCCGGGGCGGATGTATCCAGGGTTTTGAAGCGAGCGAGGTAGGGTGCAATAAGCGGCAGCGCATTGCACCGGTGCACCTGGTCTCCGAGAGCGGCGCAATGCGGCTATCGCCTTATTGCGCCCTACGGTACAACGCGCCCATGCAGACCAACTTCAAGCCCAGGCAGCTCAAGAACCCGCGCACGGCGGAGATCGACAGGATCCTGCGCAAGTGCGTGCACTGCGGGTTCTGCATCGCCACCTGTCCCACCTACGTGACGCTCGGCGACGAGCGCGACAGCCCGCGCGGGCGCATCTACCTCATGAAGGAGATGTTCGAGCGCGGACGCAGGGCGACGCCCGTGGTGCAGCGCCACGTCGACCGCTGCCTCTCCTGCCTCTCCTGCATGACCACCTGCCCCAGCGGCGTCGACTACATGCACCTCGTCGACCACGCGCGCGCCCACATCGAGGCGACGGGCCGGCGCTCCTTCAAGGACCGCGCCATCCGGCGCCTGGTAGCATCCACGGTGCCCTATCCGGAGCGCTTCCGCCTGGCGCTGAGGGCTGCACGCCTGGCGCGCCCGTTCCTCGGCCTCCTGCGCAGATTTGCGCCCAAGGAGCTGGTGGCCATGCTGGAGCTGGCCCCGACCGGGCTGCTGCTGCCCCGCGCCAGCTTCGCCGGCGCCGGCACCGCCACCACCAAGGCCGAGCGCCGCAAGCGTGTCATCCTGCTGGCCGGCTGCGCCCAACAGGTGCTGCGACCCGAGATCAACGACGCCACCATCCGCCTGCTGGCGCGGCGCGGCGTCGACGTCGAGGTGGCCCCGGGCGCCGGCTGCTGCGGGGCGCTCGTCCACCACATGGGCCGTGAAGCGGCGGGCGTGGCCATGGCCAAGAACAATGTCGATGCCTGGCTGCGCGTGATGGCCAAGGGCGATCCTGTGGATGCGGTGATCATCAACGCATCGGGCTGCGGCACCACCGTCAAGGACTACGGCCACATGCTGAAGGGCGAGCCCAACTATGCCGAGGCCGCCGCGAGAATCGCCGGCATGACACGCGATGTCACCGAGTTCCTCGCCACCTACGACATGGGGCCGCCCGCGCGCTGGTCATCGCTGCGCGTGGCCTACCACTCGGCCTGTTCCATGCAGCACGGCCAGCGCATCACCGACGAGCCGCCCAAGCTGCTGCGCAACGCCGGCTTCACCGTGGTGGAGGTGCCGGAGGGCCACCTGTGCTGCGGCTCGGCCGGCACCTACAACATCCTGCAGCCCGAGATCGCCGCAGAGCTGCGCGAGCGCAAGGCCGCCCACATCAAGAGCGTGCGCCCTGACGTGGTGGCCACCGGCAACATCGGCTGCATCACGCAGCTCGAGGGCGCCGTGGACATGCCCGTCGCCCACACGGTGGAGTTGCTCGACTGGGCCTACGGCGGCCCGGTGCCGCGCGGGCTGGAGGCGCTGGCCCGGCACGTGCACGATGTGCCCGCGGCCAGCCCGCTGATCGCACTCAACTGAGCGCGGGCCTCGCCGCCCGCTTGCGGAGATCCAGCCCCATGCGCATCGGCGTGCCGAAAGAGATCAAGGTCCACGAATATCGTGTCGGCATGACGCCGGCGAGCGTGCGCGAGGCGGTGGCGCACGGGCACGAGGTGCTCGTGGAGCACGACGCCGCGGCGCGCCAGGGGATCAGCGATGCCGACTACCAGCGCGCTGGCGCCACGGTGCTTCAGACGGCCGCCGAGGTGTTCACCGCCGACCTCATCGTCAAGGTGAAGGAGCCGCAGCCCGCCGAGCTCGAGCTGCTGCGTGAGGGCCAGACCCTCTTCGCCTATCTTCACCTGGCGCCCGACCCCGAGCAGGCCAAGGCCCTGATGCGATCGGGCGTCACCGCCATCGCCTACGAGACGGTGACAGGCCCGCGCGGCGGCCTGCCGCTGCTGGCGCCCATGAGCGAGGTGGCGGGCCGCATGGCCATCCAGGCCGGCGCCCACTGCCTGGAGATGGAGCAGGGCGGTCGCGGCATGCTGCTCGGCGGCGTGGCGGGGGTGGCGCCGGCGAAGGTGACGGTGCTGGGCGGCGGGGTTGCCGGCATCAACGCCGCGCGCATGGCCATTGGGCTCGAGGCCATGGTGACCGTCATCGACATCAACGTCGACCGCCTCTACGCCATCGACCAGCAGTTCGGCGCCGCGGTCAACACCATCTTCTCCACCCGCCAGGCGGTGGAGGACTACGTGCTCGACGCCGACCTCGTCATCGGCGCGGTGCTGGTGCCCGGCGCGGCCGCGCCCAAGCTGCTCACGGCGAAGCACATCGAGGCCATGAAGCGCGGCTCGGTGATCATCGACATCTCCATCGACCAGGGCGGCTGCTCGGAGACCTCGCGCCCCACCACCCACGCGGCGCCCACCTACGTGGTGCACGAGGTGGTGCACTACTGCGTCACCAACATGCCGGGCGCGGTGGCGCGCACCTCCACCTTCGCGCTCAACAACGCCACCCTGCCCTTCGTCCTGGCGCTGGCGAACAAGGGTCCCGAGGCCGCGCTCGCCGACGACCCGCACCTGCTCGACGGCCTCAACGTCCACAAGGGCCGCATCGCCCATCCAGCCGTGGCGGCGGCCGTGGGCGAGACCTACTGGGACGCGCGGCGACTGCTCAGGGGGTGATGCGGCGCCTGCTGCGATGCCGGCCTCAGCTCTTGCTGCCGTCTTGTCGATGACGCCGCTCGATCTCACGAATTGCAGCTTCGCATGAGCGGCGAAGTGAGGCCAAATCTTCCGTGACAGTCTTCCAAATCGTCTCTTTGATGACGCTCGGATAGTCGTGGCGAAGCCAGTTGCCGATACCCCGGATGTCCGCCCATGGCTCATCGGGCGCCAGCTCCTCGGCGAGCAGGCCCAACTTGCTTGCCGCCTCGCTGATGCGCGCGAGACAGCGCTCGGTCGCATCGTAGGTCTTTGTGTCGGCGATGAACTCCTCTCGGCTCATGCCTTCGATGTAGCGCGCGATGGCGTCGATGTTGTCGATGATGTCGATGAAGCGCATGCTGGGGCGTCTAGAAGGCAAGGCGGCGGTCCCTGTCGACGGCAGCTTTGATCCCGCCTGGCTCCGTGGGCTCGGGTACCACGTCCACGCGGGTCCCGAGAATCTCGGTAAGGCGCTCGCGAATGCGGTCCAGGCGGCCAAACGTAGCAAAGCCGCCACGGGTGTGCTCCAGCCGGACGGCCACGTCCACGTCGGAGTTTGGACCATCCTCATCCCGCGCGGTCGATCCGAAGAGCGACAGGCTAACGACGCCGAGCTCTCTCAGCTCAGCCTCGTGGCGCCTGATCATGCCAAGGGCGGTATCGCGATTCATTCCAACATCATAGCACAGGCGGCGTGCGACACGCGGCACAAGCGCCGAACCAGGCCAACTTTTTGACCGTCACCCCTTCCCCTTCGCCCCGTTCGCCGCCCGCCCCCTTTGCATGCGGCGGAACAGGCCGCCCCTCGCCAGGTCGATGCGATACCGGCACTTGGCGCGCAGGTCGTTGGTGTGGCCGCCGAAGCCGACGTGGATCACCGGCTTGGAGCGCATGTCCTGCACGAACTCCACGGCGGGGATGAAATCGCTGTCCTCCGACACCAGCAGCGCGATGTCGTAGGCATCGAAGGTGGCATCGCCAATGAGGTCGGTCGCGATGTAGGTGTCGAGCATCTTCTCGGGCGCGATCGGTATGCCCCCTGCCGTATACTGGCAGCTCGAGAGCTGGTCCTCGCGCGGCGTGCGGCGGTAGATCGGCACCATTATGCAGCCCACCACGTTGCGGATCTCGCGCGTCAGCTCCACCTTGTGCTGCTCGTTCTCCTCGCGCCACTTCTCGATCGTCTCCTTGCGCAGCCGGATCGGCAGGGAGAGCTTGTTGGGCGCCGACTGCTCGTGCCGCAGCATGGTGTCGAGCAGCTTGAAGTAGTCGTCCTCGAACAGCGTGCCGTAGACGTGCATGCCGCGATAGAGCAGCGCCTGCGGCGCCTTGCGCGCGCCCGTCAGCCACGCACCCGTTTCCTCCAGCAGCACCTGGGTCAGCGCCTGCCAGTCCACGTCGTGCTCGAGCGGACGGTCGCGCCCGTGCACGGCCCCGTTCCAGGTCTTGATGAAGTTGGAGTGGTCGACGTAGATCTTCACGTGCGAGTGGTGCCCGGCCCGCAGGCGCCTCAGTTGCGCCTTGAGCTCGTCCGCGGCCGCGCCGGCCCGCTTGGCAAAGGCGTCGATGTCGGCGATCTCGCGGGCCTTGCGGGTGGCGGCGGCCGAGGCCAGGAAGATGGCCTCCACCTCCCCGCGCGGCGTCCGGCGCCATAGCGCTACAATGGCCAGCACGAGCAGGAGCAGGACAACCGCGCCCGCCCAGATGAGGGGGGCGGCTGAGAATCCGGCAACGAGCGCGCGCGTCATAGTCTCGAGGAAGGCGGTGAACGCCTCCATCGCAGTAACCCCCCTGATAGGATCGAAGCCCCCAGAGGACGCCCTTGCTCTCGAGGACCGCGCGACCCGTTGCGCATCGGCATCACCGAAGCTACGGGCTGCGTTCCACGCCTACAAGGTTGCGGCGCCGCCTAGCGTGGTTCTTTCGCCAGCGGGCTGGCCGATTTGCCACGGCGGCGCAGCAAAATGCTGCGCTGCGAGCGGCGAGGCCCAAGCCCGTTTTGCCGACGGCGCCCGGATCGCTTAGTGTGCGCCGCTTGCCAGCGTTACGGGCGAACCACGTCAGGCTCAACCAGGAGAGCGTGTCCCTTGCGGGCTTTGCTTGCCGCGCTTGCATTGCTGATAGGCCTCGCCCGCGCCGATGACGCGGTGGCCCAGGGCGCCTACGTGCCGAGCGGCCTCGAGTTCCGGGGCGGCGTTCTGGCCCACGACGTGCCAGGCCTGTGGAGCGGCTTCCGCCTGGAAAGCGGCATCGACATCAATGCCGAGCTGCTGTTCGGCTCGGGTTTCCCCATCCTCGGCGGCACCATCCGGCCGGCCATCGGCGCCACGGTCAACACCGCCGGCGATACCAGCAAGGCCTACATCGACGCGCGCTGGGAGATCGAGGGACCCAGCGGCATCTTTTTCGGCATCGGCCTGGGCGCGGCGGTGCACGACGGGCTGCTCGACCCTACCGATCCCGACCGCAAGGCGCTGGGCTCGCGGGTCCTGTTCCATATCCCCATCGAGATCGGCTGGCGCTTCAACGAGCGCAACAGCATCTCGGTCTATTTCGAGCACATCTCGAACGGCTTCCTCGCCGACAGCAACGAAGGCCTCGACAGCATCGGCGTGCGCTACGGCTACCGTTTCTGAGGCGGAGCTGGACGCGGAGGGGTCAGACCCCTCGCCTCCAACGTCTTTGGAAAGAACGATCTGTCAGCGCGAGGGGTCTGCTACTGAGCGGCCTATCCTTCCACCCGTCATCCCGGCCCAGCTATCGCGCTAGAAGCGCGAATTGCGCAGAGCCGGGACCTGCGGCGAGCGGTGTCCGTGCGGCAGATCCCGGATAGTCTCGCCCCGGCCTCCGCCGGGGCTCGGCTTCCGGGATGACGGGTGGATTCATTGGCTCGGCGGTATGACCCCGATTTGAACCATTGTCAGGGTTAATGCGACCTACGCTGGAGCTGCTTTGCCGCAGCGGAGCCGATCGGCTATAAGCGCCGAAATTTCGAGGGCTTTCAGCGCAATGGCCAAGTCGAACAAAAACACGGGTCCCGAGGCCCGGCTGCCCAAGGGCTTTCTCGACACGTCGCCCGACGAGCTGCGGGCGACGAGCCGCATGCTGGCCACGATCCGGCAGGTCTACGAGCGCTACGGCTTCGAGCCGCTGGAGACGCCGGCCATCGAGTACACCGATGCGCTGGGCAAGTTCCTGCCCGACCAGGACCGGCCCAACGAGGGCGTGTTCTCGTTCCAGGACGAGGACGAGCAGTGGCTCTCGCTGCGCTACGACCTGACGGCGCCTCTGGCCCGCTACGTGGCCGAGAACTTCGACCGCCTGCCCAAGCCCTTCCGCCGCTACGCCGTGGGGCCCGTGTGGCGCAACGAGAAGCCGGGCCCGGGGCGGTTCCGCCAGTTCACCCAGTTCGACGCCGATACGGTGGGGACGGACAACATCGCCGCGGATGCGGAGATTTGCATGCTGGCGGCGGATACGATGGAGGCGCTGGGCATCAAGCGCGGCGACTATGTGATCAAGGTCAACAGCCGCAAGGTGCTTGATGGCGTGATGGAAGCAATCGGGCTTGGCGGTGAGCGAGACGCTGCGCGACGCCTGACTGTCCTGCGAGCTATCGACAAGTTCGACCGGCTCGGACGCGAAGGCGTGCAGAGCTCTTGCTCGGAGCCGGCCGCAAGGACGAGAGCGGAGACTTCACGAAGGGCGCTGGCCTCGACGACAGAGCAGATCAGACATCTTGATCGTGGCAATTTCGTGGAGTTCGATCGAGCTGAGAACCACGAGTGGCCAGCCGGCAGCCAGAGGACAATGCTGAGCTGGCAAGCATGAAGAGGGCATACTTCGTCTGATAGCCTGTCGACGATCGTCCACGCGGAAACGAAGTTCGGGCTTCGGTAATGACAACTGGCATCTGCAGGAGATTGAAGAGCTCGGACGACTGATCACTCTTGCTGCGAGGCTGCGGGCTATGGCGCAAGATCGGATTCGATTGGATTCATCCGTCGTCCGCGGCCTGGAGTACTACACCGGCCCCGTGTTCGAAGCCGAGATCACCATCCCCGTCGTAGAACGAGGACGGCCAGACCGTGCGCTTCGGCTCGGTCGGCGGCGGCGGGCGGTACGACGGGCTGGTCGAGCGGTTCCTCGGCACCAAGGTGCCGGCCACCGGGTTCTCCATCGGCGTATCGCGCCTGCAGGCGGCGCTGGCCGCGCTCAACAAGGACAAGCCGGCCGCGTCCGATGGCCCCGTCGTCGTGCTCGTCATGGAGAAGGATCGCCTCGCCGACTACCAGAAGATGGCGCAGACGCTGCGGGCCGCCGGCATCCGCGCCGAGATGTATCTCGGCACCGCCGGCATGAAGGCGCAGATGAAATACGCCGACAGGCGCGGGGCGCCGTGCGTCGTCATCCAGGGCGGCGACGAGCGCGCCAAGGGCGAGGTGCAGATCAAGGACCTGATCGAAGGCGCCAAGGCGGCCGCCACCATCAAGGACAGCAAGGAATGGCGCGAAGGCCGCCCGGCGCAGGTTTCCGTGCCCGAAGCCAACCTCGTCGCCGCGGTGCGCGACGTGCTCGCGCGGCACAGGGGTGAGGTCATGCGTAGCAGTTGTGCATTTCCGCGCCGGCAGCGCGCACCTGCGTCCCCTCTCCCCACTCTTCAGTGGGGAGAGGGTTAGGGTGAGGGGCGGCACAAAGCTCCGACGGTACTTGAGGCGGCCCCTCACCCCGACCCTCTCCCCGCAAGCGGGGAGAGGGAGATTGGCGGCTGACCGATGCCCCATGCCACGCCCACCGACATCGAAGCCCTGGAAGCGCAGGCGCAGCGCCTGATGGCGGTGTTTGCGCGTGCGGGGTATGAGCGCGTGGCGCCGGCCGTGATCCAGCCGGCGGGGCTGTTCCTGGACGTGGTGGGCGAGAGCCTGTGGGCGCGCACGTACGTGTTCACCGATCCCGATGGGGCGGAGCTGTGCCTGCGCCCCGACCTCACGGTGCCGACCTGCCGCCTGCACCTGGAGCGCCACGCCGGCGGCAATACTCCGGCCCGCTACTGCTACAGCGGCTCGGCCTTCCGCTATCAGCCCGCGGGCGCGGACAGGTCGCACCCGCGCGAGTTCCGCCAGGCCGGCATCGAGTCCTTCGCCGCGTCCGACCGCGAGCAGGACGACGCCGCCGTGCTCGCCCTCATCGTCGCCGCGCTGCGCGATGCCGGCCTCGACGGGTTCAGGCTGAGGATCGGCGACCTCGGGCTGTTCGCGGCGCTGATCAATGCGCTGCCGATGCCGGAGCGCTGGCGCTGGCGGCTCAGGCACCAGTTCTGGCGCCCCGAGGCCTTCCGCGCCGAGCTTCAGCGCCTCACGTCCGGCGCTGCACAGGCGACGGGCCTGCCGCGCGAGCTGATGCACCGGCTCGATCCCGCTGACCCCGCGGGCGCCGAGGCGCTGGTGATGGAGCACCTCGACAAGATGGGCCACGAGCTGATCGGCACGCGCACGGCGGCCGAGATCGCCCAGCGGCTGCTGGCCGAGGCCGCCGACCTGCGCGAGAAGCCGCTGCCGGTTGAAACGGCAGCGCTGATCGAAAGCTACGTGGCCGTGAAGGCGCCGGTGCGGGAAACCGTGCCCAGGCTTGCGCAGCTCGCGCGCGGCCACGGCATCGATCTCTCCGCCGGCCTCGACGCGTTCCAGCGCCGGCTCGACCTCATCGACAAGGCCGGCGTCCCCACCGCCGATGCCGAGTTCTCCGCCGAGTTCGGCCGCAACCTCGAGTACTACACGGGCTTCGTGTTCGAGATCATCGCTCCAGCGCTGGGTCCAAAGAGCCCGATCGCGGGTGGCGGGCGCTACGACAGCCTGCTTGCCGAGGTCGGAGCCGGAGCCCAAGTGCCCGCCGTCGGCGCCTCCATCCACACCGAGCGCCTGCTGGCCGTGCTGCAGGGGGCCGCGCCATGACGGCCAAGCTCGTCCTCGCGCTCCCCTCCAAGGGCCGCATCATGGAGCAGTGCAACGAGGCCCTCGCCAAGGCGGGGCTCACCATCTCCCGCTCGGGCCCTGCGCGCGGCTACAAGGGCGAGATCGACGGCCTGCCCGGCATCGAAATCAACTTCGTTTCCTCCTCCGAGATCGCGCAGCTCCTGAGGCGCGGCGCGGCGCACCTCGGCATCACCGGCGAGGACCTGATCCGCGAGACCATGGAAGACGCCGACGAGCGCGTGCGCTTCCTGCAGGGGATGGGCTTCGGCCAGGCCGACGTCGTCGTCGCCGCACCCGCCTGCTGGCTCGACGTGCGCCGCATGGCCGACCTGGAGGATATGTCGCTTGCCTACCGCCGCCTGCACGGCCGGCGGGTGCGCGTCGCCACCAAGTACATGAACCTTGCGCGCCGCTTCTTCTCCCAAAAGGGGGTGACGGGCTACCGCATCGTCGAAAGCCTGGGCGCCACCGAGGGAACGCCGGCCGCCGGCCTCGCCGAGCTGATCGTCGACATCACCACCACCGGCGCCACATTGAAGGCCAACGGCCTCAAGGTGCTGGATGACGGGGTGATCCTGAGATCGCAAGCCAATCTGGTGGCGTCGAAGGCCGCATCCTGGACGCCGGAGCTGGCCACGCTGGAGGCTCAAATTGCTGCCCGACTGCGAGGCGAGCAATGCATCCGCTGAAGCCCAGATTGCGTATCAGGTCATTGGCCGTCCCCGGCTGTTCACATTCGGAAGGCGCAGCTGGCGGCCAACCGGGACGTCACATGCCGATGATGATCAGGCTTCTTGCGGCTGTCTTGCTCCTCGCCACGGTGCTGGCGCTGGTCACGCCCCACGCGCGCGCCCAGATGGCCGCCTGCAACTGGTACGCGGACACTGCGGTCAGCCACCAGCAGCGCAACGAGCAGGGCAAATGCGGTTTCAAGGGCCCGAGCTGGAGCTTCGATCGCGCGGCGCACATGGCCTGGTGCGCGACCCAGTACCCGGACCGCTGGAAGGCGGAAGCGCAGAAGCGCGAGCAGATGCTGGCCGGTTGCAAAAATAGTCTGACCGTCGAGCCAATGACCCTACCCGTCATGCCGGAGGCATGCTTCCAGCATGACCCGGAAGCCGAGGCTTTGGCTGAGGCTATCCGGGATCTGCCACAGGGGCAAACCTCGCCGCAGATCCCGGCTCTGCGCGATCGCGCTTCTAGCGCGATCGCTGGGCCGGGACGACGGGTGGGGAGTCGCCGGTATCAGCTCACCACCCGCACCTCGCCGGGCCTCAGCGCGGCGAAGCGCTCAGGCGCTACGCCACGCTGAGTGAGCGCCGCAGCAAGGTCGATCGCCGGCTGCTCCACCGCCTCGTTGGTGAGATGAAACGTGCCCCAGTGGTGGCCGAACGCCTGCGCCGCGCCCGATAGCTCGAGCGCCTGCACCGCCTCGTCCGGGTTCATGTGCGCGTTGCGCATGAACCAGCGCGGCTCGTAGGCACCGATCGGCAGCAGCGCCAGCGCCAGCTCGGCATGCCGCTGCCGCACGCGGCGGAACGTGGCGCCGTCGCCGAAGCCCGAGTCGCCGACGCAGTAGATTTTCTTGGCCCCCGCCTGCAGCACGAAGCTCGCCCACAGCGCGTGGCTGCGGTCGGTGGCGCCGCGCGCCGACCAGTGTTGGGTCGGCTCGGCGTGCACGGCCATGCCGTCGCCCAGATCGACGGTCGCATCCCAATCCACGACATCGGCCGCGATCCCCGGCACCGCCGCCTTCAGGATCGTGTCGTTGCCCAGCGGCGTGACGATGCGCGGGCGGAAGCTCTGCCACAGCCGGCCGATGGTCTCGACATCCATGTGGTCGTAGTGGTTGTGCGTGACCAGCACGGTGTCGATGCGGGGCAGGTCGCCGAAGGCGATGCCCGGCGGGTTGACGCGCCTGGGGCCCAGGAAGGAGAAGGGGCCGGCGCGCTCGGCCCACACGGGATCGACCAGCACGTTGCGGCCCTGCGTCTGGATCAGGAACGCCGCGTGCCCCACGTACGCGACACGCACCGCCTCCCCATCAACCCGCGCCGGTGGCCGGTCGGGCGCAAACGGGCTCGGGAAGCTCTGCGGCCAAGCCGCCCCGCGATCGGAGAACTGCCAGCGGAAGAACGCCAGCCGCCCCCGCGGTCCGGGCTGGCCCGGGTTGAAAAACCGCACCCCATCGAAATGGTCCGACACCGGACCCTGGTAGTAGGCATTGGCGCGCCCGCCAGCGAACAAGGCCCAGCCGCCGGCACCGACTGCGCCGACAGCTCCCAGCATCTGCAGGATCCGGCGACGACTGGGCATGACCTCTCCCTCCTTTGCTCACGGTCTCCCACAGGTGGTGATGCGACCATCCTGGCGCTAGCTGTGGTTCCGCGGCACCCAATGTGTAGCACCCGCGCCATGGCCCCCCGGCAACGGGTGTAATGGCGCACAACCCCGCAGCCAAAGAAAAATCGCCACCCGCGAGGTTCCGCAGGTGGCGATCCTTGATTGTGTCTGCCGTTGCGGGCGGCTTACATATCCATGCCGCCCATGCCGCCGCCGTGCGCGTGGCTGTGGGCCTCCTTCTTCTTGGGAGCCTCGGCCACACCGGCTTCGGTCGTGATCATGAGGCCGGCGATCGAGGCGGCATCCTGCAGTGCAGTACGCACCACCTTGGCCGGGTCGATGATGCCCTTCTCGAACAGGTCGCCGTACTCGTCGTTCTGGGCGTCGTAGCCGAAGGCCGAGCCGGCCGCCTTCTCGAGCACCTTGCCGACCACGATCGAGCCTTCCACGCCGGCGTTCTCGGCGATCTGGCGGATCGGAGACTGCAGGGCCTTGCGCACGATGGCGATGCCCGCGTTCTGGTCGTCGTTTTCGCCCTTGACCGTGATGGCCTGCGTTGCGCGCAGAAGAGCGACGCCACCGCCGGCGACGATGCCCTCCTCTACGGCCGCGCGCGTAGCGTTGAGCGCGTCATCGACGCGGTCCTTGCGCTCCTTCACCTCCACCTCGGTGGCGCCGCCGACCTTGATCACCGCCACGCCGCCGGCGAGCTTCGCCAGCCGCTCCTGCAGCTTCTCCTTGTCGTAGTCGGAGGTGGTCTCCTCGATCTGCGCCTTGATCTGGGCCACGCGACCCTCGATCTCCTTCTTCTTGCCGGCGCCGTCGATGATGGTGGTGTTCTCCTTCTCGATGCGCACGCGCTTGGCGCGACCCAGCATGTCGAGGGACACGTTCTCGAGCTTGATGCCGAGGTCCTCGCTGATCACCTGGCCGTTGGAGAGGATGGCGATATCCTCCAGCATGGCCTTGCGGCGATCGCCGAAGCCCGGCGCCTTGACGGCCGCCACCTTCAGGCCGCCGCGCAGCTTGTTGACGACGAGCGTGGCCAGCGCTTCGCCCTCCACTTCTTCGGCGATGATGAGCAGCGGCTTGCCGGTTTGCACGACTGCCTCCAGAACGGGCAGCAACGGCTGCAGGCCGGTCAGCTTCTTCTCGTGGATGAGGAGGTAGGGCTCCTCCAGCTCCGCGATCATCTTGTCGGCGTTGGTGATGAAGTAGGGCGAGAGATAGCCGCGGTCGAACTGCATGCCCTCGACCACGTCGAGCTCGCTCTCGAGGCTCTTGGCCTCCTCCACCGTGATGACGCCCTCGTTGCCGACCTTCTGCATGGCCTCGGCGATCATTTTGCCGATCGCCTTCTCGCCGTTGGCGGAGATGGTGCCGACCTGCGCGACCTCCTCGGAGTTCTTGACCTTCTTCGACCGCCTGCCGATTTCCTCGACCACCTGCAAGACCGCCTTGTCGATGCCGCGCTTGAGGTCCATCGGGTTCATGCCGGCGGCGACCGCCTTGGCCCCCTCACGCACAATCGCCTGAGCCAGCACGCAGGCCGTGGTGGTGCCGTCGCCGGCGACATCGTTGGTCTTCTGGGCCGCCTCGCGCACCATCTGGGCGCCCATGTTCTCGAACTTGTCCTCGAGCTCGATCTCCTTGGCGACCGTCACGCCGTCCTTGGTGGTGCGCGGCGCGCCGAAGGACTTGTCGAGGATGACGTTGCGGCCCTTGGGACCGAGCGTCACCTTCACGGCGTTGGCGAGCGTGTCGACGCCGCGCAGCATGCGCTCGCGGGCATCGGCTGAGAACTTGACGTCTTTGGCAGCCATTGTTGGTTAGCTCCTCATTCGTGGGATCGTGAATTCGGTGAGATGATCAGTCGTCAGTGGTCAGTCGAGGGCGTCGGTGCAGCGGAAACAACTCACGACTGACCACTCACCACTGACGACTGACGCTTCCTGCCTTAGCGGTCGAGCACACCCATGATGTCGCTCTCCTTCATGATGAGCACCTCCTGCCCGTCGATCTTCACCTCGGTGCCGGACCACTTGCCGAACAGCACCTTGTCGCCCTTCTTGACGTCGAGGGGCACGAGCTTGCCGGCCTCGTCGCGCGCACCCGGACCCGCCGCGATGATCTCACCCTGCTGGGGCTTCTCGGCCGCGGTGTCGGGAATGATGATGCCGCCGGCCGACTTGGTCTCGCTCTCGACCCGGCGGACAGCCACACGGTCATGCAAAGGACGGAACTTCATCTGGAAAAACTCTCCGATTTCAGAGGTTTACGGGCCCTGGAGCCGCGCAAGAAGCGGTTCGGTGAAGGGCTGTTAGCACTTCTCTTGCCTGAGTGCCAGCAGCCGCGCCTGACATAGACCAGGGGCGTTTTGGATGTCAAGCGGAGACGGCGCCGACCGGTTTGGGGGCAGCCGCAAGGTTAGCAAAGAGTGAATGCCAGCCGAGCAGCGGGCACCGTGATCGGTCAACCTCGGGCCCAATGGAACGAACTGGCCCCGCTATGCCTCTCAGGTGCTCGGCGCTCTACGGAAGAAGCGAGCGAACGAGCTTCCATAGTCCGGCCAGCGCCAGCACGACCATCTCAGCCCTTCTTCAGGAAGCCAGGGCGAGTGCGAGCAGGCCAGCCTTCGACAAGACCTTGCCGGCAATCAAGCCGCCGATGCCATAGGCGGCCAGCCTTGACTCGGCGCCAGGCACGTAGTCCTGGTATCGCGATCCGACGACGAACTCTGGCATGCCATGACGGCCGGGATGACGCCCTTGATCTCGGCGAGCTGGTCCATGCCGGCCACAAAATTGATCTTCAGCACGCCTTTGCGGCCGAGCGCCCGCACGTCGTAGTTCAGCGTGTGCTGCGCTGCAGTCGCCGAACGCCAGCTCCTTGGCCCAATGCAGCTTGTGTTCGGCCCGATCGTAGAAGGGCGGCGACGCCCAGCCGACCAAGCGGATCGCGGGAAAGCCCTGCTTCACCCGCTCCTCGCTTGCACTCGCCGTCGCCATCCTGCATCTCCTTCAGCAGGTCGGCGTAGTTGATGTTGGCCGCGTCCTCGTCGGAGACATAGCCGTCACTCATCGAACGTGATTGATGGCACCCCAGGCGTCGTCGAGCGGGGTCTTGCCGGAAGGCATGATCATGCCGAGCACGTTCTCGGCCGTCGCGGGCGGATTGCCCCAGGCTTCGGTGATGACAAGTGCCGGGAATGCTCGGCGGAGAGGTAGTAGAAGCCCTGCGGCACCTTGAGCTGCACACCGCCGACGCCGAGTGCGATCATGCCATCCTTGTAGTCCAGGCTTTCGACGAACTGCTGCGCCTGCGGGTTCTCATACTTGCGCCCGGGGAACATGTCCGCGAAGGGCTTGGCGTGCACGCTGGCGGCTGATAGCGCAAGGGCGGCCAAAACGGCCAGGACATATTGACAAGACATGTTGATCCCTCTCGAGGAATTCGCCGCACCGCGATGAACGCGCGTTCAATGCCCACCCCGCCTGGAACGCCGCAGTGCCTTCAAGGTGATATGCACCCCATTGCGGACAGCTGACCGTGGCGGTGGCGGCGATCTTGTGCGCGACCGCCAGCCTACGAGGATAGTCCCAGCGGCGTACCCCGGTAGAGGGCCGCGAGGGAGACCTTGAAGCCCCACTCGGGAATCTCGAGCATCGCCTCGGGACCTTCGAGCAGCGCTGGCTGCCAGCCCGCCGCGCGGGCGAAGACCTCGGCGCGCACACGCTTCTGCTCGATGAGCACGAAGTAGAGATTGTCGGGGTGCTGGAGGTAGCGCTGCCGCTTCACCGCGATGTCCTTGTCCGTGTTGCTGTCGGACAGGATCTCGGCGACCAAATAGAACTTGTCTGCGTAGGATTCATAGTCGGCCATCGCATCCAGAACAGCGACATCGGCCCGGGGGCGGAACAGCTCAGCCTCGGGCACCAGGAGGCCCACCTCCGAAACAGGCGCAAAGCTCAGGCGCCTGAAATGCGTGTCTTCGGGCAAGTGCGAATCTGAGGACGTGCGTGAGCGCATTTGATGGCGATCCCGTTGATGCACCAATGTCGGCCGCGGCGCGAAGACTCCTCGGCTCTGCCGTCCATCAGCTGCCGGAAGGGGTGTTCATGCGGTTCCTCCGTCGCCGCGACGTTTCATCGAGCGCCGTAGGCCAATCTTCAGCAGCGCTGACCGGGGTTGCCATCTTTTCGCGCGCGTCGGCCACGATGCGCTCCAGCACTCGCGCGCAATCGCCTCCTGCTCCACTTCGGCAGCTTCTGGATGCAGTAGCTTTGCAGCGGGCGTCATTGGTGCAACATGAGTCAGGCACGAATTCCGTTGCACGGAGGCTTCTACTCCGCCGCCACCTTCGGCCCATAGCCCATCTGCGCGTTGAGCTTGTCGAGCAGGTCCGCGGCGGCCACGGGGATGTTGGTGCCCGGCCCGAACACGGCTTTCGCGCCAGCCTCGAAGAGGGCGTCGTAGTCCGACGGCGGGATGACGCCGCCCACCACGATCATGATGTCGCCGCGGCCTTCCTTCTCCAGCGCGGCCGTCAGGTCGGGCACCAGGGTGAGATGCCCCGCGGCAAGCGACGACACGCCGATGATGTGCACGTCGTTCTCCACCGCCTGCCGCGCCGCCTCATCGGGCGTGGCAAACAGCGGACCGATGTCGACGTCGAAGCCCAAATCGGCGAACGCGGAGGCGATCACCTTCTGGCCGCGGTCGTGGCCGTCCTGGCCCATCTTGGCGACCAGGATGCGCGGGCGCCGCCCGTCGTCGGCGGCGAACGCCTCGCACATGCGCCGCACACGATCGACGTCCTTGGCTATTGCTCCCGCCTCCGCAGTGTAGACACCCGACACGGCCCGCGTCTCGGCGCGATGGCGGCCCCACACCTTCTCCATCGCATCGGAGATCTCGCCCACCGTAGCCTTGGCCCGCGCCGCAGCCACCGCACGCTCCAGCAGGTTCCCACTGCCTGTTTTCGCGGTATCTGTGAGAGCATTCAACGCCGCCGCCACCTCGCGCGGGTCACGCTCGGCCTTCAACCGCTGCAGCTTGGCGACCTGGCTCTCGCGCACGGATTTGTTGTCGACCTTGAGCACCTCGATCTCAGCCTTGTCGGTGACGCGATACTTGTTGACGCCGACGATGGTCTGGGCGCGGGAGTCGATGCGCGCCTGCGTGCGCGCCGAGGCCTCCTCGATGCGCATCTTGGGGATGCCGGCGGCGATCGCCTTGGCCATGCCGCCCAGCTCTTCCACCTCGGCGATATGCGCCTGCGCCTTGCGCACGAGCTCGTAGGTGAGCCGCTCCACGTAGTGGCTGCCGCCCCAGGGATCGGCGACGCGGCAGGTCCCCGTCTCCTGCTGGATGAAGAGCTGGGTGTTGCGGGCAATGCGCGCGGAGAAGTCGGTCGGCAGGGCGATGGCCTCGTCGAGCGCATTGGTGTGCAGCGATTGCGTGCCGCCATGCGTCGCCGCCAGCGCCTCCAGCCCCGTGCGCGCGACGTTGTTGAAGGGGTCCTGGGCGGTGAGGCTCCAGCCGCTGGTCTGGCAGTGCGTGCGCAGCGCAAGCGAGCGCGCATCCCTGGGCGCGAATTCTCCTCTGATCAGCTTGGCCCACAGCAGGCGGGCCGCGCGCATCTTGGCGATCTCCATGAAGAAGTTCATGCCGATCGCCCAGAAGAATGAGAGTCTGGGCGCGAACGCGTCGATGTCGAGCCCGGCCGCCACGCCCGCGCGCACGTATTCGACACCGTCGGCCAGCGTGTAGGCGAGCTCCAGGTCCGCCGTCGCCCCCGCCTCCTGCATGTGATAGCCGGAGATGGAGATGGAGTTGAACTTCGGCATCCTCGCGCTCGTGAACGCGAAGATGTCGGAGATGATGCGCATCGAGGGATCGGGCGGATAGATGTAGGTGTTGCGCACCATGAACTCTTTGAGGATGTCGTTCTGGATGGTGCCGGCGAGCTTCTCAGGCGCCACGCCCTGCTCCTCGCCCGCCACGATGAACAGCGCCAGAACGGGGAGCACCGCGCCGTTCATGGTCATGGACACGGTCATGTCGGCCAGCGGGATGCCGTCGAACAGCGTGCGCATGTCGTAGATCGAGTCGATCGCCACTCCGGCCATGCCCACGTCGCCGCGCACGCGGGGATGATCGCTGTCGTAGCCGCGGTGGGTGGCGAGGTCGAAGGCCACGGAGAGGCCCTTCTGCCCGGCGGCGATGTTGCGGCGGTAGAAGGCGTTGGAGTCCTCTGCCGTGGAGAAGCCCGCATACTGGCGGATGGTCCACGGCTGCGTCACGTACATGGTGGGGTACGGCCCGCGCAGGTAGGGCGCGATGCCGGGATAGCCGTCGAGGAAATCGAGGCCCGCCGTGTCGGCGGCCGTGTAGACCCGCTTGACCGCGATGCCTTCGGGCGTGAGCCAGTCAGGGGTCAGACCCCTTGCGCTACCGCTGGCGTCTTGGACCGCAGCCGTGAGGGCAAGGGGTCTGACCCCTTCGTCCAGCGCCACCTTGGTGAAATCCGGGATTCGACTCATGCACCTGTCGCCTTGCTCGAAAACGCCGCCATTCGACCGTTGCTGCGCCTGAATCTAGTGAAATCACCGTTGCGGCGCCATAGGCCGAATGCCCGCAATATTAGCCAATGGTTTGAGCAGACAGGGGATTCATGCAGCGACCGGTTCGCAACGGGGCGTCCAGAAGCGCGGCCCGCATTTGGGCACCGCTGGCCCGCTTCATCGAGGCGGAGGCGCGCATCGGCGCCTGGGCCGGGCAGCGGCCCGCCACCCACGCGCTCTACGAATTCGTGCGCTTCGGCATCAAGCAGGGCTGGGCGTGCCTGTTCGGTGCGCTGATGCTGGCGCTGCTGATCGGCACGCACATGCTCTACCCCAAGGGCGCGTTGCTCGCCCGCTACGACTTCCTCCTCATCGCCGCCGTAGCCATCCAGGTCGCCATGCTGGCCTTCAAGCTCGAGACCTGGGAGGAGGCGAAGGTCATCTTCATCTTTCACGTCGTCGGCACCGCGATGGAGATCTTCAAGACCTCGGTGGGCTCGTGGATCTACCCGGAGCCCTCTCTCCTGCGCATCGGCGGCGTGCCGCTGTTCACCGGCTTCATGTACGCCGCCATCGGCTCCTACATCGCCCGCTGCTGGCGCCTGTTCGACTTCCGCTTCACGCACCACCCGCCGCTGTGGGCGCTCGTGCTGCTGGCGCTCGGCGTCTACGTGAACTTCTTCACCCACCACTATGTGCTCGATGCCCGCCTGCTCCTGTTCGCGCTCACCGCGCTGCTGTTCGGCCGCTGCTGGGTGTATTTCAAGGTCTGGCAGGTGCACCGGCGCATGCCGCTGCTGGTCGGCTTCGCGCTGGTGGCGCTGTTCATCTGGTTCGCCGAGAACATCGGCACCTTCACGGCCGCCTGGATCTACCCCAGCCAGCGGCACGGCTGGTCGATGGTGACCTACGGCAAGCTCGGCGCCTGGTTCCTGCTGATGATCATCAGCTACGTGCTGGTGGCCCTGGTGAACCGGCCGCAGGCAATGCCGGCGGCGCGGGCGGAACGGACCGATCATGCGCGCGAGCCGCGCCTCGGCTTCCAGTCGGCGCCGGTGTGAATTTGCACGCGTGTCACCCGACGGAGCCCACCAGCACGTCAGCCGCGCACACCGAGCGCCTCGTGCAGCCCGGTCAATGTGGCGATGGCATCGCCTCCGGCGAAGATGAAATCGTCCACGCCAGCCGCTTTGAGTGCCGCCTCCTGATCCTTGGGTCGCCCCGCAAGCAGCACCTGCCTGGCACCCGCCTGCTTCAGGACGCCGGCCGTCGCCTCGCCGAGCTCCGCGTAGACCTTGTCGGAGGAGCAGATGCAGGCGACCGCCGCGCCGCTCGCCGCGAACGCCTTGCCGGCGTCGGCCGAGTTGTGCAGCGGCTCGGAGGCACCGACGGCCTCGATGCCGCCGGCGGCCAGGAAATTCCGCATCCAGGTCGAGCGGGCCGAGTGAAGGGCGAGGTCGCCGAGCGAGGCCAGGAACACCTGCGGACGCTTGCCGATCCGCGCCGCATGCGCATCCGCAGCGTCGCGCAGCTTCTCGAACGGCTCCGCAAGGCGCCTCGGCGGCATCGGCTCGACCGACGTGCCACCCTTCACCACCGGATCGAACGGCGGGTGCGGCTCGACCTTCACCCCATCATCGCCAAGCTGCGGAAAGGCCGACACGCCCGTAAGCTCGGCACGCCCATGGGCGATATCCCTCGCCCGCGCCTCGGCGACGCTCGCGATCTCGCCCTGGATGAACCCGCTCTCCAGCGCGCGCGCCATGCCGCCCTTGGCCTCGATCTCCTGGAACAGGTCCCACGCCTTCTTGGCGAGGTCGTCGGTCAGCTTCTCGACGTACCAGGACCCGTGCGCCGGATCGATCACGCGCGCCGCCGCGCTCTCCTCCTGCAGCACCAGGTGGGTGTTGCGGGCGATGCGCCGCGCGAACGCATCGGGCTTGCCCAGCGCCCAGGTGAAGGGCAGCACGGTGATGGCCTCGGCCCCGCCGAACGCCGCGCCGGCGCAGGCGACCGTGGTGCGCAGCATGTTCACCCACGGGTCGCGCCGCGCCATCATGCGCTCCGAGGTGGAGGCTGTGAACTGCATCTTCTCGGCCGCCGTGCCGGCCCCGCAGGCCTCGGCGACGCGCGCAACGAGCCGTCGCGCCGCGCGCAGCTTGGCCATGGTCAGGAACAGGTCGGCATCGGCGGCGAGGCCCACGGCGATCTGCCCCAGCGCCATGCGTGGCCTGAGACCCGCGGCCTCGCAGGCGCGCAGATAGGCAACGAGCGTCGCCAGCATGGCCGCCAGCTCCTGCGCCTCGCTGGCGCCCGCCTCGTGATAGGGCCGTCCGTCGGCGATCAGCGCCGTCACGTGCGACATGGTGCGGGAGTCGGCGGCCAGCTTGGCCGCGATCTCGCATGAGCGCCCGGCCGGGTAGTAAAGCGTGCCCGTCTCGGCCAGCACGCCCAGCGGGTCGTAGTTGAACGCACCGCGGCGCAGGTTCTCGTTGATGCCCGCCGCGCGCCAGATCTCGAGCAGGCTGCCCGCCGCATCCAGCGTGTTCTCGCGTGCATCCAGCGCGATCGTGCAGGCATTGAGGAAGACGCCTTTGAGGGCCTCGGCCAGAGGGCCGGCGCCGTAGCCGAGACCAGCCTGCCCCGGTGCGCTGATCTGCAGGAGGAGCGACGTCGCCCCGCCCTCCAGGTCCTCGAGGATGCCCGCATTGGCAGCCTTGGGGTCGCTCTCGACATGGCGCTGGCGCACGTCCCAGCCGCCGGGGAACCACCCGGTGCGGCCGGCAGCAGCCGCCCATTTGCCCTCATTGGCCCGCGTGTAGAGCGGCTGGATGGCGAGGCCGTCGGCCGTGCGTGACACGAGTCGCTTTTCGAAATCGCCGCCCTTCAGCACCTTCTCGACCAGCTCTAGCCACGCTTCCCGCGGAGGCGGCTCGAACTCCGGCGCCAATGGCACAATCGGCTCAGGCATGGTCGACCTCGTCTCGGCGCCTCGCTGGACGCCCCTGGCCTCATTGGTAGCCCATTCCGCGGTCCGGCCAATGCCCATTGTTTCGCCTGCATTTGGCTACCAAGTTATCCCCACGGTGGCTATGCAACCGCGCATTGCCAAGCGTCGCGCCGCATGCAATCAGGGCGGAAAGGCGCGCATATCCCCGAGTCGCCGAGCGTCTGGGAGCCAAGCCATGGGGCAGAGCGAAACGCTGATGCAAGAGGGCAAGATTTTCCTCGGCAAGAGTGCTGCCGGGGCGGAAAGCCTCGAGCTCAAGCTCGCCAACCGGCACGGTCTCGTCACCGGCGCCACTGGCACCGGCAAGACCGTCTCCCTGCAGGTGATGGCCGAGGGCTTCTCGGCGGCCGGCGTGCCGGTGTTTGCCGCCGACATCAAGGGCGATCTCTCCGGCATCTCCGCCATGGGCGAGAAGAAGGACGGGCTCGCCAAGCGCGCCAAGGAGATCGGGCTCGACGACTGGTCCAACACCGCCTTCCCGACCGTGTTCTGGGACCTGTTCGGCGAGCAGGGCCACCCCATCCGGGCCACCGTGCAGGAGATGGGGCCGCTGCTGCTCTCCCGGCTGATGGAGCTCAACGAGACCCAGGAGGGCGTGCTCAACATTCTCTTCCGCGTGGCGGCGGACGAGAACATGCCGCTGCTCGACCTCAAGGACCTGCGCTCGATGGCCAACGACATCGGCCAGCGCGGCAAGTCCCTGATGACCAGGTACGGCAACGTCTCCGCCATCTCGGTCGGCGCCATCCAGCGCCGCCTGCTGGTGCTGGAGGAGCAGGGGGCGAACAACTTCTTCGGCGAGCCCGCGCTCGACATCAAGGACTTCATGCGCACGGGCGCGGATGGCCACGGCTTCATCAATATCCTGGCCGCCGACAAGCTGATGAAGACGCCGAGGCTCTACGCCACCTTCCTGCTGTGGCTGCTGGCCCAGCTGTTCGACAGACTGCCGGAGATAGGTGATCCGGAGAAGCCGAAGCTCGTTTTCTTCTTCGACGAGGCGCACCTGCTGTTCAACGAGGCGCCGAAGGCGCTGCTGGAGCAGGTGGAGCGCGTGACGCGCCTGATCCGCTCCAAGGGCGTAGGCGTCTACTACGTGACCCAGAACCCGCGCGACGTCCCCAACAATGTCTCCGCACAGCTCGGCAACCGCATCCAGCACGCGCTGCGCGCCTTCACGCCCATCGAGCAGAAGGGCATCCGCGCCGCGGCCGAGACTTTCCGGCCGAACCCCAAGATCGATGTGGAACGCGCCATCCAGGAGCTGAAGGTGGGCGAGGCGCTGGTGTCCGTGCTACACGGCGGCGGCGAGCCCTCGATGGTGCAGCGCACGCTGATCCGCCCGCCGTCTGCCCGCATCGGCCCCGTGACGCCGGACGAGCGCAAGGCGATGGTCGAGGCGAGCCCTATCTACGGCAAGTACGAGGAGACCGTCGATCGCGAGTCGGCCTACGAGCTGCTGCAGAAACGCGCGGGCGCGGCCGCAGCGGAGGCAGAATCGCAGGAGAACAGCTGGGGCAGCATTCTCATGGGCGGCGGCACCGGCCGGCGTCAGGGCTATGGAGAGACCTTCACGAAATCGATCATGCGGTCGGTGGCGTCGAGCATCGGCAATGCTATTGTCAAGGCTGTCCTGGGAGGACGGCGCTAGGAGATGCCGTAATGAACAGCCGGCCGAACGATCAGGGTCAACGACCGCCGCAGCCGGCGCCGCGACCCACCTACGACCCGCCACCCCAGCCGCGCCGCAGCGGGTATCAGCGCCAGAGCATCGGCGAAGCGATGGCCAAGTCGTTCATCCGCTCTATCGCCTCCAGCCTGGGCCGCATCCTGGTACGGGCGCTCACCGGGGGGCGGCGTTGACGCCGCCCGCGCCAGTGCCGTCTCAAACTGAGCAACCATCCTTCCACCCGTCATCCCGGCCCAGCGATCGCGCTAGAAGCGCGAATCGCGCAGAGCCGGGATCTGCGGCGAGCGGTGTCCGTGCGGCAGATCCCGGATAGTCTCGCCCCGGCTCGGAGACCGGGGCTCGGCTTCCGGGTCATGCTGGAAGCATGCCTCCGGCATGACGGGTAAATTCATTGGCTCGGCGGTATTACGCGCCCCGCGCCTTGGGCAGGCGGGCCAGCAGGCACAGCGGCAGGGAGGCCAGCGCCACGATGGTGTAGAGCACCCAGGCGTTGGTGTAGCCGATCAGCATCGACTGGCGCGCGATCTCGCCCGACAGCTTGGCGAGCGCGGGGGCGGAATCGACGGCCCAGCTGCCCATGGTCCACGGCATCTCCAGCACGCGGTTGTAAGGCGAGACGTGCTCCACCATGCGCGCGTAGTTGGCAGCCGAGGTGCGCACGATCTCGGCCACCGCGATGGAGATGAACAGGCTCGAGCCGAAGTTGCGCAGCAGGTGGAACATCGACATCGCCTCGGCCCGATATTCCGGCGCGAGCGTCCAGAAGGTGATGACGGTGAGCGGCACCCATGAGATGCCGATGGAGAGGCCCTGCAGCATGTTGCTCGTAATCAGCGTCGTCATGTCGACGTTGAGGTCGAAGCTCATCATCCACACGCCCGCGCCGGCCTGCAGCAGGGCACCGAGGGCCAGGCTGGCGCGCGGATCCAGACGCGCCATCGGGATCGCCAGCAGGAAGCCGATGCCGGAGCCCACTCCGCGGTAGCCGACGATGTCGCCGATCGCGGAATCGGGATAGCCGGCGTGCTGCTGCAGCAGCGGCGGCAACAGCACGACCGTTGCGAAGTTGAGCATGCCGAACAGCGTCACGAGGATCAGGCCGAGGCCATAGTTGCGGTCGGCCAGCAGCTTCAGGCGCACGAACGGGCGCGCGCTGGTCAGGCTGTGGAGGCAGAAGACGTAGAGCGCGAGGCCGGCCACCAGGGTGGCAACGATGATCTCGGAGCTGTCGAACCAGTCGAGCCTCTGCCCGCGCGAGAAAACGAGCTGCGCTGCTGCTATGCCTGCCGACAGGCTCAGGAACCCAACCCAGTCGAGACGGGCGCCGGCGCCGCGCGCCCTGTCGTCGCGCGGGAGCGCCGCCCAGTTGCCGACGAACGAGGCGAGGGCAACGGGCACCACCATCCAGAAGGCCCAGCGCCAGCCCAGCAACTCGGCGATCTGCCCGGCGAACATGGGACCAAGCGACGGCCCAATCATGTTGGCCATGCCGTAGATGGAGATGACCGCCCCGTGCTGGCGGCGCGGAAAGCTGTCCATCAGGATCGTCTGGCCGATCGGGACCAGCGGCGCTCCCGCCGCGCCCTGCAGGATGCGCCACCCGATCAGCTCTTCAAGCGAGTTCGAGGCGCCGCACATGAACGTGGCAATCGCGAACACCAGTGCGCACCAGGTCATGGTTGCGCGGTGGCCGAAACGGTTCGCGAGCCAGCCGGCGGCAGGCGTGGCCACGGCGGTGGCGACGATGTTGAAGGTCATGACCCAGGAAATCTCGTCCTGGGTGGCTGACAAGGCACCCTGCAGCTGCGGCAGCAGCGCCGACGAGATGAGGATCGATGCCGAATAGATGGTGGTGCTCAGCACCAGGGTGATGACGAGCAGGATGCGCTGCAGCAGCGACAGGTTGTAAAGGGGCGCGTCGTCCACCGGGCCGGCCATCCTGGTCTTGACCGTAGTCATGGTTATAGTAACCTAGGTCACTATCTCGCGCTAGGCAGCAATGCTCATGACGCCCGACGACGAGCACTACATCGGCTACTCGATCACCGACGTCGGCCGGCTGCTGCGCACCGTGTTCGAGCGGCGCGTGCGCGCCTTCGGCCTGACGCGAGCGCAGTGGCTGGTGATTGCCCGCGTGCATCGGCGGCCTGGGCTGAGCCAGTCGGAGGCGGCCGACCTGCTCGAGATCGAGAAGGCTCCGGCTGGCCGGCTCATCGACCGCATGGAGGCGAAGGGCTGGCTCGAGCGGCGCAGCGATCCCAAGGACCGCCGCATCAACCGCCTGCACCTGACCGCCGAGGCCAAGCGCATCCATGCCGCCATCTGGCCGATCGCCGAGGCCACCGTGGACGACGCGCTCGGCGACCTCTCTACCCAGGAGCGGCGCCGGCTGACCTCGATCATGAAGCGTATCAAGCTGAAGCTGCAGGCGCTGGCCGAGCACGACCCGGGCGAGGCCGCCCGCGGTCGCGGCAAGGCGAGAGCCAAGGTCGAGGCGCGCGCGCTGTGAACCGGCTCCTGCACCACCGGCTGTCGAGGCCGCTCCTGCTCCTCGCCGTGCCGGTCGCGGTGGTGGTGGCGGTGCTGCTCTTCTGGCTGTGGGGCGGCCGCTACGTCACCACCGAGAACGCCTACGTCAAGGCCGACATCGCGCAGATCTCGGCCGAGGTCTCGGGGCGCGTGCTCGATGTCCACGTGCGCGACCACGCCGAGGTCAAGGCCGGCGACCTGCTCATAACCATCGATCCCGAGCCATTCCGCGTGGCGCTGGCGAAGGCCGAGGCCGAGCTGGACGCCACCAGAGGCCAGGTGCGGACACTGGTTGCCACCTGGCACGAAGCCCAGACCGAGCTGCAGGAGGCTGAAAGCAAGGCCGCCTACTGGAACGCGCAGATGACGCGCCAGAAGACGCTCGCGTCGCGTGGCATCGTCGCCTCCAGCAAGCTCGAGGAGGTCGAAAGCAATGCCACGGCGGCCGCGGACCGGGTCGCCGTCATGCACAAGAAGGTCGAGCGTGTCGCCGCCCAGCTCGGGGGCAACCCGGCGCGGCCCGTCGACGAGCATCCGCTGGTCCGGGAGAAGCGGGCGGAGCGCGAGCGCGCAGGGCTCGAGCTGGCGCGCACGGTGATCCGCGCCCCGCTCGGCGGCACCACGGTCAACGTCCGCCTGCAGAAGGGAGACCAGGTCAAGGCCGCGACGGTGCTGTTCGCGCTGGTTGCGCACACGCGGCCGTGGGTCGAGGCGAACTTCAAGGAAACGGAGCTCACGCACGTGCGGAAGGGGCTGACCGCGATGGTCATGCTGGACATCTACCCCAACGTGGTGTGGCAAGCCGAGGTGGTGAGCATCAGCCCAGCGACGGGCGCGGAGTTCGCGCTCCTGCCGCCGCAGAACGCATCGGGCAATTGGGTCAAGGTGGTGCAGCGCCTGCCGGTGCGGCTGCGGCTATTGCCGCAGCCGGACGAGCCGCCCCTCCGGGCCGGCATGACCGCCAGTGTCAGGGTCGACACTCGCCGCGAGCGCAGCTTCAGCCAGCTCGTCGGCGGCTGGACGGCGCTGGCGACCGGAGAGAAGTAGGGTTACCGACGGCACGACGTCACATGGACGCGCAGCCCAAGGCAGCAACTCATACTGAGCGGCCTATCTTTCCACCCGTCATCCCGGCCCAGCAATCGCGCGAGAAGCGCGAATTGCGCAGAGCCGGAATCTGCGGCGAGCGGTGTCCGTGCGGCAGATCCCGGACAGTCTCGGCTGCGCCTCGGCTTCCGGGATGACGGGTGGATTTATTGGCTCGGCGGTATCACATATCAGTTATCCGTCAGTTGCAAAAAAAGCGGCGGCGGCGCTGCTTCTCTCCCGTTTGGCAGCGTCCCTCGCACTCGACATTGAGGTGTATCGCTTCCAGTTAGTAAGCTTGATTCGGTGCGGGACAGATGGTTGACCCCAAGTAGCCGGTCGGGGCGCTGGAAAGGGGGCAACCCTATGGACCGTGTCAATCGCGCGAACGGCTGTCTTCGTGCATCGGCCGCAGGCGCGGCCCTGCTGTCGATGAGCAGCTTGGCCCTTGCCGGCGGTTTCGAGGTACGTGAGCAGTCGGCCTACTTTCAGGGCACGTCGTTCGCGGGCGCGGCGGCCGGCGGACACAATATTTCCTCCATCTTCTGGAACCCCGCTGCGTCCGCCTATGTGGGCTACGGGTTCACCGCGGATGCGAGTGCTGCGCTGATCTTTGCGGACTCGAATGTGGACGTGACCGGTTTCGGCGCGCCGGGCAACACTGGCCTTTGCGCTACCTTCGCATGCTCGGTCGATATCGGGGCGGTCGCCTTGGTGCCGGCGAGCTATATGGCTTGGCGCTACGACAGCCGCACCGTCTTTGCGCTCGGCATGAACTCCCAGTTCGGCTTAGGGACGAAGCCCGACAACCTGGAGTGGCTGGGCCAGCTGCACGCGCGATCCGCAAAGCTGTTCAGCGTCAACGTCAATCCGTCAGTGTCCTATGAGATCGTGCCAGGCATCGCGATCGGCGTCGGCCTGCAGGTGCAGCTGCTCGACCTGATGCATCTCAAATCAGCCACCGGACTCGCCGGTCCGGACCCGAGCGCCAGCCTTGCCGGGCAGGACATTGCTGCAGGCTTTACAGCCGGCATCAACTACCGGCCTGCGCCCGGCACGTCGATCGGCCTCGGCTATCGCTCCTCGATCAGGCACACTCTCGAGGGCTCGGTCACCGTGGAAGGGACCGGGCTGGGTGGCCCAATTGAAGCCGATGTGGAAACGCCGGGCAAGGCGACCTTGAGCTTCTCGCAGGCCGTGGCCCCGAACATGCGTGTCCTGGGAACCATCGACTGGACCAACTGGAGCACGCTCGATGTTGTTCGCGTCAAGCCGGCGCCCACCGCCCTGGGCAGCACTATCACGCTGGATTTTCAGTGGCATGACGCTTGGTTCTTCGCGCTCGGCGGCGAGTGGGACGTGAACCCGCAGCTGACGCTGCGTGCCGGTGGCGCCTACGAGATGTCGCCGATCCGCAATCCGACGGAGCGGCTGGTTCAGCTCCCAGACGCCGATCGCATATGGCTGAGCCTCGGCGCCACCTACCGGCTCAACGACACGACCGCCCTCAACTTCGGCTACAGCCACGTGTTCGTGGAGGACGCGAGCCTGCAGCGTGGGCTCACGACGGCACCAGCGCCGGTGCTCTTTGCGGACACCAACTCCAGGGTCGACATCGTCTCTGTCGGCCTGACGATGCGGTGGGGCGGCGCTCCTTCCCCCATGAAATAATACCGCCGAGCCAATGAATCTACCCGTCATCCCGGAAGCCGAGGCGCAGCCGAGGCTATCCGGGACCTGCCGCACGGACACCGCTCGCCGCAGATCCCGGCTCTGCGCGATCGCGCTTCCAGCGCGATCGCTGGGCCGGGATGACGGGTGGAAGGATAGGCCGCTCAGTATCACGCGTCGAACTGGATGACGCTGCGCACCACCTTGCCGGCCTTCATGGCCGCGAACCCCTCGTTGATCTGCGAAAGGGCGATCCGGTCGGAGATCCAATCGTCGAGGTGCAGCTTGCGCTGCTTGTAGAAGTCAATGAGGCGCGGCATGTCCACGCGGAAGCGATTGGAGCCCATCGACGAGCCCTGAATCTTGCGCTCGCGCAGGAAGTCGAAGCCGTGCAGCTCGATCTTCTGGCCGAATGGCACCATGCCGACGATGGTGGCAGTGCCGCCCATGGCCAGCATCTGGAAGGACTGCTCGGCCGTGATCTTGGTGCCGAGGCATTCGATGGCGTGATGCACGCCACCCTTGGTCATATCCTTGATGCGCTGGACCGGATCGCCATCCTTGGGATTGACGAGATCCGTGGCCCCGAGCTTGGTGGCCAGCTGCAGCTTCACCGGGTTGGTGTCGACGGCGATGATACGGCCAGCGCCGGCGATGGCGGCACCATTGATGGCCGCCATGCCGACGCCGCCGCAGCCGATGATGGCGACCGTCTCTCCCGGGGCGACCTTGGCCGTGTTGACGGCCGCGCCATAGCCGGTGATGACGGCGCAACCGATCAGAGCGGCGCGATCGAGGGGGAACTCCCGGTCGATCTTCACGATGGCGTTCTCGTGCACCAGCATCTTTTCCGCATAGGACGAAAGGTTCACGAAGGTGTGCAGCGGCTTGCCGTCGAGGCTCAGGCGCCTGGCCGCGCCAGGCGGCAGCTTCACGTCCGTATTGGAGCAGATCACCGGGCGTCCTGTCGTGCAGTTCTCGCAGGTGCCGCAGAACACGGACAGGCAGGTGATCACGTGATCGCCCTTCTTCGCATACGTGACCTCGGAGCCGACCTCCTCGACGATCCCCGCCGACTCGTGCCCCAGAACCACGGGAAGCGGGTGCGGGTAGAGACCCTCGATGAAATGCAGATCGGAGTGGCAGAGGCCCGCATAGGCGGTGCGGATCAGCACCTCGCGTGCGGCCGGCTTGTTGACGCTGACCTCCTCGATCGTGAGCGGCTTGTTCACTTCGTGCAGAACGGCGGCCTTCATGGCTTCCTCCCTGTGCCCGTCATCGTCCGGGAAATCTAAGCAAGTTTGCGTCGGCGGGCCAACCCATCGGGTTGCCCCGGCGGCGCTTTGGCCGGGAAGCTGCCGTATCGGGCAGGTCCGTGAGGTGCCGGCGGCTGGCATTCCTGATGGTGGAAGCTCAACACCGTCGATGTGCGATGATAGGTTTGACTCAGAAACAGGCAGTGTCGAGGCGTGAAAACCAGCACGCCAGAGGAGGCGACGCGTGGGCATCCCCGTCATAGAACAGGCCAAGATACAAGCTCAGGTTTTGGTTCCTCTCGTCAAGGCCCTTCAGGCGGAATTGGGCGAGGAACGCGCGAACGCACTTGTGCGCAAGGCTCTAGGCGACGTCTATCGTCGCCTCGGCGAACAGTGGTGGCGGGCGAAAGAATCCAAGCACGTGGGAGAGAACACGGCGTTGGCATTTGCCTCGTTCGCCAAAGGTGACGCCCTCGACTACAGTGTCCGCGCGCAATCGCAAGATACCTACGAGATCGATGTCACCGGATGCCGGTACGCACAGTTCTACAAAGAGCTGGGTGAGCCTGAGCTTGGGTTCTTGCTGGTCTGCAGTTTGGACTTCCCGTTCGCCGAGGGGTTTGGCCCGGACATAAAGCTCACGCGCACTCAAACCATCATGCAAGGCGCGAGCCACTGCGATTTTCGCTACAGGCGACAGAAAGACTGATAGTCGCTTCCGTGATCTACCCGAACGCCCCGCACGATTCGGCAGCACACGCCAAAAGCGGACGCCGGAGTTCCAACCAAGCGTTGGCCGAGCTGCGGAAGCGTGCCTGGTCCGGCCCTATCACGCCTCACAACCGCCCCTCGGACACAAGGCCGATCGCTTCGTCCACTGCCTTGAGCGCCTGCTTGAGCTCGGCCTTCTGGGCCTTGGCGAGGCGGGCCGGGTCGACGCGCACCGACGGGGGCACGCCTGCTTCCGTGTCGAGGAGTTGCTGGCCGATCACCATGCCCAGGATCACGCGATGGGCGTCGAGGATCGATTGGATCGCCTCGGGTGAGCCGATGCCCCTGGCGGCGATGCCCTCGAGACGGTCGGTTGTCGAGCGGGCGCGCACGTCGTGCCGGATGGAGAGAACCCGCGCCGAGGTGAAGATCGGCATGAGGCCGTGCATCTTGAGGTCGATGCGGCCCTTCTCGTCCACCCTGAAGCCGCCGAGCAGCGTGAAGGCGCGGCCGCGCCGGCGCGTGACCTCGATCAGCAGGTTCTGGAAGTCGCGGGCCGCGTGCCCGCGGGCGTAGGCGTGGCTCCAGACGGTCTCGGCGAGCGCGGTTGTGCCATGCACCGGCAGGGCGTCGAAAAAGATGTCCACGTTGAGCAGGTCCTGGGGCCGCTGGCGCCGAACCCAGCCGTCGATGGTGGCCTGCCAGTCCGCCACGCTCTTGCGCCAGTCCCTGTTCCTGGCCATCACGCCGCCCTTGCACAATGGCACGCCGGCCGCGTCGAGGATGCCGCTCATGTGGCCGGCGAGCTTCTCGAAATAGAGATCCTCGGGCCCGCCCTCGCTGCCCTGCGCATAGACGATGGCGTTGTCCTGGTCGGCCGCGAGCTGGCTCTCGCCGCGCCCCGCCGAGCCCAGCACCAGCACGGCGTAAGGGACGGGGGGCGGACCCTGGCCCTCGCTCTGCAGCCGCTGCTCGGCAAGCTCGGCGGCGCGGCGCGTCATGCTGCAGATCTCGGAGCTCACGACGGCGGAGATGGTGCGCGGGTCGACCTCCTCCTGCATCAGGTTGCGCGTCATCAGCGGCAGCCTGGCCCAGGCCGAGGCCAGCGCCGCAGCCGTGGCAGCGCTGTCGATCTCGTCGCCAAGCATGATGGCGGTGGTGGCGCGATGACGCAGCAGATTGCGCGTCGTGACCGCGCCGACGATCTCGCCCTCCGCGCCGGTGACGCCAAGATGGCGGAAGCCCAGCCGCTCGATGCGACCGATGGCGCGGTAGAGGAACGCGTCCTCGGCGACGGTCTGCAGCGGCGCCTTCATGATCGCATCGAGGCGGGCGGACAATCCCGCCTCGCCCGCGTCGACCGCGCGCAGCACATCGCGCTCGGTCACGATGCCGGTCATGCCCGAAGCCGCGCGTACGAACACGCTGCTCACCCGTTTCTCGATCAGCTCGCGCACGGCCTCGCGCACGGTCATGTCCGGCGGGGCGAAGATGGGCGGGGTGCTCATGACATCGCGAACGCGGTGGCGGTAGGGAAAGCTGTCGAGGCGTGCCAGCGCACGCGTTTCGTCGGCTGGACCGGTTGGCGTGGGAGGATAGCCGCCGGTGCTGCGGGCCTCCTGCTCCGCCAGCGACCGGCTCGCGGCCTCGGCCTCGGCCAGCGTACGGATGTTCTTGGCACGCAAAAGCGGCACCAGTGCCAGGAACACCTGGCCGGTCGCCTCAGCGTCGCCGAGCGCCGTGTGGCGGCCCTTCATCTCGATGCCGAGCCATTCGCACAGCCGGTCGAGCCCATGGTCGACGAGCGTGGGCGCCGCGAGCCGGGCCAGAGCGCGAACGTCGAGCGCGCGGAAGCGTGGCCATGGCCGCCGCGCCAGCGCATACTCCCGCTCGAGCACGGCAAGGTCGTAGTTGATGGCGTGGCCGATCACGATCGCGCGGCCGACAAAGGCTTCCAAGGCGGGTGCGATGCCGGCGAACGCGGGCGCGGTGTCGACCATGGCGTCGGTGATGCCGTGCACGGCGACCGCCGTCTTCGGGATGGCGCTGCCAGGCTTGACCAGGCTCTCGAACCGCTCCCCAGCCTGCAGGCTGCCGCCGGACAGCCGCAGCGCGCCGATCTGCACAACGCGGGCGACGCGCGCGTCGAGACCTGTCGTCTCGGTGTCGAGCACGACGGCGTTGAGCGCAATGAGCGGGGTGGAGTAGCTGGTCCCGTCCACCGTGGCGTCCCTCCGTTCCCCTCGGCTCGGCGTGAGCGCGGCCGCAAGAGCGCGCGACGCCTGCGCCGAGGAGCAATCGCATGTTGGCTGACGGATTGCGGGTTCACAAGCGCCCTTGCACGGGCCGACGCGCATCGCGCAATGCGCAATCCTCAATCCTCAGTTCGGCGGGGCGCCGGCCCACGCCAGCACCGGGTGTCCCTCGGCCTTGAGGCGGGCCATCTCGGTGAGGCCCCAGCGATAGGTGCGCTGCATCAGCTCGGTGTGGCGGTGCCAGTCGAGCAGCCCCAAGTCATGCGGCATCGGCGGCACCAGCAGCAGGTCGTCGGGGCGCAGGTGGCGCTCGTAGTCCTGGCGGTTGGCCATCATCGAGCGCATGAGCACGGTGCCGACGCCGGGTGCCGACGGCAGCGCGCTGCGCAGGAAGGGCGTGACCAGCCATTTCAAGAGGTGGTTGCGCCCCGGCAGCGCGCGGTAGTCCACCGCGAAGCGCTCCAACCTGGGCACCGCGAAGCTCACCACCACATTGGGCCCGCTCTTCAGCTCGTGCATGACCTTGACCGGCACGTTGTCCATGATGGCGCCGTCGACCAGCATGTGCCCCTCCTCGGTGTAGTAGGGCGGCAGCAGCACGGGCACCGAGCCCGTCGCGCGCACCGCCGCCCACAAATCCCCGCGGCGGTGGCGGTGCAGGTCGTAGCTCGACAGGTTGGTGGAGACGGCGAAGTAGGGGATCCACAAATCCTCGATGTCGACGCCCGCATAGTGGTTGGCGAGCTGCCGGTCGAAGTGGGTGTGATCGATCAGGCTGTAGCGCGGCCAAGTGTAGCGATGCATGGCCTTGTTGGTAACGAAGATCTCGTGGATGGCACGGTCGACCGAGTCGGGCGGCGTGCCCATGGCGAAGGCCGCCGTCATCGCACCGCCACCGGAGGACCCGCCGATGATGTCGAACGAGAAGCCCGTTTCCTGCAGGGCCTTGTAGAGCCCGGTATGCGCCGCGCAGTAGGCGCCGCCGCCGCAGGCGACAAGGCCGAGCGCCGCGCCGCTGATGAAGCGGTAGAGCCGCTCCGTGTCGCCCGGCTCATCGAGCGCCACATGATGGTGCATGGCGATGCTGCGTCCCTCGAGCCAGCGCGCCGTCCCCGCGATGGGAGCGCGGGTCTGATGCAGCAGCACGAGGCGCTGGCCGTCGGCCGGCAGCAGCTCGGCCGCGAGCCCCTCGAGCGCATTGGGGCGCGGGTCGGCGCCGTGCTGCCCCACGCTGAGCACGAGATCGGCCTGCCGGATCGCCTTCTCCGACCAGGGGGTCAGCTCGTCGTCGGCCAGGAACAGGACGTAGTCGTGGCGGCCTTCCAGCGCATTGAGCGCGCTCGTCGCCTCGGCGCTGTCGAGGCGGGTGCCCACCGGCAGCACCTCCCGCACCGTCTCCCCGCGTACCAGGAGCACGGAATGCGCGCGCTGGAGCACGCTCATCAGCCCGGCAACAAAGGCGCTCGGGAACCCTGCTGGCACCTGCGCGAATGATGGCAATGGTGCGCGGGCGCGGATCGGGCGGCGGCACCTTGCCGACGTTGGCCTCGGCCAGGCGCCCTGCGAGCGTCACGGTCAGGGTGCGCCAGATACCTGGGTTCTTCGCCGATAGCTCCTCGAATTCGGCGCGCCCCAGCCGCAGCACGACGCTGTCGCGCAGCGCCGTGACGGTGGCCGTGCGCGGGCCCCCGGCGAGGAAGGCGATCTCACCGATCGGCTGGCCGGGCCCGAGCTCGGCGACAATGTGGCCTCGACCATCGATGGTGATGGCGAAACGCCCCGTGACCACGACGTAGAGCGCGTCGGCCATGTCGCCCTGGCGCACCAGCACGCCGCCGCGCTTGAGGGTCAGCGTTTGAAGCTCTGCGGCGAGCCTCGCGCGCTCGGCGGGATCGAGGTCGTGAAAGATTTCGACCCCGTCGAGGCCGTGCTCGGGGACGTTCGGTTTCATGCGATATTGCGCAGTGCTTCCACAAGGTTTCCCCGCAGCCTACCCCAGCGTCTTTCCACTGAGAATGTCGCAACCGGTCAGGCAAGGCATCCTTGATGGCTAATCGAGATTGCAGATCAAGGGGTTCGAACGGAAAGTCATGCGCTTTGAAAACAGGACGGATCAGAGATATGCTGGATACGGTGGGGTATGAACCGAGGAGGAAAGCTGATGACACGTTGGTTGATGGCATTCGGGTGTGTGTTTGCTCTCGCGCTGAGCGCGCCCATGGGAGGCGAGGCTACCGCAGCCAAGAGGGCAAGCGGCAAGGCCTGCACGAGCACCGGCATGGACGGCAAGGCAACGAAGTGGCGGTGCAAGGCCGCCGAAAAGTGCTGCTTCGATTGGCTTTCCAGCCAGGGCACGTGCGTGCCTGCTTCCGGCGTCTGCCTGTAAGGTCGGAAAGCGCGCGGTTCATAGTATCCGCATCAGAGCGAGCTGCTGCCGTGGCCGGGTCGACCTGCGCGCGACCCGGCCACCCGGCGCCGCAAGCTCCTCGCACGACGAGGCGTGGTAAAGCCGAGGCTCAAATCCGCTTTGCCACCTCGTCCAGCATCACCTCCGTGGCGCCGCCGCCGATGGATTGCACGCGCGCATCCCGTGACATGCGCTCGATCGCGCTCTCGCGCATGTAGCCCATGCCGCCGTGGAACTGCACGCAGTCGTAGAGCACCTCGTTGACGAGCGTGCCGGCAAGCGCCTTGAGCATGGACACGTCCCTGGTGACGTCTTCGCCTTGCGTGTCGCGCCACGCCGTATTGAACAGCAGCGCGCGTGCTGCCTCCACCTCGGCCAGCCGCATGGACAGGCGCTGCCGGATCGCCTGCTTGTCCCACAGCGCGGCCCCGAAGGCGCGCCGCTGCTTGACCCAGTCGAGCGTCAGCTCGATCGCCTTCATGGCCTCGCCCAGCGCCTGGGCGCTCAAGACGATGCGCTCGTTCTGCAGGTTCCTGACGAGCGCATAGAAGCCGCGCCCCTCCGTGCCCAGCAGGTTCTCTTCAGGCACCAAGCAGTCCTCGAAAACCAGCTCCGCCGTGTCGCTCGAGAGCCAGCCGTGCTTCTCCAGCGCGCGCGCCACCCTGAAGCCGGCCGTGCCCTTCTCGACCGCGAACATGCTCATGGTGTGGCTGCGGCCGCCCTCGCCGCTCTTGGCGGCAACGAAGACGAGATCGCCGTGCACGCCGTTGGTGATGAACATCTTGGAGCCGTTGAGCACGAAGCCGCCCGACACCCTGCGCGCCGTCGTGCGCATGGAGGCGAGATCGGAGCCGGCATCGGCTTCCGTCATGGCCACCGCGGTGATCTTGCGCCCCGAGGTGATATCGGGCATCCAGCGCTGCAGCTGCTCGGGGCTGCCGGCGTGAAACAGGTGCGGCGAGGCCATATCGGTGTGCACCAGCACGGTGACGGCAAAGCCGCCGTAGGTGGAGCGGCCAAGCTCCTCCGCCAGCACCGCGTTGGCGAGCGTGTCGAGACCCGCCCCGCCGTGCTCGGGCGCGTAGCGCATGCCGAGCAAGCCGAGCGATCCCATCTCGCGCAGGATCTCGCGCGGCACGAAGCCCTGCTCTTCCCACGCGTCCGCCACGGGCACCACCTTGTCGGCGATGAAGCGCCGGATGGTGCGGCGGAGCATCTCGTGCTCCTCCGTGAGGTAAGGGAATCGCTCGTTGGCGAGGGTTTCGCTCATGTCGAGACGTCAGAACATGCCGTTGTCATTGGCCGCCTTTTCGGGGATCGGCTGGATCACGTCCCAGTGCTCGACGATCTTGCCGTTCTCGAGCCGGAAGATGTCGATGATCGCCACGCCCCGTTCTCCTGGCTCGCGTATCGCGTGCACGTGCAGGATGACGAAGTCGCCGTCGACCAGCGCGCGCTTGATCACGCTCTTGGCGTTGGGAAACTTCTCGCGCCGGAACTCGATGAACTTCTTGAAGCCCTCGATGCCGTCGGCTGCGAGCGGATTGTGCTGGATGTAGCGCGGGCCGAAATGCCTCGCGGCCGCCTCGAAGTCTTTCTGGTTGAGCGCCTTCTCATAGAAGTCCAGCACCACCTGCTTGTTCGTTTCTTCCTGGGGCGTGCTGCCGGCTGCTACCGCCGCGAGACCAGCGAACATCGCTATGAGAGCGAGAGCAAGATATCGCATCGGACATTGCCTCCTGGATGGATCGATCGAGCCTAGCGCAGTTTGCCCGGCGGTGCGATGGTCGACGCGACGATGAAGCGTTCCGGAGCGCGCGATGGCAGACGCAAGAGTGGCCCTGGTGATTGGTGCCGGCGATGCAACGGGCGGCGCCATCGCGCGGCGCTTCGCGCGCGAGGGCTTCACGGCCTGTGTCACCCGCCGCAATGCCGACAAGCTCGCCCCGCTCGTCGCGCGCATCGAGAGCGAGGGCGGCAAGGCGCGCGCCTTCGGGTCGGATGCGCGCAAGGAGGAGCAGATGGTCGCCCTCGTCGAGACCATCGAGCGCGAGATCGGCCCCATCGAGGTCGCCGTGTTCAACATCGGCGGCAACGTGCGCTTCCCGATCCGGGAAACGACGGCGCGCGTCTATCTCAAGGTGTGGGAGATGTGCGCCTTCGCCGGCTTTCTGATGGGGCGGGAGGTGGCCAAGGTGATGGTGCCGCGCGGCCGCGGCACCATCCTGTTCACCGGCGCCACGGCCAGCGTGCGCGGCGGCGCGGGGTTCTCCGCCTTCTCCGGCGGCAAGCATGCGCTGCGCGCCCTGTCCCAGAGCATGGCGCGCGAGCTGGCGCCGCAGGGCATTCACGTTGCACACGTGGTCATCGACGGCGCCATCGACACCGAGTTCATCCGCAGCAACTTCCCCGAGCGCGCCGCGCTCAAGGACCGCGACGGCATCCTGAACCCTGACGCCATCGCCGAGGCCTACTGGCAGCTGCACCTGCAGCAGCGCAGCGCCTGGACCTACGAGATGGATCTCAGGCCGTGGATCGAGGCGTGGTAGCGGGTACCTACCCGTCATCCCGCAAGCCGAGGCTTTGGCCGAGGCTGGCCGGGACCTGCCGCGCGCACACACCTTGCTGCAGATCCCGGCTCGGCGCGATTGCGCGGAGGCGCATCGCTTGGCCGGGATGACGGGTGGAGCCTCGGTTCGCCGGTGTCACACCATCTTGCCGAGGATGCCGGTCATCTCCGAGCCCGAGAAGGCGCGCAGCGTCTGCGTCTTGACGTTGCCGAGCTTGGCCACCGACAGCGAGAAGGCCGTCATGGTCTCGTCGTCGGGGGCCTCGAACAGGGCGACGACGTCGAAGGCGCCCAGCGTCCAATAGCTCTCCTTCATGGTGAGGCCGGCTTTCTTGGCGAGCTCCTTGACGGCGTCGGTGCGCTTGACCGTGTCCTTGATGCCCTTGAGGCCCTGCTCGGTATAGGTGGCCAGCAGAATATAGTTTGCCATGGGCGTATCCTCCGTGATGCGGCGCCCCGTCTGCCCTGGCCCGAGCCTAGTCCCGATCGGCAGCGAAGGGAATTGGGCTTCGCCACCTATCCATTGATAAGGCGGACGTATTCATCGTGCGTGCCGATCCAGAACCATAGCAGCCCATCCTCTACCTCCATGGCCAGCGCCCGATGGCGTTTGCCGACACGCGCGGACCAGTAGATGCCCACCTTCTTTAGGCGCAGCGAAGGATGCTGCGGATCGCTCTTGAGAAGTGCGAAGCTCCTGTCGGCAATTTCGCGCACACCGGGCGCCAAGGCCTCATAGGCCTTCCAAAACGCCGGGCTTGCATGATGGGTCACAGCCTGCGGCTGCGGCCGGCCTTGTGATCGGCCAGGGCAACGGCCGCCAGCTTGTCGAGCTTGCCGGATTTTGCGTCCTGCTCGATCGTTTCATCGAAGACGCGCGCGTCGAATTCCTCGAACCAGGCACGCAGCTTTGCCAATTCGTCAGGCGAGAGCCGGGCGATGGCCCTTTCGATGTCCTCGAGCTTGGTCATGCCAAACCTCCTAACACATTTTTCGCGCCGCTGCGTTGCGGGATCGCTTTGCCGCTAGTCCCGATCGGTAACGAAGGGAATTGGCGGCGAGCCCGGAGGTGCCTCCTGTCCCGCCTCGGCCGGAGGCCGCTGAGATGCGCTGAGGTCCTGCCCTCGCACGACGGGGCGCCGCGCTACGCGGTCCCATAGCCCCATGCGATCGAGCTGGGCCTCGACGGCAAGCTCGCTGCGATTGTGGGCGCGGGCCAGCTGCGGGATGGTGCGGCCGGCCTTGAAGGCGGCGGCGAGCTCTCCCGCCTCGCCCTCGTACCAGCGCGCGCCCGAGCGTGCTGGGAAGCCGCGCTCGCCGCGGGTGCGGGTCTTGCGGGCGCCCTCGAGGGCGTCCAGCAGGCCATCCCAGGCGACCATGGGCAGGGTCAAGGAGGTGCCGTGCGGGGAGGTGAGCTTGGCGTGCAGCCCGCCCTCGGCGACCTCGAAGAGGTAGCGGCCGTCGCCCTGCCGCCAGGTCACCCGCTCCCATGTCAGCGGCTCCTGCGCCTCGCCCTGGCTGTAGCGCTGCCGGTACCCCTGCGACATCCAACGCCTCCACACTGAAGGTGAGCGGAACGTTGCATAGGGGAGGGAACGTGTCAAGAACATATAGGGAACAATGCCCTCGATAATCACCTGTCATCCCCGAAGCTGACGCCTTGGCGGAAGCTATCGGGGATCTGCCACAAGGTGCGCAGCTCGAAACGGATCCCGGATAGCCTCGCCATGCTCGGCTTCCGGGAGCGCGGGTGGATGGGTCGCTGGTGGTGGGTGACTGCTGACTACGAACCCTGGCCGTAGGTGACCTTCTTGGCCGCCGGCCAGGTGGCGCGGTAGCCGAACTCTACTGTGCGCTCCTCGTCCGGCTCGAGCTTCATCTCCCACGCCAGCACGCCGCGCTTGTCATCGACGTCGCGCTTGGTGGGGGCCGTCTTGCCCGTCAGCTCGACCTTGATGTCGGCATTCTGCGACACGGGAACCTGGTCCAGCACGGTCAGGTTGATGGCCCGCTCGTGCAGGTTCTTCACGATGATGCGATAGCTGCGCGCGTCCGTCTTGGACGAGGTGATGATGCCGGTCTCGCCGCGCTTCTCCTCAGCCAGCGTGTGGCGGATGCGGATGGCGTCGTCGACGCCGAAGCCCAGCTCGTGCTCCTCGCCCGGCGCCAGCAGCGGCAGGCGGCCATTGCCCACGAAGGTGGTGTCGCGGAAGAGCGAGATCTGGCCCGGCAGCAGCGGCGTGCCGCGCTGCGGTGGTGAGCTTGGCGTAGACGTAGGCCTTCTCCTCGCGCTTGGGCACGGCACGAACGATGAGCGCCGGGTCGAGCTGCATGTCGTCGATCTGCACGCGCTTGGTCTCGCCGGTGGCCGGCACCGTGACGCGGCCGGCGATCCCGTAGATGGCCTGGAAGGCCTGGACCTCGACGCGCGCGCGGACCTCGTCGAGCGCCACGGTCTCTCTCGCTGTCGCCGTTTTGCCTCTAATAAACCCGGCTCTTCTTTGGTCTGATTCCTCGTCGCCCGCAGCGGGTGCCTGCTCCGCGACGACGCCGCGCGACACGCCCGCCTGCGGCCGCGCCTGCGCCACCGGCGCTTCGGATTCGTAGTCGATGATCATGGGGTTGAGCACCGGAGCAGCGGTGCCCGCAGCGGGCCGGGCCGTGGAGAGTGCGAGCGTGACATTCTCCCAGGTCTCGCCGGTGCGCTGCTGGATGGAGGCGCGGCGCACGAGTTGCAGCTTGGGCGGCTGCGCCTTGGTGCCGGTGGTGAGGCGCGCGTCGTAGTAGGGCGTCCAGGACGCGCTGCGCACCTGATAGCGGATGACAATGTCGGCCTCGAGCGGGCTCCCTGCATTGACGAACACCTTCACCTCGATGCGCGCCTCCTGCGTCGGGGCGAGCGTGGCGAGCTTGCCCTCCTGATCCTTGATCTGGCGGTCGACCTCGCGGGCCTTGATCTGGGTGTCGAGGATCACCTTCTGCGCTTCGGCCGCGCGCTGGCCGATCAGGCCGAACAGCTGCGCCCAGTCGGGCTCCGGCGCAGGGGCGCCGGCGGCAGGGGCCGGCCTGGTGGGCAGCTGCGCCAGGTTTTCGATGAGCTTCCTCTGCGTCTCGGCCGCCAGCACGGCGGCCTGCAGCGCCGACCGCTCGTCCTTGAGCTTCTCGATGGCCTCCTCGACGCGCCGCCTTTCGGACGCGACTGCCGACTCGTCGGTGCGCGGCACCGACACGCTTCGGGTATCGACCGAGCCGATCTCGAGCTTGCCGGTGGCCTTGCCCTCGACGCGGATGGAGGCGGCCACGGCATTCGCCGGCAGGTCGGCGAACATGAGCGTGTGCTCGCCGCCCTCGAGCTTGACCTTGCCGACGCGCGTGACCTCGGCGCCCGAGGGATAGACGGTGACGGCCTCGGTGCGCGAGGTGGCTTTGACATCGGCAGCGAGAGCGGTCGTGGCAAACAGGGGCAATAGCGAAAGGGCAATCAGCAAACGCATGGAAGCATCCTCCAATGCCGACGCGCGATCACTCGATCCCCACGCGTTCGGCGACCCGGCACGGCAGGGTAGCGGCGTTCGTGTCGCCAGTTTGACGACAAATGCGCAAACCCGCGACGTTACTGCATTGTAATGGTGCTTGGTGTCAGACCCTCCGGGTCTGACACCATTTGCGCATCGCCGCGCAGGGTATAGCTACGGTATCAGACCCGGAGGGTCTGACACCGGCAGAGACCATCGTCAAAACTCCAGCCGGTTGACACGCGCGACCTGGGGCAGGGCGCGGATCTTGGCGAGCACCTCCTCCGATACCGGCTCATCGAGGGCCACCATGCAGATGGCGTCGCCGCCGGGCCTGTCGCGGCCGAGGTTCAAGGTGGCGATGTTGAGGCCCGCCTCGCCCATCAGCATGCCGAAGCGGCCGATGAAGCCCGGCTTGTCGGCGTTGCGAATGAACAGCATGCGCGGCGCCAGCCCGAACTCCATGTCGATGTTGCGCACCTGGATGATGCGCGGGCGACCGTCGGAGAACACGGTGCCGGCCACCGAGCGGTCGTACTCGGCAGTCTTGACCGTGAAGCGGATGTAGCTCTCGAACGCACCTTCCTGAGTGCGCGTGACCTCCTCCACCTGCATGCCGCGCTCCTTGGCGCTGATGGCGGCGGAGACCATGTTGACGTCGGACAGCAGCGGGCGCAGGACGCCCGCGAGCGCCGCAGCGGTCAGCGGCTTGGTGTTGAGGGTGGCCACCTCGCCTGAATACTCGATGCGGATGCCCTTGATGCTGGTCTCGGTGAGCTGGCCGGCGAAGGAGCCCAGCTGCTCGGCGAGCTTCACCCACGGCCGCAGGCGCGGCGCCTCCTCGGCGGTGATGTTGGGGAAATTGACGGCGTTGGAGATGGCGCCCCTCAAGAGGTAGTCGGACATCTGCTCGGCCACCTGCAGGGCCACGTTCTCCTGGGCCTCGCCGGTGGAGGCGCCCAGATGCGGCGTGCAGATGACGTTGGGCATGCCGAACAGCACGCTCTCCTTGGCCGGCTCGACCTCGAACACGTCGAAGGCGGCGCCGCCCGCGTGGCCAGACTTCAGGGCTGCCGCCAGCGCGCCCTCGTCGACCAGGCCACCGCGCGCGCAGTTGATGATGCGCACGCCTTTGCGGGTCTTGGCCAGCGCCGCGGCATCTATGATGTGGCGCGTGCGGTCGTTGAGCGGCGTGTGCAGCGTGATGAAGTCGGCGCGGCGCAGCAATTCGTCGAGCTCGACTTTCTCGACGCCCAGCTCCACCGCCCGCTCCTGGGAAAGGAAGGGATCGTAGGCGACGACCTTCATCTTGAGCCCCACGCCGCGATCGGCCACGATGGAGCCGATGTTGCCGCAGCCGATGACGCCGAGCGTCTTGCCGTAGAGCTCCACGCCCATGAACTTCGACTTCTCCCACTTGCCGGCCTGCGTGGAGCGGTCGGCCTCCGGGATCTGGCGGGCGAGCGCCATCAGCAGCGAGATGGCGTGCTCGGCGGTGGTGATCGAATTGCCGAAGGGCGTGTTCATGACGATGATGCCCTTGGCGGTGGCCGCCTTGACGTCGATGTTGTCGACGCCGATGCCGGCGCGGCCAATCACCTTGAGGCTCGACGCGGCGGCGATGATCTTCTCGGTCGCCTTGGTGGCCGAGCGGACGGCGAGACCATCGTAGTCCTTGATGATCTTCTCCAGCTCGTCCTTGGAGAGGCCGACCTTCACGTCGGTGTCGATGCCGCGCTGCTTGAAGATATCGACGGCGGCGGGAGACAGCTGATCGGCGATGAGGACGCGGGGTGGCATGGGAATGCTCCGATGGGAATTCCCTCTCCCCGCAAGCGGGGAGAGGGAGCGCTTAGGCCGCCTTGGCGAGGCTGGACTTGGCTTCGGCGAAGGCCCAGTCGAGCCAGGCGGTGAGCGCTTGAAGGTCGGCCGCCTCGACGGTGGAGCCGCACCAGATGCGCAGGTGCGGCGGGGCATCGCGGTGGCCGGCGATGTCGCGCGCGGCGTTCTCCTTGTCGAGGATCGACTCGAGCTGCTTGACGAAGGCGCGCTGCGCGTCGATGGGCAGCTTGGCGACCGCCGGATCGACGATCTTGAGGCACACCGAGGTGTTGGAGCGGGTTGCGGGGTCCGCCGCCAGGCTTTCGAGCCAGGGCGTCTTCGCCGCCCAGTCGTAGAGCACCCTGGCGTTGGCGTCGGCGCGGGCGTGCAGGCCTTTGAGCCCGCCGACGCTCTCGGCCCAGCCCAGCGCGTCCAGGTAGTCCTCCACACACAGCATCGACGGCGTGTTGATGGTCTCGCCCTCGAACACCTCCTTCATGAACTTGACGCCCTTGGTGAGGCGGAAGACCTTGGGAACGGGCCAGGCGGGCGTGTAGCTCTCCAGGCGCTGAATGGCACGCGGGGACAGGATCAGCATGCCGTGCGCGGCTTCCCCGCCCAGCACCTTCTGCCAGGAGAAGGTGAGCACGTCGACCTTGTCCCACGGGATCTGCTGGGCGAACACCGCGGAGGTGGCATCGACGAAGGTGAGGCCCTCGCGATCGGACGGGAATCCAATCGCCGTTGGGGACGCGCACGCCGGAGGTGGTGCCGTTCCAGGTGAAGAGCACGTCGCGGGTGAAATCGACCTGTTTGAGATCAGGGAGCTTGCCGTACTCCGCCTTGATGATGCGCAGGTCTTTCAACTTCAACTGCTTGGCGGCGTCCGTCACCCAGCCTTCGCCGAAGCTCTCCCAAGCCAGGGCATCGACGCCGCGCTGACCGAGCATGGTCCACATGGCCATCTCGAAGGCGCCGGTATCGGAGGCGGGAACGATGGCGCAAAGATAGCCGGGGGGGAGGCCCAGCAGCGCCTTGGTCTTGTCGATGGCGAGCTTCAGGCGCGCCTTGCCTTCCTTGGCACGATGCGACCGGCCCAGGAACGCGTTTTCGAGGTTTTGGAGGGACCAGCCGGGGCGCTTGGCGCACGGGCCGGAGGCGAAATGTATGTGCGCCGGCCGCTTGGCCGGCTTCGTGACGGTGGTCATGTGCCTACCCTTCCAGATAGATGCCCCTCGGTGGGGAGGGGTGTCCCGCCGGCGCTGTTAGAGAATGGCGCTGGCGAAGTCAATATTCCTTGTCGCCACGCAGCGTCGCAGGGTGGCGATTTGTCGCGCAGCTCGCTCCGGCGCTCGCGGATGACTGGATGCCGGGGACAAGCCCCGGTATGACAGCTGGAACTGATTGGCAGGGAGAAGCGCACCATGAAGCTGATGATGTTCCAGAAGGGCAAGGGCGTCGCGCTCGGGCTGGTCGAGGGCAAGGCCGTCATCGACCTCGGCGTTGCCGATCCGGCGCTGCCCAAGGACCTCAACGGCCTGATCGCTGCGGGCCCCGGCGCGCTTGCCACCGCCAAGGCGGCAGCGGCCAAGGCGCCGGCCTCCGCCAGGTTCGTGCTCGATGCCATGAAGCCGGCGCTGCCGCTCTCGCCGCCCGGCAAGATCATCTGCGTCGGCCTCAACTATGCGCTGCACGCCAAGGAGGGCGGGCATCCCATTCCCACCTATCCCTCGTTCTTCCTGCGCGTGCCGACCTCGCTGGTGGCGGCGGGCGCGCCGGTGATCCGGCCGAAGGCGTCGATCCAGCTCGACTACGAATGCGAGCTCACCATCGTCATCGGCAAAGGCGGCCGGCACATCCCTGAAGAGAAGGCGCTCGACCACGTGTTCGGATACACGCTCTTCAACGACGTGTCGGTGCGCGACTTCCAGCGCAAGACCACGCAGTGGATGCCGGGCAAGAACTTCGACGGCACCGGGCCGCTGGGCCCCTGGATCGTCACCGCCGACGAGCTGCCGCCGGGCGCCTCGGGCTTGCGGATCATGACGCGGGTCAACGGCGAGACCATGCAGGATTCCAACACTTCCGACATGATCTTCTCCACCGCGCGCACGATCGCGCTGCTGTCGGAGTTCATGACGCTCGAGCCCGGCGACGTGATCGCCACCGGCACGCCGTCGGGCGTGGCGCACGCGAGAAAGCCGCCGCCGTGGATGAAGGCGGGCGACACGGTGGAGGTGGAGGTGGAAGGGATCGGCGTGTTGCGGAACCCGGTGGTCGACGAGGCTTGAGGCGAGGGAGCCGATCTCCCTCTCCCCGCGTGCGGGGAGAGGGTCATGGCGGAGCCATGCCTCCGGCATGAGGTGAGGGGCGGACAAAGATCGGCCCGAGCCTCTGTGCCGCCCCTCACCCTAACCCTCTCCCCATTCTGAAGAAGAATGGGGAGAGGGAACGAGTGCTCACCAGAGGTTCACGCGCAGGCCGACGCGGACCTGGTGCTCCCACTGGGAGCCGATGTCGACCCTGCTGACATCGCCGTTTGACAGGGTGGTCGTAACCTCGCCGCCATCCATGTACAGAGCGCGGTAGCCGACATCCAAGGCCCAGGCATGGTCCCGCGCGATGGTGACGCCTGCCATCAACGCGGCTGCCAGGCCGAAGTTGGTATCTCCGCTGCGCGCCCGGAGCTGGCGGTGCCGCCCGGAATCTCCGTCGTCACATGCGTGCGCTCGATGTCGTTGTAGACGAAGCCGAACGCCTGCGCCGAGGTAGGGCGAGAACGAGCCGCGCGGCAGCATATCCCAGTAGCCGTTGATGAGAACGACGGTGCCGCGCAGCTTCGACCCTTTCCCTGACTGTTCCGGTATCGGCCGCGTCGGTGTAGGTCGCAGTCGCGTTGACGTCCTTGCTCGCCGCGAAAATCGAGGGTGATGTCGCCGCGCAGGTGTGGGGTCATGTACGCTCCAGCACCGATGCCACCGAAGAACACGTCGTCCGTGCTTGACGCTGCGACTGGAGAAGGCCGACGCACGGCGGCGTGCCATAGACCGCGCCGCTCTCCGAAAACGATGGATCGCCGGCGAAGCCCCAGCCGATGTCGCCGCGCAGGTAGTAGGTGAAGCCTTCGGGGATGGGCACCGGCGCCGGCACTGGGATGGGCGCAGGGATGTTGCGCTGTCCATAGCCATTGGCGAGCGCCGGGCCGCTGGCGATGAGCGCGACGGCGAGGCCGAGAAGGCCTGCGAGCTTGTTCATGGTTGTCGATCCCCCTGATCGCCTACAGCGGCGCGATGCGCGCTTGCAGCGATGTCCCCACGACATGCGAGCTTTGGTGTCGGCCGGAAGAGCGGCAGGGCGCCAATTCCACCGGTGCGACCTTCCTCGGCAGGCCGGCGCGGCCTGCCGCTACGCACGGCGACATGTGGCGGGGTGACCGACCCGGCGGCAGGGCCGCGCGGGTGGTCTGCCCTCGTCTCACGGGCACAGAAGCAGGTCGCCCCGCCCCGGCCCTAATTCGTGGCGTGCGCGCCAGCCCCGGCCATACGGGCAACCACGAGTTGCGCGCACACGTGTTCACCGGGAGGATTGCCGAGAAGACTTAAGATGCAGTTAACGGCTGGGTCGATATGGGCGATCCACCCGTCATCCCGGCCCAGCGATTGCGCTCGTGCGCAATCGCGCCGAGCCGGGATCTGCCGCGCGCGGTGTCCCTTTTTGCAGATCCCGGACAGCCTCGCTGTGCTCGGCTTGCGGGTATGACGGGTGGAAAGTGGGGGCGCGTCCTCATTTGGCGATGACGGTGAACGAGTTGAGCAGGCGGGCGGTGTCGGCGCTCTGCTCGATGCCGGGCCGGCCGATGGCGAGCACGAGATAGAGCCAGTCGCCCAGCAGGACGAAGCGGGCTCTCGCGGTGTTGCCTTCCCCGCACCTGTCGAGGATGACCTCGCGCGCCACCGCGCCCGGAAAGGGGAAATCGCGGGCGTCGCGCAGGGCGCACTTGCCGGCGTTGCGGAGACCGTCGATGGCCGCCCGCAGCAGGACATCGGCAGGGTACTTGGCGCGAACGCCCGGCTGGTAAAGCGTGGCCTGGCCCAGATACTCGGTGCCGGCGTCGTCCCGGGCCGTGCGCTGGATGCCGCGCACCCGCTGCGGCGAGGACGGCAACTCCTTCGCGGTCGGGACCGCGGGAAATTCAACCGCGAAGCCTTCGTCGGGATAGCGATACTGTTTCCACTCGTCGGCGGCGGCCGTTCCGGCGACGGATGCGCCTGCAACAAGGACGGCCAAGGCGCGATTAGCCAAGTGCATGGCAGCCGTCCCAATGTTATCGACGACACCCACGCTAGCAGATCGTCGACGCAACCACACTGGATCGAGGAACACGCCGAGCGCCAGCTGTGGGAGCTGCGCATGAGGGGCAAAGACGGCATTGCCCGCGCCCTCTACGTGACCGCCAGCGGCCAGCGCATCGTGGTCGTGCGGGTCTTCACGAAAAAGACACAGAAGACCCCGCCGCGTGAAATCAAACTGGCCCTGAAGCGGGCCGAGGAGGTCACATGAGCAAGAGGCCCAAGAAGCTGCGCAAGTTCATCCCAGTTGAGGAGGCGATCGCGCGCTGGCGGAAGGACCCGGCGTTCATGAAGGAGTATGACGCGCTGGAGGAGGAGTTCGCTCTGATCAGAGAGATCATCAAGGCGCGCGCCGCGGCTGGCCTCACGCAGGCGCAGCTCGCCAAGCGCATGAAGACCACGCAGGGGGCGATCGCACGCCTGGAGAGCGGCACGCCTTTGCCATCGACCCGCACGCTCAAGCGCTTCGCCAAGGCGACCGGGCACCGGCTCAAGATCAGCTTCGAGCCTGTCAACCCATAGGACCTCGACCGCGGCCCGCCAACAGTCCACGCCGTCCGGCTGAATAGCTCAAATGGCGGACACCAGGCGCTGCGGTGGCGGCTCGTTGTCGAAGCGCGGACTTGCCCACCATCTTTCTCCTCGCTGCCCACCGTGCTAGGTAATACTGAGCGGCCTATCCTTCCACCCGTCGTCCCGGCCCAGCGATCGCGCTTGAAGCGCGAATCGCGCAGAGCCGGGATCTGCGGCAAGCGGTGTCCGTGCGGCGGATCCCGGATAGTCTCGCCCCGGCTCGGAGGCCGGGGCTCGGCTTCCGGGATGACGGGTGGATTCATTAGCTCGGCGGTATAACATGTAACCACTGAGCACCGGAGACGTTCATGGCAGGAGCCGGGCAATCCAGCGCGCGCGACAAGGTGCGACGGTACCGGGCACGGCTGCGCCGGCAGGGCCTGCGCCCGATCCAAATCTGGGTGCCTGACGTGCGCAGCGCTCGCTTCGCCGCCGAGGCGCATCGCCAGTCGCTGGCCGTCGCCAGGAGCCGCCGCGCCAAGGCGGACCAGGAGTTCATCGACGCAATCTCCGACGGTGACGGGGAATGAAGCGCGGTGAAATCTGGACCGTCTCCGGTGGCCAGGGCTATGCCGGCAAGCCGCGACCCGCCGTCATCATCCAGGACGACCGCTTCGACGCCACCGCTTCGATCACCATCTGCGCGTTCACCACCGATCCGACCGCGCCTTGTTTCGAGTGGCGGTCGAGCCGAGCACGGCGAACGGGCTCAAGGCCCCGTCCCGACTGATGGCGGACAAGATCACGACGGTGGCAAGAACTAGGCTCGGCACCCGCATCGGCCGCCTCGACGACGAGGACATGTTGCGGCTCAATCGGGCCGTGCTGGTGTTCTTTGGCCTGGCCAGCCCGCGAGCGGCTTAGCCAATATCAACGGCTGCCCTGCCAATTGATCGCTCGTCTCCCGGTTCGAGCGCGGTGCGGCGGTTGCGCTGTCGACCTACGCCGCCTGCGCGGCCTTGCGCACGGCCTCGACGATATCGCCGACCACTTGGCTCACGAGGCGCTCGTCGTCGCCCTCGGCCATCACGCGGATGACGGGCTCGGTGCCGGAGGGGCGGATCACGAGGCGGCCGTTCTGGCCGAGCCGCGCCAGCCCCGCGTCGATGGCGCTCTTGACCATGTCGCACTCGAGCGGCGCGCCGTTGGCGTAGCTCACGTTCTCCAGGAGCTGCGGCACCAGCTCGAAGCGCTTGCACACCTCGCTGACGGGCCGGCCCGTGCCCACGACCACGGAGAGCACCTGCAGCGCGGTGACGAGGCCGTCGCCGGTGGTGGTGAAATCGGAGAGCACGATGTGGCCCGACTGCTCGCCGCCGACGTTGTAGCCGTGCTTGCGCATGTGCTCGACGACATAGCGGTCGCCGACCGGCGTGCGCGCGAGCGACAGGCCCAGCTCCTTGAAGTAGCGCTCCAGGCCGAGGTTGGACATGACGGTGGCGACCACGCCGCCGGCCGCCAGCTTGCCGCGGCGATGCCAGCTCTCGGCGATCACCGCCATGATCTGGTCGCCGTCGACGATGCGGCCCTTCTCGTCGACGATCACCACGCGGTCGGCGTCGCCGTCGAGCGCGATGCCGATGTCGGCGCGCATCTCGCGCACCTTGGCGCACAGCGCCTCGGGATCGGTGGAGCCGCACTTGTCGTTGATGTTGCGGCCGTTGGGCTCGACCCCGATCTTGATCACCTCCGCGCCCAGCTCCCACAGCACGTCGGGCGCGACCTGGTAGCCGGCGCCGTTGGCGCAGTCGATCACCACGCGCAGCTCGTTGAGGCGGCTGTTGCGCGGCAGCGTGCGCTTGGCGAACTCGATGTAGCGCTCCTGGGCGCTGTCGATGCGCTTGGCGCGGCCGATGCCATCGGCGGAGACCAGCAGCGCGCCGGGGTCGGACCCCATCAGCGCCTCGATCTGGGCCTCCGCCTCGTCCGACAGCTTGTAGCCGTCCGGGTCGAACAGCTTGATGCCGTTGTCCTCGTAGGGGTTGTGGGAGGCGGAGATCATGACGCCGAGGTCGGCGCGCAGCGAGCGCGTGAGCATGGCCACGGCCGGCGTCGGCATCGGGCCCAGCAGGAAAACGTCCATGCCCACGGCGGTGAAGCCCGACATCAGCGCGGACTCGATCATGTAGCCCGAAAGGCGCGTGTCCTTGCCGATGACGACGCGGTGGCGGCGGCCGCCGCCGTTGGAGAACAGCCTGCCGGCCGCCATGCCCACGCGCAGCGCCACCTCGGAGGTCATGGGGGCCTTGTTGGCCCGGCCGCGAATGCCATCAGTGCCGAAATAATGTGCGCGCCATCGGAAGCCTCGCAGGGCTCGTTGCAGTTTGCGACAATCCCAGAATGCAGGACGCGAGTTGCAGAAGCAAAGGCTCGGTCCCGTGCTGGCGATCATTATGCCGCGGCGGGCGATCGGGCCAGCATCAAATGCTGTAAGCAAAAATTGCTCCACATTGACAAGGGGGCGGCCGGCGGCGCTAGCCGCCCGGCGGGCCGGCGGCCTGCGCCCCTTCCCACACGGCCAGCGCCTGGCGGGTGGCGGCGACGTCGTGGACGCGCACGACCTGCACGCCCTGGGCGGCGCCAAGCAGGGCGGCGGCGAGCGAGCCCGGCAGGCGCTCATCGGCCGCGGCGCCGGTGAGCTTGCCGATGAAGCTCTTGCGCGAGGCGCCCAGCAGGAGAGCACAGCCGAGCCCGTGGAAGATGCTTAATGCGCCGAGCAGGCTCAGGTTGTGGGCCAGCGTCTTGCCGAAGCCGATGCCGGGATCGACGATGAGACGCGCGCGCGGGATGCCGGCCGCCTCGCATGCGGCGATGCGGGCCTCGAGCATATCGTAAACGTCGAGCACGACGTCGCGGTAGGTGGGGTTGGCCTGCATGGTGCGCGGATCGCCCTGGGCATGCATCAGGATAACCGGCAGGCCTGTCCGGGCGGCCACCTCCAGGCCTTTCGGGTCGTGGGTGAGGGCGGAGACGTCGTTGATCAGCCGGGCGCCGGCAGCGGCGGCCCTGCGCATCACCTCGGCATGGCGGGTGTCGATCGACAGCGGGACGCGCGCGCGTTTGGCCAGCGCTTCGATGACCGGCAGCACGCGCCGGCATTCTTCGTCGAGGCCGATGGGCTCGGCGCCCGGCCGGGTCGATTCCCCGCCGATGTCGAGCATGTCGGCGCCCTCGGCCTCGAGCTGGAGGGCATGGGCGATGGCGGCTTCAGGTGCGAGGTAGCGGCCGCCGTCGGAGAAGCTGTCGGGCGTGACGTTGACGACGCCCATGATGCGGGGCCGGTCGAGCGTGAGCCCGGCGATGGCGGCGCGCGGCGCCTGCAGGCGCTGGAGCAAGGCCTGCCAGCCGCTTCCGGCTGCACCTGAGAGGAGCTCGCCGGCCGTGGCCATGCGGCGCTGGACGGCGTCGCCGTCGCGTTCGACGCACTCGGCAGCAGCAAACAGGAGATCAGGGCGGCCAGCGACGGCCAGCGACGGCTCGGCCCCGGCTGGGGGCGAGGTCACGCGGCCGACGGGGCGAATGTAGAGGCGTGCCGTCACATCGGACACCTGTTGGTTCAGCCCCGTCGCGGTCAGGGCCCGCGATCAGGGCTCGGCAGTGCGGATGCCGGCGGGCCCGCCCTTGGTCTTGATGGTGCCGACCTTCTGCAGCGAGCGGCCCGTGAGCCCGGAGAAGCGCACGACCGTGATCTCCTCCTCCACCATGCATTGCACCAGCAGGGTGCGGCTGTTGGAGGACCAGGCAATGCCCTGGCACCACTTGCCGATGGGAAGCTCGCCCGCCTTGACGAGCTGGGTGCCGGTGCGGGTCCAGATCTGCAGGATGCCGCTCTCGTTGAAGAACGGCGAGTTCGGACGGCTTGTTGGTGCCGTTCATGACGGTGACGGCGACGTATTTTCCATCGGGTGAGATCTTGATGCCCTCAGGCGTCTGGCCAACGGTGTAGGTAACCACGACGCGCGGGGGATCGGCCTTGAGGTCGATGACGCTGATGGTGTCGGCGTCGCCGCCGCCAACGCCGATGTTGGCCACCACCGCCACCTCGCCCTTGGGCGTGATGTCGATGCCGTAGGGGCGCAGGCCGGCGGAAATCGACGCGCTTGGTCGGCCTCGACCTTGGTGCCCTCGATCGAGAGCACCACGATCTTGTTGTCGGCATCGAGGGTGACGAGCGCGCTCTTGCCGTCCGGGGCGAAAACGATCCCGCTGGGGCCGGACTTCTCGCCACCGACGGTCACCTTGCCCGCCGCGGTCACGGTCGTGCCGGCGATGGTGAAGACGGAAACCGTCCCCTCGGCGCGATTGGCGACCAGCGCCAGCGTGCCGGCCTTGTTGATGGCGACGCCGGCGGCGCCCTTGCCGGCCTGCAGGGTGGCGATCACCTTGGGCGCCGGCGCGGGCCCCTTGGAGATGAGCTTCTTGAAGAAGCCGGGCTTGCAGCGGCGAGATGTCGATGACGGTGAGCTTGTCGTCGGGGATGGTCTTGGTGGGGTCGCGCCGGGTCGATCTGCTGAGCGGCGGCGACGAGCACGATCTCCTCTTTGGGCGAGATGGCCACGTTGCTGGGCGGGCCCACCACGCTGTTGGGCGACATCGACCTCCGCCAGCACCTTGGGCGGCGAGGCCCGCAGGTCGATGAAGGATACGGTGTCGGGCGGCGGGCTCTTCACCACCTCGACCTTGCCATTGACGAGCTTGACCTTGGCATCGTTGGCCGAGACGGCGAGCTGCGCATAGGCTGCCGTCGTGGTTCCAACGGCGAGCACCACGGCCAGAACGGCCGCGCTCGTAAGACCCCTCATGCCGACCTCCCCCAAAAAATAGTGTTTGTTGTCCCAGAACAGGGCGGGCGACTTTAGCATCGCCCTCCGTTGCCCACCAAGCAAAACGGGGGTGTATCGAATGCGGGCTACGCCTTTGGCCTCGCTGTCGTGGTGGCAATCCATATGCCGGCAAAGACGGCGATGAGACCAACGATCAGGTTCGGCGTGATCGGCTCGGCCACCAGCTGGGTGGCGAGCAGACCTGCCGCGATCGGGTTGACCGTCATGGTGTTGGCCACCCGGGTCGGCGTCGTCCTCTCCAGCGCCAGCACCCAGAGGATGAACGCGAGCGCGCCGCCGCCAACGCCAAGATAGATGCCGGCAATCCATTCGGGGGTGCCAAAGGTCCACACCACTGCGGCGCGGCCGGTCAACGTCCCGACCAGGATGAGCGCCGCCGCGCCCGCGCCCATGCCGACCGTCAGATAGCCGAGCGCGCTCGATCTTTGGATAAAGGGGCGCGACCAGACGTTGTAGAACGCCATGCACAGGACCGCCCCGGTCATGATCAGCTCGCCTCGCCAGGCGCCGGAGGGTGCGGCCGAAAGACCCGACGAGAGCGCAACGAAGACGCCGAGCATGGCAATGACGACGCCTGCCGTCTTGCGCATGGTCAGGGGCTCGATGCCGAGCAGGGCGCCGACCGCCATGGTCTGCAGCGGCAGGGTCGACAGGGCGAGGCTTGCGCGAGCCGCGGTCGTGTAGCTGACGGCGATGTTGTAGAGGACGAAGAACAGTCCGAAGTAGGCAATTCCGAGGGTGACAACGCCGGCCCAGTCGCTGCGCTGCGGCCAGCGCACGCGCAGGAGGAGCGCCGCAGGCAATACGCACAGGAAGCCGATCCCCCATCGCAGAATGGCGAGCGTAACGGGGTCGGCACTGCCGACGAGATAGCGCGTCACGGCTGCGGCCGTCCCGCCAAGGCAGCTCGACACGACCGCAATCAGGACCCCGACCGTCTCGCTCATTGGCTTATCCCGTGTGCTGTCAGGAAGAGATGTGCGATCTTGTCGATTGGGGTCATGTCAGCAACTACCTCGCAGGTACTCATGCGGGTACTCATGAAGAGGCAGCCGAGCTTTGCCGCCAGGCTCAAGTGGTGGCGGGAGCACCGGGGACTGTCGCAGCTCGAGCTGTCGGGCCGGGCCGAGATATCGCAGCGCCACCTGAGCTTCCTGGAGCTGGGCCGGGCCTCGCCCAGTCGCCACATGGTGCTGCGGCTCGCGGAGGCCCTCGGCGTCCCCCTGCGGCAGCACAATGCCCTGCTGCTGGCTGCCGGCTTCGCCCCGGCGTGGCGCGAGACGGAGCTCGGCGCGCCGGAGCTCGCGCACATCGCGAGCGCGGTCGACTACATGCTGGCGCATCAGGAGCCCTATCCCGCCGTAGCCGTCGACGGGCGCTGGAACCTCATCAAGGCCAACGGCGCGGCGGTGCGGCTGGTGGAGTTCCTGGTCGGGCCGTTGCCTCCCGGCGAACCGGTCAATCTCGCCGATGCCCTGGTCGCGCCGGACGTGCTGCGGCCCTTCCTGGTGAACTGGGCGGAGGTGGTGCGCTACTTCATCCGCAGCGTGGAGGCGGACGCGGCCGCCGACGGCAGCGAGGAGACGGGCGCGCTGCTGACAAGGCTGCTGGCCTACAAAGGCGTGCGATCGGCCATCAAGAGCCCCATGCCCGAACCGGCGGGCGGCCCGGTGCTGGCGATGCATTTCCGCAAGGGCGAGACGAGGCTGGCCCTGTTCACGACCATTGCGACGCTCGGGACGCCCCAGGACGTCACGGCCCAGGAGCTTCGAGTGGAGAGCTTCTTCCCCTTGGACGAGGCGACGGCAGTGGTGCTTCGTGCCTGGGCGGCAAAGGCCAGATCAGTAGGGCGCAATAAGCGGTAGCGCATTGCGCCGATGCACCCTCGCCAGTCGACGTGCCCGACAATCGGCGCAATGCGGCTGTCGCCTTATTGCGCCCTACGGCAAAAGCCGCCGCCAACCACTTTCAGCCGCCGGATTTGTTAACTCCGAAGACGATCAGAATGAGCGCGGCCGCCATGAGCATCCAGCCAGGATGACGGCCACGCGTCCCCCAAAGGTTGCCGAGGGCGCCATACAGATAGAGGCTGCCGACGAACAGGCCAGTCGCGAGTCTGGCGTCCTGCCCGAACCAGTTTGCGGCGGCGATCAAGGCGAGTCCGCCGAGAAACCAGCTGATCGTGCTGAAATGCAAGAGCAGCGGCACGAGCCTTCTGATCGGAGCGGTCATGCGCTTGTCCGCGAGAGAAAACTCCTCGAACGGTCTGACCATGAGCCGTTGGGTCAGAATGCCATGAACCACCGCCACGCAGCTTCCGATGACCCCAGCCATTGCCAAGGCAGCGTCTTGCCAGTTCATGACCATACACCTCTGTATGGAGATATGGCGTGCCAATTGGCTGGAGTCAATACACTTGTGTATGGTAGGCCATGAACGATCGCCTGACAAAGTCCGACTGGATAGAACACGGCCTGCGGACGCTGGCCAGCGATGGAGCCAACGCCCTGAAGGTTGGCCCAATGGCGACGGGGCTGAGGGTATCCCGGGGCAGCTTTTACTGGCACTTCCAAGACATTGCCGATTTCCGGTCGCAAGTATTGCGAAGCTGGCAAGAGCGCACGACCGATCAGGTCATCCAGGAACTCGAATCCGAGAAAGCTGAACCTGAGCGCCTGAAACATCTTATGAAGCGAGCATTCAACATGAAGCGGAGCTTGGACCGGGCCATGAGGTCTTGGGCCGCAGAAGATGATGACGTTGCCAAGGTCGTTGCGTCCGTCGACGCGAGGAGGGTCGCTTACATCGCCAAACTACTGGTCGCGGCCGGAGTGGAAAGCCGGCGGGCGCTCCCTCGGGCAGCCTTCATGTATTGGGCCTATCTGGGTCAGCCTATTGTCATGGATCCCCGCCATTCATCCATAACAGCAATGGCCATGGACGATATCAGCGACCTGTTTCAACAGTGAACGTCCGAAAGCACTCGTGGCCAAAATTCAAACTGAGACGCTACCTCCTGGACGCCAAGGATCGGGAGGCGACCGGTGTGTCCGACGGCTACGTGCGTCTCTCCGTCGGTATCGAGAGCACATTGACGACATCATCGCCGATCTCGAGCGGGCGTTGACAGCGGCTGGTTCGCTGGCTCGAGCGGCATAGCCAGTCCGTCACGCCGGATCGAGTTGTTCCGAATGTCGGACGCGGTTACGATCTCTGCAAATTCACCCTGAAGATTGGCTAGTGTCATGGCGTGGACCTGCTCCGCCGTAAAGTGCTCCCCGTCAATACCGTCACGGTCAAAAGTCCACGTGGCGTCGCGCACGAGCTTGGCGTTGAACCCGAGGTTTCCGGCCATGCGGGTGGTTGTCTCAACGCAGTGATTGGTGGTCGCACCAACGATGACCAGCGTGTCGATCGCCGATTGTCGCAGGCGCGTTTCAAGATCAGTGCCGATGAACGCTGAGTTGACGTGTTTAATAATGACCGGCTCTCCGTCATGCTCGCGGGCGTCATCCCTGACGGCAAACCCTGGGCGCTCGACCTGAAAGGCCGAGCCAGGCTTCAGAGACGCGTGGCGAATATGGATGACTGGAGCCAGCTTGGCGCGAAAGTCAGCGAGAAGCTCGGCGATGCGCGTAACTGCGTCCGGGTTGTTACGCTTCTTACCGGAAGCCTCCCATTCGTCGAATGCCTTCTGCACGTCTACTACAACTAGAGCACTTTTCTCTGCAGTGAGACGGGTCATCCGGGGCTCCTACTCTGAACGGAGGGGACTGGACCGCTCCGTCACGGGACCATGCGGCGCGACGTCGATGACGTGACGAGCTTCCTCGGCGATGACCCGCCGCTTTTGGCCGCCCTTCGTCCCGGCGTTGCGGGGAAGGGCTCAGGTCTGCGGGTAGGGCTCCAGGCTGCCGGTGCCGGGCTCGGTGCGGGGTGGGCGCGACTTGCCGGCGGCGGGAACAGCGGGGCCGGCAGGACCCTTGGTCTCCTCGTCGTCCGAGGTGCGCACGATCTTCTCGCCGCGCATCAGGGCGTTCACCTCCTCGCCGGTGAGGGTCTCGTATTCCATCAGCGCCTGCGTGATCGCCTCGAGCTTGTCGCGATTGACGGCAAGCACCTCGCGCGCCTTCTTCTCGCCCGCGGTGACGATGCGGCGCACCTCCTCGTCGATCAGCCGCGCCGTCTCCTCGGACATGTGCTGGCGCTGGGTGATGGCGTGGCCGAGGAACACCTCCTGCTGGTTCTCGTTGTAGCGCAGGGGGCCCAGCTTGTCGCTCATGCCCCACTCGGTCACCATGCGCCTGGCGAGCTCGGTCGCCTGCATGATGTCGCTGGAGGCGCCCGTATTCAGGTGGTCCTCGCCGTAGACGAGCTGCTCGGCGACGCGGCCGCCGAACATGGTGGCGACGCGCGCCTCGCACCACTGCTTGGAGTAGGAGAGCTTGTCGCGCTCGGGCAGGCTCATGGTGACGCCGAGCGCGCGCCCGCGCGGGATGATGGTGACCTTGTGCAGGGGATCGTTGCCCGGCACCAGGATGTTGACCAGCGCATGGCCCGTCTCGTGGTAGGCGGTGGCGAGCTTCTCCTCCTCGGTCATGATCATGGAGCGGCGCTCGGCGCCCATCATCACCTTGTCCTTGGAGTCCTCGAACTCGGCCTGCGTGACGAGGCGCTTGTTGCGCCGCGCCGCCAGCAGCGCCGCCTCGTTGACGAGGTTGGCGAGGTCGGCGCCGGAGAACCCGGGCGTGCCGCGCGCGATCACCTTGGGATCGACGTCGGGCGCCAGCGGCACCTTGCGCATGTGCACCTTCAGGATCTTCTCGCGGCCGCCAACGTCCGGGTTGGGCACCACGATCTGGCGGTCGAAGCGGCCGGGCCGCAGCAGCGCCGGATCGAGCACGTCCGGCCGGTTGGTGGCGGCGATGATGATGATGCCTTCGTTGGCCTCGAAGCCGTCCATCTCGACCAGCAGCTGGTTCAAGGTCTGCTCGCGCTCGTCGTTGCCGCCGCCGAGGCCGGCGCCGCGGTGACGGCCGACGGCATCGATCTCGTCGATGAAGATGATGCAGGGCGCGTTCTTCTTGGCCTGCTCGAACATATCGCGCACGCGCGAGGCGCCGACGCCCACGAACATCTCGACGAAGTCGGAGCCCGAGATGGTGAAGAAGGGTACGTTGGCCTCGCCGGCGACCGCGCGGGCGATCAGCGTCTTGCCGGTGCCCGGGCGGGCCGACCAGCAGGCAGCCGCGCGGGATGCGCCCGCCGAGCCGCTGGAACTTCTGCGGGTCACGCAGGAACTCGACGATCTCCTGCAGATCGGACTTGGCCTCGTCGACGCCCGCCACGTCCTCGAAGGTGACGCGGCCCTGGCGCTCGGTCAGCAGCTTGGCCTTGGACTTGCCGAACCCCATGGCGCGGCCGCCGCCGGACTGCATCTGGCGCATGAAGAAGATCCACACGCCGATCAGCAGGAGCATGGGGAACCAGTTGACCAGCACGCCCAGGATGGAGGGCACGTCGTCCTCGGGCGGCCGGGCGGTGATCTTGACGCCCTTCTTGTTCAACCGCTCGACCAGGCCCGGGTCTTCCGGTGCCACGGTGGTGAACGTACCGCCCTTGTCGCGGTAGGTGCCGCTGATGCGGTGCTTGGCGATGGTGACTTCCGTGACATTGCCGGAATCGACGCCGCCCAGAAACTCCGAGTAGCTGATCTCGTTGCCGCGCCGGCTCTGGCTGGGCCCCTGGAACAGGTTGAAAAGCGCCACCAGGAGCAGGACAATGACCACCCAGATCGCAAGATTGCGGAAGTTCGAATTCATAGGGATTCCTTATGCCCCGGGGGACGCCCCAGTGGGACACCTTCGTGCCGCCGCCGTCCCAGGGGTCTGCCGAACGCCTGCGCCGCCTCTGGCCAAGCTCGTGTGCTACGTAACATAGGTGTGTAGAGGATCTTTGCCAAGTTTAGGGCCGCGACCGGCAATTATTCGAGGGTTGCGGTCCGGCGGGCGGCGATCGGGCGCCAAGCAAGGAAGGTCGGGCTATTTCAAGACGTTTCCAGCCCGCCCGCGCCTCGACGCCAAGAAAAGGCGCGAGCGGGCGTGTTCATTCCAGTGAACTCTGCCCTCAGGTGGGCGCGGCAACAAGGATTGGCCCAATGGTTCAGGGGCGGCACCGCGATCAGCCTGTCCCCGCGCCGGAAGCAGGGGACCATGGCGGCAATTCCGGCCGGGACATGAGATGCATCGGCATCCTGGCGCAGCAGACGGCCCGCCTCGGCGCTGCCCAGCGCGCTGACCTCGACAGGGCCGCCCGCAAAGTCGGGGCTGATGCCGACCCGGAAACGGCCGTCCCAAAGCTCCTTCTCGCCCGCCGCCATGGTTAATCGAGGGAGCGGTTCGCGGCCGGGCTCGCGTTCGATGATGATGGCTCCGCCCTTGGCCGTGATCATGGCCCGCGCCAAGGTCCACTTTGCAGTCCCGGCCGGATCGGCGGAACGCAGAGCCTCGACGATCGCTTCGAGCTTTGCCAGTGGCACCGGCTGATCCGAGCCGCCGGCAGCGGCGATGGCGCGGCCCAGAACGCGCAGCGCGATCTCGGCCTCCACCCGCTGCAGCCTGCCGCGGTCGACCGTGACATAGCCGCAGGGATCGACGTGGACGGCCCCGTGGCTCTCCCTGCAGAACTGCGCGACGGCCTCCTCGATGGCTGCTCGAGCCCGCCGCAAGCGTCCCGCGCTCAATGCCAGCATGGCGTCCGTGAGCCCCAGGGCGTCGAGCTGCGCTTTCGCCGCTCGCAGCCGGGAGCGCTCGTGAGCCGGCGACTGATTGCTCGGGTCCTCCACCCAGGTGATGCCTCGAGCCTCGAGGGTGGCAACCAGGCGCGCCTTCGGCAGGCCCAGCAGGGGCCGCGCCAGGGCCAGCTCGGCAGGCTCGAGGGCATGATCGGCAGCGACTTCGGCGAGGTCGGTGACGGGCGCCATGGCGGTGAGCCCGTCCAGTCCGCTGCCGCGTGCCAGGCGCATCAGCAGCGTCTCGGCCTGGTCCTCGCGCGTGTGCGCCGTGAGCAGCAGCGCGATGCCGTGCGCGCGCATGTAGGCGCCCATCAGGCGGTAGCGCGCCGCCCGCGCGGCGGCCTGGACGCCGGCGTGCGGCGCGCCGTGCCACACCAGCGTGGCGTGCCGGTAGCCAAGCCCGTGAGCCTGCGCGGCGACACCCTGAGCCTCGGCTGCGGACTGCTCGCGCAGCCCATGGTCGACGGTCAGCACCGTGTGCTGCGAGGGCTCACGGCCGGCCCCGCGCAGCCACTCGGCGAACAGCACCATGAGTGCCGTGCTGTCGCTGCCGCCAGACACGGCCAGCGCCACGGCAGGCGCCAATGGGACCGGCCGGCCGACATCGAGGAGCGGCGCAAACAGCCCATCGAGCTCATCGGGCCGGATCGGCTCGGCGAGGCTGGGGCTTAAGGATCGGGGCATGGCCAGTCCAGCCTAAGCCTGCCGCCGGGGTCGAGAAAGCCCGCGGCACGCCTTTGCGGCTGTTTTTCAGGCCCCGCAGCCGCTGCGCTGGCGCTCGGCCTGGGCGATGCTTTTCACATGCGCCGGCGGATTGGGGTACTTGGTCGCCAGCTCGTTGAAGGACGAGCAGGCGGCATCCTTCTGCCCCAGCCGCTGCAGCGACATGGCGAGCTTCAGCAGGGATTCCGGCGCTTTCTGGCTCTTGGCGTGGTTCTGGTACCCCTTGAGGAAGGCGGCGGCCGCGGCCCGGTATTGGCCGCGCACATAATGGCTCTCACCCAGCCAGTACTGCGCGTTGCCGGCGAGCTGATGGTTCGGGTGGCGTTTCAGGAAGTCGTCGAAGCCGGCTTCCGCCGCCCCATAGTCCTTCTGCAGCAGATAGCCATAGGCCTGCTCGTAGAGCTGCTGCGGCGGCACGTCGGGCTCGGTCTGGCCGCCGCCGGGCGGCTGAGTGGCGGCAGTGCGCGGCCCGCCCCCTCCTGGGGGAGGCGAGAGCAGGCGGTCGATCTCGTCGCGCTGGGCGCTGGGAGCGACGGTGGTGGAGCCAAAGCCCGGCGGCTGGCTGCGGGGCGGCCGGTCATCCTCGGTCTGCGCCTTGCCGGAGCCGAGGTTGCGCACCTGGTCCTGCAGGTTCTCCAGTTGGGAAGCCAGCGCCCTGATCTGCGTCTCGATGGCGTCGAGGCGGCCGGCATCGGAGGCACTGAAGGCGGCCGCCGGACCGGGTCCCGCCCGCGGGGAGGGGGGCGGCGCCGTTGCGCCCTTGGCCAGCGATTCCAGGGTGCCGATAATCACATGGAGGTCGACCAGCTGCTCCTCCAGCTGCTCGACGCGCCGCTGCAATCCGCCCTCCGATGCCGGCGGCAGGTCTCGGGCCGCGGGGCCCGGGGCCTTGGCCTGGGGCAGAGGCGGCCGTGGCCCAGGCGCCGGCGGCGCCTGCTGGGCCAGGGAAAGCGAAACGGAAAGGGGGACCAAGAGGGTGGCCGCGAGCGCCAATGCGCTCACGCAAGCCCAATTCCGAGACCAGTTGCCTGCCGTCGATGTCATGGTGGTGCGTGCGTTCCTGTGGGCCGGAACCCGGCGCCGCGGTTGTCTCTCTTCAGCACGACTTCGCGACGCGAGCAAGGCGCGTGCACGAGTTGAGACCGGCCACCGCTTCAGCGTATTGGGCCTGGGTGTGCCCGGACGGCCAGCCGGTGCGGCAAGACGGTCACAGTGCCGGAACGGGGCGGCCTCCAGCCTGATTCAGGGGTGAGTGCAAGGGTCTGGCCCTCACATGCGCCGCCGTGCCCCAGAGGCCAAATGTTGGCCGCACGGAGCGCTCAGGAACGGGCTTCGTGGCGGCTGTTCAGAACGGTCTGCGACCGGCGATTCTGCGACCAGCAGGATATGTCGTTGCACACTGCCACAGGGCGCTCCTTGCCATAGGAGACCGTGCGGATGCGCCCCGCGTTGATGCCGTGCCGCGCCAGGTAGTCGCGCACCGCCTGGGCCCGTTTGGCGCCGAGCGCGATGTTGTACTCGCGGGTGCCACGCTCATCCGCATGGCCCTCGATGGTGATTGTGTACTGGGAATACTGCTGCAGCCAGCGGGCCTGATTCGCCAGCGTTTGCTGGGCTTCCGTGGTCAGGTCCACGCTGTCGGTCGAGAAGTACACGAGGTCGCCGGCGTTGATGGCGAAGTCGCGCGCCGATCCGGGGGGAGCAGGACCATTCTTGTTGGCGAGGTCTTCCGGCCGCGGGTTATTGGCACACGCGGAGATCGCGAGCCCGACGACAACAGCTGCGCAAAGGCCCAATGCCTTCTTGCGCCACGTCGAAAGCTCCATAGCTAGCCCCTTTCCTGCGCCTGCCCTCTCAAGGCCTGCGGCGTTCGAGTCGACGATTTTTCGGCACAGCTCGGCCTCTTAGCCGATGCTTCGCGCGAAAATGTGACCGCTGCGCTGGATCGTGAAACGCTGCTTCGGCAGGTTCAGGCAATGCGGCGTGGCGGGTTTTCCCCACAATGCACGCAAGAAATGAACGGAATCGAAAGGCAAAGCCGCACCGCGGCAGCGTAATGCGCACGGTGCGGCTTTGATAACAAAAAGCATCATCGGCCTGCCCAGGACTCCCACCCCCGACGAACCAAGGGATGGTTACTCGCCCAAAGCCAGGCCGATGCCGCTGTCGTGGGTTTAGCGCGCTACGTTCTCGACAGGCACGTCGGCGCCGAGCTTCATCGGAGCATGAGCAACCTCACGGCGGCATGCACCCAAAGCGACGGCGGCGACCAGCGCCGAGATAACGATCACGTTTTTGACGTTCATAGTCTTCTCTCCTAGCACGTGTTCGGCAATCGCACCTATTTGGCTACCGGTCTACAACGTTCAGATCAAGGACGCAGCTGCTGATCTCGGGGTTTTGCAGGCCGGTTGATGCGGAAATGCCACTTACATTTGGTGCACATCGGGATGCCGGAACGCTATACAGAGGCTGCGTGAAGGCCCACCGATGCTAACGGGCCCCGCTCATCTCCAGGACACACCAGACAGGTTAAAACAGCGTAAAGTGACGTTCAGTTTCGCAACGGTCCCCAGGCCGGGTCGGACCCGAAGGACGGGGTCTGGACCTGGCGCTCGTTGTAGCCCGTCAGATCAATGGAAAACAGCCTGGGACCGCCGCTGGCGCCCTGGCTCTCACGAAAGAACAGAATCACCCGGCCGTTGGGCGACCAAGTCGGGCCCTCGTTGTGGTAACCCTCGGTCAGAATGCGCTCGCCGGCCCCATCGGGACGCATGACGCCGATCAGGAAGTTCCCGCCCATCTGCTTGGTGAAGGCGATGAGGTCGCCGCGGGGCGACCAGACCGGTGTGGCATAGCGGCCCTCGCCGTGGCTGAGGCGCTTGGGACCCGACCCGTCGACGTTCATGATGTGGAGCTGCTGCGCCCCGGCGCGGTCGGATTCGAACACGATGCGGCGTCCGTCGGGGCTGTAGCAGGGGCCGGTGTCGATGCCGTCAGAGCGAGTGAGCCGGCGGGTCTGGCGCGAGCGCAGGTCCATTTCCACGACGGCAGTGACGCCGCCCTCGCCGATGCTCATGACGATGCGCTGGCCGTCGGGAGAGAACCGGGGCGCAAACGTCATGCCGGGGAAATTGCCGAGCATCTCGCGCTGGCCCGTATCCATGTTCATGAGGAACACGCGCGGCTGCTCGCCCGTGTACTGCAGATAGGTGATCTCCTGGGCGGTGGGACTGAAGCGCGGGGTCAACACCAGCTCGCCGCCCTGGCTCAGGAGGCGGACGTTGGCGCCGTCCTGGTCCATGATGGCGAGGCGCTTGCGGCGGCGGTCCTTGGGGCCGGTCTCGTCGATGAAGACGATCTGCGTGTCGAAGTAGCCCCGTTCGCCCGTGAGGCGCTCGTAGACCTGGTCGGCGACGCGATGCGCGAGACGGCGCCAGTCGTTGGCGTCGGCGGCGAAACGCTTGGCGACCATCTCGCGCTGCGAGGTCACGTCGTAGAGGCGGAACTCGCTGAAGTAGCGGCCGTCAGGAGCGCGGCCGGCGCGGCCCACGACCAGGGCCTGCGCCCCGATCACGCGCCAGTCCTGGAAACGAGGCGCCGCGTTGAGGTCGCGCAGGCGATCGATGAAGGAGGCAGGGTCGAGCGGGCGGAACAGGCCCGAGCGTTCCAGGTCGCTTGCCACCACGCCCATGACCTCAGATGCGAAGCGGAGATCCTCGCCGAAGAACTCGTGAATAGCGATCGGGATGGGTGCGATGGTGCCCTCGCGCTGCGTGCCTCGCAGGCCGCCTTCCAATTCCGCCTGCCGCTGCGCAGCCACGGGCGCGCTCCAACCCAGAGCCGCCAGCGGCGACAGCGCCAGGCCGCCGAGGCCGAGCGTGATGCGGCGCCGACCGAGGTCGGGACCATCGTTGAGATTGTATCCGTTGACGGGGTGCCATTTTGCCTTCGCCCTCACTGTGCTTCTCCCTCTCCCCGTTCTTACGGGGAGAGGGTCGGGGTGAGGGGCGGCCCCAAGAAACGTCGGCACTTTGTGCCGCCCCTCACCTCATGCCGGAGGCATGGCTCCGCCATGACCCTCTCCCCATGCTGAAGAAGCATGGGGAGAGGGAACAAGCGCATCACATCATCTGGCTGGGATCGAAGTCCCACGTGATCGTCCTCCAGGTGGTGTACTTGTCCTGCGGTAGCGGAAACGGCGTGCACTCCTTCACCGCCCGTATAGCCGCCTCCGCGGCAAGCTGGAACAAGGCATCGCCCCGCGGCCGCTCCACTTGCGGGTCGCCAGCCAGGGTGCCGTCCCTGTTCATGCTCCAGCGCAGCGTCACGACCGGCGTGTCGCTGCCGCCGCCACCGGAAGGCAGCCGCCAGCACCCCCTCAGCCGGGAGCTGATGATGCCCTTGAGCATGGCGACCTCGCTCGCCGATATCTGTTGATCGCGGCCTTCGGGGGCGCCCAGCGCCGGGCCCCTTCGCCTTGGTCGGCTCGGTGGGCGGGGCGGAGGGCGGCGGCGCGCTGGCGTTGGGAACCTTGTTGAGCAGGGCTGCGATCTTGTCGGCATCGAACTGCTTCTGCTTCGCAGCCTCGGCCTCCGCGCGCTTCTTCTCGTCCTCGCGCTTCTTCTTGAGCGCGGCCTCCTTGCGCTTCTTTTCCTCCTCCAGCTTCTTTTTCAGCTCCGCCAGCTTGCGCTCCTCCTCCTGCCTCTTCAGCTCGGCTTGCTTGCGTTCTTCCTCCAGCCTCTTCAGCTCGGCCAGCCTGCGCTCTTCCTCCTGTTTTTTCAGCTCGGCCTGCCGGCGCTCCTCCTCCAACCGCTGCTCTTCGGCGCGCTCCTCGCCGGCTGCTCTTCCGCCTTGCGCTGCTCGTCCGCTCTCTGCTGCTCCTCGGCCAGACGCTGCGCTTCGGCCTTGCGTACCTCCTCGGCCCTGCGTTGCTCGTCGGCCTTGCGCTGCTCGTCGGCCCGGCGCAACTCGTCCGCCTTGCGCTGCTCATCGGCCCGTCGCTCCTCGTCGGCGCGACGCTGCTCCTCCGCTTTCAACTTCTCCTGCGCCTGCCGTGCCTGCTCCTGCAGCATCGCCTCGCGCTTCTTCTGCTCATCGGCAGCCGGTGGCGGCGGTGGCGGAGGCTCGACAGGAGCCGGAGGCGGCGGAGGCGGTGCCGACGCGAGCTTCTGGGCGATGGGGTCGGACTTCGGCTCGGGCGGCGGTGGAGGCGGAGGGGCTGGCGGCGCCGCCGCGACCGGCTTGGGCTTGGCAGCTTCCTTCTTGGCCACGTCGGCCTTCGGCGATTCTTTGTTCTGCGCCTGCAGCTGCTTGGCGGTGCGCGCGCCTTGCTTGAGCTTCGTCAGCTCGCCCTCGGTCACCAGACCAGTGATGATCGGCTCGGGCTCGGGCGCGCGAAACTCCCGCTGCGACTGGATGGTGATGAAAGCCCATCCCAGGATCGCGGCGTGCATGACGATCGAGACGAAGAGCCCGAAGTGCACTGGGCCTCCCTTCAACTCGCCTGGGCCTACCCCTCCGACTCGGTCACCAGCGACACCTTGTTGAAGCCGCCCAGCTTGATGCGCCCCATCACGCGCATGACGGTGCCGTAGTCGATTCCCTTGTCGCCGCGAACGAAGATCGGCTCGTCGTACCCGCCTTTGGCTATGGCCTTGAGCCGCGTCGCGATATCTTCGAGCCTCACCTGCGTCTCCTGGATGAAGATCTTGCCGTCGCGCTGCACGCTGATGGTGAGCGGCTCCTTGTTGGAGGTGAGCTGCTGGCCCTTGGTCTCGGGCAGCTCCAGCGGCACGCCCACGGTCAGCAGCGGGGCCGTGACCATGAAGATGATGAGCAGCACCAGCATGACGTCGACGAACGGGGTGACGTTGATCTCGTGCATGGGCGAGTGGCGGCGCGCGCGGCTGCGCCGGCCGCCGCCGGGCCGCGATGCACGATGCAAGCTGACGGCCATGGCTCGGCTCCGCTCTCAGGTCCTGACGTCGATCTGGCGCGACACGATCGCCGAGAACTCGTCGGCGAACGTCTCGAGCCGCTGCGAGAGCCTGGACGAATCAGCCGCGAACTTATTGTAGAAAATGACCGCGGGTATGGCGGCCAGAAGTCCCAGGGCCGTTGCGAACAGCGCCTCGGCGATGCCGGGCGCCACCACGGCCAGGTTGGTGTTCTTGGACACTGCGATGGCCTGGAAGCTCGTCATGATTCCCCAGACGGTGCCGAACAGGCCGACGAACGGCGCGATGGAGCCGACGGTGGCGAGGAACAGCAGGCGCCGCTCGAGCAGCTCCATCTCGCGGCTGATTGTGACGTCCATCACCTTCTCGACGCGCATCTGGATGCCGCCGAGCGCGCGGATGTTGCCTTCCACCGAACGCTTCCACTCGCGCATGGCCGCCACGAACAGGGAGGCCATCGAGAAGGTGCGCCCGTGCGACATGCCCGTGTAGAGCTCGTCGAGCGACTGGCCGGACCAGAACATCTGCTCGAAGCGGTCGGCCTCGCGGCGCGCGCGCCGGAACGCGACCAGCTTCTCGATGATGATGGCCCACGCCCAGATGGAGGCGAGCAGCAGCCCGATCATCACCAGCTTGACGACCGGGTGGGCGGTGAGGAAGAGCTCCAGAAAGGAGAAGCCGCCAGAGGCGGCGGGCGCCATCTTTTCAAGCATCGTTCGGTGTCCGTATCCTTGCCGGTTTGCCGTGCCGTCGCGGGGCCCTGGTGTGGCGGTTCAGAAGTTCCCCATCTCTGACTCTAACGCTTGGTACCCGCTTGTCATGGTCGGGCTTGCCTGCACTCGAACTCGTTCCGAGTGTCCCGACCATCCAGCCATCCGCAAGCTCCGACGCTTGTTCAACGCTGGATCCTCGGGACAAGCCCGAGGATGACACCGGTACCTTCTGTTGGCGACAGAACACAAGATGGGGCAGCACGAAATGGGCCAGCCGCCATCCTCGGCAACCGACGCCGCAGCCCGCTGTCAATTGCGTACCCGTTTCCGGCCCTCCGGACCAGGGCCATACTGCCGCGTAATGTGACCGCAATTGGGCTTTCTGTGGAGCGCCGGTTGCGCTGTGAACGCTTAAAAGCGAGCACTCTTTTTAGAGCATCACGAAGCCGCTCACGAAATCGCCGTTCCGGCGAAGATAGCGTTAGCGGCCTAGCGCGCCGACTCGGAGTTGAGATAGGCTGCCGCCAATGGCCGACACCATCGAAAAGCGCGTCAGTGACCTGGAGCAGATTCTTGCCCATCTGCCGGAAGACCTTGACGCCCGCTTAGCCGGCGCCGACGCCCGTGCTGGTGCGCGCTTCGATCGGCTCAACATCCAGCTGCAGGCATTGAAGGCGGAAGTGCAGCAGGGTCAGAGGGCCACGGCGACCCAGATCGCGGCGATCGACAGCAGGATGACCCGGATAGAGGCCCAAGTCGCAGCGATCGACAGCAGGATGACCCGGATGGAGGCCAAGCTTGACGACGTCTTGAGCCGTCTGCCACCCAAAGCGTGACAGTGGCTCCTCGGGACTAGCGCACGTGCTCGCCCTCCAGCTCCACAGGGGATAGACAGGCATGCTCGCGCTCGATGCCCGTGGTTGCTCGCACCGTTGCATCGCCATGCTCATAGCGCTGGCAGGCTCGAGCTTGGCCGCAGCGCCGGCATCGGCACAGCAGGAGTTCTGCGCCTCACTCCAGCGCGTGATCGCAGACGCGCCCAACAAGTTCCATTCCCTCAAGACCGGCACCTACTACAAGGGGCTCGAGCAATGGGACGCCAAGGTCGTCCTGCCGGGCCTCGCCACCTGCCGGGTCGACGTGGAGCTCGACAACTACCTGTGCACCACCGATGACCTCACGCCGGTGCAGGCGAGCCAGGAGCAGGCACGCTTCGTCGGCAAGGTGCAGGAGTGTCTGCCCGGCGTCGCCAGCAGCACCAAGACGCAGGACCAGCGTGATCATATGCGCACCACCGTGGAGTGGACGCTCCCCGGCGGGCACGTGCTGCAGGTGAGCAGGCGCAACGCCAGGCCCCCCGGCCGTGCCGACAAGGTCTTCATCTACGTGCTGGCGAACTGAACGGCGCCCGCGCCATCACGACTACGAAGCCGGCAGCACCATCTGGGTCTGCGTGACGACGGCGCACAGCTTGCCGGCTTCCGACCTGATCGTGGTCTGCCACACCTGCGTGGTCTTGCCCCGATGCAGCGGGATCAACTCGGCGGTGACGCGCGTGTTCACCGGCGCGGCGCCCATGAAGTTGGTCTTGGACTCGATCGTGGTGGTGCGCGTGTTCGGGGCCAGGTTGACCACCGTACCCACCGCGCCGATGGTGTCGGCAAACGCCATGAGCGCGCCGCCGTGGCACACGCCGCCGGCGGTGCACAGATCGGGACGCACCAGCATGGTAGCGACGATCTTCTCCGCCGTCGCCTCCTTGATCTCCACGCCCATCAGGCCGGGGAACAAGGGCTGCATCATCTTTTGGATCTGCTCGGCGGTGGGCATGCGCGCTTCCTCGATCTGTCGCACTTCGTAGGTTGGGTCAAGCGAAGCGCAGACCCAACATTCTCCAGAGTGCCTTGGCCGTGTTGGGTCATCGCTGCCGCTCGACCCAACCTACATGGAATTGCTGTCCTGCAAAGCCTCGCGCAGGGCCGTCGACAGCCGCAGTGGCTTGCCGGCGGCCGACACCAGCACGACCATCACCTCTGCGGTAAAGAGTTCGATGCCGTCGCGGGCGATGCGCTGGTCGAGGACGAGGGTGGCGGCGGTCGTGTCCTTCACGCGCGTCGTCACCTCGAGGATTTCGTCGATGCGTGCGGGCTTGAGGAACTCCAGCTGCATGCGCCGCACCACGAACGCCGCCGGCTCGCGTCCGCTCGCGCCCTCCGACAGCGCGCGATGGTCGTTGCCTATCAGGCGCAGGAAATCGGAGCGGCCGCGCTCGCACCAGCGGATGTAGCTGCCGTGGTAGACCAGGCCGGAGAAGTCCGTGTCCTCGAAATAGACGCGGATCGGGAGCACGTGACGCCGCCCCGCAGCGTCGAGGATGATGCGGCCGGCGAGATCGGGCCAGCCCGCGCGATCCGTCCGATCAGGCGGCGACATCGACCATGACGATTTCCGGCGGCACGCCGATGCGCACCGGCAGAATCGAGCAGCCAAGCCCGCCGGACACGATCAGGTTGCGGCCTTCCTCGCATATGTGACCGTAGGCGAAGCGATTGCCGAAGCGCGACGGCACCCGCGGGGAATAGCCGAACAGGCGCACCTGGCCGCCATGCGTGTGACCGGAGAGCGTGAGCGACACGCGCTTCGGCACGCGCGGGAAAATGTCCGGCTCGTGTGCGAGCAGGATCACGGGTGCCTCGTCCGTGACCTTGGCGAGCGTGCCGGGAAGGTCGTCCACGCCCCAGAACTTGCGGAAGGCACGCTTGCGCCTGCCCCTGATGAGGGCCAACTGGTCGCCGAGGCCGGCGAGCCAGAACGGATGCCCGTCCTTGGCGAGGCGCACCACGTCGTTCTCGTAGACCGGGATGCCGTGGCGCTCCAGCATGCGCCGCCCGAGCACGGGGCCCTGACCCGTGCGCTGGGCGTGCAGGTCGTCCCACCAGTCGTGATTGCCGAGGATGGCATGCACCCCGAGCGGTGCCTTGAGGATGCTCAGCGCCTCGGCCCACTCATCAGGGTGGACCGTGCGGGTCTGGAACTTGTGGCTGGCGGTGAAATCGCCCAGCAGCACGATCAAGTCGGCGTTGAGCTGGTTGGTGCGCTCGGCGATGGCGCGGATGCGGTCGGCGGGCATCAGCGGGCCGCCGGCGTGCACGTCGGCAATGACGCCGATGCTCAACTTGAGACCCGGAGTCCAGTTCGCAGGGCTGATGCGATAGCGCGTGACGGTGAGGCGGTATCCGGGCTCGACGGCAAGCCCGTAGCCCGAAAGCCCCATCACTCCTGCGCTGGAGAAGCCGAGGGTCTTGAGGAACCTGCGGCGCGATATTTTCTTCAAAGGCGACCTGCCCCCGTTCACAGCCCAATGCCCCCTCTTTCGCCCGTCCCGCGCCATTTCCCCCAGCGCAGAAGGGCCCCCTAGTGTGCCTTCCCGAAGTTAAAAGTCGGCCTGCCCTAGACATAAAGCTTGCCCGTTCGCCGCCCGGGCGCGCCTGTCTGACGGCAAAGCATGGAGAAGTTGCGGCGGCAAGCCCGTCTTTCGACGGCTGCCCCCGCACCGTGCCGCCCCAGCAACGCTCGAGCTTCGCCAGGCGCGCAATCGCCTGGCCCTTAGCCAGTGCCCGCTTTGCCGTTGTCCGTATCATGGCCGGATTCGTCGAACAGCCCAATCTGAGATGTGGAGGTGCGCGCCGGGCCGCTCAACCCCAGGTGCTTGTAGGCCCTCAGCGTCAGCACGCGCCCGCGCGGCGTGCGGCCGATGAAGCCCTGCTGAAGGAGGAACGGCTCGACGATCTCTTCCAGCGCATCGCGCGGCTCGGACAGGGCGGCCGAGAGCGTCTCGACGCCAACCGGGCCGCCGTCGTAGTTCCTGGCAATGCAGCTAAGGTAGCGGTGATCGAGGGCATCGAGGCCCTCGCTGTCGACCTCGAGCTGCTTCAGCGCGCGATCAGCCACCTGCGCCGACACCACCTTGGCGCCCTCCACCGCGGCAAAGTCGCGCACGCGCCGCAACAGGCGACCGGCGATGCGCGGCGTGCCGCGCGAGCGGCGCGCGATCTCGGTCGCGCCGTCGGGGCTCATGGCCATCTTGAGCACGCCGGCGCCACGCGTGACGATCGTGGTCAGCTCCGCGTGGGTGTAGAAGTTGAGCCGCACCGGGATGCCGAAACGGTCGCGCAGAGGCGTGGTGAGCAGGCCGGTGCGCGTGGTGGCGCCGATCAGGGTGAACTTGGCAAGGTCGATCTTGACGGAGCGCGCGGCCGGCCCCTCGCCGATGATGAGGTCGAGCTGGTAGTCCTCCATGGCGGGATAGAGGATCTCCTCCACCGCCGGATTCAGCCGATGGATCTCGTCGATAAACAGCACGTCGCGCTCTTCCAGGTTGGTCAGCAGCGCGGCAAGGTCGCCGGCCTTGGAGATGACTGGCCCCGAGGTGGAGCGGAAGCCGACGCCCAGCTCGCGCGCCATGATCTGGGCCAGCGTGGTCTTGCCGAGGCCCGGCGGCCCCGCGAACAGCACATGGTCGAGCGCATCGCCGCGGGCCTTGGCGGCCTCGATGAACACCTTGAGGTTGGAGCGCGCCTGCTCCTGGCCGATGAACTCGCGCAAATATTGCGGGCGCAGAGAGGCTTCCGCGGCATCGGCCGGGTCGGCCTCGCGCTTGGCGCCGGTGACGAGACGGGCGTCGTCGGTCATGGTTTGTTCGTGACGTTATTCGCGGGCGACGTCAAGATTGACGGCGCAGGCGGCACAATAGGCCTGGGTTCCTGAACAAAGCATCCCCGCCTAACAGCTTCACGCCTCAACATATTCAGCGATGCTGGTCGCCGCGGGCACCTCGAGCCCGTCCGCCTTGAGCCCGTCGATGTGAAAGCGGATGGCGGCACGGATTTCCGCCTCGACATCTTCGACCGTCGCGCCGGTTGCCACGCAGCCGGGCAGGTCAGGCACGTAGGCCGAATAATTCCCGTCCGCCTTCTCGATCACGACCGCGTAGCGCATCGTTGCTTTTCCTTCAGGCCGACAGCAAGGATCCCACCTACAGCGCCACTTTCTGACGTCATCGCGGCAAAGGCCGCGATCCATGCACCGCGTCATGCACTGTTTCAAGGTGATCTGGGTTCCGGCCTCCGCCGGAATGACGTGCGGGGCAAGGGCCGTGCCGATCGCCGTTTCTCCCGCCAAATGAACAACGGATAAACGCGGCGTTACAACTCCCTTCATGTCGACCGCGCTGACATGTCGGCTCCGCTGAACCGAGCTCGCATGGAGGCGGTGCCTGGCGCTGCACGGCTGTCTCTGACAGACGGGCACGCGTCCTGGGCACACGGGGGCCGGCCTCTCTCCCGAGGGCCGGCCCTTTCGCTGTCCAGGCGCAGCTGGTGTTCGAAATGAATAGCGAATGAACCTGGCGTTGCAGCAGAGTTCAGGGGCGCTGTGCCTCAATGCTCCCATCAAGGGCGTTGGCTCTTGGCAAAGACCTGAAGCACACAGGGAGAGGTTCACAGATGATTACGAAAATGACCCTGGCCGCAGCTGTCGTCGCAGCCGCCGCCTTCTTGACACCGGCAGCGGCTGCCCCGCTCGCGCCGCAGAGCACCCAAGTCGACGCTACCGAAAGCGGGCTCGTCACGCAGGTGCATCGCCGCCATCACCATCACCACCATTGGCGCCACTGCCGTCGCGTCTGCCACGGGCACCTGCACTACAGCTACAGGCACGGCCACTGGCATTGCCACGGACACTGGCACACCCGCTGCCATTGGCATTGAGAATTGTGAGCATCTCGGCTTGGCGGTGAACGAGATCGCCACGACTGGCAACAAAACAGAATTTCTCCTGAAGCCGGCTCCCAAGCGGTGCCGGCTCTTCTTTTCACGCTCCACGCCGGGCCAGCTATGGTAGGTCGTTGCGTGTTGGAAGAACGGAATTGCGTCGCTTCGTGTGCGCATTGGGAGGAGGAAACATGCTCGGAAAACTATCGTTGGCTGCAGCGCTGCTGGGAGCCATGGCGTTTAGCGTCGCGGTCGCATCGCCTCTCGGGCCGCAAGGCAAACTCGACGTCGATAGCGACCTGGTAACCCTCGTCAAGAAGGACAAGGGAGGAAAAAAGGGCGGCAAGCACCACCAATCATCATCACCACCATCGGCATGGGGCCGGCGGGGTCCTCCTGTTTGGCGCCGGCTACTGTGCCATAACGGCCGCGTCGTGCGCAGATCGCTACGGCTCGGGCAGCCGTCGCTACTACTGGTGCCTGCGGGACGCCGGCTGCTGACGCGGCCAAGCAGGAATTGGCCGGGCCGGCGCGCGAACTTTGCCGGGCGCCGGCCCATTTCTTGCCGGTCGCGCCAAGCAGCCGCTATGCGGTACCCGGCACGTCCGGCAGATAGCCCGCGCGCGTCAGCGCATGGAAGCGCCACAGCAACAGGGCGGCGAACACGGCCGTGCCGAGCGACAGCCCGATCCACACCCCAATGGCGCCGAGCCCGAGCGTGAAGCCCAGATACCAGCTGCCGGCAAAACCGATGACCCAGAAGCTGAAGGCGGCGATCAGGAGGGGCACGCGCGTATCGTTGAGGCCCCTGAGCGCGCCGGCTGCAACGGTCTGCGCACCGTCGGTGATGAAGAAGGTCGCGCCCAGGACCAGCAGCGTGGCTGCCAATGTGACGGTCTCCCCCGCCGCGGGTGCCTGCTCCCCCAGGAACAGCAGCGGAATGCTGTGGCGGGTGAGCGCCACGATCAGCGTCATCACCACCATGAACGCCACGGCGAGCCCCATCGCCGCGAACCCGGCGCGGCGCGTGGCGTTGGCGTCCCGGCGCCCCACGGCATGGCCCACGCGCACGGTGGCGGCTATCGAGATGCCGAACGGCACCATGTAGAGGATCGCCGCCGTCTGCAGCGCGATCTGGTGGGCGGCGACGGCGCTGGTGCCGATGCTGCCCATCAGCAGCGCGGCGGCGGCGAACAGTCCGTACTCCAACAGGAAGGAGCCCGAGATCGGCAGGCCGATGACCAGGAGCTGGCCGAACAGCGGCCAGTCGACACGCCAGAAGCGTCCGAGCACGCGGAACTTCTTGAAGGGATGGCGCGTGTAGGCAACCCAAATGGCGGCCGCGCACATGCCGGTGTTGACCAGCGTGGTCGCAAGGCCTGCGCCCAGGATCTCGAGCCGCGGGGCGCCGAAGGCGCCATAGATCAGCGCATAGGCGAGGAGGCCGTTGAACGGGATCGCCACCAGCGTGATCCACAGCGCCGGCTCGGGCCGGTTCACAGCGCTCATGAAGTTTCTGAGCGCCATGAATGCCCACGCCGGGACAAGGCACCAGGCCATGCCCATCAGATAGCGCCCGGCCAGCTCGGCCGACTGCGGCGTCTGCCCCAGCGCCAGCAGGATGTCCTCGCCCCAGAACTGCAGGGTCGTGAGGGGTGCGCCGGTTATCAGCGCCGCCCACAAGCCGACGCGCAGCGAGCGGCGCACGAAGCGGGGCTCGCGCGCACCGAACGCCTGGGAGGCAAGCGGCGCGACCGCCGAAGCCAGCCCCATGCCCAGCGTAAAAGCCGCAAACAGCACCGTGTGCGCGAGCGCGGCAGCCGCCACCACCTGATCGCCGAGGCGGCCGAGCAGGGCAAGGTCGGTCGTCATCATCGCGATCTGGCCGAGCTGGGTCACGGCCAGCGGTGTCGCCAGCTTGATCGTCTCGCTGAACTCGGCGCGCCAAACGGCGGCCCCCGCCGGCGCCTTGGCCCCGGCGGTGGTGATGGTCTCGGCTGATGTCATGGGGGCAACATAGGGCGCGTCACGCGAAAGAGAAGTGACATCCGCTCAGATTGTCGCGAGGTGCGGGCCAGGGGTCAGGGGGCCGGGGTCAGACCCCTCGCGCTGGCCTTACTTTTGAATCTCAACGTTGGAGGCGAGGGGTCTGACCCCGTTTTGCCCTCACGCGGCAGTCAGCTTGGCCAGCACCGCGTCGGAGACCTCGAAGTTGGAATAGACGTTCTGCACGTCGTCGTCTTCTTCCAGCGCCGCGATCAGCTTGAGCACCGAGGCGGCCTTCTCCTCATCCACGGCGGTCGTCTGCATCGGCTTCCACAGGGCTTTGACGGACACCGCCTCGCCGAGCTTGGCTTCGAGCGCGGCCGATACGCCGCCCAGGTCGGCGAACGCGCAGGTGACGAGGTGGCCGGTCGCGTCAGACTTCACGTCGTCTGCGCCCGCCTCGATCGCCGCATCGAGCACGGCGTCCGCCGAGCCGACCCCGACCGGATAGGTGATCTCGCCCACATGGGCGAACATGTGCGCGACCGCGCCCGTGGCGCCGAGGTTGCCGCCATGTTTGGTGAAGACGGCACGGACGGCGCCGCCCGTGCGGTTGCGGTTGTTGGAGAGCGCCTCGACGATGACGGCGACACCGCCGGGGCCGTAGCCTTCGTAGCGGATCGCCTCGTAGCTCTCGGTGTCGCTGCCCGCCGCCTTCTTGATGGCCCGCTCGATGTTGTCCTTCGGCATGTTCTCCGCGCGCGCCGCCTGCATGGCGAGGCGCAGGCGCGGGTTCATGTCCGGGTCGGGCGAGCCGTGCTTGACCGACACCGTGATCTCGCGCGCGAGCTTGGCGAACAGCTTGGAGCGGGCCGCATCCTGCCGACCCTTGCGGTGCATGATGTTCTTGAATTGCGAATGGCCGGCCATGCGAGTCTCGCGCGCGAATGGGCTCCGTGGAACCGAGCTTATAGGAGCGTCGGCGGCTCAGATCCAGACGCTGCCAGCCAAGGACTCGCCCACTGCCTGGAAACTGCTGGCCTGAAGATCGGCGCGTTCCTGTGACCAGGTGGGCCCTGAACATCCATTCACTTTTCGAGCTGGAACGGACGGGCTGACGCGGACGTTTCTTTTCTGAGGGTCACACCAGCAACCGCTCCGTGGCAGCGCATTGTCACGAGCAAGAGGAGTAATTTGCGATGAGATACGTGCTAGTCAGCGCCGCTGCGGCTATGGCGCTCGTCGGCGCGGCCACGCTCGGCAACGCCCAGGCGCCGGACGACAAGAGCAAGGCCCCCGCCGCCGAGGGCAGAGGGTCCGCTCAGGACCAGGCGCCGCAGAGCGAGCCAGGCGCGGACAAGAAGAAGAAGCCTTCGCAACAGACCGCACCGGGCCGCTCCTCCGAGCCGCGCGCCGAAGGCAAGCCGGAGCCCAAGTCCGAACCGCGCAAGGGTGCGCAGCGCGACAAGGACAAGGATCAGCCGAAGGCGACAGATCGACAGCCGACAGACCGGCCCAAGAGCACCGACGCCCCGCTGACGGACAAGGATCGGCCCAAGGCCACCGAGCAGAAGCCGAAGGACCAGCCGAAGGCGACAGACCAGCAGCCGAAGGACCAATCCCAGGATCGGCCCAAGAGCACCGAGGGCCCACAGCAGGGCAAGGTGCAGGTCAGCGAGCAGCAGCGCACCAGCGTGCGTGAGAAGCTGGTAAAGGAAACGCGCGTCGAGAAGACCAGGATCAACGTGTCGGTCAACATCGGCACGACGATTCCAAGGTCCGTGCGCGTCCACACGTTGCCTGTGGCGATTGTGAGCCTCGCCCCGGCCTACCGCGGCTACAGCTACATCGTGCTCGAGGACGAGACGATATGCATCGTCGATCCGCGCACCTATGTGATCGTCGACGTGATCGCTGTCGGATCCCAGCGCGCCGACCGGCCAAGCCGCACGCAGCTGTCGCTGAGCCCCGACCAGATGCGCTTCATCTTCACGAGCGTGCCGAAGGAGCGCAGGGCCAACGTGCGCGTGCGTCTGGCGCTGGGTGCCGAGGTGCCGCGTGACCTGGAGCTGCTGGACTTCCCGGGCCTCGTGACGGAGCGCATTCCCGAAGTGCGGCGCTACCGCTACATCGTCACGGACAGCGACGTGGTCCTCGTCGACCCCAGCGACAACGCGGTCGTGCTCGTCATCAACGAGTGACGATACGCGTCCAATTGATGGACGGAAGCCCTCGCGATGCTCGCGGGGGCTTTCTTTCGACTAGGCCACCAGCTGCGCGAAGATCAGGAGCAGGCCGATAACCGACACCAGCCAGGCCGCCGTGCGCAGCCACGGGATGCCGGCAATGTAGATGACGGCGTGGGCCAGGCGGCCAAAGAAGAACAGCTGGGCGCCGAGCACCGTCATGGCGGTGCTGACGTTGGCAATGCGGGCCGCGAACACGAGGATCGCGAACAGCACGAGGTTTTCGAGCATGTTGCGGTGGGCCCGGGCGGCGCGGCCGGCCCAGCCCGGCATCTCACCCATGCCTTCGCGATTGCCGGCGAGCTTCGGCAGGCCCACCTCCAGCGTCGCGCCGCTGACGGCGATCACCGCCAGCACCAAGGTCAAGGCGGCGGACCACACGAGATACATGAGCTCAGGCGTCATGGTTTTCCTCCCTCAAGAGAAAGGCCCTTCGCTTTCGATCGAAGCGCTTCAGAGCTTCCGATCGAAGCGGTTACCGAACGAGCATTCATGAACTGGCTCACCTCTCCAGTGAATTGGCTTTCACGCTTTCAAGCCACCGAATGACATTGAGCTCCAGACTTTATGGCCGCCAGAGGCAAAGAAGAGCGAGTGGAAGTCGTTGGTGGAGGCGTCGTGAACGACGGCAGCATCACGAGCTCAGTCGTGACACCCGACTTCGTGAATGCGGCATGCATCTGCCGGGCTATGGTTGGTCCGAAGTATGTATGATACTAGGTGTATATACACAGCATAGGGGCGAGAATCTTAGTAACAAACAGAGACAGTGCGGAAACAACCGCACCGGGCGAGCAATTGTTGTTGGGAAGATTCTTCGGCCGCCCGTTGCAGGAGGCAAAAGTGATTTATGCAGCGAAGCGATCGAGCTAGCGGGCTGCAAGGGCGATTGTCGCCATGCCACCGGCCGATTGCCCAATGACGATTGCCCCATCTATCGCAACATAGAGCAGGGTATTCAAACGCTTGATCCGGCCGCCACGTCGTTGAGGCAGAACGGAGGGGGTATGGAAGTCGGCGTTGTCGCAGCCGCCACTATACCGCTAGTGGTCGCGCCCGCCGGTCTCGCCGTAGCCGCGTCTCAAGGGGAAGGCGACAACATAGCCCCGGGACCAGAAGACAGCTGACACGAGACCGCACGCGGACGGTTTCATATAGGAGAGTTTTTACTTGGCCTCCGCATGAGTTGCGCTAGCTGGAAGGACATGATAGATAACGACCAACGGCGCGGGCGCAGCATTCCTCGGTCTACAGATCCGGGTAAGAAGGTCTGTAGGAGTGCCTGACTTGGGGATATAGATAAGCTCCTCGGTGAAAGGGCCGGCGTCTGCATTGACAACAGCGGTTTCCTGAGCCTCTGAGATGTCTGAAGATTAAGCCGAGATGACAAGTACAAGAAGTAGCAAGAGACGGTGCAATATCACTTTATCTATGTGGTTCGTTGGAGGATCTAAGTTGATTGAATCAGAAGCGATCCTGCCTCTACCACCCCATCAGCTTCTTGGTGCTCTGCTCGTTGTCGCGCAGGAATTTGCGGTACTGCTCGCCGCCGATCACCGACGGCTCGAGGCTCAGCGCTTCCGCCTTCTGCTGGTGCTCCTTCGACGACAAGGTTTTTTCCAGGTAACCGATCAACTTCGCCTGGACATCCTTGGGCAGCCCTGCCGGCGCTGCGATCCCGCGCGACACCGACCAGACCTGGTTGAAGCCCTGCTCCTTGAACGTCGGCGCATCGGGCAGGAAGCGTGACCGCGCCGGCGCCATCACGCCGAGCAGCCGCAACTGGCCGCCTCTCACCTCCTCGGCGACCTCGCTGACGTTGGCGCCCAGCACCTGCACGTGTCCACCCAGCACCTGGGTCTTGGCTTCGGCCGTGCTGCGGCTGTGGACGACGGCGAGCTTGGCGTCGGTCTCGGCCTGGATCGAAAGGATGGCAAGATGATCGTCGCCGCCCGCGCCATAGGCCGTCACCGTGATCTGGTCGGGCGCCTTCTTGGCCGCCTCGATCACATCCTTGACGCTCTTGTAGGGGCTGTCCGCCTTGACGGCCCAGATGTTGTAGTCGAGCACATGGTTCATCAGCGGCGTGAAGCTGTCCAAGGTCTCCTTGCGGCCGACCTTGGGATCGAGATAGCCAGCGTACATGCTGGGCACGTTGAGGTAGCCCAAGGTGTAGCCGTCGGGCGCGGCCGCGGCCAGGGCGCCCCAGCCGAGCCAGCCGCCACCGCCGGCCCTGTTCTCCACAGTCACGGATTTGCCCATCGCCACCTCCAGATCCCTGGCAAGCAGGCGCGCGGTGACGTCCGTGCCGCCCCCCGCGCCATAGGGAACGATCAGGGTCAAGCCGCGTTCGGGGTACTGCGCATGCGCGGGCCAGAGCGCGAAGACGACAAAGGCCGACAACGCAAAGACCGTTTGCAGAAAACTGCGCTTGCTGCTGGCTGAGATCATGGTTGCCTCCCGTTGCGACTGCACCCGAGCATCGTCGGTGCTTTGGCAGATGATCAGCAGAATTCATTTGGCTGATCAAGACACGGTTTGCGGAGCGCAACCGGCAGCGACCCATCATCGAGCCATTTTTGTGTGAGCATGCGTCTCGCGGCCAAACCCGCGGAGCTCCAGACCGATGACCCTTCTCTGGTACGAGCGCCTGACCATGATGGCCATGCCGGCCTCGGTCTACTACCGGCGCCGGCTCGCCGACGAAGCGACATGGGGCGAGCACGAGCTCAGCGTGCTCGGACAGATCCTAGGCAGGGGCGGCACCGCCATCGACGTGGGCGCCAACCAGGGCGTGTTCGCGTTCGCCTTCTCCAAGCTCGCCGGCCGGGTCGAGGCGTTCGAGCCCAACCCCGACTACGCGCGGTTTGCGCAGCGCATGCTGGGCGGACGCGCACGCGTGCACGCCGTGGCACTCTCCAACAAGGCTGGACGGGCGCAGTTCGTCGTGCCCGTGTCCGAGGAGGGCGTCGTGCTGCACCTGGGAGGGAACCTGCAGCAGTCCGCCGCGCAGGGTGCCGACGCGATGCGCTTCCAGGTGGAGGTGCGCACGCTCGACAGCTATGCGTTCAAGGATGTGCGGGTGATCAAGATCGACGTGGAGGGCAGCGAGATGGAGGTTCTCGAGGGTGGCCGCAAGACCATCCTGCGCGACAAGCCGGCGCTGATCGTCGAGCTGCTGACGGGAGCGCACGCGGATCCGGCGGCGGTCACGGAGAGCGTTAGCGGCAGCTACGGCTATGAGGCGAAGCTGGTGACCATCGACGGCGAGATCGTCGATGCGCTCGGCGTGATCCGCAGCCTAGGCAGCAACACCACCTGGGGATCGCCGATCCGCAACCGCAACGTGCTGTTTTTGCCCTATCCCCTCTCCCCACTCTTCAGTGGGGAGAGGGTTAGGGTGAGGGGCGGCCACAATCTGCGTCGGAGCTTGGTGCCGCCCCTCACCTCATGCCGGAGGCATGGCTCCGCCATGACCCTCTCGTCATGGCGAAGCCATGCTCCGCATGGACGTAAGAACGGGGAGAGGGAGAAGAGGCCGCCGCTACTTGCCCAAGGCGGCCAGCACCTGGGGCAGGATGCGCTCGGCCAGAAGCGCGTAGCCGGCGGGTGTGAAATGCAGGCCGTCCTCGCGCACCTCGCTGCGCGGCAGCGCGTCCAGCACCTCGTTCTCGATGACGATGAGCCTGGCGTTGCGGACTGCGAGCCGACTGCGCATCTTCTCGATGTTGGCGGCCCGCTCGGCACCGAGCCCCATGCGCTCGTCGTTGGTGCCCGGCTGCAGGATGACGATGTGCGTGCCCGCCGGTGCCGCGCTGTCGAGCCGCGCCAACATGCCGCCGGTGGTGTCGCCGGGGATGCCCGCGTTGGCGACGGAGGCATCGATGCCCTTGGCTTGCAGCAACGCCTGCAGCCGCGCCGGATAAGCTTCCGAGGCGGAGACACCCCAGCCATCGGTATTACTGGCACCAAGCGCGACGATCTTGACCGGCTGCGCCTGTACAGGCGACGCGAACAGCGCGCACACCAGGACGGCGCAAACCAGAATGCCCCGCAAGTGGGCGTCGGATGTCATTTGCGCATCCTCGAGCGGCAACCTCACCGCCGGCATCATTCGTCCGTGCCGAGCCCAGTGCCAGGTGGTCGGTCTATTCAGCCTGGGCCTTGGCCTTCTGCTTGTACTTCTGCTTTGGCACCGCTTTAGGGGTCTCGGTCTCGGGCGAGGCTTCCGGCGCCGGTCCGCTGGCGCTCTGCACCTGGCTCAGCTGGCGGCGCAGCTGCGACACAGCTTTCCAGGCGGCATTCCTCGAGCCCTGCTCGCGCGCGAGCTGCTCCCGCGCCTCCTTGACGGTCTTCTCGGCGGCCTCCCTGGCGCTCTGCTGCTCATCGGCGCGCTGTGTGGCCTGCTCGGCGGCGCGCTCGGCCGCCGCCTTCGCAGCACGCTCGCGGTCGAGCTGCGCGCGCAGCTCGACTGCTGCGCGGTCCGTGCCAGCATCCATTGCTGCGTTGCGCATCCGCTCCAGCTCCAGGCGCGCCTCGCGAACAGAGGTCTCGGCCGCTTCCCTTGCTCGCTGCTCCTCCGCCAGGCGCTTGGCCGCCTGTTCGGCTGCACGCTCGGCAGCCTCCTTGGTGGCACGCTCACGGCCGAGTTGCTCGCGGTTCTCCCGAGCAGTCCGGTCCGCACCGTCTTCTTTCGTATTGCGCGCCCGCTCCACCTCCGCGCGGGCTTCCCGAACAGAATGTTCGGCAGCTTCTCTGGCGTGCCGTTCCTCCGCGAGGCGCTTGCCTGACTGCTCGGCCGCCCGCTCGGCGGTCTCCTTGGCCATGCGCTCGCGACCCAACTGCTCGCGCGCCTCCCGCGCGGCAGCCTCTGCGGCCTGCCTGGCGGTCTGCTCCGTGCTCAGGCGCTCCTGCGCGGCTTGTGCGGTGCGCTCTTCCGCCTCCTTTGCAACTGCCTCCAGCATGCGCTGGTCCGGCTCCTGGCGCGTGGCCGAGCCCACGGTGTGGAGCGGGCTGAGCGCGCCGTACATCGCCGCGGCAGCCAGCGCGAACGCAACGACGATTGCGAGCCCCATGAGCGCAGCCCATCGCCTCGGACCACGCGAGCCATCCCCGGCCGGCCGGGCTTGGCGATCCGCGCCCCGCCCCCCGCGCCAGGGATCGTACGTCCCGAAGTTCCAGATATGACCTTCAGGATCGCGGCACGAGTAGCTGCGCCCCCCGAAGTCGTCGTCCTGAATGTCGAGGATGATCTCGGCGCCTGCGGCCCTGGCTTGTGCGTAGTGCGCATCCGCATCGCCGACCAGCAGATAGCAGCTCTGGGTCTCGGCGCCGCCGATCTCGTCCGGCTGCTTCATGTAGGTGTCGACCGCGGAGTCGCGAACCGGCGCGAGCATGAGCATGGCGTCGCCGAACGTCAGCTGCGCATAGGTCACCGCCCCGGTTTCCCCGGTGGCAGCAAAGTGCTTCTGGAACCCGAAGGCGGCGCACAGCCAGTCGCTCGCCCGTGCCACATCACGATAGCGCATGGCGGCGGCAAGGTTCGGCACCGTCGACATCGTGGTCGGTTCCATTACGCTTTACTGGCCCCCTTCGGCGAGAAGACCACCGGAGCTTGGCGCGAGAGAGGCCGCACGGCAATCAGGTTAGTGTAAGGGCGCGCTGCTCGGAGCGGACCGTGGCCTTGTGTGCTCCGAGTTCAGAAGGTCGTCAATCGTGACGCATTTATCACAGCGGCATTTCAACGCTGAACTGCAAGGGAATAAGGCATCCGACCGCATGGGGCCTGGCCGGGGCGTTCTGCGCTGTTCCCGCAATCCCGTGCGGACGTCCGCAAGCAACCATTGCCGATTCCGCCTCCTAGCCAGTGACCATTTGGCTCAGAGTGCCGAGGCAACAATGAACGTCTCGAGCTGACGCTTAGGAATGCTTAAGGCTGGGAGCGGCGTCGGCTTGCTTGCGCCGGCAGCGCGCGCAATTGTCGTCGACCGCATGAATGGGACGAGGGTGCGAGAGATGCTTCGCTCAGTCGTTGCACGGATGACATTGGCGGCCGGCATGGCCGCCGCCGGCGGGGCAGAAGCTTTTGCCTGGTGGGACCGCTGCGATTGCGACGCGATGCGGTACGGGTACTACGGGCCAGCGCCGGTCTATGTCTACGATCACAACAGAGGCCCCACGTGGACCTCCAACGGTTGGACCTATCCACCCGTCTCCAGCTTCTATCCGGCTCCCCCGCCGCCACCTGCGCCACCTGCGAACGGGTGTGGTGCCCTCGAGCACATCTTCTGGCCGTTGAGCCGCCTTGCGGGTCATACCTGCTAGCTAGGGCTGGCGGAGCTCGGCCAACGGATGGCCAGTTGTTGCTCACAGTCGCAATGCCCGAAAGCCGAAAGATGCGCGACGCAGGGGAGCGGCTGACAAGACGAGGCGGACGGGGGGCCGCCGCTACCACATCTTGTTGGCGATCATGAGCGCCTCGGCCTCGAACAGCTCCAGCGAGAGCTTCTGGGCCAGCATCACATCGCCGGTGACCAGCGCACCCCTGGGAAAGAAGCACCAGCCGCAGACGCGTCGCCCGTTCTTGTCGAGCTGATCGATATTCATCGAGCGGCCGTGGCGGATGCGATAGCGCTTGCCGGTCTTTCCGCCCACCACCTCGAAATACCAGTGCTTCTCGTACTGCTGGCGCTGCTCGGGGGTGAGGTTTTCCTTCAGCAACCGGATGCCGCGCTCCTGCGCTTCGGTGCTGCCTTCGTCGGCGAACAGGCGGACACCTGCCCGCCTCTGCGGCCTGAAATTGCGCGAGAAGCCGTGGCCGAGGCGGCGCATCTGCTCGGCCAACCAGGCACGGCGCTCGCGCCCGAGCTCGACCAGGTGATCCTGCAGCATGCGCGTGTAGATGCGATGGGCTTCCACCCGCAGCGCGCGGCGCAGACCTGCCAGGTCCCACACGGCGTGCCGCTCGCAGAAGGCGAAGCAGTCGTTCGCAGGCAAGGGCGCCGAGGTGCGGTAGCCGTTCGAGAACTCGACCCGGAGCACAGGCTCGGCCGCCGCCTCGACAATGATGTCGGTCAGCGCGGGGGCGTCGCGCCCGTGCTCGCTGAGGGCCCTGCGGAAGAGGGCCCTCAGGATTTGACCGACACGGTCCATCAGCCGCCTTGCAGCTGCGGGATGAACAGCGTCTGCTCGACCTCCGGGTCGAACTTGCCGAGCACCTTTCCCGTGGCGCCGTCCTTGCCCAGCGCCACAGCGCGGAAGCCCTTGCCGGTCAGCTCCATGAAGCGCTGGTCCGCCAGCGCAACGGCCCTTGCGTCACCGACATCGAATTCGTGCCGCGTGTCGCCCGAGCGATCCATAACGATCTGGACACTCATGTGTTCGCTCCTTCGTTGGCCACTTGAGATGACCGACATTATGGACGCATTTGGGCCCAATTGCGCAGCCTTGTGCTCAGCCTGACGCCAAGCAGCCATGCAAGGAATGCTGCGCTGGCGATGAGCAGATGCCCATCGGCGCGTCGCAGAAATCGCGGCACTTTCCGCTACCGCGGTAGCGCCGCCCCGCTGCCTTAGACCGCGCCTTCTTGCGCCTCGGCATGCGCCGCCTCGTAGGCCTCGCTGGCGGTGAGCCATGCGGCCTCCGCCGCTGCCTGCGCCTGCACCAGCTCGCCGCGTTCGCGGGCGAGCGCCTGGGCGCGCGCGGGATCGCGCACATAGAGCGCGCTGTCGGCAAGCGCCGCGTCGATGGCGGCGATCTTCTTGGCGAGGCGCTCGATCTCGGCTTCGGCCTGGGCGACGCTCCGCCTGAGCGGTGCCAGCGCGGCGCGCCGCTCGGCCGCCAGCCGCCGCGCCTCCTGAGGCGTGGGCTTGGTCGCGCCGTTGCCTTTGGACCGCGTGCGCGGCGCATCGGCGCCGCCGCGCTCGGCCAGGCACTGGGCGCGGTAGCTGTCCATGTCGCCGTCATAGGGGCGCACGGTGCCGCCGCGCACGATCCACAGGCGGTCGGCGCTGGCATCCATCAGGTGGCGGTCGTGGCTGATGAGGATGACCGCGCCCTCGTAGTCGTTGAGCGCGCGCACCAGCGCCTCGCGCGCGTCGACGTCGAGGTGATTGGTGGGCTCGTCGAGGATCAGCAGGTGCGGCCCATGGAAGGTTGCCAGCGCGAACAGCAGGCGCGCCTTCTCGCCGCCGGACAGGTTCTCCGCCTTGGTGTCGGCCTTGCCGACGCTGAATCCGAGCGTGCCGAGCTTCGTGCGCCGCTGCGCCTCGGTGGCGGCCGGCATCAGGTCGAGCATGTGCTGGTAGGGCGTCTTGCCGGAGGGGAGATCCTCCATCTGGTGCTGGGCGAAGTAGCCGACCACGATCTTGTCGGAGGCGTAGCGGCGGCCGGCCATCGCTGGAAGCCGGCCGGAGATCAGCTTGGCGAAGGTGCTCTTGCCGTTGCCGTTGGCGCCGAGCAGGCCGACGCGGTCGTCGGCATCGAGCCGCAGGTCGAGCCCCTGCAGCACGGGCTCGCCGGCCGCGTAGCCTGCAGCCGCGCCCTCCAGCCGGATCAGCGGGCTGGCGAAGGCCTTCGCCGGGTTGGGGAACAGGAACGGCACCACCCGCTCCTCCACCTGCTCGGCGATCGGCTGCATGCGGGCCAGCGCCTTGATCCGGCTCTGCGCCTGCGTGGCCTTGGACGCCTTGGCCTTGAAGCGGATGATGAAAGTCTCGATGTGGCGGCGCGCCTCTTCCTGCTTCTTCTTGAGCTTGAGATCGAGGCGCTGCTTCTCGCGCCGCGTCTCCTCGAACTGGTCGTAGCCGCCGGTGTAGAGCGTCAGCTTGCCCTGGGCGAGATGCAGGATGGAGGTGACGGAGCGGTTCAAGAGCTCGCGGTCGTGGCTGACGATCAGCACCGTGTGCGGGTAGTCGCGCAGGTAGTCCTCGAGCCAGAGCGTGCCTTCCAGGTCGAGGTAGTTGGTGGGCTCGTCGAGCAGCAGCAGGTCGGGCTCGGTGAACAGCATGGCCGCCAGCGCCACCCGCATGCGCCAGCCGCCGGAATACTCCGAGCAGGGACGCTGCTGGCCCGCCTCGTCGAAGCCGAGGCCGGCGAGGATGCGCGCGGCGCGTGAGGGTGCGGCGTGCGCGCCGATGTCGGCGAGGCGCTCATGAATCTCGGCGATGCGATGCGGATCGTGCGCGGTCTCCGCCTCGCCGAGCAGGCGTGCGCGCTCCTGGTCGGCGGCGAGCACGAACTCGATCAGGCTTTCGGGCCCGCCCGGCGCCTCCTGCGCCACCGAGCCGATGCGGGTCGAGCGCGGCACGTTGATGTTGCCGTCGTCGGGGTGCAGCTCCCCGGCGATCAGGCGCAGCAGCGTGGTCTTGCCCGAGCCGTTGCGGCCCACCAGACCTACCTTGTGGCCGGCAGGAATGCCGGCCGTGGCCTGGTCGAGGATGATGCGCCCCTCGATGCGATAGGTGAGGTCGTTGATATGGAGCATGGGGGCACGGCAATAGCCCAAGACGCGGCGCCTGTCATGACGCGCCCGTGACCTGACAGCGCGATCGAAGGGCGCTATGAGTTGGCCCCACCACTACCGATGGCCCAACCGAAACCCAGGTGCACACGATGCTCAAGTTCTATTTCAACGGCTCGCCCAACCCGACCAAGGTGGCCCTGTTCCTCGAGGAAGCAGGCCTGCCCTACGAGGCCCATCCCATCGACACGCGCAAGGGCGACCAGTTCAAGCCGGCCTATGCGGCGATCAATCCCAATGGGAAGGTGCCGGCCATCGTCGACGGAGATGTGACGGTGTTCGACAGCAACGCCATCCTGCTCTACCTCGCCGAGAAGGCCGGCAAGTTTCTTCCCGCCAACACACCGGCCACGCGCGGCGAACTGTTGTCGTGGCTGATGTTCGTGGCCACGGGCGTCGGGCCGTTCTCGGGCCAGGCGGTGCACTTCAGGCATCACGCAACGGAGAAGGTGCCCTATGCCCACAACCGCTACCAGTACGAGGCGGAGCGCCACTACGGCATCCTCGAGGCGCGCCTGGCCAAGCGACGCTACATCGTCGGCGACACCTACACGATCGTGGACATGGATGCCTGGGGCTGGGCGCGCCTGGTGCCGTTGATGATGGGCGACGACGCCTGGGCCAAGTTCCCCAACGTCAAGCGGCTGGTGGACGAGATCAGCGCGCGGCCTGCCGCCGCACGCGCGGTCGCCCTGAAGGACAGGCACACCTTCAAGGCCGAGATGGACGACGAGGCGCGCGGGCACATGTTCAAGCACCTGGCAAGGAAGGTTGCCTGATCTGGCGCGGCTGCTGCTCGCAGTAGCCACGCCCGGCCCCATAGCCAACTGTGGCAGAGCGAGTTGCGTTCGTCAGCGTCGAGGGAGGAGCGCGCACCGCGTGCCATCGCATTCGGGTGCGCACGGCTCCTTTGAGCTCGTGTGCTACAATTGCTTTCTGAGAGGATCGTATGACTACGACATTGCCGGCCGACCCAGAAACCGAACGTTTAGCGCAGAAGGTCGCCACAGCTAAGGGCAAGCCTGTCGCAACCATCGTGCGCGACGCCATCGAGGCCAGTGCCCGTGAAGCGGGGCTCCTTGTCGCCGCAGCCCGTCGCCTCAGCGCAGGTGAGAAGCGGCAGCGCTTACTCGAAATCTCCGAGCGAAGTGCAGCGCGCCCCGTACTCGATCCCAGGAGCCCCGACGAGATCCTTGGCTACGGCCAGCACGGGCTCCCTCAACCTCTGTGATTGTGTCGCCTATGCCCTCGCTAAGCATTTCGGCGTGCCCCTGCTGTTCAAGGGCGACGATTTCAGGGCCACCGACATTGCAGCAGCATGAACGAGGTTAACCCACAACCACGATGGGCTCGGGCGGGGTGCGCCCGCGGATGAGGTCGGAGGCCTTGTCGGCGAGCATGAGGGTGGCCGCGTTGAGGTTGGCGGAGAGCATGGTCGGCATGATCGAGGCGTCGATCACGCGCAGGCCGTCCAGCCCGTGCACGCGCAGCTCGTCGTCGACCACGGCCAGGGGATCGTTGCGTGGGCCCATGCGGCAGGTGCCGGCCGGATGGAAGGTGGTGGTGCCGCGCTCCTTGGCGGCGCCGAGCAGCTCCTCGTCGCTCTGCACCTTGTCGCCTGGGAAGTCCTCGTAGTCGTAGTAGGGCAGCAGCGGCTCGGTCTTGAGGAGGCGCCGCGCCAGCTTCATGGCGGCGAGCAGCACGCGCCGGTCGCGCTCCTCCGCGAGATAGTTCGGCTGGATGATGGGAGGATCGAACGGATCGGCCGAGCGCAGGCGCACATAGCCGCGGCTCTCGGGCCGCTGCTGCCAGGACGCGATGGTCATCCCGGGCTCGAGGTCGAGCTCGCCCTGCACACCCTCCCGGTAGCTCGCCGGCGTGAAGGTGAACTGCAAATCCGAGTTGGCGATGCCGGGCTCGGAGCGCCAGAAGCAATAGATCAGCGTGGGGTTGAGCGCGAGGATGCCCTTGCGCGTCGTCAGGTAGCGGACGACCTCGCGCGCCAGCTTGAGCCCGCGCGCACGCTCGTTGATGGTGTCGATGTTCTTGACCCGCACGGTGAAGCGCGGCGCGTAGTGATCGCGCAGGTTCTCGCCGACGCCGGGCAGCGCATGGCGCACCACAATGCCGAGCGACTGCAGCAGCGGCGCCGGGCCGATGCCGGAGAGCTGCAGGAGCTGGGGAGAGTTGTAGGCGCCGCCGGACAGGATGACCTCGCGGGCGGCCTTGACGGTGATGGATCGCCCGCCGCGCCCGCCCCTGCCGTAGGTGACCCCCACCACGCGCTTGTCTTCCAGAACCAGCGTGGTCGCATGCGCGCGGGTGCGCACCGTCACGTTCTGCCGCTTGCGCGCCGGGTGCAGGAAGGCGGTCGCGGCACTGACCCGGCGGCCGTTGTCGATGGTGCGCTGGGCATAAGCGACACCCTCTTGAATGGCACCGTTGTAGTCCGGGTTGCGCGGAATGCCGAGGCTCACAGCGCCCTCGATGAACGCCTCGCAAAGCGGGTGCCGCCAATCGAGATCGGAGACGGTCAGGCTGCCGTCGCGCCCGCGAAAAGTAGGATCGCCGCCGCCGAGGCGCCGCTCCATGCGGCGGAAATAGGGGAGCACATCCGCGTAGCCCCAGCCGCGGTTGCCGAGCTGTGCCCACGTATCGAAGTCCATGCGCTGGCCGCGGTTGTAGATGTGGCCGTTGATCGAGCTGGAGCCGCCTAGCGTCTTGCCGCGCGGCGCCAGGATGCGGCGGCCGCCGGTCCACTCGCTGGGCTCCATGTAGTAGAGCCAGTTCACGCGGGCATCGTGGTAGGTCTTGATGAACCCCGCCGGGATGTGAATGAAGGGGTGCCAGTCCCGTGGACCCGCCTCGAGCACCAGCACGCTGGCGGTGCCGTCCTCGCTCAGACGGTTGGCCAGCACGCTGCCCGCCGAACCGGCACCGACAATAACGTAGTCGAACGTTTCCACCCGCGTTTCCCCAATTTTCTTATGCAGCCGCTTCGGGCTGTTGTTCTCTATTCAGCGCGGCAACCATCCGGCAGCGCAAGCCCTCCGATACGCGACTTTGTGGCCCTCCGATTCTCGCCGCGCAGGCTTCCGTTTTCGGCTGTCTCGGCTAGGCTATGACATAGAAACCATGCTCCGGGGGCTGTCCATGCCGGTCGTCAATCGCGTTGCTGCCATGCAGGACGAGGTGGCGCAGTGGCGCCGCGACCTGCACGAGAACCCCGAGCTCGGTTTCGAGGTGCACCGCACCGCCGGCATCGTTGCGGAGAAGCTCAAGGCCTTCGGCTGCGATGAAGTCGTGCCGGGCATCGGCAGGACCGGCGTGGTGGGCATCATCAGGGGACGCAAGGTCGCCTCGGGCAGGGTGGTCGGCCTGCGCGCCGACATGGACGCGCTGCCGATCGAGGAGGCAACCGGGCTCCCCTACGCCTCCAAGACGCCTGGAAAGATGCATGCCTGCGGCCACGACGGCCACACCTCGATGCTGCTCGGCGCCGCGAAGTACCTGTGCGAGACGCGCAATTTCGACGGGACGGTGGCCGCCATCTTCCAGCCGGACGAGGAGGGACTAGGCGGCGGCGTCGCCATGCTCGAGGACGGGCTGCTCGACCGCTTCGACATTCAGGAGCTGTATGGAATGCACACCTGGCCGGGCTCGGCGCTCGGCGAATTCGGCATACGGCCCGGACCGCTGCTGGCGGCGGCGGACCGGTTCACCATCGACATCGCCGGCAAGGGCGCGCACGCCATGGCGCCGCACACGAGCATCGATCCGGTTGTTGTTGCCGCGCATACCATCGTGGCGCTGCAGACCATCGCGTCGCGGTCCGTGGCCCCGATCGAGGCGGTGGTGGTCTCGACGTGCATGGTGCATGCCGGCAATGCGTTCAACATCATCCCACAGAAGGCGGCGCTGGCGGGCACGGTGCGGACGCTCAGCGAAGCCGTGCGCGACACTGTCGAGGCGCGCCTCACGGCTGTCGCCGAGGGCACGGCAGCGGTGTTCGGGGCGACAGCGCGGGTGACCTACGAGCGCGCCGTTCCCGTCACCATGAACGATCCTGCCAAGACCCGTTTTGCCGCAGCGGTGGCGCGCGAAATCGTAGGCGAGGCCAACGTGCGCGACGACATCCCGCCCACGATGGGTGCCGAAGACTTCGCGTACATGCTCAAGCAGCGGCCGGGGGCCTACATCCTGATCGGCAACGGCCCGGGGCCAGGGCTGCACACGCCCGGCTACAACTTCAACGACGCGGCGCTGCCCTTCGGCATCTCCTACCTGGTGCGGCTGGCAGAGACGGCGATGCCCGCCTGAGCCTGACTTCTGGCCTGGCCTGTCCGCAACGGCATGGGTGCCCGGAACCCGCATGCGGGGCCAGCCGTTGTTAGAGCATGTCGAAACACGAAATGCGTGCGCGCGGGCTGGCGGTGGCCACGATCGCCTGGGGTCTGTGGGTCCCTTGCGGCCCGCTGTCGGCCGCGCAGGCCCCCATTCAAGAAGCCGTGACCACGCTGGGTACGCTGACGTGCAGCCTGGGGGGAGAGCCCGACACCAAAGCCGTCGGCCAGGGCCGCAATCTACTGTGCCGGTTCAGGCCCGGCGGGCAAGGCGCCGAAGAGACCTACGTCGGGTCGCTGCAGGGCGTCGGCCAGACCGCGGCCCTGTTCGGCAGAGGCACCTTGATGCTGACGGTCAAGGGCCCAGCCGCGACCGAATTTGCTCCGGGATTGCTGCAGCAGACCTATGAAGCCGACGCAGCAAGCAGCGGCGCCGTGCCTGCACCGCTGATCGGCACCAGGAACAAATCGATCGTGCTGCAACCCCTGATCGAGGAGGAAGGCCGGGTCAGCGCCGGCAAGACCCAGCCTGAAGCGATCGTCATCGTGGTGGAGTTGAAGCTGGAGTCGACCCCGGCCTGATGGGTGCGCGTTGCCGCCTCCTCGGACCCCAAGCAAGGTTGCGCCGCACGGTTCACGCTGGCTCTCTCGTCATCCCGGCGCCGCGAGTGCCCGATAGGGCACGAGCGGGGACAGGCCGGGACCGATGCACCGTGCAACAAGTGCTCTTGGTCAACGCGTGCTGCGCGACACCTCCGCGGGGCCGTCGAAGACGCGATCCCATAGAAGAGATCGGTTCACTCGGCGCCATTCCTTCGAGCTGCTTCCCTCGGAGCAGCGTGGGACGCAAGGCCGGATAAGCTAGGGCTGCATCGTCGCGCACGATATCTCACCCGAGAACATGCTGCCAGCTGCATGGGTCCCGGCCTTGTCCCGCTTGCGCGCTTCGCTTGCAAGCGGCGCCGGGATGACGAAAGAGGGCGGGTCGCCTTGCCCCAAGCGCTGGATGAGCTCGGTAATCGTGCTTAGTGGAACGTTCCCTCGATCAGGCGGCGCTGCTCTTTGAGGTGATGGAGCGCCTCGGACATGAGATCGAGCTGGCCCTCGACGTCCACGATGGAGTATCCCCGCTGGGAAAGCTGAGGCAGAAGGGCTTCGACATCCCTGATGTTGCGTTCCGCCTCCTCGATACGGCTGTCGGCTTGAGCCAGCTTCAGAAAGCTCTCGGTGCGATCCCGCCCGTCATACATCCACTGAAACTCCAGGTTGCGCCCGCGTGTTGCGCATGGACCACCCCACAAGGGCCTTAGCGAGGCACCGTGATCACGTTGTGTGACGAATTGTGTCAGGATGCCCGGACGTGCAACCGCGCGCCAAGCCGCCTGCTCGCGATTTTGTGTTCGTGGCCCGTGATCCCCGAGCCGCGATGCCCCGTAGTCGAGGGCATCACATCTTGGATCACACACGAGCAACGCGAGGTTCCACCATGACGCGCGCATTCGCCCGGCCGGCTCTCATGGCCGGCCTTGTTCTAGGGACGATGGGTTTGGCCGCTGCGGAGAGCGCGGCGCAGGATCGCGCCGGAGTTGCCACCTACCGCAACGACCGGCACGGGTTCTCGATGACCTATCCCACCGCTCAATTCATCGCCCTCCCCGCGGCATCCGAGGATGGCCGCCAGTTCGTGTCGAAGGACGGCAACGCGCGCCTGTTGGTGGGAACGCTGTCCAATTTCGATGGCAAGAGTCTGCGCGACTACCGCAACTTCGTGCTGAGCGAGAGCTATCCCGGCGCGCAGGTCGACTACGCGCCCGTGCGTGATACCTGGTTCGTGCTCTCGGGCACGCGCAACGGCATGGCGTTCTACCAGCGGGTGAACTTCACCTGCGGCGGACGCACCATCAACAGCTGGGCAATGGTGTTCCCGGCCGGGGACAAGGCCACCTACGAGCCCATCATAGAGCAGGTGCACCGCACCTACCGCCTGGGCGAGGGCAAGTGCGGCTAGCACCCTGAGTTGGTAGAACGTAGACCGTGACGCGCGCACGACCGGATTCCCCTCCCCGTCGTGTCGAAGACACGCCTTCGGCATGATGACGGGGAGGGCTAGGGGTGGGGTGAAAACGCAAGGGCGACCGAGCTTCTTTACCCCCACCCCCGACCCCTCCCCGTCATGTCGAAGACATGCCTCCGGCATGGGGGGAGGGGAGCACTTGCGGCCCGCACACGACTCGACCACCAGCGAAAGTGGGTACTTGCCGCGGATTCCGCTCGGCTGCGCCTCGGCTTCCGAGATGACGGGTAGGTTGTCGGCTCGCCGGCATCGCCCGTTGACTGGACAGGCGCGCGGCTGCGTGCGGTAGTGGGATTTGTGTGCGAGAGGGTAGCGAGCAAGGAGCAAGCCCGCCCATGAATCTCCCTTTACGCGCCGCCCTCGTCGCCGCCTTGGCTGCAGCTCTGCCGCTTGCAGCCTCTGGCACCGGCATGGCGCAGGAGTTTCCGTCGCGGCCGATCGAGCTCGTCGTGCCTTGGGGCCCGGGCGGAGGGGCCGACCAGGTGGCGCGCAAGCTTGCCAAGCTGATGGAGCCCAAGCTCAAGGTTTCCATGCCGGTGATCAACGTGCCGGGCGCCACCGGCCAGACCGGCCTCACCAAGATGCTGACCGCGCCGGCCGACGGCTATTCCGTCTCCGTCTTCATCGGCGACACGTTTGCGCTGCAGGCAGGCTCGCCGCCGCCCAAATGGACGATGGGCGACATCGAGCCCCTTGGCGTAGTCATCCAGCAGGCCTCCGCGTTCCTGGTGGCGGAGGGTGGCCGCTTCCGGGACTGGGCCGACGTGGAGAAGGCCGCCAGGACGGAGAGGCTGCGCGTCGGCATTACCGGCTTCGGCTCCAACGACGACCTCACCGTCAACTATCTGGCCAAGAAGGGTCTCAAGCTCGTCAGCGTGCCGTTCCCCAAACCCGGCGAGCGCTACTCGGCCGTGCTGGGCGGCCATGCCGAGGTGCTCTATGAGCAGATCGGCGACGTGCGCAGCTTCGTCGACGGCAAGCAGCTCAAACCCGTGATCCTGTTCGCCGACAGGCGCGACCCCAATTTCCCCGATGTGCCGACCTCGGTGGAGCTGGGACACAGGGTGACACTGCCGCAGTTTCGCTCCATCGTGGTGAAGGGGGGCACAGACGCTGCGATCGTCAAGACGCTTGGCCGGGCGCTGGCCGAAGCCGCCAAGGACCCCGAGTACGTCACCTATCTCAAGGAGCAGTACGCCGACCCGAACAGCTTCGTGTCCGCGGCCGATACCAAGGCCTTCCTCGACAACGAGCTCAAGGCCATGAAGCAGCTGATCGCCAGCTCCGGTGTCACGGAGCAGACAGCACCGCCGGAGGCGAAGAAGTAGGCCGCCCCTCTCAACGACGTGCTCCCATTGAGAGCAGTTCCGCGCCGCTCGGTGTACTGGGTTCCCGCCTCCGCGGGAATGACGCCTATGGGAAGCAAATCCCTACCCACAAACGTCACCCCCGCGCAGGCGGGGACCCAGGTCACCTCTCAACTCGGGGCCGGCGCTGCCGTCGAAATGACCAAATAGTGGCCTTTGTTGAGGGCTCAAAGCCCGTAGGGCGATAGTTATTACCTGGAGAAATTTGTGTCATGAAGATTTCGACCAGCATGATTTGCGCGTGTGCCCTTGCCGCAGGGTTCGTGATAGCGGCTCTTTCCAGCTCCTACCCTGCTGCAAGCGCTGGCCTTTCGAGCCCTGGCGGCGTGCGCCCGGCTGCAACGGAGAGCACCGACCACAAGCATCTCGCCAAGTCGAAGACCTCGCAGCCGCCTCCCAACAAGGCACAAGCCGCAGTGCCGAAAGCGCCACGCATGACGCCGGAGCGGGGGTCTCAGGAAGCCTCCCGGAGGCGCTCAGGTGCCCCATCATCCTCGTCCGGCCAAAGCTGCAGCAGCTGCCGGACCGACTGCTATGAGCGCTGGCGCACGAATTGCGGATATACCAGCAAGTGCAAGGCGGGCTACGCGTCCTGCATGCGGCGTTGCGCGCAGAACCACTGCTGAGCCGTGTCTGGCAGGCTGATTGCCACACGATTTCAGAGGGGTCGATCATCATGCGCCGTCTTTTGATCGCCGTCCTTGTTGCCGCCGGGACCATGATGGCCACCGGCTCGCCGGGCGCGGCCCAGCCGCAGCCGCTGCTCGGCCTCGAGACCGGGGGCCACATGGCCCTGATCCGAGCCGTGGTCTTCACGCCCGACGGCAGCCAGCTCATCTCCGGGGCAGATGACAAGGTGATCCGGATCTGGGACGTCGCCACGGGCAACACGCTGCGTACCCTGCGCGGCGAGATCGGGGAGGGTGCCGCCGGCAAGATCTATGCGCTGGCAATCTCGCCCGACGGCCGATGGCTGGCCGCCGCAGGGCGCATGCGCGAGACGGACGCGGGCAACCACCCGATCCGGCTCTACGACCTGGCAACCGGCGACATCACCGCTCTGCTGCACGGCCACAGCGGTGCCGTGCTGTCGCTGGCCTTCTCTCCCGATGGCAGGTTGCTGGCGTCCGGCTCGACCGACGACAGCGCCATCATCTGGGATGTCGCGAAGCGGTCGAAGCTGCGGCATCTCAAGGGGCATACGGCCGACATCAACCGGGTCGCGTTCACTCTCGACGGCGACAGGCTCGCCACGGCCGGCGATGACCGCCGCATGATCATATGGCGGGTGCGGGACGGGGCTCTCGTGGCGCGCAGCTCGCAGTTTCGTGGCAGGGTGTACGGCCTAGCCGTCTCGCCCATCACCGGGGAAATCGCGCTGTCCACGCAGGAAGGCGAGATCGCGCTGGTGGACGATCGCACCGCGCGCAACATCCGGTCCGCTTCCGTCAAGGGTGGGGAGGTCATGAGCCTCACGTTCAGTCCGGACGGGCGGTCCCTGCTGACGGGTGCGGGCGCCGCGCCCTATCATTGCCTCGTCTTCGACGTCGAGCGCGCGGCACCTGTCCTCGTCTACCGGGGGCACCAGCATCTGGTGGTGGCGACGGCCATAAGCCCGGACGGGCGCCTGGCGGTGACGGCCGGCGGGCGGGACAACGAGATCCATCTTTGGGAGATGCAATCGGGGGCTCTGGTGCGATCCATGCGCGGGACCGGCACCGCCGTGACGGCTGTCGGCTTCTCCGGCGACGGACAAGAAGTGGCGTTCGGCCAGGCATCCGCCTTTCAATCCATTCACGACCGCGGCCCGCTGCAGCATGTCCTCTCTCTGGCCGGGGCGCAGACCCGCACGGGATTTCCGCGGCGCGACAGCGAACGTGCCGGCACGTTCCAGCGGGCCCGAACCGAGATCAGCGGCCTCAGCCTGGCCGATCGGCCCGGCGGCACGTTCGGCTACAACGCAGACCTCGACATCAAGCGCCTGGGCAAGCGCATTGCCACCATTCGCCGCGACGAAAAAACGGGCTTCGTGCACAACGCCTACAGCTTCACCCCGGACGGCAAAGCCGTCATCGCGGGTGCCGGCAACGGCTTTCTGAGTGCGCATGCCATCAGCGGCGCGCAGCTGGGCGAGCTCTCCGGCCACCTCGGGGACGTCTGGGCGGTTGCAACGTCACCTGACGGCCGGCTGCTGGTCAGCGGGGCGGACGACCAGACCATGCGGCTTTGGAACATCGCCACGCGCGAGCTGATCGTCACGCTGTTCCACGGCAGGGACGGCGAATGGGTGATGTGGACGCCGCAGGGCTACTACGCGTCTTCCCCGAAAGGCGATGCCCTCGTCGGCTGGCATATCAATCGCGGACCCGACAGGGCCGCCGACTTCGTCACGGCACGCCAGCTGAGACTGCGCTTCTTCCGCCCCGATATCGTCGACGAGGCGATACGCCGCGCGAGCGCCAAGGCGGCGGCCGAAGGGGCGGGCGACGGCTTCCAGATCGGCGATCTCGATACCAGGCTGCCGCCGGAGATCGAGGCGATCACCCCCGCGGGGCATTCCATCCACACGGCCGGGCGGGCGGTGGTGACGCTGGCATTGGCCGACGATGCCCGCGATCCGGTGCAGGACTTCATCATCACCGTCGGGGGGCGCCGGGTGCCCGCGACGCCGGCCGAGCCCGATCGCGCCGAGCCACCCCGCGCGCTCGGCAGCGCCTTTGCCACCGGACGTCGCGTAGCTTTCGAGGTGCCCCTTTCCGAGGGCTCCAACCTCGTGCGCATCAGCGCGCGCAACAGCATCGGGGAGAGCCGGCCGGTCGAGCTTTTGGTCCAGCAGCGAGGCGAAGGCGCGCTCGATGGCCGGGGAACGCTCTATATCCTGGCCGTCGGCGTCGACAACTATCTGTGGGGAGGCGAGGCCCTTCCCAATCTCAGGTATGCGCGCGCGGACGCCGTCGCGTTCCAGGCCGAGGTGCGGCGCCGCTTCGCGGACCAGCATTCCAAGGTGGAAAGCCGCCTGCTGGTCACCGGCGCAGGTGGTGATCTCGAGCCCAGCCAGGCCAACGTCATCGCCGCGCTCGGGCGCCTGAGCCAGGCGCAGTCGAACGACACGGTGGTGGTGTTCCTTGCCGGTCATGGCGAGAACGACGGCGACAACTACCTGTTCCTGCCGGCCGATGCGGCACGCAAGGACAAGGCATGGCGGGCGGACAGCGTCGTGCCCTGGACCACGCTCATCGGCGCCCTCGCCCGCACGGCCGGGCGGCGGCTGCTGTTCGTCGATACCTGCCGCTCCGCCAACGCCTTCAACTTCAGGCTGATCAAGGACGCGGCCGACGCCGATGTCATCGCCTACTCGGCGACCAACCGGCAGCAGGACGCGCACGAGCGCGACGAGCTCGGCCACGGCGTGTTCACGCACGCCGTGCTGGAGGGTCTCGCCGGGGCGGCCGACACCAATCGCGACAAGGTGATCCGCGTGTTCGAGCTCGGCAGCTTCCTCTCCGAGCGCGTGCTCGAGCTGACCCAGGGCGCCCAGACGCCGGACTTCTACCGGGCCGTCGGCTCGGAGAACTTCGTGCTCGTGCGGTTGTGAGGCGGGGCGGCGCGCCGTTGGTCGCCATTCGTAGGTTGGGTTAGCGCGAAGCGCGTAACCCAACTCTCTTGTTCCAACACCGACGTTGGGTTACGCGCGGATCGACGTCGCGACACTAATCTCGACGGCGGTGGCCGCGCTAACCCAACCTACGCTTGGCGGTATCCACAACAAAGGGCCGCAGCATCTTTGCCACGGCCCTCGGCCCCCGCGATCATTCGGCAGACGTGGGGACTAATTGCCGAAGCGATAGTTCAGGCCGGCTCGGACAACATCGAATTTGGCGTCTGATCTGAGCAGGCCCTCTATTGCCGGCGCTTGATCAGTCCAGCCAAGGTCAACGTGCAGATACTCCACCTTAGCGGACCAGTTCGCGGCGAAGGCATACTCAAAGCCGCCGCCGGCAGTCCAGCCAAAGTTGGTGTCGCTAACTTGGAGAGTGCCCTCCGTCGTGGTTCTTAACCCCCGATTCGACCTCGCCATATGCCAACCCGCCCGTCCCATAGAGCAGCAGCGTGTTGACAGCGTAGCCAATCCTGCCACGCACGGTGCCGAACCAGTTGACGTTCGGTCACACACGGCCCAAAGCTATCTCCGCTGCAACCAAACCCTTTGCCATTCGGTTGCCCGAGGTTCCCAGAGAAACTGCCTGAGATTGCCCGCATGGGAAATGTCAGCCTCGATGCCGACAACCCAGTTTGTAGTGAGTCTGAAAATTGTAGCCGATCGTGCGCGCCTGCGGTGAAGCCGCTTAATGTCGAACGGGTTGGATACGACGCGTGCCTTTGCGGGTGGTGTCTTCACTACCTGCTCTCGCCCGAGCGCGGCGCCGGCCGGTCGCACCGACGTAGAACCCCGTCCATGAGAACACGCCGCTAGTACGGCCCATCCTTGATGCTGCCGCGGCTCGCCAAGTCCGCCCGCGTTGGCGCCGGTGACGCCGAGTGCAAGGAGCGCCAGCACTCCTGTCCGAAGCGATTTCATTCATTCCCTCCCGGATTCATGTGCCTCGCCCAGCGATACGCGACTTATGTCGCCGCTCAGCGATACGCGGACCATCGCGCGTCCACCGATTGGAGGATGTCGGCCGCGATGAAGGATCAAAGTCGCTGCGATGTGTCCCTTCGGCACCAAGGCTCGAGCCTGCACATTGGGCGCCGTTTCTCCCTCCCCCTCGAGGGGGGAGGATGGAACGCCACGGACTTAGCCTGCCGAGCCAATGAAGCCACCCGTCATGCCGGAGGCATGCTTCCAGCATGACCCGGAAGCCGAGGCGCAGCCGGACTATCCGGGACCTGCCGCACGGACGACCGCTCGCCGCATTCCCGGCTCTGCGCAGTTCGCGCTTCTAGCGCGATTGCTGGGCCGGGATGACGGGTGGAACGCCCTCAGGCCGCTTCGTGCGGAGAGCGGGCGGCGGAGGGGCTGGGAGTGGGAGGCGGCGAGAAGGTGGCGGCCGATCGCGGCGCCAGGAAGTGCTGCGCCAGGTCGACCGTGCTCTTCCACCCGATATTGCGGCGATGGCGGGCGAGCCACTTCTCGGTCTCGCTGCGGCCGGCGCCGTGCAGATAGGTGAGCAACTCGATGTCCGGCTTGCCCTTGCTCTCGTGCGTCAGCGAGCTGGTGAAGCGCCCGGCGTCGATCAGGTGGAAGCGATGGCGGGCAAGGCGCGCGTTGGCGGGGCTGTTGACGCGCGTCCAGCGGCCCGTGAGCGCGCGCGCGGTCTCGATCACCTCGATGTCGCGCAGCATCGGCTGACTGAAGGTGATCTGGTTGATGCGGCCCGTGATCTCGCGCGCGCTCATCGGCACGCCATCGCGCTCCACCGCGTTGAGCTTGACGATCAGGGTGTCGCCGACGGGGCTCTCGCGGCCGAGCGTCAGGAGGTCCGGGTTGGCGGAGAAGCCGCCGTCCCAATAGGCCTGGCCGTCGATGGAGACGGCGTGGTGCAGCGTCGGCAGGCAGGCCGACGCCAGCACCGCCTCCACCGTGATCTCGGCGCGGCGGAAAAGGCGCGGGCGCCCGGTCGACACGTCGGTGGCGGCGATCAGCAGCTGGGGCCCGAGCGTGGTGCGCAGCATGGCAAAGTCGACATGCTCCTCGAGCAGCTTGCGGAAGGGATCGAAGCCCAGCGGATTGAAGTCGTAAGGCGAGAACAGGGACGCGACCTGGGCCAGCGTGTTGGAGCGGCTGATGCTGGCAAGCCAGGGATTGTTGCGCAGAAGATCGGGCACGCCGGCCTTGGCCACCGCTTCCCACACGGCGCGGAGCTTGGCGCGCGCGGCCGCACGACCGCCCTCGGCGAGGCCTGCGGACAGGGCAACGGCATTGACCGCGCCGGCGCTGGTGGCGCTGATCCAGGCGATGTCGAGCGTCTCGTCCTCGAGCAGGCGGTCGAGCACGCCCCAGGTGAAGGCGCCGTGCGCGCCGCCGCCCTCCAATGCCAGGTTGAGGCGCTGCCGCCGCCGGAACATGCTCAACAGACGTGCCCCCTCTCGCCGCTAGAGCAGGATCGCTTCGGATTGAATGACCTTGCCCACATCGAGACGTGGCGGCCGAAGCGTGAATCCTGCTCTACTTATAGATTTGAGAGCAAGATTCACGTTCCGTGATCGAAGCGAAGCGCTTCGATCAGAAACGATCTTGCTCTCGGGCGCGCTATCAAGGCGACCAACGGGGCCGCATCATGGCAGCACGTCGAGGGGCAGGACAACGGGCACACCATCAAACGTGTGATAGCGCGCCGTGATGCCGTAAACGGCGGCAAGGTGCTCAGCGGACAGCACCTCCTGCGGCCGCCCCGCGGCAACTGCACGGCCCTGGTGCACAAGAACGACGCTGTGGCAGAAGCGCGCAGCCAGCGAGAGATCGTGCAGCGCGACGATCACCGTGCGGCCCGACGCCGCAAGCGCCGCGAGGTGGCGGAAGAGGGACAGCTGGTGCGCCGGATCGAGCCCCGCCGCAGGCTCGTCGGCGAGCAACGCGCGGGGCTCCTGCGCCAGCGCCCGCGCCACCAGCACGCGGGCGCGCTCGCCGCCCGACAGCTCGAGCACGGGGCGGTGCGCCAGGTGCACGACGTCCATGGCCGCGAGTGCGGCATCGACTGCGGTGCGGTCGGCGGCGCTCTCGCCCGCGCCGAGCGGCCGGTGCGGCAGGCGGCCCAGGCCGACGACGAAGCGCACGCCGAGCGCCCAGTGCACGATGCGCTCCTGCGGCAGGTAGGCCAGCGCCCGCGCGAGCTCGCCGGGCTGCCAGGCTGCAACGGCGCGGCCGTCGAGGGTGGCACTGCCGGCGGCAGGCGCGATCAGGCCGGCGAGCGCCTTCAACAGCGTGGTCTTGCCGGCACCGTTGGGACCGATCACGGCCGTGAGCTGGCCCGCATGGGCGACGAAGTCGAGCCCCCGCAGGACCTCACGCGCCCTGAGGCTCACCTGCAAGCCTTGCGCCTCGATCCTCACGGTGCCAGCTCCGAGCGCGTCTCGAGCACCAGCCACACGAAGAATGGCGCGCCGATGAGCGCGGTGAGCACACCGACCCTCAGCTCGACCACGGGCTGCACCAGGCGCAGGCCGGTATCCGCGACGAGCAGGAAGGTGGCACCCGCCAGCATGCTCGCGGGCAGGAGCAGGCCCGGACGGTGGCCAGCGAAGGGGCGCAGCACGTGCGGCACCAGCAGGCCGACGAAGCCGATGATGCCGGTGACGGCGGTGGCGGCACCGACGCTGAGCGCGGTTCCCGCCACGATGGCCGTGCGGGTGCGGCCAAGATCGATGCCGAGGCTGCGCGCGGCGTCCTCGCCGAGGGTGAGCGCGTCGAGCGCGCGGCCCAGGATGAGCAGCACGCCCATGCCGGCGAGCATCAGGGGTGCGGCCAGCCACACCTGGGTCAGGCTGCGGTCGGCCAGCGACCCCATCAGCCAGAACACCATCTCGACGGACGCGAAGGGGTTCTGCGACAGGTTGAGGGCGAGCGAAATGAGCGCCGTGGCGATGCCGGAGACCGCGAGGCCGGCAAGAATGAGCGTAACCGGGCCGCCGCGCACGCCGGCGAGCGCCACCACGGCCAGCATGGCGAGGGCGGCGCCGATCAGTCCCCCGATCGGCAGCGCCAGCGCGAAGGCCTGCGACAGCCCCAGATGGATGGCGAGCACGGCGCCGAGCGCCGCGCCGCCCGACACGCCGACCAGGCTCGGCTCGGCCAGGGGGTTGCGCAGATAGCCCTGCAGCGCCGCTCCGGACAGCCCGAGCGCTGCCCCCACCAGCGCACCCAGGATCGCGCGCGGCACGCGGATCTCCCAGAAGATGATGGCGCCTGCCTCGCCGCTGGGAACCAGCGCGAAGCCCGACGGTCCGGCCAGGAGCGATACGACAAACGCGAGCGCGGCCAGCCCGGCCAGGGCGCCGAGCAGCACCGCCGGGGCCGGCTCTGCCCGTGGCGGGGCTGATGTCATCTGGGACGCGCCTCGATCACGGCGCGGGCTGCTGCCAGCCGCTCGACGGCGTCGGCGATGTGCGGCGTGCCGCACAGCCACATCTGCCACGGCAGCTCCAACGAAGCGTGGCGCCGGCGCAGCAGGCGAAGGGCGGGATGGCGCAGGTTGTCGGCCACGGCGGTGCGGTATTCGTCCACGGCGCTCGCCAGCACGATGAGGTCGGGCGGGCGGGCGACCAGCCATTCCAGCGGCACCTGTCCGCCGCGAGTGAGGCGATAGTCGGCGGCGGCGTTGCGGAACCCGGCGGCGGCGAGCGCGGCCTCCACGAAGCTCCCGGGTCCGGATATCGAGCCGCCGATCTGGTACACGACGGCCGTCGGCCACGCGGTTTCCAGCGCTGTCGGCGCGAGGGCAGCCAGGCGCCGATCGAAGGCCGAGACCATGGCCTCACCCCGCAGCTCCTCGCCCACTGCAGCAGCCACAGTGCGCACCGAGGTGCGGACGCCGGCGAGATCGGAGGGCTGCGGCACCACCACGATGTTGCGCTTGAGGCGCCGCAAGAGGTCGACGGTGGGCGAGACGCCGAAGGGGCCGGCGAGGATGAGGTCGGGGTCGTAGCGCAGCACGTCCTCGGCCGCCCCGTGCGTGATGGGGATGCCCCTGGCCTCGGCGGGGATCGCCGATACCGCCGGGTCAGCCGCCAGAAACGTGACCGCGGCAATGCGCTCGCGCCCGACCAGCTCGATCAGCAGCTGGTCGGTGCACAGGTCGAGGGAGACGATGCGGGTGGGCTTGGCGGGCGCTTGGGCGTGGGCTGGCGGTGGCGTGAGCGCGAGGCACGTGGCCAGCGCCGCGGCGGCGGCCAGGGAGAACAGAGAAGGCAAGACCGCGCGATCGCACTCGTTGTCCGCCCTCTCTGTTGTCAGCGAGACACTACTTGGCCCAGCTGCCGCCGACACCCTCCGGGCCGCCGAAGGTCAGCTTGATGCCGGCGAAGGCAGCGATACCGGGCGTCGCGTTGAACCCGAATACCTCCTGGTAGTTCTGGTCGAGCAGGTTTTCAACACGGCCGAACACCTCGACGCCAGGCTGGAGCTTGTAGGAGGCGGCGACGTTGATGAGCCAGTAGTCGTCGAGAGCGACGCGAGCGCTTCCTCCGGGGCGGGAAGGGGAAAACGCCAAGTCGCGCATCGTGCCGTTATAGATCGCGGCGACGTTGACGTTCCCGCGCCCGTTCCCAAAGGCGTAGTTGACGTCGGCAACGACCGCTGTGGCGGGGCCGCGCGGATCTCCTCCGGAGCCCATCGTCTCTCCTCCGCCAGGAGGTACGTATAGGCGCCTCCAAGCGTCAACCCGGGCGCCGCCAAGATAGCGCGCCGATATCTCCACGCCATCTCGCGTGCTGTCGCCCGGCAGGTTGACGGCTCAGCGAAAAGGGGCCCGTGAGAGGCGAGCGTGATCTCATTGGTCAGATTGGCCTTGAAGTAGGTCACGTCGAGCACGGCGCGGCCACCCAACAGCGTCGCCTCGACACCGAAATCATAGCCGAAGGACTCCTCGGGAACGAGGTTGGGATTAGGGACAAAGAAGGCAAAGGTCCCGAAGAGATCAGCGAGGCTCGGATACTTCACGCCGGTGCCGACGCCGCTGTGCAGCCTGAAGATCGTACCCGGGAATCTTGAGCGAGGCGTTGACATTCCAGGTGGTGAAGTCCTCGAAGAAGTCGTTGCCGTCGTGGCGTAGCGAGGCCGTCACGAAGAGGTTCCTGAAGTACTCGCCGCGTATCTCGCCGGCAATGCTGTTGCGCTCCATCTCGCGTTTGATGGAACTCGTCGTCGGCTGCTCGAAGGCCTCGACACGCCGTTCGATCAGCCCCGTCACAAAATGCTGCATGGGGGAGCCCGGCTGCGCCGAGTCTGCAGTGTCGACGTGTAGCCGATCTTCTGGTTCGTGCCCGTGGTCTCGGAGAAACCAAGAGAAGAGAGATCTTCGCGCACCGTCTCGGCCCCGTTGAGGTGAAATCTTGTGAATCCACGACTTGTCGAAGGTCTCGAGCGTCGCCTGCAGGCTGCCGACCCTGAGGCGGGCATCACCCACCGATGGTGCATCCGCTGGGACAGAGAAACCCTTGAATAGCCCCGAAGCCATCATCGAACTGCGCGCGCGTGTTGTGCTCACGAAGCGTGCGCCTCAATCTTGAAGTTGCTCGACAGTGCAAGGCCGCCGCGGAACGCAAAGCTGTTGACCGTCGACCCATCAGCCTCATTGCCGGCGACCGAGATGTTGAAGCCGTCTGTATCGCGCCGGTGGACGATGAGCGAGCCCCAAGCGGTATCCGTCCCGCCGGACAGCCGGGCGGTCGTGGCTGTGGAGCGCTGGGTACCGACCTCGTTGGTGAGGACGAGCGACAGCGGCCCTCGCCCTGACTTGGTCGTGATACTCACGACGCCACCGACGGCGCCCGAGCCATAGAGGGCGCTTTGCGGTCCGCGCAGCACCTCGATGCGCTCGATGTCGGCGGCGCTCAGATTGGAGAAATCGAAGGTCCCGTCCGTCGCCGAATTCACCTCGACGCCGTCGATCACCACCAGCGTATGGCGGCTCTCTGCGCCGCGGATGCGCACGGACGTGAGGTTTCCAGGCCCACCCGATTGGCTGACCGACACGCCGGGCAAGCTACGCAGAGCCTCATGCGCACTTCGGACCTGCTGCCGCTCGAGATCCTTTGCAGTGACGACGGACACAGCCGAGCCGACGCGATCCAACGGTATGCCGGCTGCCGAATCCACGAACTCAGTTTGTGCCTGCTCAGCGGTAGCGGGCGCCGCATCAACAGGCGGGCGGACCGGCTGCACACTGATCGTGGGACTTTGCACATAAATCCCCGGCAGCTGGATCTGCGCGAGGCTGGCGGTGGGGGGAAGGAGGGCTGTGAGGGCCGAGAGGACGGCAACTGCAAGACTTGTAGACGAACGCATGGACGCCTCCGAACATGAAGGAGCGGAGGGCTGCGGCGGGACGCCGATCCGGGGCGAACGAAACGCCAAACATTGCCGCGCGCGCCCGAAGACGCCGCGTGCGCTGCTATTTGAATGCTGGCTTCGCTTGCCCCTTTGCGGACATCACCGGCACGACCCCCAACTCATACACAGAGCCGTCGCCACTACGGTGGTCCGCTCGCTCGCGCGCCCCGCGCGAGAGATGGGCGACTCGTGCCGGCAGGTCTCCTGGCTCGCGGCTCGGGCGCGTCGCCTCCGCCTTCCCGCCGGTTGCCCGGCAGTGGCATTGGGGGCGACGCTCGCCGCTTACAGTTGCGGGGGCAGCCGCGGATTTGAGGCCGGTCTAGACCTCGCACCGCGTTCCCTTTTCACCGCCGCGGCCCGAACGAGCCGCGACGAGACCGTCACGCGCGAGCATCGAAGCAAGCGGGGCGTCCGTCTGTCAACAGAAAGGCACCAGCATGCGTCGGTTTCGATTTTGGGCTGGCTCCGCGGCAACGGGCGGCGCGCGATCTCCCTCTCCCCGTCCTTACGGGGAGAGGGCTGGGGTGAGGGGCGGCACAAACGCATCTCGCGCGCTGTTTGGGCCGCCCCTCACCCTAACCCTCTCCCCATGCTGAAGAAGCATGGGGAGAGGGAACGGGGAACGTGGGCTAGAAGCAGAAGATGCGCTGGGAGAGTGCGGAGAGGTCGAGCAGCAGGGCCTCGCCGCGCACGGCGATGAGGTAGAGCGCGCCGGCAAACACGAGACCGACCACGGCGAACAGCGCTCGCCGCACTCCTGCGGGCATCGCCTGCCGGGGCGTGTCCGAATTGCCTGCTTGCGTTTGGCTCGCCATCTTGTCCTCACGCTGCGTTGGCCGTGGCCAGTCGCGGCACCGGGCGCTCCTGGATCGGCCAGTGCACGGCCGCCGCGAACAGCCCCAGAGCGATCGAAATCCACCACATCATATCATAAGACCCGGTGGCGTCGTAAAGCACGCCGGCCAGCCACAGGCCCGCGAACGAGCCGACCTGGTGGGACAGAAACACGACGCCGAACAGCATGGACATCCAGCGCGTGCCGAAGAAAGTGGCGACCAGGCTCGAGGTGAGCGGCACCGTCGACAGCCACAGCAGGCCCAGAACCGCGCTCATGCCGATGATGGTGGCGGGCGTGATCGGCAGGAACAGCAGCCCCAGGAACACGAAGCAGCGCCCGAAGTAGATGAGGCTGAGGCCCCGGCGCTTCTCGATGAAGCGACCCGACTGGCCGGCGATATAAGTACCGACAAGGTTGGCCAACCCGATCGTCGTCAGCGCCCACACGCCGACGCTGGCATCGAGGCCTTTGTCCGCCACGAAGGCCGGCAAATGGATGCCGTAGAACGCCACGTGGAAGCCGCACACGAAGAAGCCAATGACGAGCAGCAGGTAGCTCGGGTGTGTGAAGGCCTCCTTGACGGCCTGGCCCAGCGTTTGCTGGTCCACGAGGCTCGAGTCGGCGGGCTTGCCGCTCAGCGGCCAGGCCAGCGGCAATACCACTGCCATGGTCGCCGTCAGGATCAGCAGGCTGCCCTGCCAGCCCAGCATATCTATGAGCAGATGCGTGTAGGGAAAGGCCACGAAACCGCCGATGCCGCTCGCCATGCCGAGCGAGGCGATGGCGGCCGTGCGCTTGTCGGGCGGCGCCGCACGTCCGGCAGCGCCGACCAGTGCGGTGATGCCCGTGCCGCTGACACCGATCCCGAGCAGCACGCCGCTGAGCATCAGATCGAACGGCGACTGCGCGGCGTACATGACGTACAGGCCCGCCATGGTCGCCACCGTGCCTCCGACGACGACACGCCCCGCGCCATGGCGGTCGGCGATCATCCCGGCGAAAACGGCGCCAACGCCCCAGATCAGGTTGGCGACCGCCATGGCGGTCGAGAAAGGCTCGCGGCCGATGCCGAGGTCCTTGGTCATGGGCGGCAGATACAGCCCCATGACCTGCCGCAGGCCCATGGCGATGCCGACGATCAGGCCGGCGGCGAGGACGACGACCCAAAGAGGCCGAGTTGCAGCGGGCGCTGCAGGCGCATGTTTTTGCATCGGGAGACTCGTTGGCTCAGGGATTACTCAAATAGTACACATCCCTGCAGCGCCCAAGCGGCATCACCAGCTGGGAGGCGAGAATTTCTCAGACCTCCCATGAGCCTTGCTCATACGTCGGCACCCTGCGCGCTGCGCCATCCTACTTTTTCTTCCTGGGATCATCCGCCTCGTTCACGTAGGTGACGCCCCACGGACCGGTCCCGTGCAGCTGGACCACCGTCTCCTCCTTCGTCCAGGCGAAGTGATTGGTCTTGGGCTGCATGATGGCGATGGACCCGGCCGTCAGCGGCATGGTCTTGGTCTCGTCCAGCTTGTCGCCGGTCCCCATGTTGAAGGTGCCGGAGATTACGGTCACGCGCTCCACAGCAGGGTGCCAATGGGCCGGGATCTTGTAGTTCGCCGGGAAGCTCAGGCGCACTGTGAAGGCCTGCGCTTCGCTCATCTTGCCTTCGATCACCGCAAGCTTGGCCCCCGGCGGCAGCGATGGCACGTCGACCCATTTCAGGTCGGCCGGCCTTATCATCTGATGCTCCTGACTGAGCCCTGGCGGCGTGACCAAAAGCAGGACAACCGCGAAAGCCATGGAGCTGATCGTGACGGCGTGCGTTTTCATATCTTCCTCCTTTTCAAAAAACCTAAGAAAGGATCCGAGGCCGACGTTCACCTCGCCGACGGCCGGATGTTCTGGTTCATGCGGAACAGGTTGTCGGGGTCGTAGCGGCGCTTGATCTCGCCCAAGCGCCGATAGTTGGCGCCGTAGGCCTTCTCCACCCGGTCGCCTTCGTCATCGGGCATGAAGTTGACGTAGACGCTGCCCGAGGCGAAGCGCGCCGTGGCGTCGAACAGCTGGCGGGCCCACTTGATGCAGGCTGCGTCCTGCGCCTTGTCCCGCCAGCGGGTGTGCACGTTCATGATGAAGTGGGCGCCGCGGTTTGGCCAGGCGGTGGCATCGGCAGCCACGCTCGCCATGGCGCCGCCGACGTGGGCGATGAACACCTCGCATTCGGGGGTCGGCAGCTGCCAGATCGAGTCGAGAAGCACGCCGATCGCTGCGTCCGGGAGGTCGGTGAAGTCGTGGCTCTTCCAGTAGTTGCGTGCCCCTGGCGTCAGCAGCGGGTCGAACGCAGCCTGCCAGCCGGTGAATGGATGCGGCGACACTACATCCGCGATCGGCTTGCCCAGAGCGCGCAAGCCCGCCACCGCCTTCTCCCCCTCCTTCATGTCGCCGCAGTAGCACGCGGCGAAGATCAGCACCTCCTTGCCATGCCATTCGGCGGGCAGGAACGGCAGCGGCGGCGCCTTGCGCATCACCACCCAGGTCGTGAGCTCGTCGGGCGCCTCCTTGGCGATGCGGCGGAACTCGGGCAGGAGCTCGCCCGCCTTCTCGAGCGGATGCACGATGAGACCGGACAGCACCTCGGGGCCGATCGGATGCAGCCGGAACTCGAACGACGTCACTACGCCGAAATTGCCGCCGCCGCCGCGCAGCGCCCAGAACAGGTCCTGGTTCTCCCTGTCGCTAGCGCGCACCAGCTTGCCATCGGCGGTGACCACGTCAGCCGAGAGGAGATTGTCGATCGTCAGCCCGAGCTTGCGGGTGGTCCAGCCGAAGCCGCCACCGAGGGTCAGGCCGGCGACGCCGGTCGTGGAGTTGATGCCGAGCGGTGTGGCGAGCGCGAAGCTCTGCGCCTCCTTGTCGAAGTCCGCCAGCGTGGCGCCGGGCTCGACGCGCGCTGTGCGGGCTGCAGGATCGACGCGCACCGATTTCATTGGCGAGAGATCGATGAGCAAGCCGCCGTCGCACACCGCGTTGCCGGCGATGTTGTGGCCGCCGCTGCGCACGGCAACCAGCAGCTTGTGGTCGCGTGCGAGCTTGACCGCATCGATCACGTCGGCGGCACCGAGGCAGCGCACGACGAGACCGGGTCTGCGGTCAACCGTGGCGTTCCAGATGGTGCGAGCCGTTTCGTAGCCATCCTCGCCAGCCAGCGCGACGGTGCCGCGCAGCTTCCCGCGCAACCCCGCCACCATCTCCGGCGAAAGCGTGGCCGTGCCGGCGTCCATGGTCTTCAGAGTGATGCTCGACATGGATTATCTCCTTTTTGGGACCCGGGCCCGACGGATGTGCCCCGTGGTGCTCTCGCGCGCGGCTTGCGGAGCCTTGCTTGCCATGACGGCAATACTCGGCGAGCGCCTCATCCCGATCAACTTCACGATCTGTACTAATGCCTTTCTTCGGGGCGCAGTTGGCGGCGAGCAAGGACCCTTGCGATACAGTATATGTACCCACCGCTCCGTACTTACCCGGAGGCGCCGAAGAAGCAGCGCTTCTGGCCTGTCATCGAGCGCTGCACGATGGACCTCGGTCAACCCCGATCCGGGCATCGACGCTGGTCTCTATGTCTGCACGCTTGGCACCAGCATGCGACGCTCGAGCTCGACGACGGCCCCGCCCGGCTCTGCCAATCCGCGGCCGATCATCTCGATGCCGCGGGCCGGCCCGCTGATGCGATAGAGATTGTAGCGCGCCAGCGGCTCGCGCTTGTGCCGCTGGCCGAGCGATGCCGACGGCGCGCCCACCACGGGAAACCGTCCCGACGCACCTTGGCCCCAAGCCAGCATGTTGAGGTGGTTGTGACCGTGGATCACGAGCTCGGCGCCGTGCTGCGCCAGAACGCGCTCCAACGCCGCCGCGTCCCTGAGGCCCCGTGCGCGCGGCGCCTGGCCGGGAAGCGGCGGGTGATGGATGAGCACGATGCGGAAAAGGTTGGCCCGCCGCAGACGATCGAGGAGGGCGGCGAGCCGCGTCAGCTGGTCGCCGCCGACACGGCCCCAGGCGATAACTGGCGGCGTCGGCACTGCGGAATTGACGGCGACGAGCGCGACCTGCGCGACCACGCGCACGAACGGATAATCGGCGCCCTCGCCTGCAAGCGCCGCGCCGCGCGCATCCGACACCATGTAGGGCGCCCAGCGCCGCGTGCCGGGATCGCGACCGATGTGCGAATAGATGTCGTGATTGCCGGGGATGACGGTCACGCGCTGCGGGTGTCCCAGGCCCTCCAGCCAGGCCAGCGCACGGATGTGCTCCTGCGGCAGCCCGATGTTGACGAGGTCGCCGGTGACGGCGATGTGGTCTGGCCCCTCGGCATGCATGTCGGCGACCAGCCGATCGAGCACGGCGCGCTGATAGGCGTGCCGGCGGTTGCGCACCCAGTTGTAGTAGCCCATGGCGCGCTTCAGGTTCCAATAAGGCGGATCGAATCCGGCGATGGGCCCCAGATGTACGTCGCTCAGGTGCGCAATGGTGACGGGCGTGTCCATGGGCCCGATTGACTAGCGGCTTCGAGCGCGCTTGCCAAATCGGTTGGGCGAGGAGAAGACGAGGTCACGAACGCAACGTGCATGTGCGCCGGAGCCGGCATGGCAGCCAACCCGATCCTGACCAAGGCGCTGCAGCGCTACTGGCGCCTCAAGCGCGGGCTGACCATTGGCGCGCAGGGCGTCGTGCTGAACGGCAACGACAGCGTGCTCCTGGTCAGGCACGGCTACCAGCCGGGCTGGCATTTCCCGGGCGGCGGCGTGGAGAAGGGCGAGACCATCGCCGAGGCCCTGGAGCGGGAGCTCAGGGAGGAGGCGGGCATCACGCTGGCGGCGGCGCCGCAGCTGTTCGGTGTCTACGCGAACTTCGAGTCCTTCCCGGGCGATCATGTTGCGCTGTTCGTGGTGCGCGCGTGGCGGCAGCCGCGTGTGCCGCCGCCCAACATGGAAATCCGCGAGCAGCGCTTCTTTCCCGCCGACGCCCTGCCGGATGAGGTGACGCCCGGCACGCGCCGCCGCATTGCCGAGGTGCTGGGCGGGAAGGAGAGGAGCGCGGTGTGGTGAGCCGTGGGTAGCCCTGTTGGCAAGCTTTGCCAATCCTTGCCATGGGTGCTACGGCGCTGACCGGTATGCGGCTTGCTGTGGGTGCTCGGCACCTTCAGCCGTGTCCGTCGCGTCCTGCCGCCGCTCGCGCGCCTGTCGGCGTGTCGCCAAACCGCCGCCGGAACAGGCGATTGAAATGGGACACATCGCCGAAGCCGGAGGCGAGCGCGATATCGATGATGCGCAGATGCGAGAAGGCCGGATCCCCCAGCATGGCGTGGGCGCGCTGGAGCCGGCACTCCGTCAAATGCTCGGTGAACGGCTTCCCCGTCTCCTCGAGCAGGCGCTGGACGCTGCGCCGCGACAAGCCCAGCCGGCTGGCGATGGCGTCGACATCGAGACCCGGGGTGCCGAAGCGCCGCGCAATCTCGGCCAAGACCGCGCGCAGCCGCGCGGCCTTCAGCCCGCGCCCGGCGATGATCTCCCGCCCTTCGGCCGTCGGCCCGAGGGCTGCGGCCACGAGGTCCAGGAGGTGCACTCCGATCACATTTCCCAATTCGGCAGACGGTGGCGCTTTGAGGCTGGCAAGGGACGCCATGTAGCCATCAAGGAGGCCAAGGGCTGGTCCAGGCCGAACGACATGACCGACCCGATCCTCGGGGTGAGCAACCAGAGCTTTCAACGCGGCAACGGGGAAAAAGATGTTCCTCACTTTCCCGCCGTTCGGTCGCACGGTGCTATGTGGTCGCCCGTGGTCGAAAAACATTCCCGAGCCGACGCCGAGGCAATGTTCGTGGCCAGCATGGCGTGCATGGACCGGCCCGGCGGCGACCACGCCCACCGAGAAAGCACCAAACCCGTCCTTGACGTGATGCGTGTTCCGAACGAACTCGCTGGCGGTGCCGACGAGGCTACCCACCGCGATCGGACCGAGATTGAGGTAGGTCAGGTCGAAGTGCGGATTGCGCTCGCTGAGGTCGGCCACGTCCATCCCGAGGACCTGCCGCGCAAACTCTTCCCGAAAGGCGGAGAATCTTTCGCGCTCGGGGAGCATCTCCGTCCAGAAGCGCAGCAGCTGAGGCGACGCCAGGGGCACATAACCTCCTTGCAAAGCATTTCGGTTGGCCCGCCAGCAGAATGGCGCAGGCGGAGGTGAAGCACAATGGCGCAATCCGGCAAGCCGGCCGGCGCAGGAATCCTAGACCAGCCGCGAGCCTCCTCTAGGGTGTCATCGGATCATATGATGGAAAACGCCATGACGACGCGACTGCAGCGGCTACCGCAGTGCCGCCGAAAAAACCGTCAAACCCCATGTGAGTTTTCAACAGAGGCGATGCACGAAGCGGAATAGCGCGATGGCGGCTACCTCCAGCCACCTCTTCAACACGCGGCGGACCCTCTCGGGTTTGCTGAGGCGGCGCCTGGTGACGGCCGGCTCCGCAACCTTCGGCATGCTCGGTCGGCTCGCCACCGAGTACGGCCGAGCCGTTGCTGCGGCCCAGCGGTACGACAAGCTGGAACACACGGATGCCCTGGAGCTTGCCCGCGAGGGGGTTGGGGCAGGCATCCCGCGCACAATCTTCGAGGAGTTCTACGGCGATCGCGCAGCCCTCGGCTGGCGTGAGGCATGAAGCATGAAGGCAAGAAGAATTGTCATGAAGTAGTTGAAGCCTTTGGTCACCGAAGGGCGTTCGCGAGTATCTCGTCTTCTACGTCCCGCGCAGCGACGGCATCGAGGTCGTGAGGGTTGCTGCATGGCGCGCGCGACCTGCAGGCGATTTTCCACTCGTAGTTCCGATCTCAATGTCGTATCGGACATCGCCATGCCGCCAGAGCCAGTCACCCGCACAGCACAGCCGCTAGACAGCGCCGAGATCGCGGCCCTGCACGCGCGCGCCATGGGGCCCGGCCGCTTCGCGCGCACGGCCTATCGCGTGCGCGAGGGCGCCGGGGACGAGTTTTCGCCGTTCTGCCGCGTATGCCTGATCGGCGGCCAGATCGCTGCGGCGGTGCGCTTCACACCCGTTCGCATCGGCGGCAAGGCCGGGGCGCTGCTGCTCGGCCCGCTCGCCGTCGACCCGGCATTCGCCAACCAGGGCCACGGGCGCGGCCTGGTCGCCCAGGCGCTGGAGGTGGCGCGCAGCGCGGGCATCGCGCTCGTCATACTGGTGGGGGACGAGCCCTACTACGGCAGGCTCGGCTTCCGCCGCGTGCCGTGGGGCCAGGTCACACTGCCTGGCCCGGTCGACCCCAACCGGCTGCTGGCGGCCGAGCTGGCGGAGGGGGCGCTCAGCGGCTTTGCCGGGCCCGTCACGGCGGCGCGCTGACCGCCCCAGCCGAGCCGCCGATCGGCTGTTTATCAAAGGGCCGAGACGAGGCACTATCCCTGCGCGATCTGCCTGGAGGGCGCTTACGTGGCATACGTGGCACGAGGTCTCGTCGCTGCGCTGATCCTGGCGACCCTGTCAGCTTCGGCAATCGCCAAGGACGAGCGCGCGGCCGAGCGGCATCTGATGGTGGAGACGATCCAGCACATGGCGCTCTCGATCGGGGGGCAGGTGGGCCAGGCCGGGCTCGATGCGCGCGTGCTCGCAGCACTGCGAGCGGTGCCGCGCCACGCGTTCGTGCCGAGCGCCCTGTCGCACGTGGCCTACGCCAACCAGCCGCTTCCCATCGGTCTCGGCCAGACCATCTCCCAGCCCTTCATCGTCGGCCTGATGACCGACCTGCTGCAGGTAGCCCCGGGCGACCGCGTGCTGGAGGTCGGCACCGGCTCAGGCTATCAGGCCGCCGTGCTGTCGCTCATGGCACGCGAGGTCTATTCGATCGAGATCGTGGAGGAGCTCGGCAGAAACGCGGCGCTGACCCTCTCGCGGCTGGGCTATCGCAACGTCATCACTCGGATCGGCGATGGCTATCAGGGATGGGAAGAGCATGCTCCCTATGACGGCATCATGGTCACTGCCGCGCCCAACCACGTGCCGCCGGCACTCGTTGCGCAGCTGAAGCCAGGCGGCCGCCTGGTGATTCCGGTCGGGGAGCTGTTCCAGGACCTGATGGTCGTGGTGAAAGCCGCCGACGGGACCACGACCAGCACGCGCGTCATTCCGGTGCGGTTCGTTCCGCTCACGCGAGAGAAACCGAACTGAAGGCGCCGCTGACGGCGCGGCGCGCCCTCATGTTGAGCAGCCTATCTTTCCACCCGTCATCCCGGCCAAGCGATCGCGCAGAGTGCGCGATCGCGGAGAGCCGGGATCTGCGGCGAGGGAGTCGCTTGCGGCAGATCCCGGACAGCCTCGGCTGCCGGCCATGACGGGAGGATCGCGCACGCCCGACCAGGCGGCGCGAGCCTACCTCACTGTGATCGCACGCAATCCCGAAGCCGTGCGCGAAGCGCTGGGGTCGGCGGCATAAGGTGAAGGGAGACACCTTTGGCCGGGAGACGCGCTGCCTCAGTCCTGGAACGGGTCCTTCATCAGGATGGTGTCGTCGCGCTCGGGGCTGGTGGAGAGCAGCGTGACTGGGCACTCGATCAGCTCCTCGATGGTGCGCACATATTTCACCGCCTGCGCCGGCAGCTCGGTCCAGCTGCGGGCCCCGCGGGTAGACTGCGTCCAGCCCTCGAAGCTTTGGTAGATGGGCTCGAGGCGCGACTGGGCGTTGTGGCCGGCGGGAAGCCTGTTGATGCGCTCGCCGTCGAGCTCGTATCCGACGCAAACCTCGAGCTTCTCGAACCCGTCCAGCACGTCCAGCTTGGTGAGCGCGATGCCGTCGATGCCGGCTACCTTGGTGGCCTGCCGCACCAGGCAGGCGTCGAACCAGCCGCAACGCCGCGCGCGGCCCGTCACCGTGCCGAACTCGTGGCCGCGCTCGCCGAGCTTGCGGCCCACCTCGTCGGTGAGCTCCGTGGGGAACGGGCCGGCGCCTACACGCGTGGTGTAGGCTTTGGCGATGCCGAGCACGTAGTTGATGGCGCGAGGCCCGAGACCCGAGCCGGTGGCTGCCTGCGCCGCGACCGTGTTGGAAGAGGTGACGAACGGGTAAGTGCCGTGGTCGATGTCGAGCAGCACCGCCTGCGCGCCCTCGAACAGGATGCGCTTGCCCGCGCGGCGCTCCCGGTCGAGCAATTCCCAGGTCACGTCCATGTAGGGGAGGATGCGGGGCGCGATCCGGGTCAGCTCGGCCATCAGCACGGACTTGTCGAGCTCGGGCTGGCCGAGCCCGCGTCGCAGGGCATTGTGGTGCACGAGAATGCGATCGACCTTCGGACCCAAGGTGTCGAGGTTCTTGAGGTCCTGTACGCGAATGGCGCGCCGGCCCACTTTGTCCTCGTAGGCGGGACCGATGCCGCGGCCCGTGGTGCCGATCTTGCCTTCGCCGGCCGCGGCCTCGCGCATCACGTCGAGCTGCCGGTGCAGCGGCAGGATCAGCGTTGCATTTTCGGCAATGCGCAAGTTTTGCGGGGTCACCGTGACGCCTTGGCTTCGTAGCCGCTCGATCTCGTCACTAAGCGCCCAGGGATCGACGACCACGCCGTTGCCGATGATGGCGAGCTTGTTCGGGCGCACCACGCCCGAGGGCAGCAGGGAGAGCTTGTAGGTCTGGTTGCCGATCACGAGCGTGTGGCCGGCGTTGTGACCGCCCTGGAAGCGCACCACGACGTCGGCGCGCTCGGAGAGCCAGTCCACGATCTTGCCCTTGCCCTCGTCGCCCCACTGGGCGCCGATCACCGCTACATTTGCCATCGCGCTACTCCGGCGGGCCGCAACCCATGTCGTCGTGCCTAGCCCGTTGCAGGCCTCTCCCACGTTGCCGCCACCAGCAAAACGCGGGTGTGGGGCTGCAACGGACTGCGGTAGAGGGGTCGCACATTCGACCGGGTCTTATACCGCGCCCCTCGCGAGGTGGATACGGCGTTCACCGGGTATGAGGGGGGCCAGCCGCTCACGCAACCGGCGCCTGCCGTATCCGTTCGTCAGCCCGAGCGAGCCTGCAGCAAGCAGCCGCGGATATCGCGCAGCAGGGTCGCGGCCGACCCCAAGTTGAGACGTGAATGGGTGCCCGCCTCCGCGGGCATGACGTTGTGGAGAGGTTAGGCGCCGACAACTGGCGTCATTCCCGCGAAGGCGGGAACCCAGGACACGGAGCAGCGCGGGACTGCTATCCGTGGAGCAGGGCTCAAGCAGCCGCGGATATCGCGCAGCAGGGTCGCGGCCGACCCCAAGTTGAGACGTGAACTGGGTGCCCGCCTCCGCGGGCATGACGTTTGTGGAGAGGTTAGGCGCCGACAACTGGCGTCATTCCCGCGAAGGCGGGAACCCAGGACACGGAGCAGCGCGGGACTGCTATCCGTGAAGCAGGGTCCGAGCAGTCGCGGAGATCGCGCGCCAGGGTCGCGGCCGGTCCCAAGTTGAGACGTGAACTGGTACCGGCCTTCGCCGGTATGACGCTGGGGGAGCAGTTCGTAGGCCTGGTCGACGCCGGCGAAGGCCAGGGGATGACCCAACACGAGCGCGGATCCAACATGGCGGTGTTGGGGCTGCGCTCCGCTTGATCCAACCTACTTCGCCCGCACCTTGCGCACGAACGCGGCCACCGCCTGGCCGATGTCGTCGGGGCTGTCCTCCTGGATGAAGTGGAGGCCCTTGACGGTGACTTCTGTCTGGTTTGGCCACTTGCGGCAAACATCGCGCTGGCGGCCGACCAGGATGGAGCCGGGATCGGCATTGATGAAGAGCTTAGGCGTGTCGCTCTTGGCGAGCCAGGCCGAATAGTCCTCCACCACGGCGGCGACGTCAGCCGGCTGGCCCTCGATCGGGATCTGGCGCGGCCAGGTCAAGGTGGGGCGGCGGTCCTCGCCGGCATTGGCGAACGGGCGGCGGTATTCGGCCATCTCCTCGTCCGTCAGCTTGCGGATGACGGAACCCGGCAGGATGCGCTCGACAAAAATGTTCTTGTTGAGAACCATGTCCTCGCCGCCTTCGGAGCGGAAGCCCTGGAAGGCACCGCGGGCGCGCTCGGGCCAGTCGGCCCAGGTGATGGGCGTGACGATGGCCTCCATGTAGGCGATGCCAGCAACGCGCCCGGGGTGCTTGCGGGCCCATTCGAAGCCCAGCGCCGAGCCCCAGTCGTGAATGACGAGAATGATCTTGGAGCCGAGCGAGAGCTTGTCCCATAACGCGAACAGATATTCGCGGTGCTCGGCGTAGGTGTAGCGGCCGGGTCCTGAATCGGTGAGCTTGTCGCTGCCGCCCATGCCGATCAGGTCGCAGGCGATGAGCCGCCCGAGGCCCTCGCAGTGCGGCATGACATTGCGCCAAAGGTAGGACGAGGTGGGGTTGCCGTGCTGGAAGACGATGGTGGTGTCGCCCGCACCGGCGTCGATGTAGGCCATGCGGCGGCCTTGCACCTCGGCGAATTTCTTGGCGGCGTAGGGCTTGGCGGACAGCGGCATTGGGACACTCCTGTGGCACCGCAGGTTGGGGCAAGGGTTGCTTGCACCCAACACAAATCATCGTGTGGCCGATGGCCCGGCTCAAGCTTGCGGCCGCGGATGGCCCAGCGCTGGCCGCATTCGCCTTCTAAGGCTGCCCCATGACGACTGATTTCGGGGAGCCGCAATGACCCGCATCGCCCTGTTTCTCGCCGCCGCCGTCGTCGCGTTGGCAGCGACGCTCGCCGCCCGCGCCCAGACCATCGACCTGCCGCCGCGCAAGGCCGGGCAGTGGGAGATGCGCATGGTCACCGAGAAGCCCGCCGGCGGGCCCAGCATGAATGCGCAGATGTGCATTGACGCCGCCACCGACCGCGACCTGATGGACTTCGGGCTGAAGATGTCCAAGGACAGCTGCAAGCGCTACGACATGAAACGCGCCGGCGCAGCATGGGTGATCGATGCCGAATGCACGTTCGGCCCCGTGAAGAGCGTAACCAAGACCACCATCTCCGGCGATTTCCAGTCGGCGGTGACGGTGCGTACCGAAGGGACGACCGAAGGCTTCCCCGGCGCGGGGAGCGGTCCGCAGCCGACGCTCATGACCCAGACCGCGCGCTGGGTGGGCGCGTGCGCCGACGGCATGCGGCCGGGCGACATCTCAATGGGCGGCGGCATCAAGATGAACGTGAAGCAGGTGAAGAAGCTGCAGAAGCTGCTGCCGCAGGTCCAGATCAAGTAAGGGGACGTTGCGTGCGCTAAGCACCCGGCCGGCCGGTTTTGCGCGGGCGGCCGCGGCGGTGCGCCTTCTTCTCGGTCTTGTCGAAGAACTCGGTGGTCTTGACCGGCGGCTTGGTGGGAGGCGCCTTGCCGGCGACCGGCAGGCCGCGCTCGGCGTGGGGGCCCATTTCGTCGAGCGTCGGTTTGTGCGGGCCTTTGACCTGCTCGCCGTAGGCGCCGGCTTTGGCGCGCGGGTCGACGTCGGGAGCGCGGGCGGGGATGGGGCGGTTGGAGTGCGACCCCATTTCGTCGAGGGACGGTTTGCGGATGCGGGAACCGGGCGTGACGGTGGTTTGCGAATAGGTGGGCTGGACGGGCTGGTATTCGCGCTGGATGCGTGAGGATCCCCTCTCCCCGCTTGCGGGGAGAGGGTTAGGGTGAGGGGCGGACCCAAGCTCGGCCGGAATCTTTTGCCGCCCCTCACCCCGGCCCTCTCCCCGTGAAGTACGGGGAGAGGGAGAAGCGGGGGCTTTCCCATACTTGCGTTCCCCCGCGAAGGCACCGGCGCGTTCCTCGACGTCGGATTGGCGGGCGAGGGGGTCGTCGGCGACGGCGAGCTCGGTCTCGCGCAGGCGCTTGATCTCGTCGCGCAGGCGGGCCGCGGTCTCGAACTCGAGGTCGGCGGCGGCCTCGCGCATCTTCTTTTCCAGGCCGGCGATGACGGCCTCGAGGTTGTGGCCGATCAGCGGCTTGGCGTCCTCGGCGAGGCCGGTGTCGACGGTGACATGGTCCTGCTCGTAGACCGAGGACAGCAGGTCTTGGATGTTGTGCTTGATGCTTTCCGGCGTAATGCCGTTGGCCTCGTTCCAGGCGGTCTGCTTCTCGCGGCGGCGCTCGGTCTCGGCGATGGCCCGCTCCATCGAGCCCGTCATCTGGTCGGCGTAGAGGATGACCTTGCCGTCGACGTTGCGGGCGGCGCGGCCGATGGTCTGGACGAGACTGGTCTCGCTGCGCAGGAACCCTTCCTTGTCGGCGTCGAGGATCGCCACCAGCGCGCACTCGGGGATGTCGAGGCCCTCGCGCAGCAGGTTGATGCCGATGAGAACGTCGAAGGCGCCGAGGCGCAGATCGCGGATGATCTCGATGCGCTCCAGGGTCTCGATGTCGGAGTGCATGTAGCGCACGCGGATGCCCTGCTCGTGCATGTACTCGGTGAGGTCTTCCGCCATGCGCTTGGTGAGCGTGGTGACCAGCGCGCGGTAGCCCTTGCGGGAAACCTGGTGCACCTCGTCGATAAGGTCGTCGACTTGGCTCTTGGCGGGGCGCACCTCCACCGGCGGATCGATCAGGCCGGTGGGGCGGATCACCTGCTCGACGAAGCTGCCGCCGGTCTGGTTCAGCTCCCAGCCGCCGGGCGTGGCCGAGACGTAGGTGGTCTGCGGCCGCATGGCGTCCCACTCCTCGAAGCGCAGCGGGCGGTTGTCCATGCAGGAGGGCAGGCGGAAGCCGTATTCGGCGAGCGTGGCCTTGCGCCGGTAGTCGCCGCGGAACATGCCGCCGATCTGCGGCACGGTGACGTGGCTCTCGTCGACGAACACGAGCGCGTTGTCGGGCAGGTATTCGAACAGGGTGGGCGGCGGCTCGCCCGGCTGGCGTCCCGTGAGATAGCGCGAGTAGTTCTCGATGCCGGCGCAGGAGCCGGTCGCTTCCATCATCTCCATGTCGAACACGGTGCGCTGCTCCAGGCGCTGCGCCTCCAGCAGGCGGCCGGAGTTGTAGAGCTCGTTCAGCCGCTCCTTCAGCTCGGCCTTGATGGACTTGATCGCTTGTTGAAGGGTGGGCTTGGGCGTGACGTAGTGGGAGTTGGAGTAGACCTTGATCAGCTTGAGCTCGTCGGTCTTCTGCCCGGTGAGCGGATCGAACTCGGTGATGGACTCCACCTCGTCGCCGAACAGCGAGATGCGCCAGGCGCGGTCCTCCAAGTGGGCCGGGAACAGCTCCACGGTGTCGCCGCGCACGCGGAAGGTGCCGCGGATGAAATTGGCGTCGCTGCGGCGGTAGTGCAGGGCCACCAGGTCGGCCAAGAGCTGGCGCTGCGGGCAGGTTCTCGCCGGTCTGCACGGTGAAGGTCATGGCCGTGTAGGTCTCGACCGAGCCGATGCCGTAGATGCACGATACCGACGCCACGATGATCACGTCGTCGCGCTCCAGCAGCGAGCGCGTGGCGGCGTGGCGCATGCGGTCGATCTGCTCGTTCACCGACAATTCCTTCTCGATGTAGGTGTCGGTGCGCGGCACGTAGGCCTCGGGCTGGTAGTAGTCGTAGTAGGAGACGAAGTACTCCACCGCGTTGTCGGGGAAGAAGCCCTTGAACTCGCCGTAGAGCTGGGCCGCCAGCGTCTTGTTGGGCGCCAGGATCAGCGCGGGGCGCTGGGTGCGCTCGATCACCTGCGCCATGGTGAAGGTCTTGCCCGAGCCGGTGACGCCGAGCAGCACCTGATTTCTTTCGAGCTGAGCCACTCCGTCCACCAGCTCTTGGATGGCGGACGGCTGATCGCCCTTGGGCTCGTACTCCGACTCGATCCTGAAGGCGATGCCGCCCTCGGACTTCTCCGGCCGCGGCGGCCGGTGCGGCATGAACGCCGGCATGCTGCCCGACACCAGCGGGTGCCCGGCGATCATCGGCTGCTCGGCCAGCACCGCCCGCGCACGCTCGGAGCGCTCGTGCGGGCGGGCGAGGATGGCATTGAGCGACGCCGTCATGCTCTCGATGCTGCGCGACGGCGGGCCGACCTGGCGGAGGGCGGGGAGGGTGGATAGTCCCCTCTCCCCGTCCTTCACGGGGAGAGGGCTAGGGTGAGGGGCAGAGGCTTGCTCCGGCGCCTGTGGCTGCCCCTCACCCCGACCCTCTCCCCGCAGGCGGGGAGAGGGGGGCGCGGGCAGGAACGGCGCGCTGGCCTCCGCGAAGCCCCTGGACGAGCGCTTCGTCTCCGGCGTGCCGGCGGCGCCCTCCATGGGCGGCGGGGGCGGCTTGCCGGACTTGCCGCGGGAGGGGCGGGGGCGGGGGGTCGTGTCGGAGACACGCGCTTTTGATGTGTCACGGGGAGGGCGGGGCATGGGGGAGATATATGGCGTGGGGCGGGGGCGGGGGCAACTGGGGCTAGATTAGCTACGGTCTGTTACTGTGACCGACGGAGCGCGCACATGCATCTTATACGGCATTCCGTATGCTTCGGGCTATACGCCATACCGTATAATCCAAGCCATACGCGAATCCGTATATTGCAAACTATACGGATTCGCGTATATTGCTTCCGAGAGGTGTGGAATGCGCATTCGAACAGCCAAGGACCTTGGGGCTGCCATACGGCAAGCGCGTACGCGTCGCGGTATGTCGCAGGCCACTTTGGCGGCAACACTTGGAATCAGTCAACCTCGCATCTCGGACATTGAGAGCGGCTCCACTGGAGTTCGGTTGGGAGTGATTTTCAGAATTCTTGCCGCCCTTGACCTGACGATCGTTCTCGCAAACGCGTTCCACCCATCACGTACGAAGTCGCGCGCACCAAAGACAGACCCCGAACTGATTGATCTTGACGCAATTGCGGACACCGGGCTCGATCCATGGCAGACCAAATCCTGAGCGTTGTGCTCGCCGGCCATCCCGCTGGAGTGATCACCCGTCGCCAAGGCGGGCGCCATAGGTTTGAATACTCAAAATCCTGGCAGCACAATTCACGAGCAATACCACTCTCGTATTCGATTCCCCTCCAGCAAGACGTGCACGGCACGCGCGTCGTGACTGACTTCATGTGGGGCCTGCTACCAGACAACGAAAATACCCTTCGTCGGTGGGGGACAAGATACAAAGTGTCTCCCCACAGCCCATTTGCCCTTCTCGCCGCCATAGGCGAGGACTGCCCCGGAGCCGTTCAAATCGTTCATCCCGACGTCGACCTGAAAAAACGTGAAAGAGTCAAATGGCTGAAGAAAGGGGAGCTTGAGCGGAGAATAATCATGCTGAAAAATGACGCTGGCGCCGGCCGCCTGGAAAGCGACACCGGACAATTCAGCTTGGCCGGCTCTCAAGAAAAGACCGCTCTCTATCGAGTCAACAATAGATGGGGCATCCCACAGGGGCGCACACCAACGACTCATATCCTCAAGCCCGAAACTGGCCGAGTGGCGCATATTGCAGCGAACGAGCACTTTTGCTTGCAGCTCGCACGTGCGTCCAACATGCCCGCGGCGGTTGCTGAAGTGCAGGTTATTGCAGGCATCCCAGTGATCATCATCGAAAGATTTGATAGAGTTCGATCTGGCAGTTCGGTTCGTCGGGTGCACCAAGAGGATATGTGTCAGGCTCTCGCGAATCGTGCCAAGTACCAGCAGGAAGGCGGCCCAGGAATCTACTCGATCATGGAGCTCCTCCAATTCTCAGACAATCCCGAGGTCGACCGGAACCGGTTTATGCGCGCCCAGGCGTTCAACTATATCATTGCGGGAACCGATGCGCATGCCCGCAACTATTCAATCGTCTACGCTCCCGGCGGAGCATTTCGCCTAGCACCTCTGTACGATGTCATCAGTGATTTGCCCTACATCAAGGGGCGCGGCGCTAAATCTGCCCTGGCAATGACGATAGGCGGGAAACGGGTTATCAGTGATATTTTGCCGCGACATTGGGAAAAGCAGGCTAGGTCGGTGCGATTTCCAAAGGATCAGATGTTCGGCCATATTAGAGACCTGATAGCGACATTGCCTGGGGCGGCCGACGTTGTAAGGGATCGGCTTGTCAAGCAGGACCTCAAGTCCCCGGTGATCCACCAGCTTGCTGAGACTGTCGCACATCGATGCGCCTTCTTGGCGAAGTACTATGGTGCCGAAGTGGCCAAAGTGGCGGCATAGGCACCAGTCCCGTCAGTCTGCGGCGATGAGGCTGAAGTGCGTGGCCGCTGCTTGGCCCGGCCTTCGCCCGACCAACCGCCGACCATCTCCTCGCTTGCGGGGAAGGGAGATGCGCGGGGCGCGCCTTCTAGCGTCATTCCCGTCGTGTCGGAGACGCGCTTTCAGCACGATGGCGGGAACCCAGTGCACCGCGCGGCAAGGGAGTGCTTTCGGCCAAACCGCGACCTAGCTACGGGCGGCTGTCTCCGGACCCAGCGGATAGGTGGCGGCAAGACTTCGACCGCACTTTTGTTGCCAAGTGGCCTGGGTCCCCGCCTTCGCGGGGATGACGTTGGAGTGTGGGGCCGCCCCTCACCCCGACCCTCTCCCCGCAAGCGGGGAGAGGGGGACCCGTGCGGGGCGCGTTTTCCCCGAGAGCGTCAGCCCTGCTTTGCTGCGCGCTTCGTCGATGGATCGGATGGCGGCGGCACCCAGGGGTGGCGGCATTCCTCCCATACGGAGACCGTGGGTGCGGGGAAATTCGGGTCGGCGAAGGTGCCGATGGCGACGGCGATGAAGCCGGGGAAGCCTTCGCTCGTCCAGTAGACGGTGGAGCCGCAGACGGGGCAGAAGTGGAAGGTCAGCGCGTTGCCGCTGTCGGAGGAGCGGGTCCACTCGGTGGCCTTGCCGGCGAAGGTGATCTGCTCGCGGGGGAAGCGGGCCTGGTTGCTGATCACGGCGCCGGTGCGGCGCTGGCATTCGAGGCAGTGGCACATCGATATGCGCACCGGCTCGCCTTCGATGGTGAGGTGGAGCTGGCCGCAGTTGCAGGCGGCGTGGCGGGTGGTCATGGGTCGGCTCCGCGGGTGATCGATGTGGCGGCAGTGTAGCGCGTTTCGTAGGGCGCAATAGCGGAGCGTATTGCGCCGTTGCAACCGTAGATCGGCGCAATGCGGCTGACGCCTTATTGCGCCCTACGATTCCACCGCCCGCCCCGCGGCGACCAGGGCGGCGTGGACGCGGTGGGGGAGGGCGGGGACCTGGCGCAGGGTGACGCCGGTGGCGTGGCGGATGGCGCCCAAAATGGCGGGGGCGGTGGGGATGAGGGCCGGCTCGCCGATGCCCTTGGCGCCGTAGGGGCCGAGGGGCTCGCGGTCCTCGATCAGAATAATGTCGATGTCGGGCATGTCGCCGAAGGTGGGGATCAGATAATCGTGCAGGTTCTCGGTGCGGCCGGGAATGAACTCCTCCATCAGTGCGAGGCCGAGCCCTTGCGCGATGCCGCCGTGGATCTGGCCCTCCACCAGCGTCGGGTTGACGGCACGTCCGACGTCGTGGGCGGCAACGATCTTGCGCACCTTGACGGTGCCGAGGCCGAGGTCGACGTCGACGGCGGCGATCTGGGCGGCGAAGCCGTAGGTGGCATAGGGGATGCCCTGGCCTTGCGCGTCGAGAGGGGTGGTGGGCGGGTCGAAGGTGGCGACGGCCTCGAGCACGATGCCTTGGCCCAGGTCGGGAAGATGGGCGAGATCGACCACCGTCTGCTGGCCGCCGTCGGAGACGATGAGGCGCGGTCCATCGAGATCGAAGCGAGCGTTGGGTCCAGCGTTGGTGAGGCGGAGAATTTTCGCCCGCAGCGCCTCGCCGGCCAGTTGCGCGGCCTTGCCCGAGACGAAGGTCTGGCGCGAAGCGGAGGTCTTGCCGGCGTCGAAGGTGAGATCGGTGTCGCCGACGATGAGCCGGAACGCGGAGACCGGCAGGCCCAGGGCGTCGGCGGCGATCTGGGTGAGAACGGTGGTGGAGCCCTGGCCGATGTCGACGGCGCCGTTCCAGAAGGTGAGGCTGCCATCGGCGCTGAACGTGAGGCGCATGGTGGACGGATTGGAAATGCCGGTGTTGCCGATGCCGTACCACATGCAGCCGATGCCGATGCCGCGGCGCCGAGTGCGGGCGCGGGCGTTGTAAGTGGCGGCTTCGGCGAGCAAGGTGTGCCAGCGCGGCCCGAGCGCTTCCAGGCACGCGGGCAACCCGGCGCTCGCTTCCAGCACATGGCCGGTGTGCGTCGCATCGCCGGCCCGCAGCGCGTTGATGCGGCGGAACTCGAGGCGGTCGATGCCGGCCTTTTCCGCGAGATCGTCGAGCAGGCATTCGTGCGCAATGGCAGCCTGCGGCACGCCGAAGCCGCGGAAGGCGCCGGCGGGCGTGTCGTTGGTGAAAATGGCGCGGGCGCGATTGCGCACATGCGGCACGCGATAGGGACCGGCGGCGTGCACCGGCACCCGGCCGGCGACCGTCGGCCCCCAGGAGGCGTAGGCGCCAGTGTTGAAGTCGGCGTCGGATTGATAGCTGAGGAGGCGGCCGGCGGAGTCGCAGCTGGCGCGGGCCCGGATCGCGGCAGGGTGGCGCTTGGTGGTCGCGGTCATGGATTCGATGCGCTCGTAGACTGAGCGCACGGGATGATTCAAGTGCCAGGCGGCGACGGCCAGCATCGGCTGAATGGAGACGTCGAGCTTGCCGCCGAAGCCGCCGCCGCAGGCCGAAGGGATGATTCGCACGCTTTCGGCGGGCAGGCCCAGAACGCGGGCGACCTCGTCGCGATCCATCATCGGCGCCTGCGTGCAGGCGGTGACCTCGACGCGGTCGCCGACCCGCTGCACCCAGCCGGCTTCCGGCTCGATGTAAGCGTGCTCGACGAACGAGGTCTCGAAGCTGCCCTCCGCCACATGCGCCGCCTGCAATTGTGCGCTGTCGGGATCGCCGGTTTCGACCAGGCCGCGGGTCAAAATGTTGTCCGGCTTGTCGGCGTGGATGGCCGGGGCACCTTCGGCAAGCGCAGCGGCAATGCCGTGCAGCGCCGGCAGCGGCTCCCAGGCAATCGGCAACTCGGCGGCGTCGACCGCCTCTATCCCCGCGCTGGTGCCGACGAGCGCCAGAACCGGCTCGCCCCGGTGGCGCACGTGGGCCTGCGCGAACACCGGCTGGTCCTTGAGGTGGGGATAGATGCCGAACGAATTCTCGCCCGGCACATCGGCGGCCGTGAAGACGCGGAGGATGCCGGGATGGCGCTCAAGGAAGGGGCCGAGATCGCCGATCGTGAACCTGGCGTGGGCATGCGGCGAGCGGACCGCCTTCAGCCAGTGGGAACCGGAGGGGGCGCCGTCATCGCCGTAGCGGGCTTCGCCCGTCATCTTGGGCAGGCCGTCGAGACGCGCCACGCTGGCACCCACGTTGGCACCACATGGTGCCTCACATGAGGCTGCGGTGGCGTTAACCACGTTTTCCGCGCCGGACTAACGTGCGGCCTGCGTCGAGGACGGCATCGACGATCTTGAGGTATCCCGTGCAGCGGCACAACACCCCGCCCAGCGCATCCATGACCGTTTGCCGGTCCGGATCGGGCTGGCGCTGCAGCAGCTCAAAGGCAGCCATCAGCATGCCCGGCGTGCAGATGCCGCACTGGGCCGCGTCGTGCCTGTGGAACGCCGCCTGCAGGGCCCGCCCGACCGGTTCATCGGCCATCCCCTCGATGGTGGCGATGGATCGGCCGTGCGCCTGCGCCGCGGACACCATGCAGGCACACGCCTGGGCACCATCGATGAGCACCGTGCAGGCTCCGCAGTCGCCCGCGTTGCATCCCACCTTGGTGCCCGTGAGCCCCAGGCCACGGCGCACGAGATCGGACAGGCGCTCGCCGGGCGCGCATGCCAGGCGCACCGCGGCGCCGTTCAGGGTGAACGCCAGTGGCGCATGCGCGATCGTCACCGTCTCGTTCATGCGGCAGCCTCGAGACCGGCCGCGGCACATTGCGCGAGCGCCCGGCGCACGAGCACGGTAGCCGCATCGAGGCGATAACGGGCGGAGCCACGCACGTCGTCGATGGGCGCCAGCGCGGAAGCCACGTGAGCGGCCGTGACGCGCTCGGCCAGGCTGTCGCGGGACGCACCGGCAAGCTCGCGCTCCAGGCCCGTCAGCCGCACCGGCACCGCCGAGCAGGCGCCTACGGCAATCGCCACACGCCCCACGCGCCTATCGGCATCGGCATCCAGCAGCACCGCGACGGAAGCTATGGAGATCACCAGGTAGGCACGCGCGCCGAGCTTCAGGAATGTCGCGCGCGCGCTCGCGGGCGCCCTCGGCAGGCGCACAGCGATCACCAGCTCGTCCTCCGCCAGCGTTGTCGTGCGATTGCCCGTGATGAACTCCCCGAGCGCCACCGAGCGCCGACCCCGCGCGCCCGAGGCGATCTCCACGACCGCATCCAAGGTCAGCAGCGGCGGCACGCCGTCGGCGGCCGGGGAGGCGTTGCAGAGATTGCCGGCGATGGTGCCGCGGTTCTGCACCTGTGCGCCGCCCACCTCGCGCGCCGCCAGTTTCAGCCCGTCGCAGGCCAGCGGCAGGGCCGCATCGCGGATCTCGTGACCAAGTCGCCAGCGCTCCAAACGTTATCCCCGCCTCGTCCTGCCGGATGCCCTGCAGCTCCTCGATGCCGGAAATATCGAGCACGTTGCGTGGGCCCGGCTGCAGCCAGGCCGTGCGCGCCGCCTGGGCCGGAAAGAAATCCGTCCCCCCGGCCAGCACCGTCAGCCGGTCGATCCTGTCGGGGGTGCGGGTGAGCTTCGGGTCGGCCAGCGCCGCCAGGGCATCGGCCAGCTTGGTCGGCCGCAGGTAGAGTCCCATCGGGCCACGTTCTTGGTTTGCCAATCGAAAAGGAAGGCTAGTGTGTGATCGAGAAGTCAGTTACATCGGACATGGGGGGGGGGGTGGGAGGCGAGCGGGAGACGTACTCGATGGATGAGAGCGGAGTTGACTGATTGAGGAGCTGGTGTGAGCTTGGCAGATGAGCGGGTGGGAGGGGGGTTGAAGGAATGGAGAGTGGGGTGTGAGAAGGGGAGTGGGATGTGGAGAGGTGGAGGTTAGAGAGGGGGGGAGGAGATGGAGAGACGAGATCGCGCGCCGATGAGAGTGAGAGGGCAAAGGGGCCAGGAGCTGAGGACATGGAAAGGAGAAGGGAGGAGTAGAGGTGCATGGGATTGGGCGCATAGGGCTGCAGCCTAGAGTAGAGAAGTTAAAGCTGTAGTTGATCGCTGTTAGTGGAGAGGTGCGTGATATAGTCGGTCTTTACCTCGAGAAGAAAGCGAGTGTGCTGTGCGTGGAAGAAAAGAGCAAGTGCAAGCGCTCGACCGCACACAACCACTCCTGCCGATGCGACAGGGACAGGCGAGCGGCGCACGCACGACACAAGCGGCACGGAACGACATCACTGTTTGCCGCGCTCGATGTGAAGGCCGGCCATCGTCGGCAAGTGCATGCCCGCCACCGCGCAGCGAGTTCCGCAGTTCCTCGACGAGGTCGAGCGCAATGTGCCGGCCAACCTCGAGCTTCACATCGTCATGGACAACACGACACACACAAAACCAAACTGATCCGCGAGGTCGCCAAGCGCCCGCGCTGGCACGTGCACCACGCCAACCCCGCGCGGATCAACAAGTCGAGCGCTCTCGCGCGCGACCGAGCGCGCCCTGAGACGAGCCGCCGTCGCCGACCGAAGCGACAACAAAGCCTACATCGAGCCACAAGCCACCCAAACCGTCGATGGACCAAGACCGCCAAGACACCAGACAACCATCCAACGCTTCTGCTTCGTACAGAAAACGCAAATGAGACGAATTTCGGATAGGACTAGCGCGCCGTGGTCGACAGAGGCAAGCGCCGCCACTTATCGATTCCCCTCAGCGCCCCCTCTCCAGCAAACCAGGCAGCATCGGCTCACCGAGCTCAACGCCCTCCAGCGCCAGCAGCCGCTGCTTGGTGTCGGCGCCGCCGAAGGCGGAGAAGCCGCCGACTTTCCTGCCGCTCGCAAGCACACGATGGCAGGGAATGATGATGGGGATCGGGTTGCGCCCCATCGCCTGCCCGACCGCGCGCGCCGCGTCGGGGAAGCCTGCCTGCCGCGCCAGCGCGCCGTAGGTGCTGGTCTCGCCCCAGCCGATGCCGCGCGCCTTTTCGTAGATCTGGCGATGGAAATCGCTCACTCCGGTCAAGTCGAGCACGACAGGAGAAAAGTCGACCCGCTCGCCGCCAAGGTAACTCTCGATGGCCGCGACTGCGCGCTTGATCCCCGCCGGCGGCTCGCCCGGACTGGCACTCGCCGATCGCCCCCGCAGCCGCCGCTCGGTCGCGCCGCGGCTCGAACTCGGGCAGCTGCACCCGCGTCAGCCCGCGCTCGCTCCAGGCCACGCCGACCGCGCCGATTCCCGTGTCGAACAGGTGATAACGCATCGCGGCATCGGCTTCGGTGAGCATGCGCATGCCTTTCTCCTACCTCTGCTTCGCCTGCGCTGTCATGCGCTTCTTCAAATCCTCCAGCCGAGCAATCAGCTCCTTCGGCAGGCGCCGCGCCCGTGCAATGTCGACCGCATCGCGGCCGCGCCGGTCCGTAATGGTGGGATCAGCGCCGGCCTCGATCAACAGCTCCAGCGTTCTCAGCCGCTGCAGCCGCGCGGCGTAGAAGATCGGCGTCTCGCCATGCGCCTTCAAGTTGAGCCGCGGCTTGGCCTCGAGAAGATCGCGGCACAGCACGGCATCGTCGCGCCACACCGCCGCCCACAGCGAATAGCTCGCATCCGCACCGCGCTTCAAGAGAAACCGCACCAGCGGCAGGTTTCCGCCGCGCGACACCGCGTACCACAGGGGCGTGGCGCGGAAGTCCTCCTCGTCCTCGTCCATCGGCACTTCGGATTCGAGGTCCGAGCCGGCATCAAGCAGCGCGGTGACGGTCCTGATGCCGCTCGCCTCGCCCAGCCCCGCGCCGCCGGGCCTTACCGCACACGCGATGTGCAGCGCCGCGCGGCCCTTCGGATCGGTCGCCGTCAGCAGGCCGGGAGCAGCCGCCACCATCGCCTTCACCGCGGCGAAGTCCCAAGCCTTCGCCGCCTCGAACAGTGCCGTCTTGGATGGCGGCCTTGCCGTCCGAACTCATAAAAAGGACCTCCGCTGCTACCGCGCGCCGCACGCTAGTGTGGTGATCGAGAAGTCCGCAACACCCTGGCGGCTTGGTGATCATGCGGACTTCTCGATCTGAACCACACTAGAATTGTTATTTTGCCAGGGCGTGTACTCAATTTGTGAGGACCGCTCAGATACTCGCCAGAATCGGGCTCCACGTCTGTTGCTAGGTGTACATCGGAAATGCTGTGCTACTGAGAGACTTACCGCTTTTGACCCGATGCAACTCGCGACCGAAGGCTCCGCATGTGTGGCGGCCCTTCATTCTATCCTGCGCGACGAAGCTAATTTCTGATCTAGATGTTGCGTATAGCGATTAATTGAATGATTCTGCATCGTTTCCAGTGATGCATCTGAGGACGATCCTGAGGAAGATCGGTCATCATGACAAGATAGCATCAGAGCTTGGCGAGCAATCGTAGCCGACGCGCGGGGGCTGCAATGTGTAACGCTAATGTACGTATGTATTTCTTTCTCGGTTGGCTGCTTAGCGCGCATATGTGCTTGGCGGCATTCGGATCGGCCCGGGCCAGGCGCCGGAATTCGTGGCGCCGCGCGTACGATCGCTGACATCACGGCTATTCTCGACAAGGAGAAGCCTAACTCGCGATCTCGCGAAGAACAAGGCGGCAGCGAACGCGCAGCCGCGCGCGGCGCAGCTCAGCCGCGCTGTTCAATTCTACCTCAGCGCGGCGGGCTCTCCGGGGCTCGGCTCTTAGCTGAGGCGCGTGAGGATGTCGAGCGCGCAGTCAAGTCTGGGCAGGGCCATGTCGAGCACCGGGAGCTACTGAAGGCCGAATGTTCAGTGTTCTTCAGCATCTGAATGCCAGGGAGTTCAAGATTGCGCGCGAGCTGCTGTGCACGATTGAGCGGGACGTCGACAATGCTCCGTATGACAGGGGTAGCTTGTTCACGATCTATCGGCAGACGATCGTGCTCGTCGCTCGCGGCGACTTGCGCAGCTGAGGGCTATTGAGACGTCAGCATCACTGTTTGTCGAAGCCGAGGCTGGCCCAAGCTTTTCGTAGCGCCTGGGAAGCGGACGTCGAGCGCGCAAAGGCCATAATCGCCGATGCGAGGGGCGCGCGAGCTGAACTCGCCATGGCCGCTCGACACGCTGGTGAAAGATACGATCGTCAAGTTGCCGAGCTGGCCTGAGCGCACACTAGCAAGGAGCAGATCGAGAACCGGATCGACATAGAGATCGCCCGCGCGACGCTCTAAAGCGCTCCACGGCCGGCGGCGGAGACTGAGGGCACGTTCGCCCGCCGCGAGCGCAAGGCGCAGGGAAAGTACGCGGTGAACACCGCCAACTTGATTGAGTATCTGGCTTTTGTGGTCTCGCTGCAGCGCCGCTACGCGGAAGCAGAGCAGCTCTGCGAACACGCTCGAAATCAGGCGGACCGTTGGCGTGACAGCAAATGCGTAGGCTATCGTCGGCAACCTCGGCGCCTGTCGCCGCTCGCCACCTGCAGCTGCGACAGCAGGATACAGCCAAGCTCGACGCCGAGATCGTTCAATTCTTCACTCCTGAAGCGCAACGCGCCAGCTCTACGAGCTCGACGCACCGGGCCTTTCGCTGCTGACGGGCCGCCCAACGATGGCGTCGCCGCGGCGCACACTGCGGTAGCGCGCGAATTCGAGCTTCGCGATGCTCACCCTCCCGTTGTTCATCCTCGGCCGCTTGCATCGGGACGCCGAGGCCGGCCGCCATTCTGAAGCGCTGGCGAGTTAGGAAATCGTGGGACACTGCTGGCGGCGACAAGCCGACCATTGGAGAACTGGGGTAGCAAGCGCAAGCTCGCTCGCGACGTGATCGACGGCGATAGCGCGTACTGCTACGCGCCGTCAGCAGCCGGCCGACGCGCCAGCGAGACGTTCCGGCTGATCGACGCTGTGCGCGGCGCTCGGCGCAGCAGGCCGTCTCCGCTCCGCCGCTCGCTGGTGGCCCGACAGGCGCTTGCGATCCGTCGGCGACGGCAGAGACATGAGGCGCGCCGGCCGCAACGCCTGCTGAGCAGAACGGGCGAGAGCGACACGGCGCGGCGACGCCACGAGACAAGAGAGCGCGGGCGCGCGGACGCGCGCCGAGATCCCCGCCGCCGACACGCCGAGCAGACCAGCCCGACGGGGCAGAGCGCGCCGCGGCGGCGAGGCGCGGCCACGGCGCGAAGAGCCGTAAGGCGGCCAAAGACGGCCGAGGGCGCCGCCACGACGCGCGACGGGGGCGGACAGCGATACCACGAACGCCGGAGCAAGGGTCTGGAGCTAGATGTCGAGACAAGCCAACAAACCTGAGTCGAAGCCCGATCTATATGATGAGCCCTGAGCGGTCAGGCCGGCTGGAAGGATGCCAAGCGCGACCAAACGCGCGCAGAGCGACCGCTGAGGCATGCCGCGCAGCGCGACACGCCGTACGCCACGAACCTGCCGCCGCCACGTAGAGCCGGCGCGCGCCGCCGCGACGCCCACCGCGAGCACCTAACCCTCACCAAGCCGCTACCGCCGCCTCGATCCGCGCAGCCAACGCCCTGCGACCCGCACGCGAGACGGCACTACCCTCGAGGTCGCCGCACGAGACAAGCGACCGCTGCGCCGCCGCGCTCCGGCCAGGACCGACCAGATCGACAGCGCCGACCTCGCTCTCGCCGCGGCTGCCCGACACCGCCGACGAGTGAAAGCCGTCGCGCAAGCGCTGCGCGTACCCGGCGCAGTGATCGGGCAAGGCGGCACAGCGGCCCCGCGACGCCGCACCCGCCGCCGCCTGCCGCGAGCTCACGTACACCGGATGGCGTCACGCCCGAAGGCCCGACCGAGGCCCCGTGGGAGCCAGTCGACCGACGGGTCGCGAGCGCCCGGCGCCCCCGCGAGCCGGCCCGCGCCCCCGCGCGCGCCCCCCCCGCCCCCGCACCCCGACCCCGCCCCGCCCCGCGCCGCGGCGCCGATGATGCGGGCGAACGCCGCCACCCCCCCCCCCCCCCCCCCCCCCCACCCACCCCCCCCCCCGCCCCCCCCTGGCACTCGCCCCGTGTGTCGAGCCACCCACGTCCGTTGCCGGAGCTTCAACTGCCGTGGCGAGCCATGACCTTGGGTTGGCACAAGCGAAACCGCATCTCGTATGAGCACACGTCTAGCGTCCTTTCGATCGCGAAGTTCGCCCGACATTTGCGGCACATGGTGACGAACTTCGCGATCGGGACGCTAGCCGCTCTTTGCCGCCCGCTCCAGCGTCTGCTTGGTGAGGGCGATGCTCTGCTCCATCATCGCGCCCGCCGGCCCCGCGATCTCGTTGGGCAGGATGTCGGCGATCCACACCAGGCGGCTCCTGCCCTCGCCTTCGGCAATGACCTGCATCGATCCATTGTGGTGCTTCACCTGCCCGCCGACCGCGGCCCATACGAAGCGGCGCGCCTCTTCGTCGATGTCGACGATCAACTCGCGCAGCACCAGCCCGCTGGCAAACGTGACGATCCTGGCATCGCCGTCCATCTTCGTGTCGATGATGAAGCCCGGTGCCATGCGCCGATGCACCGCCCCCACATCGCGCACCGCGTCCCACACATCCTCAGGGCGCGCCTCGATCACGATTTCCTTGCGGATGGAAGCCATTTGTCCGTCTCCTGTTGTCTTGCTCAGGCTGCAACCTTGCGGCGGGCGAAGAATTCCACAACCAGCCGCCAGGTCGCGCCCTTGTCGGCCGACACCTCGCCGCGCCAGCGGAACGAATGGGCGGTGATCTCCGAAAAGCTCCAGCGGATCTGACGGCCCTCGGGGTCGGCGCCGAGCTGCACGATGTCGTCGCCCTGCTTGCGGCCGATCATGCTGAGGTAGGTCTGCGTGACCGGATCGGTCCACTGGATGTGCCAGGCGTCGATCCTGGGGTCGTAGACGCGCAAGGTCGTGCCGTAGGAGTTCACGTTGGTTGCGGCATCGCCGGTGCGGCCGGGCCCGCGCGGCGGTACGATCCATACGTCCTGGATCGCGCGGCCCTCCAGCGCCCAGCCGAAGTGCCATTCGCCGGGCCGGCGCCGCTCTCTGCCGTTCTCCAGGAAGCCGGTGACTTCGAGGTCCCAGGAGCCGATGAGCCAGCCGTACAGGTCCATGTTGGCGCCGCGATCGGCCGAAGGCCCGTCGGCGTGCAGCGCATCGAGGGACGCGTTTGCAGTGGTGCTCATGGTGCCGGCCCTTACGCTTTCTCGCCGCAATAGGCTTCGATGCGGTAGCCGTCGGGATCGACCACGTAGCCGGCGTAGTAGCTGGGGCCGTAGTCGCCGCGAATGCCGGGCTTGCCGTTGTCGCGCCCACCCGCCCGCAGCGCCGCCGCATGGAAGGCATCGACGCTCTTGCGCGTGGGCGCATCGAAGCAGAAGTGCAGGCCCGACTTCTGGTCGGCGGGCACCGGCTTTTCCGATGTGCCGATCCAGAGCGCGACCGTGTCGCTCCCGTAGCCGAGCGACCCTGGCGACTGGCTCAGGCACTTGTAGCCCAGGGGTTTCAGCGCCGCGTCGTAGAACCGCTTGGCCTTGGCGATATCGCCAACGCCAATCGAAACGTGATTGAGCATGTGTGGTCTCCTGTCCGTATCGAACGGGGGCCACTGTGGCGGAGACGGCTCGTGCAGACTTGGCGAAAATTGCTCTCTCTTCCCCCTCTCCCCGCTTGCGGGGAGAGGGGCGGGGTGAGGGCGACCCGAAAACCGTCCGAGCTTTGTGCCGCCCCTCACATCCCGCTCTCCCGTCGCGCTGAAAGCCGCCTTCGGCACGACGCTGAAGAAGCATGGGGAGAGGGAACAGGCTTTCACGCCGCAGCGCGGAAGCCGCGCGGGGAGGTGCCGAACTCGGCGCGAAAGCTGCGCACGAAGTTGGAGAGATCCTCGAACCCGACGTCGAGGGCGATGTCGGTGATCCGTTCGCCGCCCGTCGCCAGCCGCTGCGCCGCCTCGCGCAGGCGCGCCCGCAGCAGCCACTGGTGCGGCGTGACACCCGTCACGCGCTTGAAAGTGCGCAGGAAATGATAGGGGCTGAGGTTTGCCACGCGCGCCAGGTCGGCGACCGTGTGCTGGCTGGCGATGCGGCTCGCCAGGTAGCGCAGCACCCTGGCGATGCGCGCGTGCTGCCCGGGTGGGGCGGACGTGCCGACACGCACCTGGCCCGCGGTCTGAACCGCCGCTCCCGCCAGCTCCAGCGCGATCTCCTCGAGCTGGTCAGGCTGCTCCATCGCCGCCTTGGCACGCGCCGTCACCCGCGCAAGGCCCCGCAACGGCGGCAGCGCGTTGCGGCTGAATGCGACGCCCGAGGCGCCCGCATCGTGCACCAGCCTCTCGAACAGCTCGGGCCCGAAACGGAACGACAGGCACCGGTCGCCCTCGCCGTGGTGGTGTGAGCACTCGTAGTCCTGGCCGGCGCTGCCCAGGAACAGCGACCCGGGCGACAGAAGCGACACCCCGTGTGCGCTGCGGCAGGCGAACGTCCCGGCCAGCACGAGCGAGATGGAGGCAACGTCGTGACGCTCCTCGAAGGCCGTATCGCGCGGCCCGCAGGTGCACACGAAATCGTTGGCGCACCAGCCTTCTCCCGCTGCCAGCGTCCTCCTGCTGACGGCGCCCGCCGCACCCGTCGCGGCTTTCTGCGCGAGCGCGCTGGCGAGCGGGTCGAAACGAGAGGTGCACACCGCGCCGCGACAGCTCTCTGTCATGGGCCAACGCCCTCTAACCATCTTGCTGGTGTCAACTCGTAAGTGGCTGTATGCTGTCTGTCAACCATCATGATGGTTAGAATCGCTATTCTCCTGACACCGCCCACGGCTCCGCCCATCCATGCTGATTTCTGCGCTCCGCCCAGACCTGTGCCTGGCCTACGCCAACACGCGGTTCTGGCGCGGGCGGGAAGCGTCGACCGAGACCTTGCACGACCTCACCGGCCTCGTGGACTGGCTCGAACGGTCCACGGGCGCGGGCGCGGAGGGCATGCGAGGGGTGGCAGGCTGGTCGCGCGCGCATCCGAGGAAGGCGGCCGGGCTCTTTGCGGAGGCGCATCGACCTGCGCGAAGCGATGTTTTGCCTTTTTGCAGCTCTCGCCTCGGACAAACCGGCGCGCGCGCCGGACTTCGCCGCTCTGAAGGAAGCGCTCGCCGAAGCGCCGGCCCGGCGCCAGCTGATGCGCTCCAGCGGCGGCTACGCCTGGCGCATCGAGCCGCCGGCGCCCTCAGCGCCACACCTTCTCGCCCCAGTGCTGTGGTCGGCCGCGGACCTGCTGATCGAAGGCGCTCAGGCAAACATTCGCCAGTGCGCCAACGGGGAATGCCTGTGGCTGTTTCTCGATGCGAGCAGGAACGCCACCCGCCGCTGGTGCGACATGGCTTCATGCGGCAATCGCGCCAAGGCGCGCCGTCACTACCTGAAGACGAAGCGGGGGTGATGGGTAATGCCGCCGCGGGGCCGTGACGGCGGATAAGCAACACCTGGCGGGTGACCGGCCCGTCCGCCCCGACCCTGCCGCGACAGGGCGGGCGTTTTCCGCTATTGGCCTAGCAAAGCACGGGTACGAGGGAGTTCAGCATGGCCACGACGACCTCTTCTGCCACCGAGACCGGCGGCTTCCGGCGCGGCTTCTTCAGGGCGATCGACTACATCGTGGGGCGCAACACGCTGATCGGCGTGGCCTCGCTCATGCTGCTCGTGATCTCGGGCTATGCCACCTGGCACGGCATGCGCGACTTCATCATCGGCGTGTCCTCCACGCCCACCAGCCAGGGCCAGCTGCTGCCGGGCGGCATGTCGCTCTCCAACGACGTGCTGGTGATCGCGGTGGTCGCCGCGCTCACGTTCCTGATGTGGCTGATGCTGCGCGAGACGTTCGGCGCCAGGCGGCACATGCGCGAGCGGCTGATCACGTTCCCGCTCTACGTGTTCCTGGCGATCTGGTCGATCGGCTTCGGCTACGGCTTCTGGTGGAGCCTGATCTCGGGCGAGGAGGCGACGCGCACGGGTCTCGCCGGCCTGCAGGAGGACGCGCGCGATGCCAGCGCCGTGGTGGCGGCCCGGCTCGATGCGGTGCGCGGCCAGCTCGACAGCGTGGTGAGCTGGTCGGAGAGCCAGATGTCGCGCGAGGAGACGAGCGGCGGCAGCTGCGGCACCGCCTCGGGCGCCGGCCGGGGCCCGCTCTACAATGCGCGCCGCGGCGTGCGCGATTCCGTCACCACCCTGCGCGAGGGCATGACGCGCTCGTGGCTCGAGCCGGTGCAGGCCGACGTCGAGCAGCTCAAGCAGAGCGCCGCGGGGCTCGGCGGCGCCACGGTCGAGGAGCGCCAGCGCGCCTTCGAGGCGAAGGCCTCCGATATCCGCGGGCGGGCGCGCAACATCGCCGCGCGCAGCAACCAGCTCGGCAAGTCGACGGCGGCGGAGATGCGCGCGCTCGCCAATGCGGTCGCGATCCAGCCGGGCGCCAGCGGCTTCTCCTGCTACGACCCGACGTTGGCCGAGCGGCTGCGGCAGGCCGCGGCCCAGGCCGAGCAGCCGGCCGAGCTGAGGCTGCGCGAGGCGGTCTTCAACGAAGGCCCGGCCGGGGTCGCCAACGCGGTCAAGAACCTGTGGCGCAACATCGGCGCCTATTCCTCGAGCCTCGTCGCCTACGTGTTCACAGGCGGCAACGTGACCGCGGGCCGCACCGACACCGGCGAGCCGATCACCGGCCGCGACCTCATCGCGCTGCTCGCCACCATCGGCATCGACCTGGGGCTGCTGGCGCTGGCCATCGTCAACCCGCCGCGCGAGGGGCCGTCGATGCGGCCGTCGGGCGCGCTGCGCCGCCAGATCAACGAGGCGATCGACACGGCCATCGCCCGCGCCGGCGTCGACCGCGAATGGGTGCGGCGGCATTTCATCCACCACAACCAGGCGTCGTATTTCGTGATCCCCAATCTCTACGCCGCCGACTCCCAGAACAAGGAGGAGGCGGCGCGGGCGCTGGCGATGAACCAGCTCGCCGGCGTGCTGAGCGACCTGGAGCTGGTGCGCTGGCCGAAGCGGGGGCGCTGGTGGCTATTGCAGAAGAGCGAGCTTCAGCGGCTGAAGAAGGAGGAGGACCTCGGGAGCGATACCGACCTCACCGAGATCAGGAAGAAGTGGGAGGAGGAGAGAGCCCGCGATCCCAAGGCAGGGGGCGAGCGCGGTGACAAGCCGCTTCGCAACCATGGCCTGTTCTCCAAGGCGGAGCGCGCGCTGCAGATCGCCGGCTGGAGCCAGAGCGCCCGGGACGACATCGAGGTGTTCACGCTGGTCGACACCGAAGGCCTCACCCCGCTGCTGATGGTCCTCAACGAGCCGCGCCCGCACGGCGAGGCGCGGGCGGAGCCGGAGCGGGCGGCAGCGGGCGCGTAGTACCCGCTTTCGCTGAAAGTCGAGTCGCGTGCGGGCCGCAGGCGCTCCCCTCCCCCTTGCGGGGAGGGGTAGGGGTGGGGGTGACCAACGAGGGCAACGCTGGTGGCAAGACGCCACGGATGCGCGCAACGAACACAGGCTTTCCCTTGTTTCTTCACCCCACCCCTAACCCCTCCCCGTCAAGGGGAGGGGAATTCCGGTGGCACACGCTTCACGGTTCAGGCTCCACCGATTCCGTTTACTAACGCGCGGAAGCGCCGATCAGCCCCGCGCGACGGTGAGGCTCTGCAGGCTGCGGAGGAGGGTTTGGTTCGTTCCGATGCTCGACTGCCCGCCGCCGAGGATGACGGAGGCCGCGGACACCGTCGCCAGGCCACCGTTGTTCAGGTCGTACATGGCGCAGAAGCGCGTGAGGAACTTGTTGAGCTTGGTGGGATCGCGAAAGTCGGCGGGATTGATGCGTTTGATCAACACCTGCGCCTGCACTTCGATATCGGCCTGGGACATCGAGGCCGGCAGGTTCAGCGCGGTGCGCACCACCTCGAACACCGCCTTGTCGGCCAGGATGTCGAAGGCTGAGGTGATGTTGGGCGCCTTGCGCTGGAAGTAGAGGGCCAGGCGCACGCCTTCGCTCTGCGTGCCGGCCTCGGTCTCCATCGACTGGCGCACATAGAGATCGCCGGTCTCGAGGACGTCGCCCCTGGATTGAAGCTCCTGCGCCGGGACCCGGCCAATCTTCCCCTCGGGCGTGAAGTTGAACGCCGCGGCCAGGTCCCTGAGCCGATCGTCGCCGAGCCTGCCGACGAAGCTCTCCCGGTCGAAGGGATCGCTGGTGAGCACGCTGCGCAGCGTGCCGGTCGAAATATTGGCCTCCTCCAGGCCGTAGGCCTTCAGCGCATAGGCTACGAGACGCTCGTCGCCGAGGAAATCGTCGAGCGACCGCACCCTGTTGATGGTGTCGTGGTAGTACGCGTTCTCCTCCACGGCCTGGGCTTCCTCGCTGGCACTGGAGCCGATGCGCGTGTTGTAGAGCTGGATCGTCGCCAGCTCGGCCTTGTCGATCTGCGCCTTGCGCGGGGTGAGCACCGAGCCGTCCGGCGCGAAGTTGAAGGCGGCTGCGAGGTCGCGATAGCGCTGATCCGCCAGCCGGTTGGCAAAGCTCCCCGGATCGGAGGCATCGCTCACCAGCACCTGCCGGATCTTGCTCTTGGACTCCGCCGCGGGGTCGAGGTCGAAGGCGTCGAGCACGTAGGCGTAGAGCGTGTCGTTGCCGATGAGCGCATCGACCGAGGTCATCAGGTTGATGCGGGCAAGGTAGAACGAGGTTGCGAACGCGTCGGAGCCCTGCGCGGCGTCGTCGTAGTTGGTGAGGTAGAGGTCGACCGTGCCGTCGACCTCGGCGGCGGACTGGGCCCCGTCGGTGCCCACGATCGTCCCATCGGTTGCGAAATTGAAGGCGGCAGCAAGCGTGCGGAAGCGGGGATCGGCGAGCGTATTGGCGAAGCTGCCGGGGTCCGACAGGTCGCTCGTCAGCACCTGCCGGATCACGGCCGTCGTTACGAGGTTCGGATTGATGCCGTAGGCCGTGAGCGCGTAGGTGAACAGCCGGTCATTGTCGAGGAGATCGTCGACCGAGGCGACGCTGCCGATGCTGTCGCGATAGTACTGGCTCTTGAAGGCGGCGGCCGCAGGGCTCGAGCCGTTGCCGGTGTTCTCGTAGTTGAGATAGACCGTCTCGTTCAGCTGCACGTTCGTCTGCGCCGTCGCACCCGCTGCCACGCTGCCGTCCGCTTCGAAGCTGAACGCGGCAGCAAGCGCGACATAGCGCACATTGCCGAGCTGGTTGGCGACGCTGCCCGGGTCTGAAAGATCGCTCGTCAGCACGTTGCGAATGGTGGAAGCCGAGGCGATGGTCGGATCGAGGCCGTAGGCGGTGAGCGCGTAGGCAAAGAGCCGGTCGTCGGCGATGAGATCGTCGACCGACGTCAGCGTGCCGATGCGGGCCTGGTAGTATTGCGCCTCGGTGGCGGCGGCCGCGCCCTGGCGAATGCGGTGCTCGGAGTAGAGGCCGACGGTATCGTCCACCTGGGAATCGTTCTGGACGAAGGGAAGGCTCGCACGGACATCTCCGTCGGTGGTGAAATTGAACGCCCTGGCAAACGCCACATAGCGTGAATCGACGAGCTGCCTGGCAAAGCTCTTGGTGTCGTTGAGATCGCTCTCCAGGACCTTGCGCATGAAGGCCTTGGCGTAGGTCATATCCTCGAGGCCATGCGCCTTCATGGCGTACGCAAAGAGGCGCCGGTCGCCGAGGAATTCCTCGACCGAGGTAACCTTGCCGATGTTGGCCCGGTAGTATTCCTCCTCGCGCGAGACGTCCGCTTTGGAGGCGACACGCGTCAAGGTCCGCGGCAGGTCTTGCGTGTATGTGCGGTAGGCTAGAAAGGTCGAAACCATCAGCCCTGCCTCTGCTGCCGAGCGGGCGCCGTGGTCCACCATGCGCGGCCGGTCCCGCCGCGGATCATCACGGCTTCGGCTTGTGCCGGGCTGGATGAGAAAAGCCCCTGACGCGGTGCTCTCCTCCCCAAATGGACGACGCTGCATCTCGTGGAGTTGTGTATAGCCAGAGCAGTGCGGGAATGGCCAAGATGACGGCCGTTGGGCGCGCAGGACAGATGCGTTTGCCGTGACGGCGAGGGGTGGAGAAGCCCCCGGACCGGATCGGGCGCGATCAGGACACAGCGAAGGGGGAGGCGAGCCAACTTTTCGCCACGCGAATGGGCTTTAACGCATGCCATTGGCCGAAGAATTGTTTCAACCCGCCTGACCTGCACCACTCGACACCTCTCATCACCGCCCATCGGAGGCAGCAATGCGACGCTCGTTCCCTTGGCTCATTGCCCTGTCGTTCCTAGGGGGACTACCGACTTCCGCCAGCGCCGACGTCTTCCAGGACTGCAAGCAAGGCGAGCCCGACCGCCGAATCCTTGCGTGCACCCAGATCATCACCGAGCGCCGCACGAAACCTGCTGCGCGGGCTGAGCTGCACGTCCATCGCGGCCAAGCCTACATGAGCAAAGACGACCACGACCGCGCGCTCGCCGACGCGACAGAGGCGATCCGCCTCGATGCCAAGAGCGCGAAAGCTTTCAATCTGCGCGGCACCGCCCTGCAGAAGAAGAAAGAGCATGACCGGGCGATCGCCGACTTCAGCGAGGCGATACGGCTCGATCCGGGCTTTGCCCTGGCATACGTCAATCGGGGCGACGCGTGGGACGAAAAGGGTGAGCTCGACCGGGCGATCGCCGATCTCAACGAAGGGATTCGCCTGGACCCCAAGAGCGCCAGGGCATTCAATTTGCGCGGCTACGTCCAGCAAAGGAAGCGGGAATACGACCAGGCGATCGCGGACGACAGCAGGGCAATCGACATCGACGCAAATTTCGCTCCGGCTTATAGACACAGAGCCCGCGCATTCGCGACCAAGAATGACTACGACAAGGCGATTGCCGACTTCGCGAGGCGATACGGCTCGACCGGGCCTTGCGGTAGCCTACGTCAATCGCAGCGGCGCCTGGGACGACAAGGGCGATCTCGACCGGGCCATCGCCGATGCCAACGAAGGGATCGCCTGGATTCCAAGAGCGCCAGGGCACAACTTGCGTGGGTACCTCCAGCAGAAGAAGCGCGAGTACGACCAGGCGATCGCGGACTTCACGAAGGCGATCGAGATCGACCCCAAGACGGCTTATCAGTACCACGGACGCGGCGGGGGCTACTCAGGAAGGGTGAGCACGAACGGGCGATCGCCGACCTGAGCGAGGCGCTTCGCCTCGACCCGAAATCAGCAAACGGCTATCTCGCGCGCGCCAGCGCCTACCAACTGAAAGGGGACCAGCAGAGCGCCCTGGCCGACTATGACGAGGCGATCCGCATCGACCGGTCCGTGTGCGCCTGCGCTTACTTGGGCCGTGGCCAGAATCTACGCAGCGAGAGGAGAGTTCGATCGCGCCGTCAACGAGTTCACGGAGGCAATCAGCCTCGACCCGAAAATCGTACCGCCTATAACAATCGCGGGGTCATCTTTGCCGAAAGGCAAGAGTACGAAAAGGCGATTGCCGACTTCGGAAAGGCTATCGAGCTCGATCCCACATACGCGATGTCCTACAACGACCGTGGCCTTGCCCATGCGGGTAAGAAAAACTACGACCGCTTGCGATATGCGAGACTATCGAACGAGGCGATCCGGGCCATGCCAAGCCGGACGCCTATCACAATCGCGGGCTTCATCTACAGCAACAGCAGGGAAGAGTACGACCTCGCCATCGCCGACTTCGAGAAGGCAATCGAGATCATCCCATCCGCGCTGGGCCTACCACTCCCGTGCCGTCGCACACATCGGCGCAAGAAAAACTACGACCGCGCGATTGCCGACTTCAACGAGGCAATCCGGCTCGATGGCAAGATGGCGGTCAGCTATCTCGGCCGGGGCAACGCCTATGAAGAGAAGGGTGAGTATAAGACCGCGCTTGCCGACTACGACGAGGCGATCCGCATCGATGCCTCGATATGTCCCTGTGCGTACCTGAGCCGGGGGCTCCTCTATTGGCGCATCGGCGACTTGGACAAGTCCATTGTCGAGTACACGCAAGCGCTCAAACACGATCCGAAATACTCCTATAGCCTACAACAACAGGGGCCTGGTGCACGAAGCCAAGGGTGACCGCGACCGCGCGCTCGCCGACTACAACGAGGCAATCCGCTTCGATCAGAAAAATGCCACGGCTCTCAACAATCGCGGCAAGCTCCATGAGGCCATGGGCAATCGGGACCGCGCGATTGCCGACTACGCCACGGTCCTCACACTGCCGAAAGACTCCGCCGACACGCGCCAACGCCAGGAAGTCGCTCTTGCGCGGCTCGGACGACTGAACCAGCCCAAGGCGTCGGCCGCACCTTCGGCCGGCAAGCGAGTGGCCCTCGTCATCGGCAACAGCAACTATGCCCATGCCGGCGTCCTCGACAATCCCGTCAATGACGCGCGTGGGGTGACCTCGTCGCTGCGGAGACTGGGTTTCACGGTCAAGGACTATTACGATCTCAATCGCTCGCAGATGGTCGAGGCCCTTTCCGATTTCGGCGATCTGATCGCCGGGGCAGACTGGGCCGTCGTGTTCTATGCCGGCCATGGGGTGGAGATGGACGGCACCAACTATCTCATTCCAATCGACGTCAGGCTCAAGCGCGATAGCGATGTGCCTCTCGAGGGTGTGTCGCTCAATGCCGTGCTCGCCAAGGTCGACGCCGCCACCCAGCTCGGTCTTGTCATCCTGGACGCCTGCCGCAACAACCCGTTTGTCACGCGCATGATACGGTCGGCAGGTGCGAAGCGGTCCATCTCCCAAGGTCTGGGGCGGATCGAGCCGGAGGGCAACACGGCGGTCGCCTATGCTGCCAGACACGACACCACGGCGGATGATGGCCCGACGGGCGGCAACAGCCCCTTCAGCGAGGCCCTGCTCGGCCACATCGAGGAACCCGGCACCGAAATCCGCATTCTCTTCGGCAAGGTCAGGGACGCCGTGCGCCGCAAGACCGACCGGCGACAGGAACCCTTCCTCTACAGCTCCCTCGGGGGTGACCAGCACTTCTTCGCCGCGAGCACTCCGCGCTGAGCCTCGCCGCTCCACCCGTCATCCCGGAAGCCGAGCCCCAGACTCCGAGCCGGGGCGAGCCTGTCCGGGATCTGCCCACGGACTCCGCTCGCCGCAGATCCCGGCTCTGCCGATCGCGCTTCTAGCGCGTCGCTGGGCCGGGATGACGGGTGGATTGCACCCCGGGTCGACAGCGCGCGTGCAGAAAGGCTAGGTTTGCTCTGCTGACAGAGGGCCTTCCTCTGCTCGCGACCGGCGGCTCGGCAAGAGTCGAGCCACAAAAGGCTGCAGGTCCCGTGATCGCCGAGCGTCTGGCACAGGGGGACCAGGGAGGTTCTCGACATGATGCTGTCCTGGCTTGGCAAGGCCGCCTCGATGGGCGCGCTGGCCGTGGCGCTTGCCGGCTCGTTTGCCCAGGCGCAGGAGTACCCCGCGCGCAACGTCAACATCGTCGTGCCGTTGGCGGCCGGCAGCGGCATGGATTCCATCGTGCGCATCTATGCGGAGGACCTTGCCAAGGCGCTCGGCAAGCCGGTCGTGGTGGAGAACCAGCCCGGCGCCGCGCTGATGCTGGCGGTGCAGAACGTGGCCCGCGCCGCGCCCGACGGGCACACGCTTGTGGTCTCCTCCTCGCCGGCGCTGGCGGTCAACCCGACGCTCTACAAGAAGGTCAACTACGACGCCGAGAAGGATTTCGTGCCGCTCGCGCTCTACGCAAAATCCCCGTTCGTGTTGATCGTCAACCCCGCCTTCGGCGCCGACACCATGAAGGACTTCATCAAGAAGGCCCAGGACAGCGCCAACCCCGTCACCTACGCCACCACGGGTGCAGGAACCCTGCAGTACCTGACGATGGAGACCTTGAAGCGCGACCACAAGTTCCAGGCCAGCCACGTTCCCTACCGCAGCCCGCCGCAGATCGTCAGCGACTTGGTCGGGGGCCACATCACCTCGTCGATCTCCGAGACCGGCGCGGCGCTGTCGCTGATCGTGGAGGGCAAGCTCAAGGCGCTGGGCATCACGGCTGCCACCCCGCATCCGGCCCTGCCGCAGGTGCCGACGATGGCCGAGGCGATGGGCATGCCCGGCTTCGAGGCCGTGTCCTGGCACGTGCTGATGGCCCCGGCGGCGACGCCGCGGCCAATCGTTGAACGCCTGCATGCGGAGATGACGCGCATCACCGGCGATGCCGCATTCCAGAAGCGCGTGAGCGACATCGGCCTGATGCCGCTGCAGCCGAGGTCGATCGCGGAGATCGAGAAATACATCAAGACTGAGCGCGAGCGCTGGGGCGGTGTCGTCACGTCGCTTGGGCTCGCGGGCTCACTCTAGGGCCTCCGAAGCGGCGGGGCCGAGCTCCGTCGCGCGGGATCAGAGCAGCTTGCTTTAGGTAGCTTGATCGCGATAGATGTCGTCGCTGCGTCTTGACGAGGTTCCGCGCGGTCGCAGCCAGTGCAGCGTGAGGGCGAAGCTCTTCAAGGCGTGCTCGAAGTCGCTGCACGAGCGGGCGCTGTTTGTTGAGCAAGGCGTCGTGCAGCGCTCGCTCCTTCGCGAGCTCGATCAGGCGTGATATCGGCGCCGAGTAGTTGGCGTTTCAGTGCAATTGCCGCCAGATCGATATTCTCCTGCGGCACCCGATCAGCTTGTTCTCCAGCATCGTCGGCGCGCATCGGCGTCCGGCGGCGGCACGAAGATCTCGCGCGAGAACCGCCCGGGACGCTTCATGGCGGGGTCACATCCCACGGCATGTTGGTGGCCGCCAGGATCAGGACCGCGCGATTGTCCTTGCCCATGCCGTCGAGCTGGGCCAGGAACTCGTTGACCACGGTGCGCGTATGCTCGGAATGCGCCTTCGACCGTGAGTAGGCGAGCGCGTCGAGCTCGTCGAAGAACAGCACGCAGGGCGCCTGCGGCGGGCCTTGTCGAACAGCGATGCGAGATTGCGCTCGCTTTCGCCGATCCACATGTTGAGCACGTCGGAGATGCCGACCGACACGAACTCCGCGTTGCACTCGTTGGCGACGGCGCGCGCGATCATGGTCTTGCCGCAGCCGGGCGGGCCGTACAGCAGGATGCCGCCGCCCGCCTGCTTGCGAAAGCGCTGGAACAGGCCGGGATTGAGGAACGGCTCTATGATCTTGAGCCGGATGGTCTGCTTGAGGTCCTCCATGCCGACGATGCTGGAGAAGCGCACCCGCTCCTCGGGCACACGCTGAAACGACACGACCTTGCCTGGCTCCGATGCGGCGACGACGCTCAGCTGCGGCGGTGCGCTGCGGCGGGCCTGCGCTAGAGCCGGTCGAGGTCGTCGTCGGCCTCGAACCCCGCCATGCTGCGGGCCTGGGCATAGCGCGTGAGTGCCTCCGCCCGCCGTCCCAGCTCGAGCAGGGCCCGAGCTGCCCCGACATGGCCAGCGGCGCCATGCGATTGCTGCTGACACAGGAGCTCGAACTGAGCCAGAGCAGCCTCTGCATCATTGGCATCAAGCAGTATCCGGGCATATTGCGAGCGCGCGCTCGCATCAAGGGATGCAGCAGCAGGCGCTGCTCGAGCTCGATCCGTCCAGTCACTAGAGGCTTCCTCCCGGTTCAGGGCAGCTCGGTTCAAGCTCGGGCCATCCAGCGCCGCAGAAGCAGCGGCCATACCCAGCTGTAGATCACATATACCAAGATGAAAATCGCCAGCATGAGGGCAGCCACGGGATCGCTTTGTCCCACTATTCGCACGGAGGCGGCGCCAACGAGCCACAATGCGATCGATGCCGCCCAGCCCCAGCGAAGGATCGGCCACAGCGGCAGCATCGACCAATGCGTGGTCGCCTTCAGGTGCGATGCGATGCGGACAAACTCGGCGTTGTCCGGCTGCGCCCGCACCAGCTCCTGCGCGATGCGCAGCGCGCCCCGGAAATCGCCACGATCCTCCAAGGCGATCAGGATCAACACGAGCGTTTGCGTCGATTGAGGATGGCGGACGAGGAGTTGCTGCAAGGAATGACTGGTTGAAGCCGAGGGCTGCTCGATGAAGTCGCACAGTGTGCGCGCGCCCAGACAGCCGGCGTCGTGCGGATCGTATTTCAGCCCTTCCTCGCACAAGGCGCGCGCCTTCTGCAGCTGCATGGCGCGGATCATCAGCTCGGCATATCGGGCATAGTAGGGAGCGTGCTCGGGATAGTCGCGCAGCAGCTCGACGATGACCTGCTCCGCGTCCCTCAGGTTGTTCTTCTCCACCTGCAGCTCGAACAGCAGCAGGCGCGCGGACTGGTTCTCCGGAACCTGTAGGAGCACCTGCCGTACGGTCGCCAGCGCCCCGTCGGGGTCGTCGTCCAAATGATCCGCCCAGGCGGATTGCAGCAGGAGCACGGGATGGTTCGGGTGGTCCTGCAGCGCGCCCTTGAGGCGCGCCTTCGCTTGAGCGATCCGCCGGCGCTCCAGCAGCGCCTCGACCTCCGCGACCAGAAGCTGCGGCAAAGTATTGCTCATGATGCCCCTCGAGTGTGGTGATCGAGACGTCCGCAACATCCTGGCGGCTTGGTGATCATGCGGACTTCTCGATCTGAACCACACTAGAATCATTATTTTGCTAGTGTCCTTTCGATCGCGAGTTCGTTCGACATTGGCGGCACAGTGTGACGAACTTCGCGATCGGGACACTAGCGGCCAAGCAAGGCGTCCAGCGCGAACAGCAGGGTGAAGCTGCCGGCGATGCAGGCGAGCCCCGCGATCCAGCCGTTGGGCCGATCCAACCCCATGAGATCAGCACTGCGCTGCTCCCTGCGGTGCAGAGCATAGCCGAGGCCAAACAGCACCAGTGCGATGACCCGGTGCAGGTATGATATGGACCGCTCGCCAGCGAACCGGTCTATGCTGGCGCGAAACGCCATGCCCCACTCGGTGCCCGCCACGGCCAGCATGAACGCGAAATAGGCAATCAAGGTGATGCCACCGGGGAAGGTCGCGCTGCGGGCGCTGCAGGCGCACCGAGTTGATCGCAACAATGGCGATTGCCGCCAGCGGCCCCCCAAAGAACGACGTTAGGAACGCCGTCTGCACCGAGTATGGGGCTTTCGCGATGGTGGTGTCGGTGAGAGATGGCCGCAGCAGCTCGTCCCTGGAAAGACCCATCAAGTCGTGCCCCGTTGGTTGTCAGCGAGCCATCATGGGTGCCACACCGGGCTTGGAAACGGAAGCCGCTCCCATGCTCCCCGCGAGGGAAGGGCGACAGGCCCCACCGGCGGCTCCCGGATGTGCATTTTTCTGTTCCCGCCATCCGGAGAAACACACAAGATGTGACCGCTTTTCGACGATGCGATGGCATGAGCTGACCGATCGGCCGAGCCCTGGACCCTTTCACCTGACCGCAGCCGTATGCGAAGCATGGCTAGCATGGCGCGTCGGAGCGCCCATGACGCGGGGAAGGGGGATGGCGGGGGTGGTCAACCCGCGCGGGCACCTGCACGGCGACCCCTTGCCGTTTCCGCGCCGGCATCCATGATGGGACTGACGGCTCCCGGCACGAAGGGCAGCACATGAGGCTCGACGATCCCGCTCCGCATTCCGCTGGGCATCCGGCGCAGACACGCACGAGCGTGCTGGTGACGGGCTTCGGTCCGTTCCCGGGCGTGCCGGTCAACGCCACCATGCGCCTCGTGCCGGAACTGGTGCAGGCAGCCCGTCACGCCCTGCCGGGGGTACGCGTCGCCTCCGCCATCCTGGCGACCGAATGGGCGGCGGCGCCACTGCGTCTGGACGCCCTCCTCGCCGACACGGAACCCGATCTCGTTGCTCCACTTCGGCGTGTCCTCTCGCGCGCGCGGCTTCGAGGTCGAGACACGGGCAGGCAACGCGTGCGTGCTGCTGCCGGACGCGTCGGGTTGCCTGCCGCCGGCTGCGGAGCTGCACGTGGGCAATGCCGCCCATCTCGCGGTAAGCCTGCCCGTGCATCACCTGGTGGCCCGGCTGCGGCGACGCCGGATTCCAGCCTTCGTCTCGCGCGACGCCGGCGGCTATCTGTGCAATGCGTTGCTGTATCACTCGCTGCTGCGCGTCAGGCAAGCGCGCGGCCGCCGCGTCGGCTTCATTCATATCCCCGCGAGCCTCGCCCGGCCAGGGGGAGCCAACCGCGGGCGCAGCGGCGCCTCTCCGCTTTCGTGGGACCAGGCGCTGCAGGGAAGCCTCGAGATTCTGGCGGCTTGCCTCGGCCGGCCGCTGCCACTCGAGGGGTCAATGCATCTGCGCCTCGAACACGCAACCCGACAGCGTCTTGCCCCGGCCTGAGGCCAGATAGAGCGCCAGTGCGGCGATATCCGGTTCCCCGCAGAGGCCCGGCTCGGTCGGCACCAGGGAGGTCTGCGGGGCGATCGCGTTGAAGCGGATGGCGCGGCCGGCCCATTCCTCGGCCTGGGCCCGGGTCATGGCCACCAGGCCGGTCCTGGCGACGCTGGCAAAAGCCTGCCTGGCGCCCTTGGCCGGTCCGTTCAAGGTGGCGATGTTGAGAATGAGCCCGTCCGTCCAGGTCACGCTCATGCGATTGGCGGCGATCTTGGACAAAATGAACGGCAGCACCATCCGCTCGGCAATCACCCGCTCTATCTCGGCCAGGTCCGCCAAGGGCCCAAGGCGGCCCGCATCCAGGGGCACCAGGTTGATGACCACATCCAGCCCACAGAACGCCCCGATGGCCGTCTTGGCGAACTGAACGACATCATCCGTCACCGTCCCAATCGGTCCATAGGCCTTGGCCTCCAAGGCGTCCGGCGCCACGATCTCGGCCACCGTTTCCATGGCCGTGCTGTCTTCGGCAAACTGCAGAACGAGCCGCCCCTTGTGCTCGGCGAAGCCCCTGGCGATGTCGACGCCGCAGCGGCTGGTAAGCCCCGTGATCAGAACCCGCTTTCCGGCAAGCTCGGGGTAGGCGGGGGCCGACAGGGCGCCCTCGATGACACTCATCAACATGGGGGGTTTCCTCCTGAACGCGGCCACTTCGGCGGCGAGCGGCTCAACTGATCCGCTTCTGGCGCCGATTCGGCTAACAACCCCTAAATGCGAGCCCGATTCGGGTGTCCGTGTGCCTGAATCCGTACGACTACCCGGCAGGTCTGTGGCGGAGTTGGGGCGCACCCACACAGCCGGCATGATAATTCAGTGGGGCGCGGCGGAATAGCCGCCATGCCCGCCCGCGCTTGGAGCTGTGGGCACCCGCTGTTACAAGGACCGCAATTTCCATTTTCCTTGCCTGGAGATCGCCATGGCGCCGCTCGACGTAAAGCCCAATGAGCTCGAGCCCTACTGGGTGCCGTTCACCGCCAACCGCGCCTTCAAGAAACGCCCGCGTCTGTTCGCCGGCGCCAAGGGCCTGCACTATTTCAAGCCGGACGGCGCCAAGGTGATCGACGCCACCTCCGGCCTGTTCTGCGTGAATGCGGGCCACTGCCGCGAGCCGATCGTGAAGGCCATTCAGGAGATGGCGGCCAAGCTCGATTACGCGCCCGCGTTCCAATACGGCCATCCCAAGGTGTTCGAGCTGGCCTCGCGGCTGGCGTTGCTGGCGCCCGGCGATCTCGACTACGCGTTCTTCTCCAATTCAGGCTCCGAGGCGGTCGACACGGCGCTGAAAATTGCGCTCGGCTACCACAAGGCCAGGGGCGAGGGCGCGCGCACCCGCTTCATCGGCCGCGAGCGCGGCTATCACGGCATCGGCTTCGGCGGCATCTCGGTCGGCGGCATGGTCGCCAACCGCAAGCAGTTCGGCAACATGCTGACCGGCGTCGACCACCTGCAGACGACCTACGACCGCTCACGCCAGGCCTTTACCAAGGGCGAGCCGGAGTGGGGCGCGCATCTGGCCGACGAGCTGACCCGGCTCGTCAATCTGCACGATGCCTCCACCATTGCCGCCGTCATCGTCGAGCCGGTGGCGGGCTCCACCGGCATCCTGCCGCCGCCCAAGGGCTATCTCGAGAAGCTGCGCCAGATCACGGCCCAGCACGGCATCCTCTTGATCTTCGACGAGGTCATCACCGGTTTCGGCCGGCTCGGCCACTGCTTCGCATCGGAGCGCTACGGCGTCACGCCCGACATGATCACCTTCGCCAAGGGCATCACCAACGCGGCCGTGCCGATGGCCGGCGTGATGGCATCGAAGACGATCTACGACGCGTTCATGACCGGGCCCGAGCACATGGTGGAGCTGTTCCACGGCTACACCTACTCGGGCCACCCGCTGGCTGCCGCGGCCGGCCTCGCCACGCTCGACATCTACAAGGACGAGGGCCTATTCGAGCGCGCGGCAAAGCTGGAGCCGGTGTTTGCCGACGCCATGATGAGCCTCGAGGGCGAGCCCAACGTGGTCGACATCCGCACGGTGGGCCTCCTCTGCGGCATCGATCTGGAGTCCGTTCCGGGCAAGGCCGGTCTGCGCGGCTACGAAGCGACCGAACGCATGTACCACGACTTCGACATCTACGTGCGCGTCGCCATGGACACCCTGGTCGTCGCCCCGCCGCTGATCTCCACCGAATCCGACATCGCCCAGATCCGCGACCAGCTCGCCAAGGTTCTGAGGGCCGTGGCGTAGGCGTAGGGCGCCCCGCACCTTCACCTCCCCCTGGAGGGGGGAGGGCGATGCGTCCGCGGTTTAGCGCGGCCAGCTCCAACCTCGCCACGCGCACGACAGCCGCGCTAAGCCGCTGGACGCATCGGGTGGGGGTGACCGGACGCACGCTCCCGCGTTAGGCTCGGCAATGCCCAACGAGCGTGCCCGCAACTTGCGCAAGAGTATGAGCGATGGAGAGCGCAAGCTGTGGCAGGCGCTTACGCGCCAGGCAGGTCGATGGCGTGCGCTTTCGCCGCCAGCATCCAATCGGACCCTACATCGTCGATTTCGTGTGCCTGGAAAGGCGCCTCGTCGTCGAGGTGGACGGCGGACATCACACAGAAGACGATCAGATGGCGTACGACGCGCGTCGCGACCGGTGGCTCGAGGCCGAGGGCTATCGGGTGATGCGCATACCCAACATGCTACGTGTTCCAGAACCTGATGAATGTGGTGGACTCCATCTGGGGAGCATTGCAGGAGCAGCCCGACGTGCGTGCGTCACGACACCCCCACCAGGAACGCCATCGGACTTAGCCCGCCGGCGTCGTCTGTTGACCGATGTTACCGACGGCGGTCTAAGCCCGTGGCGTTCCGTCCTCCCCCCTCTAGGGGGAGGTGAAAAAAACGGCGTTCGAGCCCGACGCACTGCGCGCTGGCGCCACCTGCAACCCTGCGCGAAGGCTCGCTCGAGCTGAGCCCGCCCGGCATCGAGCTCTCGATGGCAGACATCTTTCCATCCGAGTGAGCCAAACGCGCCCCGCCGATCACAGGCGAGCCTGGCCAACCCATGGTCGAAAGCTGGTGATAGCCGCGCCGCGGCGGTTGCCTGTGCAGCGCTCCTTCGCGAATGCTTGGTGCAGCGATTCGGATTCGAGCATCCAAGTAGGTACGCGATGACACGCCAATTTGCCCGGCCTGAGCCGCTGCACGCCCGTTTCGGCGACGCCTTCGTCATCCTCTCCGTCACCCTGCTGTCGCTGGCATCGGGCGCCTGGCTCATTGCCCGGCTCGGCTTCGAGCTGTGGCCGGCCATGCTGGCAGCATTGACCATCTATTGCGTGCTTCTCCTCGTTCACGTGATCGTGCGCCGGTCCTTCACAGCCGGGGACGACGAAGAGGACGATCTCGACGAAAGCGACGTTCACTGGCAGAGCGCGGCGGAGCGGTTCGATGCCGCGCTCGCGGACCATGACGCTGGCGCCGTCTCCAACCCGGTCGAGGCGACGGAACAGCCGCGCGCCCGCCTGCGCCCTGGGACTTGGCCCACGCCCTTGCCGATGCCCGAGGAGGCAGCCGGGGCCACTGCGCCACCTCCCGCGGCAGGCGACCCTTTCAGGTTCCGGCCCTCGCGCACGCCCTACTTGGAGGACGACGGCGAGCCGCTCGCGCCCGCGACCCGGCAGCCCCGGCACAGCGGAACGAGGCGGCTGCCGGCCGGCGACCGCCTCAGGCACCGCCGGAGCCGCCCGAAATGAACGTCGAGCTCATCCAGGAGCTCATCAAGAAGCTGGCGGACGAGCTCAACAGCACTGTCCCCCGCGATCCCGATGAGCGAATCCGGGCCCGAGCTGGAGCCCGCTAACGAGACCGAAGCCATGATCGGGCGCTCGGTGGCGGCGCTCGACACCACCGCCCGCACCATGCGTGCCGCGTCGCCGGACCCGGCTTCCGCACCGGCTTCGAGGGAAGCGGGCAAGATGCCGGACCGTCCGGTCGGGTCGGCAGCGCCGCAGAGGAGCGGTCCACCGGCGCTCGACCCCAAGCTTGCGCGCATTGCCGAGGCCGTTGCGGCGGAGCGCATCGAGGTGCTGCTCGAACCCATCCACGCGCTCGCCGAAGGCCGTGCGCGCCACTACGAGGTCAGCATGCGGCTGCTCACGGCCGACGGCACCTCCCTCGAACAGTCCGAATACACTCCAGCGGCGCTGGGCTCGGGGCTGATGCCGCGCATCGACGCCGCCCGCATGCTGCGCGCCGCTCGGATCGCCAGGCGTCTCGGCGAGCGCGGCCGCCAGGCCTCGGTGCTGGCAGCGATGGCCGGCGAGTCGCTGACCGACGAGAAATTCCTCGACACCGCCGCCAGGCAGCCAGGCACCGACGGGCGCATCGGCCTCGTTCTGTCGTTCGCCCAAGGCGACGTTCGCACCTTCACGCCGGTCCATGCCGAGGCACTCGGCACCATGGCCGCCGCTGGCTTCGGCTTCGCGCTCGAGGAGGTGACCGACCTCGACATGGATTTCGGCGGGCTCAAGGCGATGGGCTTCGAGTTCGTCAAGCTCGACGCCCAGGTGTTTCTCGAGGGGCTGCCGGCGCCGGAGGCCCGCATCCCGGCCGCCGACATCTGCCGCTACCTGGCGGAGTTCGGCCTCACCCTCATCGTCGGCCGCATCGAGGACGACTGGCTGTTGGCGCGCATCCTGGGCTTCGGAGTGCTGCTCGGCAAGGGCGCGCTGTTCGGCGGGCCCAAGCTGGTCAAGGCCGAGGTGGTGGCGGAGCCGGGAACGGCGGCCGCTTGATCGCCGCGCCTTGGCCCGCTAGGTGAGGGCCGATGATGCTCTCGGCCGTCCCCATCCTGTCCTCGATTGCAGGCCTCGCCCCGACCAGCGAGGCCTGGATCGTCGACATCTGGGGCGTGATGCACAACGGCGCGCGCGCCCACCAGGCCGCCGTGGACGCGTGCGCCAGGTTCCGGGCCGCCGGCGGCACCGTCGTCCTGCTCTCCAACGCCCCGCGTCCCTTCGCTGCCGTGGTGCCGCACATGACCTCGCTCGGCGTCGATCCGCGAGCTTACGACGGCGGCGTCACGTCCGGGGACGCGACCCGCGACATGATCCGGGCATGGCAGGGCAAGGCGGTGCTGCACGTCGGCCCCGAGCGCGACAAGGGCCTGTTCGACGGCTTCGACGTGCGCCTGTCGTCGCCCGACATCGCCCAAGTCGTGGTCTGCTCGGGCCTGTACGACGACACCAGGGAAACGCCCGCCGATTACGCCGGGCTGTTCACCCGCCTCATCGCCGGCGGCGTGCCCATGGTCTGCGCCAATCCCGATATCATGGTCGAGCGCGGCCACCAGCTCATCTATTGCGCGGGCGCGCTCGCCGCCGACTACGAGGCCAGAGGCGGAAAAGTGACTTACGCCGGCAAGCCGCACGCTCCCATATACGAGCGCACGCTGGCCGAGATCGCGCGCATCAGGGGCCGGCCCGTCGCCAAGGAGGACATCCTGTGCATCGGCGACGGCGTCGAGACCGACCTCAAGGGCGCGCACGTCGCGGGCTTGCGCTCCGTGTTCATCGCCAGCCCCATCTTCGTGCCCGATGGCCTCGACGCCGACGTGCTGGCCAAGCTGTTCTCGGCCACCCCTTTTACGCCGGTCGCCGCCCTGCCCGCCCTCGCTTGGTAGACGTAGGGCGGGTTGGCGCGGCCACCGCGGCCGATGCCATATCGAAGCGTCAATCCGCGCGTAACCCGCCGTCGCTCACCAGAGCGTCAACAGCGCGCCGCCGACAGCCGCGGCCAAACCTGCGCAGACCAAAGCAACCAGAAGCCTTGTGTAGAGCGAGCCGCGCCGCTGGACTGCCTCCAGAGCGTCGAGCAGGGCGTCCTGCTCCCCCTCGCTCATTTTCTGCCATTCATCGAACGCTGGGAACGACGGCGCCGCCCTCGGCATGGAACCCCTCCAATCGCCCGCATGTGCCGACGCTGTGCCTCTGCTGCATCGGCCGAATCGGATTCTAGGGGATCGGCCGCCTGAAGGATTGCATAGGCCACTGGCTGCGCCGCCAGGTCACCGTTAGCTGCCCAGTAACGAAAGCAAATTACATGACCATTGATCGGCCCTAGCGAGTGTTTACGAGCACTAGGTGGCACATGCAAACAACCGACCAAGAGAGAGAAGAAATAGTCAGCGAGAACGAGAGAACCCTCGCGGAAAAATGGCAGAAGGAAGATAGCCTAACTAAAATAGGCGTGCTTATTGGCGTCCCAATTGTTTGGGCGGTTATCATAGTGATTATTCTTGGTGTAGTCATCTCCATTGGTCACACAATCGAAAATATAGATAGAATAACTGAGCGATGGGAATTTGGCCAATACATATTCGTCCTCTTTGTTGCGATAGTTATTTTCTTTTGTGGAGTTGTGGCTGGCTGGTGGACGCGTGAAAGCGACTATAAAATAGACAGCTGGTTGTAGTGCGGTTGGTCACTTTTCGCTGTCAACGAAAATCTTCCCCGGATTGAGGGTACCCTTGGGGTCCAGCGCCGCCTTGATCTTTCGCAACAGGTCCATGTGCACGGCGCTCTTCACCCTGGCGAGCTCGTTGCGCTTCATGACGCCGATGCCGTGCTCGGCCGAGATCGAGCCGTTGAACTCCAGCACCACCGCGTGCACCGCAGCCACCATCTCGTCCCACAGCGCCATGAACGCGGCCCCGTCCATGCCGACGGGCTGGGAGATGTTGTAGTGGATGTTGCCGTCGCCGAAGTGCCCGAGCGGCAGCGGCCGCGCTCCCGGGCACACGCGCTGCACCTCCGCGTCGGCCTTGGCGATGAACTCGGGAATGACCGCGACCGGCACCGACACGTCGTTCTTGACGCTGGCGCCCTCGGGCTTCTGCGCCTCCGAGTAGGACTCGCGCAGGCGCCAGAAGTCTCGCGCCTGGGATAGCGAGCTGGCGATCACCGCATCGGCAACGAGCCCGCGCTCGCTCGCCGTCTCCAACGTGTCGGTCAGCAGCCGCTCGGCTGCGCCGTCTGCCTTGAGGCCCGAGGTCTCCATCAGCACGTACCAGGGGTAGCGCCCGGCCACGGGATGGCGAGCGCCCGGCACGTGCCGCACCACAAGGTCGAGCACGATGCTGGCGATAACCTCGAAGGCCGTGAGGCTGGTGCCGGCCGTCTCCTGCGCCAGGCTGAACAGCCCCCGCGCAGAAGCGAGATCTGGCAGCGCCACGAACGCGGTGGCCTTCTCTGCCGGCCTCGGGAACAGCTTGAGCACCGCCGCGGTGATGACGCCCAGCGTCCCCTCTGAACCGATGAACAGGTCTTTCAGGTCGTAGCCGGTGTTGTCCTTCTTGAGCGCGTTGAGCCCGTCCCAGATGCGCCCGTCCGCCAGCACCACCTCCAGCCCCAGCACCAGTTGGCGCGCATTGCCGTAGGCGAGCACGCCGACGCCGCCTGCATTGGTGCCTAGGTTGCCGCCGATCTGGCAGCTGCCCTCCGACGGCAGGCTCAGCGGGAACAGCCGGCCAGCGTTATCGGCAGCGGCCTGCACCTCGGCGAGCGTGAGCCCCGCCTCCACCGTCATGGTGAAGCCCTGCGCGTCGACGGCCCGCACCCGCTTGAGGCGCCCCACCGACAGCAATACCTCGCCGTTCATGGGCATCTGCCCGCCGACCAGGCCGGTGTTGCCGGCCTGCGGCACCACCGCTAGTCCGTGCTCGTTGGCCAGCGCCAGGATCTTCGACACCTCCTGCGTCGTGCCGGGCCGCAGCACGATCGAGGCGCGCCCCTCGTACATGTCGCGCCACTCGCGCAGGTAGGGCAGCTGCTGCTCGGGATCGGTGAGGGCGTGGGCCGCTCCCACAATCTCGCGGAAGCGCTCGATGAGTTGGGGACCCAGCCCCGGCAATCCTGCTCGTTCGTTCATGGCCCTCTCGCGGCCCGTCTGAGCCGATCGTTGATGGCTTCGCCCAGACCCTGCTCCGGGACGGCCACGACGGCAATGGCCGTCGCGCCCGAGGCATCGAGCGCCCGCAAGGCCGCGAACAGGTTTGCCGCGGCCTCCGCGAGATCGCCGGACGCGCTCAAGTTGATCATCGGACCCGCATGATCGGGCACGTCTGGCCCGAACGCCAACAGCGCCTCGCCCGGGCGCACCTCGCGCGCCTCGAGCCTAAGCTGTGTTGCGGGTGCGTAGTGGCGCGCCAGCATGCCGGGCGATGCCGGCGTTTGGGTCTCTCCGCCCGCAACAGCGATCGGCCGACCCAGCGCAGCTATGATAGCCTCGCGCGCGACTGCGCCCAGGCGCAGGATGACAGGAGCCTCGCCCGTCACATCCACGACAGTCAACTCCAGCCCGACGGGCGTCGCGCCGCCGTCCAGGATCATCGCCGTCCGCTCCCCCAGGTCCGCCTCGACATGCGCCGCCGTGGTCGGACTCACATGGCCCGAGCGATTGGCGCTGGGTGCGGCGATGGGCAGGTGCGCCGCCCGCAGCAGCGCCTGCGCCACCGGGTGCGCCGGAACGCGCACGGCGATAGTATCGAGGCCGGCCGTGGCGAGCTCGGCCACCGGACAATCGGCCCGCTTCGGCAAGACAAGCGTCAGCGGCCCTGGCCAGAACGCAGCTCGCCAGCGTCCGCCCTGTTGCCGTCAGTTGGCCGAGCAGGCCCACCACCTCGATCGAGCGAACATGCACGATCAACGGATTGAACCGCGGCCGCCCCTTGGCCTCGAACACGGCCGCCACTGCGCGCCCATTGGTTGCATCAGCGCCGAGCCCGTACACCGTCTCAGTCGGAAACGCCACGAGCCGACCTTCCCGCAACGCTGCGGCGGCGGATTCGATTGCTTCCGGTGTCGCTTTGGGGACGGCCATCAGAGCCAGGGCGCGGGCTTACGCATTGTCTTGCGAAGGCGAGCGTTGGGGTTGGGCGCCGCGTTGAGACGAGCAAGGAACCTCCTATAGGCCTCGGCGCCGACCAAGATCATGGTTCGATCGAGCGGAGCCTCCTCAGTGGCCCGGCGGACGACCGTGTGGCGGCGACGAGGATGCGATGTGACGGACATAGCCTTTTTCATCTGTTGGCATGGATGCAGGATCGCGATGGCCTTCCTAGTCAAGTCGTTTCCGCCTAAGCTGCCCTAAACGTCAAGGGCGGAACCCGCAAGGCAAGCGCGAGGGTGCGATGACCTACCAGGCTCCAGTAGACGACATCATGCACTCGCTCAAGACCGCGGCGGGTCTCGACGAGCTGATCAAGGGCGGCGTGCTCGAAGGCGTGGACGAGGACACCATCCGCGCTGTCATCGAGGAGGCCGGCAAGTTCAGTTCCGAGGTGCTGGAGCCGCTCAGCACGCCCGGCGACCGCACCGGCTCCAAGCTGGTCGACGGCAAGGTGGTGACGCCCCCCGGCTGGAAGGAGGCCTACCAGCAGTTCGCCGAGGGCGGCTGGGGCGCGCTGTCGGCGCCGGAGGAATGGGGCGGCCAGAACCTGCCGGCGATCGTCGCGACCGCTGCCGGGGAAATCTGGAACGCGGCCAACCTGGCCTTCGGGCTGTGCCCGCTGCTGACGTTCGGCGCCATCGACGCCATCGAGGCGCAAGGCAGCGAGGAGCTGAAACGCATCTACCTGCCGAAGATGGTGACCGGCGAATGGACCGGCACCATGAACCTGACCGAGCCGCACGCCGGCTCCGACCTTGGCCACCTCACGTCGCGGGCCGAGCAGCAGGGCGATGGCAGCTACCGCATCTTCGGCACCAAGATCTTCATCACCTACGGCGACCACGAGATGACCGACAACATCATCCATCTCGTGCTGGCCAGGCTTCCCGATGCTCCGCCCGGCACGCGCGGCATCTCGCTGTTCCTCGTGCCCAAGTATCTCGTCAACAAGGACGGCTCTCTCGGCGCCCGCAACGACGTGATCTGCGCCGGCCTCGAGCACAAACTCGGCATCCATGCGAGCCCCACCGCCGTGATGAAGTACGGCGAGAAGGACGGCGCCATCGGCTACCTGGTCGGCGAGGAGAACCGCGGCCTCAACGTCATGTTCATCATGATGAACGCGGCGCGGCTGGCGGTCGGCACGCAGGGCGTATCGGTGGCGGAACGGGCCACGCAGCGCGCCACCGCCTATGCCAAGGAGCGCCGCCAGGGCCGCACGGCGTCGAGCAGGGGCGGCGAGATGGGCCCCATCATCGAGCACGCCGACATCCGCCGCAGCCTCATGACCATGAAGGCGCTGACCCAGGCCGCGCGCGCCATCTGCCTCGTCACCGCCAAGGAAACCGACGTTGCGCGCCGCGCCAAGGACCCGGCTCAGCGCGCGGCTGCAGCCAACCGCGTTGCGCTGCTCACGCCCATCGCCAAGGCGTTCTCCACCGACATCGGCTGCGAGGTCGCCTCCATCGGCGTCCAGGTGCACGGCGGCATGGGCTTCATCGAGGAGACGGGCGCGGCGCAGATCTACCGCGACGCCCGCATCCTGCCGATCTACGAAGGCACCAACGGCATCCAGGCGCTCGATCTCGTCACGCGCAAGCTGCCGCTGGAGGGTGGCAACGTGGTTGCCGGCTACATCGCCGAGCTGCTGCACACGGTGGAAGAAGTGCGCGCCTCCAACCGCCCCGAGTTCGGCCGCATGGGCGAGCGGCTGGGCGAGGCCGTCGCGGCGCTCGCCGAAGCGTCGCGCTGGATGGGCACGAGCCTGCAGAAGAACCCCGACGCGGCCATGGTGGGCGCCGCGCCATATCTGCGACTGTTCGGGCTGGCCTCGGGTGGCGTGTACCTGGCTCGCGGCGCGCTCGCCGCCGCACGCAACAGCGGCCAGGTCGAGCCCATCGCCATTGCCCGCTTCTTCGCCGAGAACATTGCCAGCGCGGCGCCCGGCCTCAAGGAAACCGTCATCAGCGGCGCCAACTCCACGCTCATGCTCACGCCGGAAGCGCTGTCGGCCTGAGGCGCGCGCGTCACCTGACAGCATGGATGCCATGGATGCGAATTGGGCGCTGCTCGTTTCGGGAAGGTTGGGCCGCGCAGATCACCCTCCCCTTGACGGGGAGGGTGGCGAGGCACGTCCTTCACGTGCCGAGCCGGGTGGGGTGAAGCCACAAGGGAAGGCTGCCATTGTGGGGCTACCCCCACCCCTAACCCCTCCCCGCGTCATGGCGAAGCCATGCTCCGCATGGACGGGGAGGGGGACCGGTGGGCGCCCGTGGTTACGGAAGGCCGCTAGCAGCGAGGACACAAATGACCCAGGAAATCGAGATCAAGGTCGAGGACGGCGTGCAGGTCATGCGTTTCATGCGCGCCGACAAAAAGAACGCCTTCACCGGCCCCATGTACAACGCCATGTCGGAAGCCCTCGACGCGTCGGAGAAGAATGACGCCATCGCCTGCCACTTGTTCATCGGTTCGGGCGGCGTGTTCTCCGCCGGCAACGACATCAACGATTTCATGCGCCGCGCCCAGGCAAGTCCCTCCGGCGACGGCAAGGGCATCCCGGCACCATCGCTCGAGTTCATCCGCCGCCTGCCCAAGGTGACGAAGCCCATGATCGCCGCGGTCGACGGGCTCGCCATCGGCGTCGGCACCACAATGCTGCTGCATTGCGACCTGGTCTACGCCAGCCCGGCCGCCAGCCTGCGCACCCCCTTCCTCGATCTGGGGCTGATCCAGGAGGCGGGCTCCACCATCCTGGCCCCAGAGCGCATGGGCTACCCGCGCGCCTTCGAGCTCGTCTGCCTGGGCGAGCCCTTCAGCGCCGAGCGGGCCCTGCAGGCCGGCCTCGTCAACGCCATCGTCCCGGCCGACCAGCTCGAGGCCACCGCCCTCAGGGCTGCAAGGCGCCTGGCCGCCAAGCCGCGCCAGGCGCTCATGACCTCCCGCCGTCTGCTGCGGAAAAATCACGCCCAGATCAGTGCGATGATCGACGAGGAAGCCCAGAACTACGTGGCCCTGATGCGCTCGCCCGAGGCTCGGGAAGCCTTCACCGCCTTCCTCGAGAAGCGCCCGCCCGATTTTGCGAAGGCGCGCAAAGGCGGCTGATCTTCGCCATCAAGGCGCGCCAGAGCAAGATCGTTTCTGATCGAAGCGCTTCGCTTCGATCATGGAACGTGAATCTTGCTCTCAAATCCATGAATAGAGCAGGATTCACGCTTCGGCCGCCACGTTGCAGCTGAGGTAAAGTGATTCAATCCGAAGCGATCCTGCTCTAGTATCCGTCCATGCTACCGCCGCCGCTCGAGACCCGTAGCCTGGGCACCGTGCGCACACGCCTCGGCGTGGTCCTGCGAACCATAACCCTCGCCGCGCTTCTGCTCCTGCCCGTCGCCGTTGTGGCGGGCTGGTTCGACAGGCTCGCCGTCACCGTGGAGAAGGCCAGCGGGCGCGCGGCGCCTCCGGCCAAGGGCGCGCTGGAGAACGCCGTGCGGCACATCCGGTCGCTGCCGGCCAAGACCGAGGGCCTGGTCCTTGCCGCACAGGGAACGCAGGAGGGCCACTGGCGCTTCGTCAACAAGTCCGGCGAGATGCTCACCGTCGGCACGCCCGACGAGATGAAGCGCGTCATCTCGGTGCTGTACCCCGAAGCCAAGGGCGGCACGCGCCTCGCGCTCTACATGACCCAGGACACGGTCTTGCGCGACCGCGCCACGTTGAAGGCACTGCCTGCGGGCACCGACCTCAACGTCGTGGTGGGGGGCGAGAGCTATCGCCTCGTGCGGCGGACCGAGGGCACGACCGAGCGCCTGTTCGCCGAGATCCGCTCCAATCTCGTGATCGAGCTGGGCGACCGGCGGCTGTTCGAGGAGGCCTTCTGGCAGCTCGCGCGTCCGCTCAAGGCGGCGAGCGTGCGCGTGCTGGCGCTGGAGCCGGGCGGCCCGTCGACGCTGTCGGCCTCCCCGCGCATCGACCCAGCCACCAGGCGCGCACTGGTCGACGTGATCGATCCCATGAGCCTGGTCCCGGCCATGGGTTCCGTCTCCGGCCAGACCCTGCTGATCGTCGGCCGCATCGACCGCGACCTGCTCTACGTCAAGCCGTCGAGCGGGCCGGAGCGGAGCCTGCTCACCAAGGACCTGTTCCGGGCCGCGGACGATGCCGACGTCAACCTGATCGTGCTGCATGCCTCTACCACGCCGCGCCAGCCCGGTGGCCGCAACTGGCTGTGGCAGAGGGTGGAAGTGAAGGGCCTGGAGGAAGCGCTGCAGCACGCCCGCTTGGCTGACTTCCTGAACGCGCTGGGTGCGCCCAACCGCCGCCTCGCCGTCGTGGCCTTGCCGGTCGGCCGGCGGACCGTTCTCGACCTGACGCCCGCCGGCGAGCTGCCCGGCGGCCAGGCGACCCGGCCGGTCAGCGAGCTCTTCTACAACATCGTCTCGGATATCACGGGCAAGGTCGCCACCGCCGCCGTGCAGGCCAACCTGCGCAGCGTCGAGCGCCAGCAGGAGCTCGACAAGCGGCTCATGGCCGGCGTTTCCTCGGATCTGCAGATCGCCTATCTGGTTCTGGCCGTTCTCGGCCTGTTCGGCGTTCCCGTGTCGCGCGCCTGGTGGAGCCGGATCTGGCCGCCCGAGGTGCCGACGGAGTACGCCGGCCGCGACCGGCTATTGGGCCGCCCGCGCCGTGCGCGCCCTCGCCTTCTGGGTGGTGTTCCTGCCGCTGACGGCAGTGGCGGCGACGCCCCACAACCTGGCGACCCAGATCTGGGAGGCGGTGACGGGACCCGCGCGCTTCTGGCGCCGGCTGACGGGTCGCCAAGCGCCTGCTGGCCCCCTGCCCCCGAGGCTGCCGGGAACCGTCCTGCCCGAGGGAACGTCGCTCACTACCCCCAGCAACAGCAGTCGCGACTGGCCCGTTCTCGAACCGCCCGGCCTGCGCCAGCGCTACCCGAACAGGTAGAGCGCCAGGTTGCCAAGGCTGTCCAACGCTTGGCCGCGAGGCTATCGCTCAATGACGCTATGGCCCCGACGCTTACGGATATCGGGCGGAAGCAATATGCCAATTAGCCGGATTCTGGCGGGCTCATGCAATTGGCCTCGGGGCCCTGAAAATGAAGCGAGCGCTATAGAAGAAGTACTCGCCCGCGTTGTCCAAGTCGGCGAATTCGTCTGCCCATGCTTGCGGCTCTTCGCGTGCGACATCGTTCCTGCCTGCAACGAAGTCGCATGAATCAAGCCAGTCATGCCTTTGCTTAGGCATTTTCCGTCGCATTGAAGGTTGCGGATTGGAAAGGGGCTTGCACCATCGAGATCGAAATCCAGCGGCCCGCAATGGTCTGGCGAAGCGATCGTGGCAAGCGCGGGTGCGACAATAGCGCCTCCCAGGATTTCATGATCCTGCTCCATGCGGTTTGGATTATCTGAATGCCAGAGCACGGCATCCCAGTCGGTCGCGACAACGATCGAGCGGCCCCCCGGCCGCAAGACCCGAAAGGCTTCAGACAGGATTTGTCAACGTCCGGCGACATACTCTGCGACCTGTGTTCATGACAACGACGTCGAATGAGGCATCCCGACGCATCAATTCTGGTCACATCGCCGACCGACCTCGTACGAAATCCATGCGTGAATATTCCGCTGCTGTGCGCGCGATCTGATCAGGTCGCAGGCGAAATATCAATCCGCGGGCACGGCACCCGAACTGCCAACGAGCGCACCCATGCCGACGCAGCGAGATCCTCGGCCGCACTAGGTCAACACGTGCTCACCTTGGGAAAGACCGGCCGCCAATTGTCTCTGATCGTAGCCTTCCACATAGGGTCAGGTACGATTTCTTCCAATCTGCGTGCGGACTTCGCTCAAGTAAATTTGAGCGCGCTCATCCTCGCCGCCAATAACTGATCGCAGTTGAAATCGCCTGCCTGGGCTCGGTCGCGACTTCATCCTGCAACCCGCGGCGCCGGGCTGCCAAGGCGAGCGCGGAGCGACGCAATCGGGCCTGCCTAAAACGCGTCCGTCACGCCATACGCCGCCATCTGCGCCTGGAAGCGCGCCACATCGTGGCTCAGGATGACGATGTCGTGCGTCTCCCCGGCGGCATCCTTGACGTAGCCGTTCAGCATCGCCTCGGGGCGGAAGCCCAGGCCCTCGAACACCGCCACGGCGCCCTTCTGGTCCACCGTCATCAGCGCGGTGAGCTTCTCCAGCCCCAGCTCCAGCGCCATCGCGAAGCACTCCTGGATCAGCACGCGCCCCAAGCCCTTGCCGCGATAGTCGGGCGCCACTGCAATGCGCAGCTCGCCCACGTGCGGCGACCAGGACAGCTTGTCGTGCACGATCGCCGTGGTGCCCACCACAGCACCGTCCCGCACCGCTACCAGGCTGGCAACACGCCCCTCGGCGATGGCCCGCAGCCACGCCGCCAGCACCTTCGCCTGGCGCACATCGCGGCGCATGAACAGCAAGTCATGGGCCGGGAAGCCTCTGCGCGAACGCCAGCACGGCTGCTTCGTCGCCCGCGCCCATGCGGCGCAGCTCCACCTCGATGCCGTCGCACGTGACGTTGCGCGGATACGCGCGAGGTTCGCTCATATCGACCGCCCTCCCAACCAGGTGTCGAGCTTGGGCCACAGCCGCTTCACCGCGTTGGGGCCGGCGGCCACGCTGATGTGCCCGCCCTTGAGGATCATCTCCTCCTTGTCGGCCGAGCCCACGCCGGCAATCAGCGGCCTGGCCGCCGCGTAGGGCACGATGTGGTCGTGCTCGGCCACCACGTGCAGGATGGGCACGGTGATGTTCTTGAGATCGGCGCGGCGGCCGCCCACCACCAGCTCGCCCCTGCAGAGCTTGTTGTCCCACAGCAGCTCCTTGGTGGTCTGGCGGAAGTACTCGCCCGCCAGCGGCAGGGTCTCGTTGCCCCACCTGTCGAACATGCGGAAGGACTTGACGAACTCGTCATTCCACATGTTGTCCCACAGCCGCATCTGGCCGGCGACACGGCCGGCAGGGCGCAGCATGTCGAAGGCGGACAGGATGAAATCCGCCGGCACGTTGCCGACCGCATCCACCAGCCGGTCGACGTCGAAATAGCGCCGGTCGGACCAGGCCTGGAACAGCGGCATCTGCTTCCAGTCGATCGGGGTCGTGAAGCACACGAGGTGCTTCAACGGGCCACCCGCGTGCAGCGCGGCGTAGATGGTGGAGAGCACCCCGCCCATGCAGTAGCCGATGATGTTGACCTCCTCTACGCCCGAAGTCTCCTGCACGCGCCGCACGCAGTGCGGGAATGAAATCGAGCGTGTAGTCCTCCAGCCGCAGGCGCTTCTCGTCGGCGCGCGGCGCATTCCAGTCGATCATGTAGACGTCGTAGCCCTGCTTCAGCAGGAACTCGATCAGGCTCTGGCCCGGCGCGAGATCGACGATGTAGCCCTTGTTGCTGGTGGCCATGACGATCAGCAGCGGCACGCGATAGATTTCGTCAGCCATCGGCCGGTAGTGGTAGAGGCTCAGCGTGCCGCGGCTCAGGATCACGTCTTTGGGGCTCGAGCCCACAGCCGGCGCGGGCGAGGCAAACAGGTAGTCCACGCCCTTGATGTTGCGCTGGATGGCGCGCTCGACCTCCTTCTGCACGCGGAGAGCGGGCGATGCCTCCTGGGGCGTGCCGGCCGCGCTCACGACGCCTTGGCCTTTCGCTTGGCGGTCTTGGCGCGCCGCGCAGGCATCACTGAGGCGGCCGGCGCGGCCGCGACGGCCGCATGCGCCTCTGCTGCCGGTGACGGCCCGTTCAAGTTCAAGGGTGTGCTTGGCCGCTTGGTGCGCGGCGGCCCGGCGTAAGGCTTGGTCGCGTCAGCCGACGGTCCTGCCGATATGCGCTGCTCCACCATTGCCGTCAGGCGTCCGAGCTGGTCCTCGATGCCCTGCAGCCGCTCGCCGATGGCCACCAGGTCTGCCCGGCTCGGCATGTTCATGGCGGTGAGATACCGCCCCATGATCTCGCCCATGGCGTGTTGCATGCGCACGGACATGCCCATGGCCTGATTCATGAACTGGCTGAACTCTGGCGACGCCATGTTCTTGTTGGCGAGATCGTTGAAGCCAGACTCCCACTTGGAAAGCATGTCGCGCCACAGCGCGAGCGGATCGAAGGGATGTTGCGTCATGGCGGGGTCCTCCTAGAGCAGGATGCTCGGCTAGGAACGGTTTCTCCCCCGAGTCGCATAACGAATTCTTGCTGTCGGGCGCGTCTTGCCGGCCCCGGCTGGCCAATCCTGAAGCAAATGGCAGATGTTTGCCAGACTTCTATCGGCAATCACGATACCAAGGCGAGCGCTGCGAGGCTGTCCGGGACCTGCCGCAAAACGAGGAACCTTGCTGCAGAACCCGGCTCGGCGCGATTGCGCCCAAGCGCAATCGCTGGGCCGTGCCGACGGAGGAATGACGTCGGACGCGCACGCCTTAAATTGCTCGAAGAGGCTCGCCATGCTGGCAGGCATTGTTACACCGCCCTGTGGAGTATTGATCCATGCTGACGCGCGCACTTTTCTTTATGTTTAGGGCAACGACGCTGTCTCTCTGCGCCCTTGCCGGCCTCATGGCATCGCCCAAGGCACGCGAGCGCGGCCGAGCTGATCACCATCCGCTCGAATTTCACGTTCGTCACTCACACGCTCAACCCGCCCACGGCCACCCCGCCAGCCACCGCATCCGTCATACTGCTGGCCGGCGGCAACGGGGTGCTCAAGCTCGATACCTCCTCGGGCCAGGTCGAGGCGCTGCAAGGCAACTTCCTGATCCGATCCGCCTACCGGTTCATGAATGTTGGTCTGAACGTGGCCATGTTGGATTCCCAGGCTCCAGAACGGCAAACGCTTGTCGGCGGGCCATGCCCAATACGTGGCGCAGGCGGTCGCCGTGGTTCGCAAGAACTGGCCCAAGCAGAAGCAGGTGTGGCTGGTTGGAACGAGCAACGGGACAATTTCCGCCTTCAGCCTGGCGGCGCGCGGCGCGCTCCAATGCGCCGCCCCTGAGTTCGCCGATTTCCCCGACGGCATCGTCCTGGCATCGCCCATCGTGCAGAGCGCAGGCGAGACCGTATGGGGAACGACGCCGCCCGTCGCCACGGCAAAGCTGAAAATTCCCGTGCTGGTCGTCTCCCACGCGGCAGACCCCTGCATCCCCAGCGACTTTACGACTTTCGGAGAAGTTCTACAAGGCCATCATCAGCCCAAAGAAAGAGTTCTTCGCCGGTCAAGGGGCCATGCCGGCCGCCGCCCAGCAGGAATGCGACGCCTTCTCCTACCACGGCTTCCACGGCGTCGAGGAAGCGTGGTCAAGAAGATCGCCGACTTCATCCCGTAGGACGCGCCCTGACAGGGGCCGGATTGGAACGCCGGCCGGAATGAGGCTGGTGAGCTGCCGTCTCAATCGTCGCCGCCCTTGGCCGACGCGCTGCCCGCCCGCCGCCAGCCGCCGCTCCAGCATCTGCGAATAGCGCGAGATGCCGAAGCAGAAGACCCAGAACACCACGCCGGCCAACACGTAGCCGGTCATGGGCGTAGCGCGGCGACAGCCAACGCGGCGCCGAGAGGCTCGACTGCACCATGCCGAGCAGGTCGAAGATGCCGATGATCAGCACGAGGCTGGTATCCTTGAACAGGCCGATGAAGGTATTGACGATGCCGGGGATCACGAGCTTCAGCGCCTGCGGCAGGACGATCAGCCCCATCTTCTGCGCGTAGGAGAGGCCCAGCGCGTCGGCCGCCTCGAACTGCCCGCGCGGGATCGCCTGCAGCCCGCCGCGGATCACCTCGGCGAGATAGGCCGCCGAGAACAGCGCCACCATGATGAGCGCACGCAACAGCTTGTCGATCGACCAGCGCTCGGGCAGGAACAGCGGCAGCATCACCGAGGCCATGAACAGCACGGTGATCAGCGGCACGCCGCGCACGAACTCGATGAAGCCGATCGACACCCAGCGCACGATCGGCATGCGCGAGCGCCGCCCCAGCGCCAGCAGGATGCCGATCGGGAACGCGGCGGCGATGCCCGACGCTGGAGATGACGAGCGTCACCAGCAGCCCGCCCCACAAGTCGGTCGGCACGTGGGTGAGGCCCGAAGACGCCGCCCGACAGCAGGATGACCGCCAGCACCGGGAAGACGGCAAGCAGGTAGATCGACGTCCACAGCTTGCCCGGCACGCGCGGGATCATCAGCGGCACGAGGCCGGCGAGCGCCAGCACGTAGGTGAGGTTGACGCGCCAGCGCTCGGCGTCGGGATAGCGCCCGTACATGAACTGCCCGAACCAGGCTGCCGACGAAGGGCCAGCAGGCGCCCGCATGCTCGCGCGTGCAGTCGCTGCCGTCGCTGCCGTCCCAGGTGGCGTTGAGAACGGCCCAGCCGATCACGGCCGTGACGATCTCGTAGATCAGCCACAGCGCCAGCAGCGTCAGCGCCGTGTTGGCCCACGACGAGAACAGGTTCTCGCGCAGCCACAGGATGGGGCCGCCGGCTGCACGGGGCGGACGGGAAGCTGCGGCGGTCGGTTGCAGCGGCCATCGCGTCACCTCTCGACCAGCGCCATGCGGCGGTTGAACCAGTTCATGAACAGCGAGGTGAGGAGGCTGAGCGTCAGGAACACGCCCATGGTCATCAGGATCACCTCCACCGCCTGCCCGGTCTGGTTCAGCACGGTGCCGGTGAACACGCTGACGAAGTCGGGATAGCCGATCGCCACCGCCAGCGAGGAATTCTTGGTGAGGTTGAGATACTGGCTGGTGAGCGGCGGGATGATGATGCGCGACGCCTGCGGGATGACCACCAGGCGCAGCGTCTGCCCCTTGGAGAGGCCGACCGCCTGCGCCGCCTCCGTCTGGCCCTTGGGCACGCCGAGGATGCCGGCGCGCACGATCTCGGCAATGAAGCTCGCGGTGTAGATGGAGAGGCCGAGCAGCAGCGCCATCAGCTCCGGCAGGACGGCGATGCCGCCCTGGAAGTTGAAGCCCTTGAGCTCGGGATACTCGAAGCCGAGCGGGACTGCCGGCGGCGAAGATAGGCAGCCAGCGGCAACCCGACGATCGCCAGCAGCGCGGTCCAGAGCACGGGGAAGCGTTGCCCGGTCAGCGCCTGGCGCCGCCGGGCCCACAGCCACAGGCCGATGGCGACGAGCACGCCGACCCGAAGGCGATGGCGACCAGCTCGAAGCCGGGCTGCGGCACGGGCGCCGGCAGATAGAGCCCCCGCACATTGAGGAGGCGCCGCCCGGCAGCACGTAGCTCTGGCGCGGGCCCGGCAGGTTCTTCAGAACTGCGAAGTACCAGAAGAACAGCTGCAGCAGCAGCGGCAGGTTGCGCACCACCTCGACATAGGCCGTGGCGAGTTGCGCGATCAGCCAGTTGGAGACAGCCGGGCGATGCCGACGACGAAGCCGATGACCGTCGCGGCGACAATGCCGAGCGCCGCCACCAGCAGGGTGTTGAGCAGGCCCACCCAGAAGGCGCGGCCGTAGGTGGAGGCGTTGGAATACTCGATCAGCGATCTGCGAGACGTCGAAGCCCGACGTGCGGCCGAGGAAATCGAAGCCCGAGGCGATGTTCTGCCGGCGCAGGTTTTCGGCGACGTTGTTGACGACCCACCAGGCGGCGAACGCGATCGCCGCCAGCAGCAGCACCTGGTAGACGGCCTGGCGCACCTCCGGGCGGTAGAGGAACCCCGTCAGCGTCGCCGCGCGGCTCGGCCGGAGGCTGGTGGAGACCGCCATCCTCAGCCTTTCCGGATTGTGTCGGCTGATCATGGCATCGCCGTCTCCGGCCGACGTCGCGGACGCCGTCAGCGGATCGGCGGCGCGTACTGCAGGCCTCCCTTGTTCCAGAGCTTGTTCAGACCCCGGTCGATCTTGATGCGCGAGCCGGCGCCGACGTTGCGATCGAAGATCTCGCCGTAGTTGCCGACCTGCTTGATGATCTTGTAGGCCCAGTCGTTGTCGAGGCCCAGGCCCTTGCCGAAGTCGCCTTCCTTGCCGAGCAGGCGCTTGATGTCGGGATTGGCGGAGGTGAGCATCTGGTCGACGTTGGCCTGGGTGACGCCGAACTCCTCGGCGTTGAGCAGCGCAAAGTGCACCCACTTGACGATCGTGAACCACTGGCCGTCGTCCTGGCGCACGAGCGGGCCCAGCGGCTCCTTCGAGATGATGTCGGGCAGCACGATGTGGTCGTCGGGCTTGGCCATCTGCAGGCGCACCGCGTAGAGGCCCGAAGCGTCGGTCGTATAGGCGTCGCAGCGGTCGGCCTGATAGGCCTTGCAGCGCCTCGTCCAGCCTTCTCGAACACCACCGGCTTGTACTGCAGATTGTTGGTCCTGAAGAAGTCGGCGAGGTTGAGCTCGGTGGTGGTGCCGGTCTGCACGCAGACGGTGGCGCCGGCCAGCTCCTTGGCCGATTTGACGTTGGCCGACTTCTTCACCATGAAGCCCTGGCCGTCGTAGTAGTTGACGCCGGCGAAGCTCAAGCCCAGCGAGGAATCGCGCGCGAGCGTCCACGTCGTGTTGCGGGCGAGCACGTCGATCTCGCCCGACTGCAGCGCCGTGAAGCGCTCCTTGGGCGTGGTGGGCACGAACCTGACCTTGTTGGCGTCCCCCAGCACCGCGGCCGCAATCGCCTTGCAATAGTCGACGTCGAGGCCGGTCCAGACGCCCTTGTCGTCGGCGGCGCCGAACCCGGCGCAGGCCGGTATGGACGCCGCACGCGAGCTGGCCGCGCTGCTTGACGGCGTCGAGCGTCTTTTGCTGCGCACTCAGCCGCACCGGACATGGCGGCCAGCGCCGCCGCAGCCCAGCAATGCGCCTCGAGCAAGCATGCGTCATGGCTCTACTCTCTCATCCTGGGGATGGCTCTCGCGGTTCAGTCTGTCAGTTCCACACCTGCTTACTGTCAATTTGGCACAGCATCGCTCAGTGCTCGAGGATCTGCGACAGGAACAGCTTGGTGCGCGGCGAGCGCGGATTGCTGAAGAACTGCTGCAGGCGGCGCCTCCTCGACGATCTCGCCCTGGTCCATGAAGACGATGCGGTCGGCCACCGAGCGGGCAAAGCCCATCTCGTGGGTGACGCACAGCATGGTCATGCCGGATCGGGCGAGCTCCACCATCACGTCCAGCACCTCCTTGATCATCTCGGGGTCGAGCGCCGAGGTCGGCTCGTCGAACAGCATGATGCGCGGGTTCATGCACAGGGCGCGGGCGATGGCGACGCGCTGCTGCTGGCCGCCGGAAAGCTGGCCCGGGTACTTGAGCGCCTGCTCGGGGATGTGCACCCGCTCCAGGTACTGCCGCGCCAGCTTCTCGGCCTCCGCGCGCGGCATCTTCTTCACCCACACCGGGGCCAGGCACAGGTTGTCGAGCACGGTCAGGTGCGGGAACAGGTTGAAGCTCTGGAACACCATGCCGACCTCGGCGCGCACCTTGTCGATCTGGCGCAGGTCGTCGGTCAGCTCGATGCCGTCGACGACGATGCGGCCCTTCTGGTGGGTCTCCAGCCGGTTGATGCAGCGGATCAGCGTCGACTTGCCGGAGCCCGAAGGCCCGCAGATGACGATCTTCTCGCCCTGGGCCACGGTCAGATCGATGTTGCTCAGGACCTGAAAGGCGCCAAACCACTTGTCGACGCCGGCCAAATGCACGGCCGGGTGCCGGTCCCGCGCGCTCTGCGCCGTCCGCTCGCTCGGCGCGCCGCCTGTCTGTTCGTAAGCCATGTCCGAGTATGCCGTGTATTCGTTGCTGAGCGCAACGCGGTTAATCCGTCAGCATCTCGCGGTGATATTTGCGGCACTTGCCGGCTCCCCCAATTGGAGGACTAGCTGGCCTGCCGGAGCCCGACGCGCCGGCCAAGTCTGTCAGCCGCCCGGCTACTGCCGCGACTGATAGAGCGTGAATTCGCCCTTCTCGACCCGCGGGGCGAGTCCGTTGACCAGGGACGCGACGGCGCCCTCGCCGAAGGCGGCCACCAGATCGGTCAGGGCCGTATAGAGCGCGGCGTAGGCCATGATCTCGGGCGCAATGCCGCTACCGGTCCCCTCTTCCCAGGCCTCGAGAATAAAATTGAGCGCCTTGAGGCTCTCGTCATTGCCCTGGGCCTGTCCAAACGCCAGCATGCCCATCTCCCCTTCCCTGCGTGCCCGCCCCAACCCCCGGGGCTAGCGTGCTTCCCACCCGCACGATCTCGTGCCCTATCACGGCTGGTCGGTTCCGGTGTCTGCTACAACAGTTAACGATTAACGCCGTGCAGCGGCGGCAAGACCATGCCCGAACGCCCACGGCGCCGGTTGCGTTTGCCGAGACCGCCGCAGCACCGTTTCATTTCCGTGCGCGTGTTATCGGCCGATTAACTTGCCCGTGCTTCACTGACGCCAGTTGCAATGTTGTCCGTGAAGAGCGTTGCTCATGTGCCGGTTGCGTTGTTGTTGGCTGTCCTATCGCCTCGCCACGTGCGCCGTCCTCGCTCTTGCGCTTGCAGGATGCGCATCCACGACGCACCAT
>CAWHBI010000047.1:0-37148 GCA_963827545.1 uncultured Alphaproteobacteria bacterium
TTCAGGGCAGGGCGGCCGTGTGGTGGTGAGCCTGGCGAGGCAGCGTAGCCCGCTCTCAGCCGTTTGCGGTGTAGTCGACCTTGACGAGGTAGAGCCCGCGCGCCGGGGCGACGGGGCCGCAGGCGGCGCGGTCTTTGGCGGCGAGCGCTGGCCGAGATCGGCGGGGCGCCATTTGCCTTCGCCCACCAGCTTGAGCGAGCCTACCATCGAGCGCACCTGGTTGTGCAGGAAGGAGCGAGCGGAGGCCTCGATGACGATCTCGCTGCCTGCCGCTGTGACCTCGAGCTGGTCCAGCGTCTTGACCGGCGACTTGGCCTGGCAGCCGGCCGCGCGGAAGGTGGTGAAATCGTGCCGGCCGACGAGCAGGTCGGCGGCCTCGATCATGGCGGCGGGGTCGAGCGGCTGCGGCACCCACCACACGCGGTCGCGGTCGAGCACCGGGGGCGCGGGGCGGGAGAGGATGCGATAGCGGTAATGGCGGGCAATCGCGCTGAAGCGGGCGTCGAAATCCGCCGCGACGATATCGCAGTGGAGAACGGCGATGGGATCGGGCTTCAAGTGAAAATTGATGGCTGCCCGCACGGTCTCATGGGGCCATTCGCGGGCGAGGTCGACGTGGGCGACCTGGGCCAGGGCGTGCACGCCAGCATCGGTGCGGCCGGCGCCCCTGGGTAAGACCGTCTCCCCGCAAAAGCTCCGGATGGCCTCGGCAAGACGGCCCTGCACCGAGACGCCGGCAGCCTGAATCTGCCAGCCGACGAACGGCGTGCCGTCGTATTCGAGCGTGAGGCGATAGCGGGGCATGCCTGGTTTGTCTGCACTCGGCCGGAGTTTGTGCCTCGCGAATGGAGGCGGCCGACATCAGCTAGCCCCTCGCAGGGCATCGAACAAGCGCACAAGCGTACGGACGGGGCGGGCGGGCCAAAGAGAAAAGGGCCGCCGGCGATGTTAGCCGGCAGGCCCCAGGATTGCCTGGTGCTTCGGCGGCTCAGCGGCCTTTCATGCCGCCTATGCCGCCAGTGGGCCCGTGGTGACCATGCCCGGATGACCCTGAAAACGCCGATGATGGCTGCGCGGCAGGACATTGCCGAAGGTGCCGTAATAGGCCGGATAGCCGGGCTCGACGTAGGCTCCGTTGCCCGCATAGGTGTTGTGACTGAACGAGAAATTGCGCGATTCGCTGATGCCCAGAGACAGCGGGGTCTGGCCGTTCGGATTGATGATCACCCGGTCGTGCCTGGGCAGCGGACGGAACACGCGCACCCCCTCCTCCAGGGTCACGGTGGCGCCGTAGAAGGGGCGCGTCTCGATGCGGGTGGTCGTCGCCTCGGCCAACGCCGCACCCGGGGATAGGCAAACGCAGACGCCGGCCAGGATGCCGGCAGCCAAAGCACGCATGAGGGGTCCTCCATCTCTGGCAGCCTGGAGCAAGATCGTTTCTGATCGAAGCGCTTCGCTTCGATCATGGAACGTGAATCTTGCTCTCAAATCTATGAACAGAGCAGGGTTCACGCTTCGGCCGCCACGTTGTAGTCTGAGGCAAAGTGATGCAATCCGAAGCGATCCTGCTCTAGGTCTTCTGGAGGGTACTCTAGAGGCGGCGCCGCGAGGCTCGCGAGCGAACTGCCGCGATACTTAACGGGAGCGCTTAACGGGAGCGCCCGCAAGGCTCTGGATGACAGTCCCGTGAGCCAGCGGGAAGCCGCGCAGGAGCGCCTCGGCAGACATCGGCCGCTTGCCCGCGCGCTGCAGTTCCAGCAGCTCCACGGCGCCCGTCGCGCATGCCACCGTCAACCCTGTGGCGCTCGCCAGCACGGTTCCCGGTGCTCCGCTCCCCTCGCTCACGCGCGCGCGCAGCACGCGGATGCGCTCGCGCCCGTGCGCGCTCGCCGCAAGCCACGCGCCAGGCGCGGGGGAGAGCGCGCGGATGTGGTCGTGCACCTCGCGGGCGCTGCGCGCGAAGTCGATGGCGGTCTCGCCCTTGTCGATCTTGGCGGCGTAGGTGATGCCCTCGGTGGGCTGCGGCGTGCATGTGAGGGAGCCGCCCTCGATGGCGGCCAGCGCACGCACCATGAGCCTGGCGCCCTTGTTCGCGAGGGCATCGTGCAGCTCGCCTGCGGTCATATCGGGCGGTATCGCGACAGGCTCCACGAGGCACACCGGGCCCGTGTCCAGTCCTTCGTCCATGCGCATCACGGTGGCCGCCGTGGTGGCGTCTCCGGCCATCACCGCGCGCTGTATGGGGGCTGCGCCGCGCCAGCGCGGCAGGCGCGACGCGTGCAGGTTCAGGCATCCTGCGCGGGGCGCCCGCAGCAGGCTTGCGGGGAGGATCAGGCCATACGCCACGACGACCCCCACGTCGGCACCGTGAGCGATGAACGGGGCCTGCTCGTTCGCCTCCTTGAGACTCCGCGGGGTGAACACCGGGAGCGCCGCATGCTCCGCAAAGGCCTGAACCGCGGACTTGCGCGCGTCCATGCCGCGACCGGCCGGCCTCGGCGGCTGGGTATAGACCGCTACAACTCGATGGCCGGCGGCCAAAATTGCCGCCAGCGTCGGCACCGCAAAATCAGGCGTTCCCATGAAGATGACGCGCAGCATTCGCCATCGGGGGTCAGACCCCTCGCCTCCGAGCTTGCTTTTCGTATTTACGGGCGAGGCGAGGGGTCTGACCCCCTCTTGTTCCCCTACCCATTCTCACGCGCTCGCCTCGGCCTTCGCCTGCTTCTTGAACCTGCGCACGATGATGTCCCGCTTCAGGCGCGAAAGGAAATCGATGATCAGCTTGCCGTTCAGGTGGTCGATCTCATGCTGAATGGCGGTTGCCAGCAGGCCCTCGGCCTGGAGTTCCTGCGGCTTGCCCTCGCGGTCCAGGAAGCGCACCGCCACCGACCCCGGCCGCTCGATTTCGATGCGCACGTCGGGAATCGACAGGCACCCCTCCTCGTGCAGGCGCATCTCCGAGCCTAGCGAAACGATTTCCGGATTGATCAGCACCAGCGGCCGGTGTGGCCCCTCGTCCTTGGCGGTGTCCAGAACGATCAGCCTCCGCGGTACCCCCACCTGCACCGCGGCCAGCCCGACACCCGGCGCGTCGTACATGGTCTCCAGCATGTCGTCGGCAAGCTTCCTGAGCTCCTCGTCGACGCGCTCGACCTCCGCGCTCTTCTTGCGCAGGATCGGGTCGGGCAGGGTGATGATCGGAAGGATCGCCATGGCGCTGACATAGGGTGGCGTCTGCGTCCGGTCAATTGCCTTGAACGGCGTGCTTTCCGGCCATGCACCAGAGGCAATTTCGGGCACTTCCTCTGCCGCCGCGATGCGGCCAGTGGGCGCACTTGCAGTCAAGCTCCCTTCCGGCTCCGAGAGGCTTTCGAGCAAGGACGTCCGTTTGTGGCTGGAACATTAGGGCATGCCGTGCCGGCCGTGTTCCATTGAGCCATCTGCGTGCGTGTCTCGACATGAATGGTTGGCGCGTGTACTCAAACTTCTCTGCCGGAAAGGGCGAACATTGATTCAAAGCAGCGCCAACATCGGGGTTGGATCATGCCGCTATGGCCTGATTGATTTCGAGTGCAGCGTCATCGATCCTCCTCCATAGGTTCAACAGATTGGCTTCGAACGCATGTTCGCAATGCAGGTCGCAGTCATGAAGGGGCGGGGCGGTGTGTTGACCTCGCTCTTGCACTATGCGCGCATGTGGGACAGCGTCGGCGTTCCTTCCGTGAGCCTCTACCGCGGGCCCGCCGCCGAGCCGTTGCGCGCCGCAGGTATCAACTTCATCGACGCGCCGCCGAGCCTCACCTCGCCGCTGTTCGCCCTGGCGCCTGGTCTCGGCCGCCTGCGCCGCGAGGTACTTGCCGCTGGCGGCGGAGGCGATCCTGATTGCGTCATCCTCCACAGCGACCGTGCGATACGCGCCGTGCGCCGCATGTTTCCCGCCGCAATCATTATAGCTTGCTGCCATACCGACAAGACCAAGAACAAGCGCGACGCCGACATCGTCGTCACGCTCAATCCCGATCAGCATGCACGCGTCACGCGCGCACTCGCGGGCTCGCGCGCGCGCACCTTCATGCTCGGCCACCCCTTCGCAATGGTCCCGCCTCCCGCGCCGGTGACAGGCGAAGGGCAGATGCGGATCAACTACGTGGCCCGCTTTGTCGCCGAGAAAGACCCGCTGACGTTCGCGCGCGCAACCGCAGTACTGCGCACGCGTCCGCTGCCCGCCGTACGCCTGATCGGCGAGGGCCCGCTGCAGGGCGAGGTGAAGCATGCGCTGGCAGCGGCGGGCGTACAAGCCGAGTTTTTCGGGTGGCGCTTGCGGCCGTTCGAAGACTTCACGCGCAACGACATTCTCGTGCTGCCCTCGACTTGGGAGGGCTTGTCTTGGCTGTTGCTCGAAGCTCAGGCGCGGGGCGTGCCCACGATCGCCAGCGACATCCCCGGCAACAAGCTCGCGCTGGGCGACGGCGCCTATGGCGACATCTTTCCAGTCGGAGATTCCCAAGCATTGGCGGGACGTCTGGACGCCGCGCTGGTGGACCTCAGCGCGCTTCGCGCCAAGGCTGAACGTGGCCGCGCCGAGCTACCCAACCGCTTCGGTCCACAGGCGTTCTGGAACGAGTTGCAGGATGCCATGCGAAGCGTGAAGCATGAATCGAAGCCGAGGTGAGGCATGCTCGATGCTTGACTGGCGCTCCTTGACCGGAGATCCGAACAATCGCGACGCGATGCGGCGCATGGATGAGTTCTTCCGCTCGATCACGCGCATAGAGGAAGTCTCACGCCGCGAGATGGTGGAGGAGTTCGGCCGCGGGCTCGACGTGCTCGATCTCGGCGCGGCGGGGCACGTCGCCCTGGACGAGCTCGACGACTGGCCGCACGGCCTCATCCGCAACGCTGCCACGCGCGCGGTCGCCGTCGACATCAGCAAGGCCAATTGCGACCACTACAATGCGATGGGCTTCGACTTCCGCCATGCCGATGCCACCAGCGAGATTGATCTCGGCGAGCGCTTCGATCGCATCTTCATCGGCCACGTCGTCGAGCACGTCAACGACCCCGTTCGGCTCCTGCATTTCGCCAGGCGTCACATGAAGGCGGATGGCCGTATCCTCATCACGACGCCCAACCCGTTCGCGCCGCGCTTCCGCCACCATCGCCGGCAGCGCGGCACGCGCTATGTCATGGCGAATCTCGAGCACACCCGCTGGCTCTCCATCACGACCATGCACGAGCTCGCGTGGCGCGCTGGGCTGGAGATGGTCGCGCTGCGCTGGCCGTTGTTGAAGAGACCGAAGAAAGGCTTGGCGCGCGACGCTTCGATACTTGCCAAGAAATGTCTCCTGGCGCTTGCACCGCTTGAACATGTATTCGCCGAATACGCTCTCGAGCTTGCCCTGCCTCGAGCAATAAAGGTCGTCTGATGCCGAGCAGCCTTTCTTTCCACCCGAGCGGTGTGCGTGCGGCAGGTCCCGGATAGTCTCGCCCCGGCCTTCGCCGGGGCTCCGCTTCCGGGTCATGCTGGAAGCATGCCTCCGGCATGACGGGTGTACTCGCCTCGAGCAACCTGAAAAAAGAGCGGTACCGGAACCCTGACACCGCTTGCGGCCATCGTCAGTCTGCGGCAATAGTGCGGGCGTGCTGAGCCGCCTCAAACATCGGGTGCCGCCTCTATCCGCCCCACTGATCCTCGGCTGGGAGGAATGGGTCGCGCTGCCCGAACTCGGCTTGCCGGCCATCAAGGCCAAAGTCGACACCGGCGCGCGCACCTCCGCCCTGCACGCCTTCTACGTCGAGCCGTTCGGGTCGGCGCGGGCGCGCAAGGTGCGGTTCGGCGTGCATCCGGTGCCGCGCCGCGACGACATCGCGGTCGAATGCATCGCCCGCCTGGTCGACCGCCGCGAGGTCCGAAGCTCCAACGGCGAGCGCGAGCAGCGCTACGTGATCGAGACGCCGATCCGCATCGGCGACCGCGAATGGCAAATCGAGGTCACGCTGGCCAACCGCAACATGATGACCTACCGCATGCTGCTGGGCCGCCAGGCCATCTCCGGCGACGTGCTGGTCGACCCCTCCTCGTCCTTCCTGCAACCCAAGCTGCGCTACAAGGTTTACGAGCAGATGCGGGGTTGAGCCTTGTAGGGCGCAATAAGGCGTTAGCCGCATTGCGCCGGCCGAACCTCTCCACCAGCCGCGCCGCCGATCGGAGCGGCGCAATGCGCTGGCGCTTATTGCGCCCTACAGAATCCCGCGCCATTCGCATCCCTATGAAGCCCGCACGCGGCCCAGCCCGGCGACGACCGCATCTGACGTCGCCACCGCGCCGAAGATGCCGTCCTCGACCGTAACCATGTGCACCGCCGCCGCGTGCGCATAGGAGTCGCCGCTGGCGCAGGCGTCCTCGATGAGCAGGCACTGGAAGTCCCGGTCGTTCGCCTCACGCAGGGTGGAATGCACGCACACGTCCGTCGTGCAGCCGGTGAACAGCAGGTGCGTGATGCCGTTGGACTGCAGCACCTGCTCCAGGTCAGTGAAGGTGAAGGCTCCGTTCGCCGTCTTGTCGATGATGACGTCGGTGTCACGCACTGCGATCTCCGGCACGATCTGGAACCCTGGCGACGAGCGCAGCAGCGCCGGCGTGCCCTCCAGTCCTGCTCGTTTGCGCCGCCAGCGTGCGTAGGGCGGCATATCTGCCATGTCGGCGCGGTAACCCTGGCGCGTGAAGATGACGAGGCAGCCGGCGGCTCGCGCCGCATCGATCACCCGATTGACCGCCGGCAGGATGGCGCGCAGGGACGCGGTTTCGTAGCCCTTTTTGGCCAGGTAGCCATGGGCCGACAGGAAGTCGACCTGCAGGTCGATAACGAGCAGCGCCGTCGCTGCCGGATCGAGGCGGCCGTCATAGGGATAGTCAAAGGGCCGGGCCTTGATGAAATTGCCTGTCATACTGACGCGCCTCGCGATGGCTCACGCCCGAGGCTAGACTAGCAAATCGAAACAGGACAGGTGCTACGCTGGCTTGCCCAACGCGGGCCATGCCGGCGGCAGGATCTGCGCGCCGCGCGAGCAGGGAGAACGCGAATGTCGGAGCAGAAGCAAGCCGAGGCCGAGCGCGAGCTGGTCGAGATGGCGCGGCGCGTCCTGCCGGGCGGCGGCTTCGGCAATGTCAGCCACGAGGTCGTCATTGCCGAGGGACGCGGCGGCCGCGTGTGGGATGTCAGCGGCAACGAGTACGTCGACTACCTGCTGGGCTCGGGGCCGATGATCGTCGGCCACGCGCACCCCGAGGTGGTGCAGGTCGTGCAGCAGGTGGCGGCTAAGGGCGCAACCTTCTTCGCCAACAACGAGCACGGCATCCGACTTGCCGCCGAGATCGTGGGCGCGGTGCCATGCGCGGAGAAGGTGCGCTTCGTGAGCACGGGCTCGGAGGCCGATGCCTACGCCATGCGGCTCGCCCGGGCCTACAAGAAGCGCGACAAGGTCCTGAAATTCGAGGGTGGCTATCATGGCATGAGCGACTATGGCCTCATGAGCCTGGCGCCGAAGCGGGCAGGCAACTTCCCGCAGCCCATCCCCGACTCGGCCGGCATCCCGAAGAGCGTGCGTGATGAGGTTCTGGTCGCGCCCTTCAACGACCTGGAAACGGTGGCGAGCCTCATCCGCGAGCACCGGGCCGAGCTGGCCGGCATCATCGTCGAGCCGTTCCAGCGCCTGGTTCCGCCTCAGCCCGGCTTTCTCGAAGGGTTGCGCAAGCTCACCGAGGAGAACGGCCTGCTGCTGATCTTCGACGAGGTCGTCACCGGCTTCCGCTTCGCCTACGGCGGCGCACAGGAATACTGCGGCGTGACGCCCGACATCTGCACGCTGGGCAAGGCAATCGGCGGAGGCTTCCCGCTGGCGGCGATTGCCGGCCGCGCCGACATCATGGCCCACTTCGACAGGGGCGCCGTTGCCGAGGACGCCTTCATGACCCAGATCGGCACGCTTTCGGGCAATCCCGTAGCCGCTGCCGCTGGCCTCAAGACGCTCGAGATCCTGAAACGGCCCGGCGCCTACGATCAGATCTTCAAGACCGGCCGCGCCCTCATGGAGGGCTTCGCGCAGGTCCTGAAGGATGCCCGCCTGCCCGCCCGCGTGGTCGGCGCCGCGCCAATGTTCGACGTCGTCTTCACCGATCGCGAGGTGAAGGACTACCGCTCGGCAATGGGCGACGACGCAATGCTCAAGCGGTGCAACGCCCTGCTGCGCGAGCGGGGCATCCTGAAGGGTGAGAACAAGTGCTACATCTCCCTCGCCCACACCGCCGAGGACGTCCGCTTTACGCTCGACGCCTTCGCATCCGCGATTGCCGCGCTGCGCAGCCAGCGCGCAGCCTGAGGCTCACTGCGCCTGCGGCCGCGGCTGGATCGGCGGCGTCACGTCGGCGGGCAATGGGCAATCGTAGGGCGTCACGTCCGTGCGCGCCTTGTGATCGGCCTTGGCCCGCGCGATCAGCGTCGGATCGCCGAGCGCATCGACGGCCAGGCCGGCCATCGCCTTGGCGGCATGCACCATGCCCTTCTTGGCCTGCCCGGACTTGCCCTGCGCCGTGATCTGCCAGGAATGCCCCGGCGTGCCGATCGCGTGCGTGGCGACCCGCGCCTGCACCGTCGGCACCACCCAGCTCACGTCGCCCACGTCCGTCGAGCCGATCATCGGCGCACCCCTGATGCCCAGGGGCACGATGAAGTCGCACAACGGGGTATCCTTCCTGGCGGGCACGCCGGCCCGTGCGTAGGCCGAGGCGATGTCCTCCGCCGTCAGCGTCGCCTGGATCGCCGCCGCATATTTGCGGTCGGCCGCGTCGAAGGGCGGCGGCCCGAGGCGGTCGAGCTGGCGCTGCATGGCCTCCTCCAGCGGCGTGTTGCCGAGCAGGTTGGAGACCGCGCTGACGACCCTCGCCTCCACCCGGGTCTCCGTCATCATGGCCGCGCCTTGGGCGACCTTCCTGACCCGCTCCATCAGCGCCCGCATGCCCGGCAGGTCGCGCGCGCGCACCAGGTAGCGCACCGTGGCTTTTGCCTGCACCACGTTGGGCGCCACGCCGCCGGCATCGAGCAAGGCGTAGTGGATGCGGGCATCGGACGGCATGTGCTCGCGCATGTAGTTCACTCCGACGTTCATCAGCTCCACCGCGTCCAGCGCGCTGCGGCCGAGATGCGGCGCCGACGCCGCGTGCGCGGCGCGGCCCTTGAACGCAAAGTCGATGCGGCTGTTGGCGAGGCTCATCGCCTCGTCGACACGGTTTACGGCGCTCGGATGCCACGTGATGGCGATGTCGACGTCTTCGAACAGGCCCGCCCGCACCATGAAGGCCTTGGCGGCGCCGCCCTCTTCTGCCGGGCACCCGTAGTACCGCACGCGGCCCCTGATGCCCGCAGCGGCCAGATGGTTCTTCACCGCGGTCGCAGCCAGCAGCGCTGCGGAGCCCAGCATGTTGTGGCCGCACCCGTGTCCGTGGCCGCCGGCGACCAGCTCTCTGGGCTCCGCGATGCCCGCGACTTGCGACAGCCCCGGCAGCGCATCGTACTCGCCGAGGATCGCGATCACCGGGCCGCCCTCGCCCGCCTCGCCCATGACCGCTGTCGGAATCCCCGCGAGGTTCTCGGTGATGCGAAAGCCCTCCACTTCCAGCATGGCGCGATGCTCGGCCACCGAGCGGTATTCGGTGTAGGCGATCTCGGGGCTGTCCCAGACGCGGTCCGAGAGGGCCTCGTAGGCGTCCTTGCGGGTGTCGACGAGCTGCCAGATCTTTTCGCTGTTTTGCATGTCGGGCTCCTGTTGCAGCGCCGAGCCTAGAGCAGGATCGCTTCGGATTGAATCACTTTGCCTCAACTGCAACGTGGCGGCCGAAGCGTGAATCCTGCTCTAATCATACTTGAGAGCAAGATTCACGTTCCATGATCGAAGCGAAGCGCTTCGATCAGAAACGATCTTGCTCTAGAACGCGGCACGCGCGCGGGCCAGCGATGCGGCTAAGTCCCTGATCCGCATTGGCGAGAGTTGATCCTGATGCCGGCCGTGTGCGACGGTGCGGCATGTCTCGCCCTGCCCGCCCCTGCATCGGGCCGGCCAGCAACGAGGATTCTGCCGCGAGGACTTGCCATGTGCCGAAACATCAAGACCCTGCACAACTTCGAGCCGCCCGCCACGCATGACGAGATCCACGCGTCGGCTCTGCAATTCGTGCGCAAGCTCAGCGGCTCCACGCGCCCGTCCAAGGCCAACGAGTTGATCTTCAACCGCGCCGTCGAGCAGGTGACGCAGGCGGCCCACGAGCTGCTCGCCTCTCTCGTGACCAACGCGCCGCCGCGCGATCGCGAGATGGAGGCCGCCAAGGCCAAGGCCAGGTCGGCCGAGCGGTTCGGCTCGGCTCGGTGACTGTCACGGCAGGCCGCACTGCAGCCGCGCCTGCCGGAGGCTGGCGGCAGCCAGGGCGTACAGCCTTCGGCACCGAATGCTGGTAGTCTCCGCGGCCCGCGGAGCGCGCCATTCCGGATCGATCGGGGGCAGGGTGTTGTCCCGCAGGGTTTGACGGGCACCGGCGAACCGCTGCGGCGCGCCTGCGCCGCTCCAGCGCTCGAGCCGGGCAATCGACATCATTGCCGGGCCGGTAAAGGCGCCCTGCGGGAAGCGGTCGACGTAGCTCCTGAGCGCCGCCGGGTCGCGGCTGTCCTTGACGGAGCTCCACAACGCCAGCTCCCGCTGCTGCTCCGCGGCGGGAAGTGCCGCGACGGCCGGGGCCGCATCTCCTCCGGGCGCGAAGTAGAAGGGCGCCCAAAGCGAGGAGTGCTCCCACGGGATCTGCCGGGCCCCTGTCGCCCGCACCACGTCGTTGCGCACATCCAGGAGTATGGCGGAAAGATCGCGGCCCGGGCTGGCGATGTGCCGCAGCAGCGCTGCGGCGAACGGCGAGTTGCGGCCATCGCCATCAAGCGCCACGTTGCCGGGCTGGGTCGAATAGCTGATCAGCGTGCCGAGGCTCGACATGCTCATGGCCAGGCCGCGGCCGACCTCGCCCGAGCGCGTGCCCATGGCGCCTGCCAGCGCGAGTGCCAGCGGGTTGTCGCGGCAGGCGTCCAGGAACAGGACGTTGAACTTGGCGGTCTGCTCCATAGCGCGCTGGATCACGTCCAGCCGCACGGTTTCCGCATCGAGCGCGGCGGGTGTCGCCAGCCTGGCATCGACCGGGATGAGATAGTTCTCGCCGCTGACCTGCAGGCCGTGACCTGCGTAATAGAAGACGCCCTGCTCCGCGCCGGTCAGCGCCTCGGCGAACTCCCGGACTTTGGCATCCATCGCCGCCTTGTCGAGATCGCTGCCCTCGATCACGCGGAAGCCGAGCCGCCGCAAGGTGGCCGCCATGTCGGCGGCGTCCGTCTGCCCGTTCCTGAGCGCGGCCGTTTGCCGGTAGGCCGAGTTGCCGATGACGAGGGCCAGCCGTTTCTCCTGGGACATCCCCTGCTGAGGAACGGCGACGATGAACAGGCCAAGCCACAGGAGTCGAAGCTGGGCGGCAACACGCATATGGCGTCTCCTCGATGGACATCGACGCCAACTTCAACGTATCTGCCCTGTGCCTCCTGCGGCTGAAGCCGTTCACTTCCTGTCACGAAGTGGAGAGGTGCGCGAAGGTGGGCCGGAGCCGAGGTCGAGGATCGCTACGAGGGGGCCGGTCGGCGGCGCGCAGCGACAGCTCTGACGATCTGCGCGACGATCAGCCCAACGCTGCACACGAGCAGCGCGGCGGCGATGGGGCGGGTGTAGTACAGGCTCAGCGTGCCCTTCCCGACCAGCAGCGACTGGCGGAAATTGGTCTCGAGGATGTTGCCGAGCACGAACGCCAGCAGCAGCGGCGCCGGATCGAGCTCGATCTTGCGCATCAGGTAGCCGGCGATGCCGAAGCCGACCATGATGATCACTTCAACCGCGCTGTTGGAGAGCGTATAGGCCCCCACCACGCAGAATACGATGATCAGCGGCGCCAGGATCGAGCCCGGTACCCGCAAGAGCTGCACGAAGATCGAGATCAGCGGCACGTTGAGCACGATCAGCATCAGGTTGCCGAGCAGCATCGAGGCGATGACGCCGAAGAACAGCTCGGGCCGGTTGGCGATCAGCGTGGGGCCCGGCTGAATGCCCTGCACCAGCAGCGCGCCGAGAATGACGGCCATGACCGCATTGGCCGGAATGCCGAGGCTCAGCAGCGGGACAAAGGACGACTGCGCGGCAGCGTTGTTGGCGGTCTCGGGGCCCGCGACGCCCTCGATCGCCCCGTGGCCGAATTGCTCGGGGTTCCTGGCCAGCCGGCGTTCCAGGACGTAGGAGGAGAACGAGGACAGCGTCGCGCCGCCGCCCGGCAGCAGGCCGAGGAGGAAGCCCAAGCCCGTTCCGCGCACGATGGGCAGGAAGCTGCGGCGCCAATCTTCTCTGTTGGGGAGGAGCTCTCTCAAACGGCTCGGCTGCTCGATCGGCTTGGCGCTCTTGGCGCCGCCTTCGGCGAGCACGAGCAGCTCCGACACGCCGAAGAGCCCCATCGCCAGCAGCGCCATGTTGAGCCCGTCGAACAGCGTGAAGATGCCGAACGTGAAGCGCTCGGTGCCGTAGATGGGATCGCGGCCGACGGTGGAGAGCAGCAGGCCGAACGCGACCATCAGCAGCGCCCTGGTCTGTGAGCCGGACGACAGCTGGGTGACCAGCAGAAGCCCGAGCAGCACGAGCGCGGTGTATTCGGCCGGTCCAAAGGCGAGCGCAAAACCCGACATCGCCGGGCCGACCAGGAACAGGGCGAACGTGACCAGCACCCCGGCGATGAACGAGCCGAACGCGGCGATGCCGAGCGCCGCCCCGGCCCGGCCCCTGCGCGCCATCTCGTAGCCGTCGATGCAGGTGACGACGGCCGAAGCCTCGCCGGGGATGCGCACGAGGATGGCGGTGATCGATCCGCCATACTGTGCACCGTAGAAGATGCCGGCCATCAGGATGACGGCCGATGTCACGTCCATGGTGAACGTGAACGGCAGCAGCAGCGAGATGGTCGCCACCGGGCCGAGGCCCGGCAGCACTCCAATCATGGTGCCGACGAGCGTGCCGACGAAGCAGTAGGCGACGTTCTTCAGCGTCAGCGCGGTCGCGAAGCCGACGGCGACAGAGTTCAAGAGGTCCATGGCCGGTTCCGTGGCTGCCGCTCTGCCGCGCTCAGAAGAGCACCTTGTCCCACACGAACCCGGTCGGGAGGATCGCGCCCAGCCAGCGGACGAACAGCAACTGGCACGTGGCGGCCGTGCCGATGGCGATCAGGGCCGACATCCCCCAGCCGTAGCGCTCGGCGAAGCGCAGGATGAAGATCACTGCGAGAACGGTCGACACGATGAAGCCGAGCGCGTCGAGCAGTCCGGCATAGAATACGAGGCCGGCGAGATAGAGTCCCACGCGCAGGTAGGCGCTGCCTCGCGCGTCTCCTGCGGCGGGCGCTGCCGTTGCGGCGCTCGCGCGCAGAAGGCCCGCGAGGCTGGTGACCCCGAACACCGTCATGGCGAGCGCCGTGATGAAGGGGAACAGGCCCTCCCCCGGCGAGTTCTGCCGCCACAGTCCGAGCTTCAGCGAAACGACGACGGCATAGAGGCCCGCACCCGTCAGAAGGACGAAGCCCAGGACGTGCCAGCGCCGCGCGACGGCGGGCTGTGGTTCGCCGTTGTCCACCCCGTTCCTCCCAGACCGTGTTTACTTCGCCTGCGCCAGGCCGGCCTTCTTCACGGCTTCGGCATTGGCCACGGAGTCCGCATCGAACATCTTGCGGAACTCCGGCCCCGGCAGAAAGCGGGCAATCGCGTTGAGCTTCTCCGTCGCGCTTCTGTAGCCCTCGCTGGCCACGGCGTCGCCGCAGGCCTTCTCCAGGCGCGCAACGACTGCATCTGGCGTGGCGGCCGGCACGACCAGCCCGCCGGCGCTGAAGGCTTCCGACGGCGAGCCCAGCTCCTGCATGGTGGGGACATCGGGCAGCGAGGCGATGCGCTCCTTGGTCTGCGCCGCCAGCACGACGAGGTTGCTGGCCTTGGCGACTGCCGTCGATTCCGACATCGCCATCACCGTACCCGCCAGCATCGCCTGCGACATCGGCCCGGCGCCGGTGAACGGCACGTGGATGCCTTCGGCCTTGATCGCGCCCAGCGCAGAGAGAATGCCGAGGTGCGGCTGGGTGCCCGGCCCCGGTGAGGCATAGATCAGGTTGTCGGGCTTTGCTTTGGCGAACGCCGCAAATTCCTGGAACGTCTTGAAGGGCGCCTTGGGCGAGGCGATCAGCACGTAAGGCACGTAGTAGGTGAGGCAGACGTACTTGAAGCTGTCCATGCCATAGGGAAGCTTCTGCACGTGCGGCTGTGCGGTAAGCGGATTGTTCGGCGTGAGGCCGATGGTGTAGCCGTCCGCCCGGGCGGAAGCGACCTCGATGTTGCCGATCGTGCCTCCCGCCCCGCCCTTGTTGATCACGACGATCGCCTGCCCCAGCGCCTTGGCCAGCTCCGGCTGCAGGGCCCGGGCCATCAGATCGGTGTTGCCGCCGGGCGGGAACGGAATGACGAGGTTGACCTGGCGGCTCGGGTAGTCCTGCGCGAAGGCGGACATCGTCCACACCGCGCCCGCAACGGCAATCATCACCGCCTTGGGTAGCAATCGCATTGGTTTCCTCCTGGTCGCCGCCGGCGTATGGCGCCGGTCGATCTGATAGCCGGGCCGCACGTGGCCGCCGCGCGCCCCGAGACTACTTTGCCGATTGGATCATTGCCAAAGATAATGATGGCTGCCCGCCTAGTGTCCCGAACCCGAAGTTCGCACACACTTCGCGGCAATCGGGCTTGCGAACTTCGGGTTCAAAAGGGACACTAGAATCATAGAGTTGCTAGTGTGGCTTTGGTTCAGAAGTTCCCTCCCCACCTAGCCGCAAGCGATGGGGAACTTCTGAACCGCCACACTAGGGCGGCTGCGTCATGGCGCAGGCTGCCACGGGGTCAACCGGGGTATCCAGCGCGGGACATTGGCGCGGAAGGCCTCGTACTGCGCCCCGAACGCCCGCTGCAGCGTGGGCTCTTCGTAAACGATGACGAACACGTGGCACGCGAGCCAGAACAGTGCGCCGCAGGCGATGAGGCGCCAATCGCCGAACAGGACCGCCTGGCCAAGGATAATGGCGAGGACCGACACGTACATCGGATTTCGCACGTAGCGGTAGAGACCGGTGACGACGAGGGTCTGCGGCGGGGCGACCGGCGCGGGCGTGCCCAGTCCCTCCAGGGCAAAACGCGCAAAGGAGTCTATAAGCCCCGGTAAGCCCGCGAGGATCAACACGATCCCAATGGCACGCGTCAGCTCCAGGCCCAGGAACGGCGGCCCGAATTGCCAGTACGTGATCCACCACGGGATCAGCCCCGCCAGGACAAAAGGCGCCAGCACGAAGAAGACGGCTGAGCCCAGAATGGCGACCGCTCTCGACACCGCAGCTCCTCGACGCTCAGGCGTCGTCTGACCGTTGCGCTCCCCATCTTCTTGTAGCTCGCATTCTGGTCATCTTCGAGGCCAGGTCCGTTGCCTCGCGACCCTGCGGCTATGTGTTGATCGACCCGCCGTCCACCGCGATGGTCTGGCCCGTGACAAAGTCGCTGTCACTCGATGCCAGGAAGAGCAGCGCGCCGAGCAGGTCGTTGGGATGGCCGTCACGCTGGATGGCCCGGCTCTGGACCACGCGATCGCGCGCGAAGGCGATATGCTCCGCGTTGGCCTTGATGCTGTCGCTCATGGTGAGGCCGGGTGCCAGCGTGTTGACGCAGATGTTGTGTGCCCCCAGCTCGCGTGACAGGGCGCGCGTGAAGGCCACCACGCCCGCCCTTGGAGGTCACGTAGTGCAGCATCAGCGGCATGCCCTTGTAGGCGGTGCCCGAGGCGATGTTGATGATCTTGCCGCTCCTGCGCGCGATCATGGCTGGCGCCGCGTGCTTCGCCATCAGGAAGGGCCCGCGCAGGTTGACCGCCATCACCTTGTCCCACAGCGCCACGTCGATGTCGGCAAACCCTGCAAGGGGGAGCGTTGAATAGACCGCCGCGTTGTTGACGAGGATATCGATGCGGCCAGTCCGGTCGATGATCGCCGCGACGGCGGCCTTGACCGAAGCTTCGTCGCTGACGTCGGTGGTGAGGCCGAAGCAGGCCTTCCGTCCGGCGCTCGCGTCGATGGCGGTGACCGCCGCGTCGATGCCCTTGATGTCGAGGATCGCGACCGTTGCCCCTTCGTCCGCAAGGGCTCGCGCGAAATGCTGACCCAGGCCATGCGCGCCGCCGGTGACGATGGCTGTCCTGCCCTCGAGCTTGCCCATTGCGATTGCCCCTGAACGCATCTTGCGGCTTGCGAGCCTTGGGAAGGGAGCCCACTTGCCGAACTCTAGCACCGGTGCCGCGGCGGGAGCACCCGACCGCCGGCGCTTAGAAAAGGTCGGAGGCGAGCTTCTCAATGTCGAATTCGGCAAAGTCGAGAAGGTCAAGGACCCTGCGAGGGGGCCGGCGAAGAAGTGACCCCGCCCTCGCTGTTATGCACAGACAATATCGTGACAGCTTTGTGAAGGATGACTTATCCAGGTCGCACGTTATCCTGCTGACCGGGTCGGATACGCGCCCCGATGCGGTCCATGGGCACCTGACGGCGGTCCGCACCCGGCCTGTCAGGTGCCCCACTCAAGCCGTTGGACAGAATGGAAATAGACCAGCGGGGAGAGCGGTGAAGGGGCCTGGCCCAATGGGCAGGGCCCCTTCTCCTTGAGCGCGCTTTGCTCCCAGCAAGCGTCAGCCGCTACCGCGCCGTCACCGCAATCGAGCTGTCGTACTGGCCCGAGCCCATGCCGGTGTCGGCGAAGATGCCGTGGTCGGCGATCCAGCGAAAGGTCTCGTCGAACACCTCGCGCGTGTAGGGCTCGAATACGATGCGCTCGCCGGGGCCCCAGCGGCGCGTGTCCATCACGGCGTGCCAGCGCACCGGGAATTCCTTGCCGTAGTAGTGCGTGTAGCGCTCGGGCCTCAGGTCGATGTCGCGCTGCGCGCGCTTCAGGGCGCGGAAGAACTTCTTGAGGTCCTCCGGGTCGGGATTGCCGTGCACCATGGTCGTGATCATGAAGGTCGAGTCGATGATCTTGCGATAGCCCAGCTGCTCCGCAAAGTAGTAGGGCCCGCTGAAGAGGGCACAGGCCGGCACCTTGCCGTCGAGCAGCAGCTCCATGCGCTTGAACAGCATCCCGTCCGCGAACGACAGCTTGATCTGGTCCAAGGGCATGTACTGCTCGAGCGCCTGGATGGTCGCGTAGTGGCTGCCCGACTGGTAGCCGACCGAGATCGGCACGCCGGCCAGGTCCTCGGGCTTCTTCACGGGCGAGTCGGCAGGGACGAACACGCCGGCCGGGGTGACCGAGTAGAGATCGGGGTAGAGCTTGCCTTTGCCGGCGGATGCCGCCACCCCCACCGTCCAGTGGCAGGCGCAGCTCACGTCCGAGGTGCGGCCCTTTCTCGAACGACTGGTAGGCGCCGACCTTGTCGCCCTTGTCGTGGATCTTGCCGTCGGTGGACTGGACCAGCTCCTGGAACACGTAGTCCAGGCCCTCGTCCTTGAAGTAGCCCTTTTCCTCGGCGACCCACTCCTGCAGACGGAAGTGCGGCTCGATGACGAACTTGGGCATGCGTTTCCAGCTCCTCTGTAGATGCTTCGCTCTTGTTTCCCGTTCCTGACGAGACCCTCCGCTGCGTCAGCAGCAGCCTCCTCCCACGGATGCGTTTCCCTGCTCGGCCACGCGCCGGGCGCGTATCATCTTGACGTGATCGTCCATAAGGCGCCTTGCGCCCGCCCCGTCGCGCATTTCGATCAGCTGCGCGAGCTCGCGGTGCACGTCGAGGATGCGCTTCGCCACCGCCGGCGTCAGCGTTTGGTTGCGCGCCGGCCAGGCGACATGCTCCAGCGAGATGAGTTGCACGACGAGCACGCGATTGTGCGAGGCCTCGGCCACCGCCAAGATGAAAGTCGCGGCTCGATCTGGTGAACGCGTCGAACTGGCCGAGCTTGCTTTCCGCGTCAGCCAGCAGCTGCCTCAGCCGTGCATGATCGGCCTTGGTCGCACGCTCCGCCGCCAGCTCGGCTCCCAGGGCTTCGACGGCGCGCTGGGCGTCGAGAACCTCGCCGGGGCTCACGCCGGTCAGGTCGAGTTGGATGGCCAGCGCTTCCGCAAACAGCCGCGGGTTGCCCTCAGCCACGCGGGCCCCGCCGCCCCGGCCCATGCGGATGTCGGCGATGCCCAGCGCCTGCAGCGTTCGCAGGGCATCGCGCGCAACGATGCGGCTCACGCCGAAGCGGGCGGCAATGCTCTTTTCGGTGCCGAGGCTGTCACCCGGCTTCAGGCGCCTGGTGAACAGGGCCTCGCGCACCTCCGCGACGATCTGCGACGAAAGCGACCCCGATCGGCCGGCCAGGTAAGTCTGGTCGCGGACGCTGTTGGGCGGGATTCGATCCAATGCGTGCAGAACCTGGTCCACCACGGCCTGCCTTCGCTCCATGAGAGCTTAATGTACTAAAGATACTATCTTAAGTGGATTCCCAACTCAATGCAGATTTTCTCGACAGTCGGCCGTGCCCGGGCGCCCTCCTTCTGCGGGGCAATGTCCGGCTTTACAAAGCTTTACATCCAGGAGAAGCGCGCGAAACGCGGGCCCCCCAGGTTGTGGGCTGGTGGCGACACCAGATGGATCGCAATCTCAGGAGAGCCAATAATGAACGAGCAATCGAATACCGCTGCGCCCGGCAGCCCCGAGCCGCACGCCCCTCGCCGACGCCGGCGCTGGCTGTTGGTCACGACGGTCGCCCTGGTGGCGGCCTTCAGCGGCGCGATGGCCACGCGCGCAGTCGGCCAGTACGGTCCTCCGGGCTGGGGTATGCACGGACACGGCCCCTGGTTCATGCGCGGCCCCTTGAGCCCGGCGCAAATCGAGGACCGCGTCGATCGCGCGGTGCGGCACGCGGCGATCGAGCTCGATGCATCGGCCGAGCAGCAGGACAAGCTGCGCAGCATCGCCAAGGCCGCAGTCAAGGACCTGCTGCCGATGCGTGAGAAGGCGCAAGCCGCGCGGGAGCGCGCCAGCGGCCTGCTGACCCAGCCCAAGCTCGACCGGGCGGCGATCGAGGCGTTCCGCGCCGAGCAGATGGCCCTGGCCGAGGCCGCCAGCAAGCGCTTCGCGCAGGCATTGGGCGATGTGGCGGAGGTCCTCACCCCCGAGCAGCGCCAGAAGGTCCACGAGCACCTGCAGTGGCGCAGGAGTGCCTGGCGCGGCTGGCATCGCGGCTAGGACTGGACAGGCAATCGCAGCGGGCCGGCGCAGGATCGACACCTGCGCCGCGCCCCTTCAGCGAGGCGAAACGGCGATGCAGCTGATACCCCCAATCCTGGTCCTGATCCTGCTCGCGGTGATGATCGCGCTCCGCGTTGTCGCCCCGGGTCCGGTGGTCGTGAGCTATCCGTACAGTCTCGCAGGCGCGCTCCTGGCGACGCTGGGGCTGCTCGTCACCGGTTCTGGGGCGCGCCTGTTTGCGCGCGTCGGCACCAACATCAAGACTTTCAACGAGCCGGGCGTCCTCGTGACCGGCGGGCTGTTCCGGTGGAGCAGGAACCCGATGTATCTCGGGTTCGTGCTGCTGCTGGCCGGCACGGCCATTCTGCTGGGTGCCGCGACGCCGTTCCTGGCGGTTGTGCTGTTCGCGCTCATCGCCGACCGCTGGTACATCGCCTTCGAGGAACGGGCGCTCGAGCGCAAGTTCGGCGAGGACTATGCGGCCTACATGCGCAGAACACGCCGGTGGATCTGACCCGTGACCCACCATCGCGCCCTCCTGCCCGCCGGCCGATCCACAGCTGGCATGGCTGGCTGCACCGCAGCTAGTATGCGCCCGTGACCGACCGCATCCTGCTGATCGAGGACGACAACCGCCTCGCCGAGATGGTCCGCGACTATCTCGACGGGGCAGGCTTCCGCGCGACGCGTGCGGCGACTGGCGCCGCCGGGCTCGCCCTTCACGCGCGCGAAGCTTTCGACGCCATCGTCCTGGACCTGATGCTGCCCGACATGGACGGCCTCGACGTGTGCCGCCAGGTCCGCGCACGCGCCGCCACCCCGATCCTCATGCTGACCGCGCGCGGCGATGCCATGGACCGCGTGGTCGGCCTGGAAATGGGGGCTGACGACTACCTGCCCAAGCCGTTCGAGCCACGCGAGCTGCTCGCGCGCCTGAAAGCCATCCTGCGGCGCGGGAAGGCCGGCCCAAAAAGCGACGTGCTGCGGTTCGGCCGCCTCGAGATCGACCGCGGCGCCCGCGAGGTCCGCCTCGACGGCGAGCTCCGGTCCGTCACCGCCTACCAGTTCGGGCTGCTGCTGGCGCTCGCCGAGCATGCCGGCCGCGTCATGTCGCGCGAGGTCCTGATGGACATCATGAAGGCCGAGCCGCTGGAGGCTTTCGACCGGTCCATCGACGTGCACATCTCACGCATCCGTGCGGCCATCGAGGACGACGCCAAGAAGCCGCGCCGGGTCATTACGGTGCGGGGCGCCGGCTACGTATTTGCCAAGGCGCAGGACTGAAGCACCCGATGCATCGCCTCTATCGCCAGATCTACCTGACGATCATTGCCAGCTTGCTACTGGTGGTGCTCGTCGCCGGCGCGCTGTGGCGGTTCGCGCCCAATCCATCCAGGGAGCATCCGGCCTTCGAGATGGCTGGAGAGCTGGCGGCGCAGCTGCTGCCTCCGGCCAGCGCCGGCGACGCGGCCCAGCAGCAGGCCGTGGAGCGCCTGCACCAGCGCGTCAAGCTCGACCTGGCCCTGTTCGACAGCAACCTTCGACTGGTCGCCACCGCCGGGCGCCGCCCCCTGCCGGCGCCGCGGCGCGAGGTCGGCGGTTGGCTCTACGGACGCGGCGGACCAGCCTGGGCTATCCGCCTGCCTGACGAGCGCTGGATCGTGGCGCGCGCGCCCGGACGGCGCGGCCCGTCCGTGCTGGGTGTCGTTGGCTTCCTGGGCGGCATCGCCCTGGCGGTGGCGATCTGCGCCTATCCGCTGGTGCGCCGTCTGACGCGCAGGCTCGAGCGGCTTCAGGCTGGCGTGGAATTGCTCGGCGCCGGCGACCTCGCAGCGCGCGTCAAGGTCGAGGGCAAGGACGAGGTGGCGCGGCTCGCCGAGAGCTTCAACCGCGCCGCCGCCCGCATCGAGGACCTCGTGGGGTCGCACAAGCTGCTGCTCGCCAACGCCTCGCACGAGCTCAGAACACCTCTGTCCCGCATCCGGCTCGGCGTCGAGTTCCTGAAGGAGACCGCCGATCCAAGCCGCAAGCGCGAGCTGGAACGTGACATTGCCGAGCTCGACACCCTGATCGACGAAATACTGCTCTCCAGCCGCCTCGATGCGGTGAAGGGCCTTGACCAGCGGGAGGAGGTCGATCTGCTCGCGCTCGCGGCCGAGGAGGGCGCCCGCTACGAGCAGTGCAGCGTCGCCGGCGAACCGGTCACCGTGCTCGGCGACCGGGCGCTGCTGCGCCGCATGGTGCGCAACCTGATCGAGAATGCCGAGCGGCATGGCGCGCCGCCGATCGAGGTCGATGTCCGGCCTGATGGGGTGCAGGCGGCAGTTACCGTCAGTGATCACGGCGCCGGGGTGGCGGCCGGCGACCGCGAGCGCGTTTTCTCGCCATTCTTTCGCATGGGGCAGACGACCTCAGGAGCGGGCCTCGGTCTCACCCTGGTCCGGCAGATCGCCAGCCGGCACGGCGGCACCGTGGCCTGGGCCGGAACGCCCGATCGACCGAGCACGATACGGGCAACACTACCAGCCACGCGTGGGACCGGCGCATAGCCGTTGTCGTCGCCATCGCGCGGCGATGCAACCGTCGCAAGAGGCGGGAAGGCAGGATATAGGTTCCCGCGTTCCTGCATCGGGGGAGCCTTCATGACCAAGCGCGCAACCATCGACGTGCATGCCCATATCCTGGCCGAGGACACCATGGCGCTCATGCGCAAGGAGGCACCCGGCGTCGGGCCGCGCATGGAGCGCATCGACGACGATTTCGCCGTGCTCGAGGTGGCGGGCACCAAGTACCGGCCCTTCCCTCGCGGGGGCTGGGACATGGACAAGCGTCTCGCCGACCTGGACGCCGCCGGCATCGACATGCAGGTGATCTCCAACACGCCGCAGACGTTTCTCTACAACCAGGAGGCCGCGCTCACGGCCACGCTGGCGGCACTGCAGAACGATCAGATTGCCAAGGCCGTGGCCGCACATCCCGAGCGGCTGTTGGGGATTGCCACGCTGCCCATGCAGGCGCCGCAGTTGGCGGCCGACGAGCTCAGCCGTGCCATGCGCAAGCTCGGCCTGAAGGGCGCCCAGATCGGTTCCCACGTCAACGGCCGCAACCTCGACGACCCCGCGCTCGAGCCGCTGTGGGCCACCGCCGACGAGCTGGACGCCTTCATCATGGTGCACCCCACCCAGGTGGCCGGCGCCGAGCGGCTCAAGTCCTATTACCTGGTCAACCTGATCGGCAATCCGCTGGACACCACGATCGCGGCCGCGGCGCTGGTGTTCGGCGGCGTCATCGCCAGGTTCCCGCGCATCAAGTTCCTGATGGTGCACGGTGGCGGCTTCGTGCCCTACCAGGCGGGGCGCTGGGAGCACGGCTGGCAGGTGCGTCCCGAGCCGCAGGAGAAGTTGAAGGTGTCGCCGGCCGCCTCCATCGGCCGCCTGCTCTTCGACACCATCCTGCACGGGCAGCCGGCACTCGAATACCTGGTGGCGACGGCCGGCGCCTCGCGCGTTCTGCTGGGCAGCGACTACCCCTTCGACATGGGCACGCTCGAGGGCGTCCGGCAGGTGCAGGCCCTGTCTATCTCCGAGGCCGACAAGGCCACGATCCTCGGCGGCGCGGCCTTGCGGCTGCTCGGCGCGGCGTAGGCCGTGACGCTCGACCCGGCCTACGCGAGAAAGCGCGCGAACAGCACCTGTGTGTCGCCCCAGGTGCGCTGGTCGAGCGGTGCGAAGCCGCCGGGGAGCGTAACGCTGGTGCCCTTGCGCTCCTCGATGACGGCGATGGCGCCGGCGCTGAGCCAGCCGCCCGAGGCTGCGGAGGCCAACGCGCGCTCGGCGAGGCCCTGCTCGTAAGGCGGATCGAGGAAGACGAGACCGAAGGTGCCGCGATTGCTCGCCGGGCCCAGGCTGGTGGCGTCGCGGCGGAAGATCTTGGTGACGCCGGTGAGCGCGAGCGCTTCGATGTTGCGGCGAATGAGGGCGCGCGCCTCGGCGCCTTCCTCCACGAACAGGCAGTAGGCGGCGCCGCGCGAGAGCGCTTCCAGCCCCAGTGCGCCGGTGCCGGCGAACAAGTCGAGCACGCGCGCGCCGTCGACGGAGAAACCTGGGATGCCATGCGCCAGGATGTTGAAAACCGACTCGCGCACACGGTCGGAGGTGGGGCGTGTTCGCTCATCGCTGGGCGTGGCAAGCGCGCGCCCGCGGAACTGGCCGCCCACGATCCTCATGCCCAGCCCTTGGGTTTGGTAGGCTTGGGCTTGCGTGGCGGCCTGGCCGCCTCGTCGTCGTCGGCAATGCCCAGCTCGCTTGCGGTCTGCCGGCCCAGCTGCTCTCGGAGCACGCTGCGCTTCACGTGCTCGACCTCACCGGGCTTGATGTCGAGCAGCTGGAAGGGCCCGAAGGAGATACGGATCAGCCGGTTGACGACCAGGCCTAAGCTTTCCAGGATCTTGCGCACCTCGCGGTTCTTGCCTTCGCGCAGGCCCAGCGTCAGCCAAATGTTGGTGCCCTGCGGCTTGGTGTCGAGCGTGGCCTCGATGGGGCCGTAGCGGACGCCGGCGATCTCGACGCCCTCCTTCAGCTTGTCGAGCGCTGCCTGCGTGATGTTGCCGTGCGCGCGGACGCGGTAGCGCCGCATCCAGCCGGTGGCGGGAAGCTCCAGGTGGCGGGCCAGCGCGCCATCGTTGGTCAGCAGCAGCAGCCCTTCCGTGTTGAAATCGAGCCGGCCGACGGAGACGACGCGGGGAAGGTGCTTGGGCAGCGCGTCGAACACGGTGGGGCGGCCTTGCGGGTCCGCGTGCGTGGTGACGAGGCCCTTCGGCTTGTGATAGCGCCACAGGCGCGGGGGTTCGGGCGCCGGCAGCGGGTTGCCGTCGACCACGATGCGGTCGCTGGGCGAGACGTCAAGCGCAGGGCTCGCCAGCACCTTGCCGTTGACGCTGACGCGCCCCTGTTCGATCCAGCGCTCGGCATCGCGGCGCGAGCACAGCCCGGCGCGGGCCAGCGCCTTGGCGATGCGCATGGGCTCGCCCGCCATGGTTGCCGCGGCAATCCTGCGCCGTCCGCGTTCGGGTTTGACCATACCCTATTCAGGTCCTGTGCTTCGCAGAGCGTGGCGGCAGCGAGCCTGACGCCCTTCGTCCATGAGGGACTATGCGCTGTGAATCCGGATGGGGCAAAGGTGCCCCGAAGGCGTGCGTTAGCCGCCCCCAATGGCGCACCGCAGCGACCGCGGGCCTCCAAGCGCTTGCGCTTGACGGTCGGTGAAAGGCCGCCGAGCGAAGCCCCGGCGCATTCGGGTCCGAATGGGCGTCAATGTGGCAGAGTCCGCAACTGCCAGCGCCACTGGCTGAGCTGAAAAAAATGGCTAGTGCGAAGTCCGTAGTCCGCCCTACCACGCCTTCCCGTACCACTTCTGAAGCCAGCAAATATCGCGCAACCGTGGGAGGGGCGTCATCGTTGCAGTGCCGCCACAGGGCCCGGCGATTTGTCAGCAGGTCATCCGTTCAGCCGATGCCGGATATTTTTTGATTGAGGCATGAATGTGCCGGAATAGCGAGGGAGACACTGCCTTGCTCTCCGGCTTTCCAACTGGCGGGCCTCATAATCCGCCATATGATAGATCGAATGCTGACGACTCTTTGGGGGGATTCTGGTGACGAGACCTGGAACTCTATTCGCACTCGTCGGCGGCCTCTTGCTGTTGTCGGCCCAAAGTGGGGGCGTCGTCGCTCAGCAGCCGACCCAGACCACGGCGCGGTATGGCGCGTGGGTCGTGCAATGCAACACGGTCAAGGATGCCAAGGTCTGCGAGATGGTCCAGACGTTGGCTCAAAAGGATCGGCGCGTGGTGGCCCAGGTGGCCATTGGGCGTCTGCCGACCTCCGACACGATTCGCGCGGTCCTTCAGGTGCCCACCGGGGTCGATCTCACCAAGCCGGCGAGCTTCTCGCTGAGCGATAGCGACAAGGACAAGTTCGTCGGTCGTTATGTCGCGTGCACGCCGCGCTTTTGTCGATCGGAAATCGATCTGCCTGCCAGCCTGACAAAGCTGCCGGCCAATCTGGATAAAGCGGCTATCCATTTTCACATTCCCGGAAAGATGGTGGTCGTTCCGATGCAGTCCGATGGAATGGTGGCGGCTTTCGATGCTGTCTTCAAGAAAGCGAAAGGCTAGTTGCCGGACGCAGTAGTAGGGGAATCCGAAATGATGAATCTGAGTTCGGGCGCGCGCTGCGGCGCGCGTCGCAGTGAGCTTGTGTCTGTGCGTACAAGACTTCTTGTCTCCGTCAGCGGCATCGCGCTGGCTTCCGTGCTGCTGGCGGGCACCGGTGGCCCGGCGTGCCAGAGCCGAGACTGATCCCAGTTTCGACCGCTTTGTCGTTGTCCAGCCCATCAAGGTCTGCGATGACGCCGGCAACAACTGCGCCGTGGTGAACACGTTTCATGCCGGCACCGCGAAAGCGCTGGGACAGGCCAATGTTCTGCCGATCTTCCTGCCGACGAGCCAGTTCAACAACACCGCGCTGCGGGATGCCAACGAGGGCCCGAGCAGTTTCGTACCGCAAAATGGCGGCTCCAGTGACCTCCGTGTAATCAATATGTGGTTCACCGGCCGTGATTCCATCAAGAAATGCGGGGATACGGGCAGCATCATTGGTTGCGCCGAAATCCCTTCTTTCATATTCGGTGCCAGAGAAATTGTGATCGACGCTCAGCTGGCGATCGATTTCTTGGGCTTCAGTCCCTACAGCAACGCTATTGCGCATGAAATGGGGCACAACTTCGGCTTGGAGCACGTGGATAGGGCTAACAGGTCCAACCTGATGGCCCCTGAAGTCGATTCGCGCTTCTACGATGAAATCGGGGTGACCCGAAACCTGCTCAACGCGGACCAGATCGAGGAGATCCGGAATAACGGTTTTTTTGAGTTCGAATTGGTGCGAGAGGCGTCCAATTTCAACGGTGGTCCAGGCATCGACGTCGTTAGCGTCCTGGCGGGAACTGCCTTCCAGAACATTTTCGGCAACGGCGGCAACGACTCGATAACACTCAATGCTGGCTCGGGCGTCCTGGCGAATGTGGAGGGCGGCGCCGGCAGCGATACAATCAGTGTGCTCGACGGATCGATTGTGGGCGGCAACGTCAGTGGCGGTGTCGAAGACGACACGCTGATTATTGGCGGCAAGGTATTGCGGAACGTTCTGGGTGACGAGGGCAGCGACACCATCAATGTGCTCTCGACCGCGCAGATTGTCCGCGGCGTGGACGGTGGCAGCGGCGACGACACGATCGAGATCGCCGGAGCCGTCACCGCTGATCTCCCGATCGGCCCTCTCGCCAGCCCGTTCGCCGTCGCAACCGTACCGAGCCCGACCCAGGTCATGGGCGGCATAGGCGCCGATACGATCCTGCTGAAGTCGGGCGCCAATGTTATGGGAAGCGTGTTCGGCGATAACAAGAACGTCGACGAAACCGGCCATGGAAACGACCTCATCATTATGACTGGCGGCGAGGTGGCCGGAAACATTCATGGCGAGGGCGGCAACGATACCATCATCATATCGGGCGGCGTCGTCAGGCAGTTCAAAGACGGTCGGCCGGGCGCCCCAGACGAGGGCGGAAACGTGTTCGGCGGCAGCGGCAGCGACACCATCACCGTTAGTGGCGGCTTTGTCGCCGGCAGTGTGCTCGGCGGCAGCGGCGGCGATATCATGACGCTCAGCGGCGGCGTCATCGTCGGCAACTTGGAGGGGGGCGACGGCGGAGACGCCATCACCATCCAGGGTGGCCTTGTCTTCAACGTGTCGGGCAACGAGGGCGCGGATACCATCACCATCCAGGGTGGCTTGATCACAAACGTGTCGGGCGACGAGGGCGCGGATACCATCAGCCTGCTTGCAGGCAATGTTGGCAACCTGGACGGCGGGAGCGAGGGAGATACGATCACCATTCAGGGTGGCTCCGTCGCCAATGTTCTCGGTTCCGGCGGTGCAGACATCATCACGCTGACTGGCGGCACGATCACTGGCAACCTGGACGGCGGGAGCGAGGGAGATACGATCACCATTCAGGGTGGCTCCGTCGCCAATGTTCTCGGCGGCAGTGGCATCGGACACCATCACGGTGAGCGCTGGCACGATCAGCGGTAACGTCGACGGCGGGAGTGAGGGGGATATTATTCGCGTCCTCGGCGGCACGATCGGCGGTACCGTAATCGGTGGTAGCGGGGCCGACACCATCGATCTGCGCGGCGGCTCCATCGGCAACGTGGACGGAGGCGATGACGCCGACACCATCACACTGAACGGCAGCGTGATCACAAACCTCCTTTCTGGTGGTGACGGGGCCGACACGATCACGGTGCTGGCCGGCTCAGTCAACGCCGTCATGGCAGACGGCGGCAACGACAAAGTGGAGTGGCGCGGCGGGTCCATCACCTCTGAGCTGCGCACAGGAGCAGGCAGCGACACGCTGGATATCTTCGGCGTCAATGCGGGTGGAGCGGCGCTTCAGGCGGGGCTGCTGGTGATCGATGGCGGCGACGACGCATCGAGCGCCGACGGTCAGATCGATACCCTCAACCTGCGCGGTGTCGTGGAGGTCCTCACCGACCTGCAGAACTGGGAGGCCATCAACCTTCTGAACAATTCGCGGGCGCATCTGGGTCCGGTCAGCCGACGCATCCTTACGGAGCAGTTCTTCATTCAGTCCGGATCGGTCCTGATCGCGGACAGTGCAGCTGGCGGGCAGACCTTCACTATCGGCGGCAGCCTGCGGAATGAAGGCATCATCGACATGCAGGGGGCGGGCGTGCGCTACGATACCGTGGCCGTGCCTGTGACCTACACCGGCGGAGCCGGAGCGCTGGTGAAAATGGACACCTTCCTCGGGGAGCGTGGCTCTCCGTCGGACCTGCTCAAAGTGGGAGCATCGACGGCGGGCGCGACGGGGCTCGTGATCAACAACACCAATGCTGGCCCGGGCGTCTTCAATCCGCAGGGCATCGAGGTCGTGCGGGTTGAAAGCGTCGCCAGCGGCTTCACGAAGGCCGACCACTTCGCACTGGTCGGCGGTCCGATCAGGAAGGACCTCTGGGTGTGGGACCTGGGACTTGACGCGACGCGCAGCAACCCGGGCCGCAGCAACGCGGACGTGCATGTCCTCTACAGCCGCCCGGGCGGGGAGGTGCAGTTCACTCCGTATTTCGCCACGGGGGCGCTGACGGCCTTCCACACCTCGCTGGAACCCTGGATCGATCGCCAGCTCACGCTTTCAAATACGATTGCTGTGGACCGCCCGGTGTCTGTCGCACGCAAGGGCGACGTGCCTGCCACACGCTACATCGACCTGTGGGCGGCACCGTTCGGTGCGCGTCGGCTGCAGGACAGCACTTCGCAGCTGACCTTCTTCGAGGATACCTTCTCAGCGCGGACGGACTACAGCCAGAGCACCTATGGGTTCCAGGCCGGCGTTGATTTCATCTCGAAGTGGGGCGGCAACACTGCGCTCATGGCCGGCGTCTTCGGTGGCTGGCTGGATTCTACCATCTCGCCGCACGCGATCTCGCTCAGGGGAAGGTACGAAGGCGGGACGGTCGGTGCCTATGCCAGCTACATGCAGGGCGGCCTGATGCTGAGCGCGGTCTTAAACGCGAACCTGCTCGATTTCGATTGGCGGGCGTCGGCGCTCGACCTCAAGGCCAACTCTGGTGTGGACACGCTGGGCGGGCGCATCGAGGCTACGTACAAGCTCTATCCGAGCGTCGGTGGCGCGGCTTGGCTTCAGCCCTATGCCAATCTGGCATACGCCCGGAGCTCTTGGGACCAGTTCAGCGTCCTCGCTACAACGTTCGCCATCCAGGACAACGAGAGCCTGCTGGGGCGCCTGGGGTTGAGAGTTGGCGCTGACGTCCGCACCGGCCAGTCTCTGCTCAACGTGTTTGCCGGCGCGGGGGTGGTCTACGAGTTCAACGATACGAACAAAGCCGACATTGTGAGCGGGGGCTTCACACTTCCGCTCGCCCATAATTTCGATGCCACCAGCCTCGAGTTGCAGGGTGGGGTGAAGTGGACCGATGTCGGCAAGGGGCTGTCGCTCTCGATCACATCGACCGGGCGGTTCTCGGAGGATGTGCAGGAGTATGGCGGCAAGGCGACGGTGAACTTCCAGTTCTGATCCGAGCAGTCTCGTTGTGACCGGCGGTGTGCCCTAAACTAGGGCCACCGCCGGTGTCCGTTTCGGCGATAGCCGAATACTATATTGCCGGTCTTGATGGACCGCCTGTCGACGCCCGGAGCATGCAGATTGCGCCGTGGCGGCAGTTTCGACTCCACCATCGTCGCACGCAGCCCGGGTGGGCCACTGCTTCCCCGCGGCTCGGTCAGCCAGCGCCGGGACGCAGATGTATTAGCTTCTTCGGCTCCGGCGCATTGCCGCACCCCAACACTGACCGTCATCGGCGGCGACCGATATCCCGACATTGGGCGGCGGCGGGAGATGAATTATTCTATACGCGCGACGATGAGTGGAAGTCCGCCCATTGGCTAAGACCCTGGTCATGACACCGAACGCCGCCGGCAATGGCTACATGCTTGCCGCCCTCGCAGAAGCCGAGGCCGCTGCGGGGCGCGGCGAGGTGCCGGTCGGCGCCGTGGTGGTGGCGGGCGGGCAGATCCTCGCCAGGGCCGGCAACCGCACGCGCGAGCTCAACGATCCGACCGCCCACGCCGAGATGCTGGCGATCCGTGCGGCCTGTGCGGCTCTCCAATCGGAGCGGCTGACGGGCGCCGACCTCTATGTCACGCTGGAGCCCTGCCCCATGTGCGCGGCCGCCATCTCCTTCGCGCGCATCCGCCGCCTCTACTTCGGCGCCGGCGACCCCAAGGGCGGCGGCGTGGAGCATGGGCCCCGCATCTTCAGCCAGCCGTCCTGCCACCACGCGCCGGAGGTCTACGGCGGGATCGAGGAGACGCGCTCGGCCGCGCTGCTGCGGACCTTCTTCGCGCTCCGCCGTTGAGGCTGGCCCGTGCGGCCTTGCGGTTCTCATTGCGCAAGTCCTCGGCGGTGCGGATCGGCACGATGTCGTGGCGCTCGTAAAGCTCGCCCAGGAGGTCCCAGTCCCTGACGACGGTGTCGTACAGCCAGCCGTAGCTGCGCCGGCGCTGCGCGCTGGCGACGGCGATGGCGCGCTCCCGGCCGATGAACTCCGACGTCGCCGCGATCTCGAGCCAGTTCACCACCAGGTGCGCATAGGTGGCCTCGTAGCTGCGCGCGCCGCCGTTCGCCAGATCGATGGGGGCGTCGGGATAGCGCCGCACCAGCTCGTCCATGAACGGGGCCACCATGTCGCGCTCGGGCGTGCCGAGGTGCCACAGGTACCAGTGCATCTGCTCGTGCAGGTAGGTGGAGAGCAGCAAATCCTCGCTGTCGGCGAAGCGGTTGCCGAGCGTGAGAACCGGCTGGGCGAAGGTGTCGCCGCCCGGCACGATGCGCACGATGCTGGTGTACTCGTAGCGGGCGAGATCGTGCCGGCGGCGCAGCGCAGCCAGCATATCGCGCACGCGCTCGGCCTCGCGCTGCGCGTGGTCCAGGTCGATGTCGATGCGGAACTCTGCGGGATCAGGAGTTGCCACGGGAATGCCCCCTCTATTGCGACGGGGCCCGCGACGCGGACTGGACACGGGCAGTCTTGCGAACGCCGCGAGGATGCGCAATCGGGAGGGCAAACGATAGTGTGGCGCGCACTTGGCTGTGGAAACCTCAGGCGACGGCCTCGAGGCGCTGGGAAAGCTGCCGTTTCAGGTCGTCCTTGGCGCTCTGCGCTGCGTCTAGGATCTCGCCGATCCTGAAGTAGTCGAGGGCGCCGAAGCCGCCGACCTTGGGCCGAATCAGAATGTCGGGGGCGATGGATTTCAGCTTCTCGCGCGTGATGGAGTGGAACAGCAGCTGGGTGGCGCCGGTGAGCGCCTCGAGCGTGCCGGGCACGCGCGTGCCGGGGCGGCGCTGGGGATCGCCGGTGACATCGACGGCCACGGTGAGATCGCCGCGGCCCATCACCACGTCGTAGGGCAACGGGTTGACGTAGCCGCCGTCGATCAGCACGCGGCCTTCCAGGACCACGGGGCGCGCCATGCTCGGCAGGGCGCAGCTTGCGGCAAGGGCCGGGATCACCGGGCCGTGGTCGAGGACGACCTGCTCGATCGCGTAGAAATCGGCGGCGATGGCGACGAATGGGATCTTGAGCGCGTCGAAATCGCAGTGCAAGACCTCGGGCAGCAGCATCTCGAACAGCGTGACGTTGTCGACGATGCCGGGCGCGCGCAGGCTCCACAGCGTGGAGATGCCGCCCCTGAGCTTGCCCGCGAAGTGCTTCAGGAACGCGGCGCGGCTCGCGAACTGGCTTTCGAAGCCGGCGCGGATTTCCGCGGCTGAAAGGCCGATCGCGTAGCATGCTCCGAAGATCGCACCCATCGAGGTGCCGGCGATCGCCACGGGCTTGATGCCGAGCTCGTCGAGCGCCTCCAGGATGACGATGTGCGCGAGCCCGCGGGCCGAGCCGCCGCCCAGTGCCAGCGCAACGCGCGGGCCGGCGCTGCGGAACGTGTCGGCGGCGGCCGTCTCGTTCATGCCGGGCGTCTCCTGGTGAGGCGCTTGAGGCTCGTGAGGCGCTTCTTGCGCGGGGCCTGGGCGCCATGCGCCTCGGCGGCGGGCAGCATCTCGGCCGCGTGGCTGGCGAGCACGCGGTCGAGCTGGCGCTTGAGCTGCTCCTTGGCCCGGCCGGCAGCCGTCAGCACCTGCTCGAAACGGTGAAACTCCAGCACGTGGAACTCGTCGACCTCGACGTCGATGTAGATGTCGGGCTGCTGGGCTTTCAGCTTCTCGCGCACGATCGAGCGCTGCAGGATCTGCGAGGACGACACCAGCGCGGCAAAGGCCGTGGGCTGCAGGCGTTTGCCGGGACCAAGCGAGGCTCCGCTGACGTCGATGGCGACCGTGACGTCGGCCGCGCCGTTGAGGACATCGAAGGGCAAGGGATTGACCAGGCCGCCATCCATCAGCACGCGGCCGTCGCGCGTAACGGGGGTGAAGAGCGCCGGCAGCGCCATGCTGGCTGCCACGGCAGTGCGCAGGTCGCCCTGGTCGATCACCATCTGCTCCTGGGCGTAGAAGTCGGTCGCCACCACCTTGAGCGGGATGGCGAGGTCGGCGAAGTCCCGCGCCACCTTGGAGGGTAGCATCAGGTCTAGCAGCACCCCGGGCTCCAGCAGCGATGATCTCAGCGGCAGGACATTGAGGAACTTGAACACCGGCTCGGAGCGGGCCGACAGCAGGTAGCGCGCGATGCCGAAGCGCTGGCTCAGCATCTCCTCGGTGTGGGCCTTGATGAGCCTGGCCGACAGGCCAGAGGCATAGGCCGCGCCGAACAGCGCGCCGATCGAGGTGCCGGCGATGACCTTGGGCTTGAGGCCCAGCTCGTCGAACACCTCAAGCATCAGGATGTGCGCCAGCCCGCGCGCGCCCCCGCCGCCCAGCGCCAGCGCGATCGACGGCCGCGTGGCGGGGAGGGCGGGCTTGTGCGGTTGCAGGGCTTTGTCGGGTGGGTTCATGAGGGGTCGGGCGTGCCACAAGCGTTCCCTCCCCCATCGTGCCGGAGGCGCGTCTTCGACACGACGTGGGGGAGGGACAGGGGAGGGGGGGATCGCAGAACGGTACCCGTTGGGGTTCCCCCCACCCCTAACCCCTCCCCACGTCGTGTCGAAGACGCGCCTCCGGCACGATGGGGAGGGGAATCTGCGCACCTCTGTGGCGACCCGCATCATGGCTTCCCCCTGCGGGCGGTGAGGAACGGCACCAGGGCGGCCAGCGTGTCCTTCGGGTTCTCCTCGGCCAGGTAGTGGCCCGATTTGACGGCGGCGCCGGTGAGGTCCGTGCACCAGGGGCGCCAGACGTCGAGCGGGCTGCCGGCCAGATAGTTGTCCGCCCACATCACAAGGGTTGGACACCCAATCCTGCGCCCGGCAGCAAGAATCCGCGTCATCGAGTTGCCGGTCGATGCCGGCACCGGCGCGGTAGTCCTCGCATACGGCGTGGACGCGCGCGGGCTCCTTGAGGAGTGCGCGATAATGCGCCAGCGCTTCGGGCGCGAAGGCCGAGAGGTCGCGGGGGCCCGCCGCGGCTTTCAACGTGTGCTCGACATAGTAGACCGGCTCGTGGCCAATCAATGTCTCGGGCAACGGATGCGGCTGGGCCAGGAAGGACCAATGGTAGGTCTTGACCGCCCATCCGGCGTTGGCGCGCCGCCATACTTCGCCGGTCGGAATGATATCGACGGGCACCAGCGCTGCGACCGCCTCGGGATGATCGAGCGCCAGGCGGTAGGCGACGCGGCCGCCCCGATCGTGGCCGGCCACCATGAAAGTCGGATGCCCCAGCGATCGCATGACGGCCAGGCAATCCTCCGCCATGGCGCGTTTGGAGTAGACCTTGTGCTCGGCATCGCCCGGCGGCGCCGAGCTTGCGCCATAGCCGCGCAGGTCGGCGATGACGAGCGTGCAGTGTCGGGCCAGCTCCGGAGCGATCCCGTGCCAGGCCACGTGGGTCTGGGGGTAGCCGTGCAGCAGCAAGAGCGGCGGGCCGGAGCCGCCGGTGCGCAGGTAGATTTCCACATCGGCGGCGGTTCTGATGCGCCGCTCGGCGAAGCCGGGGAAAAGGTCGGGGAGTGCGCTCATGGCTTCTGCTGCTCCCGCTGCAGCGCCCGCCAGCCGATGTCGGAGCGGCAGAAGCCGCCCGGCCAGTCGATCTTGGCGATGGCGCGGTAGGCGCGCTGCTGCGCCTCGGCGACGGTCTTGCCGCGCGCCGTGATATTGAGCACGCGGCCGCCGGCGGCGAGCAGGCGCGGGCCTTCCTGCACGGTGCCGGCGTGGAAGACCTCCACGCCCTCCACGGCGCCGGCCGCATCCAGGCCGCGGATCTCGCTGCCCTTGGCGTAGTCCCCGGGGTAGCCGTTGCTGGCCATGACCACAGTGAGGGCCGCCTCATCGTGCCAGCGCAGGTCGAAGGTCTTGAGCACCCCGTCGGCGGTGGCGATGAGCGCGGGCAGCAGATCGGATTTCAACCGCATCATCAGCACCTGACATTCGGGATCGCCGAAGCGCACGTTGTACTCGATGAGCTTGGGCCCGGCGTCCGAGATCATCAGCCCGGCGTACAGCACACCCTTGAACGGCGTGCCACGGGCGGCCATGCCCCTCACGGTGGGCCAGATGATCTCGTCCATGGTGCGGCGGGTCACCTCGGGCGTCATCACGGGGGCCGGCGAGTAGGCGCCCATGCCACCGGTGTTGGGCCCCTTCTCGCCATCGAGCACGCGCTTGTGGTCCTGGGCGGCGACAAGGGGGAGGGCATGGGCACCGTCGATGAGGGCAAAGAAGCTCGCCTCCTCGCCGATGAGGCACTCCTCGATCACGACCTCGGCGCCGGCGGCGCCGAACGCGCCGGAGAAGCAGTCGTTGATGGCGTCGGCCGCCGCCTCGCGCGTTTCCGCCACGGTGACGCCCTTGCCGGCGGCGAGGCCATCGGCCTTGACGACGATGGGCAGCGGCTGGCGCTCGAGGTAGGCCAGGGCCGCTCGCCTGTCCTTGAAGCGGCCGTAGGCGGCGGTGGGAATATTGAATTCGGCGCAGAAGTCCTTGGTGAAACCCTTGGAGCCCTCGAGTTGCGCAGCCGCCTTCGACGGCCCGAATACCTTGATCCTGGTGGCGGCAAGGTCATCGGCCAAGCCCGCCACCAGCGGCGCCTCGGGGCCCACCACCACGAAGCCGATGTCCGTGTCGCGACAGAAGGCAATAACGGCGGCATGGTCGGCAATATCGAGGGCGATGCATTCGGCGACCTCGGCGATGCCGGCGTTGCCGGGCGCGCAGTAGAGCTTGGACAAGAGCGGGCTGGCCGAAATGGCCCAGGCGAGCGCGTGCTCGCGGCCGCCGGAACCGATGAGAAGGACGTTCATGGGCGCGCCCTCACAAAAGCTCTGGAAAAGACGCCATACCTTGGCCGCTTTGCGCCGCGCCCTCATGTATCATTGAATGGACCTCGAAACAAAGCCAGGGGTGACCGTGGCCGAAACCGTCGCCAGTACCGCCCGCCAGGGGGCCAATCTGCCGGAATACTCCGTGTCCGAGCTGAGCTCGGCCATCAAGCGCACGCTCGAGGGCACCTACAGCTATGTGCGGCTCAAGGGTGAGATCTCAGGCTTCCGCGGCGTGCATTCGTCGGGGCACTGCTATTTCGCGCTCAAAGACGACAAGGCCAAGATCGAGGCGGTGATCTGGCGCAGCACGCTGCAGGCCATCAGGATCAAGCCGGCGGAGGGCCTGGAAGTGGTTGCCACCGGGCGGGTCACGACCTATCCCGGGTCCTCCAGATACCAGATCGTGATCGACGCGCTGGAGCCGGCGGGCATCGGCGCGCTGATGGCGCTGCTGGAGGAGCGCAAGAAGAAGCTGGCGGCCGAGGGGCTGTTCGACGAGGCGAAGAAGCGCAAGCTGCCCTTCCTGCCGCGCGTAATCGGAGTGGTGACCTCGCCGACGGGGGCGGTGATCCGCGACATGCTGGCGGGCTTCACCGAGCGCTTTCCAGCGCATGTGCTGCTGTGGCCGGTCAGGGTGCAGGGCGAGACCTGTGCGCCCGAGGTGGCAGCGGCCATCAGGGGCTTCAATGCACTTCCCACCGGCGGCCCGATTCCGAGACCCGACGTGCTGATCGTCGCACGCGGCGGCGGCAGCCTGGAGGATTTGTGGGGCTTCAACGAGGAGATGGTGGTGCGGGCGGCCGCGGCAAGCGCGATCCCGCTCATTTCCGCGGTCGGCCACGAGACCGACTGGACCCTGATCGATCTGGCCGCCGACGCCCGCGCGCCGACCCCGACCAAAGCGGCGGAGTGGGCGGTCCCCAAATATTCCGAGCTGATCGAGCGCACGGGCGAACTGGGCCTGCGCCTCAAGCGGGCCGCCAACCGGGCGCTCGACGGCATGCGCAAGCATCTCCTTGCGGCGGCGCGCGGGCTGCCGCGGCGGCAGGACCTGATCGCGCTCCCGCGCCAGCGCTACGATGCCGTCGAGCGGCGCCTGGGGCGCGCGCTGCTGGAGAATGCGCGCGCGCACGAGCGGCGCCTGGTCCGGGTGGCTTCGCGCCTGGCGCCGCGCCTGCTGGACGCGCGACTGATGCGCGCGCGCGACCACATCGACGCGCTGGGGCGGCGCGCCACGGCGTCGCTGGTGCGCATCACGGGACCACGGCGGGCGCGCCTGGAGCGCATCGTGGGCCGCCTGGGGCCGCAGGTCATCGGCGATCGCGTGGCGCGCTGCGCAGAGCGCGTGCAGGTTCTGCATGCGCGCGCGCGGCAAAGCATGTTGAATGGAGTGGCGCGCCACCGCCGGCATCTGGATGCCAGCGCCAAGCTGCTCGCCTCGCTCAGCTACCAGGGCGTCCTGCAACGTGGGTTCGCGCTGGTACGAGACAGCGAAGGCAGGAGCGTGCGGACGGTGGCGCGGGTGGCGGCCGGCCAGCGCCTCGACATCGAGCTGGCCGACGGCCACGTGAAGGCAGAAGCAGTCGAAATCCGCAAGCCGGGCGAGGACCAGGAGACGGTGCCGCGCGTACGGCGTAACCAACCCATGCGCCTCAAGACCGGGCAGGGTGGCGGCACACAGGGCTCGCTGTTTTGAGGACGCTTGT